>JAVHYA010000006.1:0-95747 GCA_031119395.1 Pseudomonadota bacterium
GTTTGAAGCGCGGTCTTTCCACTCGGTTCCATATCTTTTAGGCCCTCTGCCCGGTTGTGACTAAGCCTGCAAGTGAACGGCAGCTCTTGGCCGAGAGCGGCCGACTGAGAGGATAGCGCGAAGGTCGGCTACCGCTGCTCAGCACTCATCAGCCACCCACAGCCAGCCGCTGAATCCAGAGCAGCAGCACGTCGATCGCTGCGACGACCTAGGCACCCCTTTGCCACCTGCGCAACCGCAACGCCCGCACCGGCAATGCGCACGCCCCCGCCACCGGCTGCCTCAACTCGCACGCCACCCCACCCACACAGAACACCACCGACATCAGCCACCGCCGCATCCGCCCGGCGCTAGTCATCCGCCGCCTCCACCTGCACCGAAAACACATACCCCTCGCTGCGCACCGTCTTGATGTATCGCGGCTCGCGGGCGTCGTCGCGCAGGCACTTGCGCAGGCGGCTCACCATGAGGTCGATGGAACGCTCGAAGAGCTCGGCCTCGCGGCCCTGGGTGATGGTGAGGATCTGGTCGCGGTTGAGCACTTTCTGCGGGTGCTCGAGGAAGACGCGCAGCAGCCGGTACTCGGCGCCGCTCAACGACACGACCACGCCGTCGGCATCGAGCAGGTGGCGCTCGACGGTGTCGAGCCGCCAGTCGCCGAACACGAGCCAGCGCGCCTCGTCGCCATCGGCGCGGCGCAGGTTGGGCGGCAGCATGCGGGTGCGGCGCAGCACGGCACGCAGGCGGGCCAGCAGTTCGCGCGCCGCGAAGGGCTTGGGCAGGTAGTCGTCGGCGCCCATCTCCAGGCCCAGGATGCGGTCGGCTTCGTCGCCGCGCGCGGTGAGCATCAGGATGGGCAGCGCCTTGTGCTTGCCGGCGCGCAGGTCGCGGCACAGGGTCAGGCCGTCCTCGCCGGGCAGCATCAGGTCGAGGATCACCAGGTCGAACGGCCCCGATTGCTCCAGCGCGATGCGCATGTGCCGGCCGGTGGGCACGGCGGTCACCCGCAGGCCGTTCTTGACCAGGTACGCGCTGATCAGCTCGCGGATCTCGCGGTCGTCGTCGACGATCAGGATGTGATCGCCAGAAAGTGCGGCAGACATCGGGGCGTTGTCCTCTTCTTCGTCTCTTCTTGCGGCGCGGTTCAGGGGGGCGGCACGGGCACGCGCAGACGCGCCTCGAGCCCGCGTCGCCCCTCGCGGTGGTGCAGGCTCAGCGTGGCGCCCATCGACAGCGCGAGCTGGTGCGCGATGGCCAGGCCCAGGCCGGTGCCGCCGGTGTCGCGGCTGCGCGAGCCCTCGACGCGGTAGAAGGGCTGCAGCACGGCAGCCAGCTGGTCGTGCGGGATGCCGGGGCCCTCGTCGCGCACGGCGACGACCACCGCCTCGGCCTCGCGCACCAGCGCCACGTCGACCGGCGTGCCCTCGCCGTACTTGAGGGCGTTGTCGACCAGGTTGCCGACGATGCGGCGCAGCGCGTGGGGCGCGGCGCTGATCGGGCCGGTGGCCTCGCCGCCGAAGCGCACGGGCTGGCCGGTGTCGGCGTAGTCGTTGACCAGGCTTTCGACCAGCGCAGCCAGGTCGATGCGGCGCGCCGGTTCGCCGGTGCCGTGCAGGGTGCGTGCATAGCCCACGCCCTCCTTCACCAGCGTGTGCATGGCGTCGAGGTCGGCGCGGAACCGGTCGCGCTCGGGCAGCTGGTCGTCGTCCAGCAGGTCCAGGCGCAGGCGCATGCGGGTGATGGGCGTCTGCAGGTCGTGCGAGATGGCGGCCAGGATCTGCACGCGCTCGTCGACGTAGCCGGCCAGCCGGCGCTGCATGGCGTTGAAGGCGCGCGCGGCGCGTGCCACCTCGGCGGGGCCCTGCTCGTCGACGACCGCAGGCCGCAGGTCGGGCCCCAGGCCGTCGGCCGCGTCGGCCAGGCGTGCCAGCGGTCGGGTGACCAGGCGCGCGGCCCAGGCAGCGGCCAGGGCCAGCACGACGAGCTGCGCCACCAGCAGCCACAGCACCCAGTCCGACACCGGCATGGGCACGCGCCGCGCCAGCACATAGAGGCTGCTGCCATCGCCGAGGCCGACCTGCAGGCGCGCGGCGTTGGGCCACTGGGTCGCCTCGCCGATGGCCAGCACCGGGTACGGCTTGAGCGCCTCCACGATGACGTCGACGAAGCGCCGCATCGCCGGCGCCGAGGGCGGCGGCGTGTCGACGGTGCCGCCGAGCGCGAAGCGGTAGTTGGGCCGTTCGAGCCGGTCGAGCCAGGCCGCCCGTTCGCCGGCGGGCAGACGGTCCAGCACGGCCACCGAACTGGCGATGTCGCGCTCGATGCCGCTGAGCATCAGCGCCTGCATGGCCTGGCCGCGCTCGTAGCGGATGGCCACGAAGGTGAGCCCCTGTGCCAGGGCCATCGCCAGCACGACCACCAACGTGACGCGCGCGGCCAGCGTGCGCGGCAGCAGGCGCCGCCGGCCGCGCGCGGGCGTGGCGGCGTCGATGGCGGTGGAGCCGGCGGGCAGGACCATGGTGCGGCGCTCAGGCGAGCGAGAGTTCGACCGCGATGTTGCCGCGGGTCGCCTTCGAGTAGGGGCAGATGAGGTGGGCGCCGTCGACGATCTCGCGCGCCTGCGCGGCATCGATGCCCGGCAGGCTCACGCGCAGCCGGGCCTGCAGCCGGAAGCCGTCCTCGCCCGAGGCGAGGTCGACCTCGGCATCGACCGCCACGCCGGTCGGCAACGCCACGCCGGCCTGCTGCGCCGCGCGCCGCATGGCCCCGATGAAGCAGGCCGACCAGCCGGCAGCGAAGAGCTGCTCGGGGTTGGTGCCGACCCCCGTGCCGCCCGGTGGCGTGAGGCGCACGTCGAGCCGGCCGTCGTCGCTGCGCGCCGCGCCGTCGCGACCGCCGCTCGTGTGGGTCTTGCCGGTGTAGATCACCTTCGAGTCGTCCTGGGCCATGGAAGCATCTCCTTCGTCAATGCAGAGGGTCGAACAGAAGGCCGCGATTCTGGGCGCCGAAGGGCGCGCGGGCGGCCGCGGGTCTGTCGCTCTGTAGAGGAAGGCGAAGTGGACACAGTACGTTACCTGCCGACGGCCCAGGGCGCGGGCTGCCAGTGCGCCTGCGTTGCCGAATTGCTATCGAATCGATAGCTGTCAGCGCAGGCGGGACGGGCGCTGCAGGCACTTTTCTGCCTGAAAAGCGCCGGGCCGCATCGCTCAATAGGGCGGGGCCTGCGTCGCCCGCTGCACGCGCGCCGCGTTCGTCCACCAGGCCAGGTCGTCGGCCCAGCGCGGGAAGGCGCGCTTCAGGCTCGCACCCGCATCGCCCGTCGGCTCGCCCTGCGCGTCCAGCGTCTGCGAGATCGGGCCCACCGCCAGCGTGCTGGAGACGACGACCATGCCCATCTCCGACAGGATCGAATGCCAGGCGGTGCCCGAACGCACGCCCGAGAAGCGCCCGGCCGAATAGCTGGCGATGGCGGCGGGCCGCCAGAACCACTCCTCCAGGAAGTGGTCGGTGAGGTTCTTCAGCCCCGGCTGCACGCCCCAGTTGTATTCGCCGGTGACGAAGACGAAGGCGTCGGCCGCGCGGATCTTGCCGGCCAGCGTTTCGAGCGCCTCGGGCGCCTGGCCCTTGGGATGTTCCTTGTACATGCGGTCCAGCATCGGCAGGCCGACCGCCTTGGCGTCGATGAAGTCGACGTTCGCGCCGCGGGCGCGCAGGCCCTCGACGATGAAGTCCGCGAGGCGAATGCCCATGCGGTCGGACCGGTACGACCCGTAGAAGACGAGGATGTTGTCGGGCATGGAAGGCTCCTTGGCGATTCAGCCCGGCATCATCTCAGCCCTTGCTCATCGGCGCTTGGCGCTCTCGCGTTCGGCCCACTGCTGCCCCATCCGGCGCGCGTGCCGCTCCATCGCCTGCACCAGCCGCGGCACCCGCTCGTCGGGCAGGCGGTCCTTGATGGCGGTGACGGCGAGGCCGGCCAGCACGGTGCCCTGCGGATGGTGCACCGGCACCGCCAGCGCGCGCGTGCCGGGCACGATGCCGGGCGACGCGTAGGCATAGCCGCGGCGCTGCAACACGCGCAACCGCTGGCGCAGTTCGTCGGGCTCGATGCGCAGGGCACGCAGGCGGCGCACGTTGCGCTGGATGGTGGCCGCGCGTTCGTCCTCCGGCAGGCTGCCCAGCAGCACGAGGCCGCTCACGCCCACGCCGAGCGGCCGCCGCGCGCCCACCTCGATCGACAGCACCTTCACGGCATAGCTGCCCGGATGCCGCGCGAGGCAGACCGAGTCGTCGCCGTTGCGGATGGTGAGGAAGCAGGTCTCGCCTTCGGCCTCGGCGAGCGCCTGCAGGTGCGGCGCTGCCACCGCGCGCAGGGGAAAGCCGGCCGAGCGCGCCAGGCCCATCAGCGAGACTTCGCCGCCGATCAGGTAGCGGCGCGTCGTGGCGTCCTGCTCCACCGCCCCCTCTTCCATCAGGACCTGCAGGAGCCGGTGCACCGTGGCGCGGTTCAGGCCGGTGGCCTGCGCCACGTCCAGCAGGCGCACGCCATGCTCCTGCCCCGCCGCCACGATGCGCAGCACCGCCAGCGCGCGTCGCACCGACTGCGCGCCGGCGGTGGGGGCGGACTCGGCGGCTGCAGCGGCCATCGGCAGCGAAAGGATCAGACCACCGACTTGGCCGTCTGCTGCATGCGCCGCAGCGTGACGATGCGGCCGAGCGTCGCGTAGTTGGGCCCGCCGATGCGGCACACCGGGTCGAGCGCCAGCGTCTCGACCTTGCCGTCGTGCATGAGCCCGTCGCGCAGATGGAAGCGCGTCACCTCGCCGACGATGAACTCCGCGCCGGTCTCGCCGAAGGGGATGACCTGCGACAGCCGGCACTCCATGGCCACCGGCGCGTCGCGCAGGCGGGGCACCGCCACCGTCTCGCAGGGCACGGTGGCCAGGCCCAGCAGTTCGGCTTCGCTCACGTCCTCGGGATGCTCCTCGCTGCTCTCGTGGATGGCGTTGAGCTGCGCCGAATCGCCGATGTGGACCACGTACTCGCCGCGGCTGTGGATGTGGGCGCCGGTGTCCTTGCGGCGCCCGGCCTTGCGCCCGACGTTCACGCCCAGCATCGGCGGCTTGTTCGACACGAAGGTGAAGCAGGAGAAGGGCGCGAGGTTGACCACGCCGGAAGGCGACAGCGTGCTGATCCAGGCGATCGGCCGCGGCACGACCAGGCCGCTGAGCAGGCGGTAGGTGGCTTCGGGGGTGAGGGTGTGCGGTTCGATCTGCATGGTCCGCATTGTGGACGCGACCGCGTGCAGGCGCGAAGCCGGAAAGTCCACATCATGGACTTTTCGGCCAACTTGGCGTTGCGGGCCACCGGCCCTTGTTCCTACAGTGGGGACATCGCGAACGCTGCACGAGCAGCCCAACGGAGACATCTTCCATGCATCGACTCAAGGCCCTCGGCCTGGCCGCGACCGTCGGCTTCGGCCTGCTTCTTTCCACCCACGCCGCGCAGGCGCAGAACCCCGCCGCCTGGCCCGACAAGCCCGTGCGCCTGGTGCTGCCCTACCCGCCCGGCGGCAACGTCGACGGCGCGGCCCGCATCATCAGCGACCAGCTGCAGGCCATCTTCAAGCAGCCTTTCCTGGTGGACAACAAGCCGGGCGCGGGCGGACTGATCGCGGGCGAATTCGTCGCCAAGGCCGCGCCCGACGGCTATACCTTCTTCATGGGCGCGAACGGGCCCATCCTCTTCTCGCCCACCATCTTCAAGCGCGACGTCTACGACTGGCGGCGCGACTTCGTGCCGGTGGGTTCGGTGTCGTTCACGCCGCTGGTGCTGCAGGTGAATCCCTCCACGCCCTACAAGACCATCGGCGAGCTGATCGAGGCCGGCAAGAAGCCCGGCAACAAGCTGACCATGGCCTCGCCCGGCGCCGGCACGCAGAACCACCTGGTGAGCGAATACCTGCAGCGGGAGAGCGGCAGCCACTGGACCACCGTGCACTACAAGGGCAACGCACCGGCCACGACCGACCTGCTGGGCGGCCAGGTGAACTTCAACTTCGACCAGGTGTCGGTGGCGCAGCCCTTCATCCAGCAGGGCCGCACGCGGCCGCTGGCCGTGACCTCGCCGCAGCGCCTGCCGCAGCTGCCCGAGGTGCCCACGCTGCAGGAGTCCGGCTTCAAGGACTTCAGCACCGAGACCTTCACCGGCATCCTGGCGCCCAAGGGCACGCCCGAGGCCATCGTGCAGAAGCTGTCGCAGGCGCTGCAGAAGATCCTGGCCGACAAGGCCGTGCAGGAGCGCTTCAACGTGCTGGGCTCGCAGGCCCGCGCGATGACGCCCGCCGAATTCACCCAGTTCCTCGACAAGGAAGACAAGCGATGGATTCCCATCATCAAGCAGGCCAACATCACGGCGCAGTGACCCTCACGCGCGCCGCGCCCGCGGGCCGCACCGCCATCTACGTGGGCGGCTTCGGCCACAAGAACCCGATTCCCGCCGCCTGCCGCATCGGCCCGCTGGTCGAGAGCGGCAGCGTGCTGGGCACCGACCCGGCCACCGGCCAGATCGCCGAGGGCATCGAGGCGCAGTGCCGCCACATGCTCGACAACCTGCGCCGCATCGTCGAGGCCGCCGGCGGCAGCACGGCCGACGTGGTCAAGGTCACGGTCTGGATGAAGGACCGCAGCCAGCGCCCCGCCCTCAACGTGCCCTGGCTCGACATGTTCCCCGACGCCGCCACGCGCCCCGCGCGCCATGCCATCCACGCACCCGAGCTCGACATGGGCAAGCTCATCGAGTGCGTGTTCACCGCCTACATCGCCTGAGCAGCCGCGAACGACCCGCCATGCCCGACTACCTGCCCTTCGACCCCCATCCGCGCGCGCCGGCCCGGCCGCTGCCGCCGCTGGCCTGCGACAGCCAGTTCCACGTCTTCGGCCCGCGCGAGCGCTACCCCGTGCGCCCCGGTGCCGCCTACGAGATGCCCACCGCCACCTGGCAGGTGGCGCAGCGCCTGCATGCCACGCTGGGCATCCGGCGCGGCGTGATCGTGCAGGCCACCACGTACGGTGCCGACCACCAGGTGGTGCTCGATGCGCTGGCCGGCCTCAACGGCGACGGCCCGCGCCGCTACATGGGCTGTGCCAACGCGGCGGTGCTGATCGAGAGGGACGATGCCTACCTGCAGCAGCTGCACGCCGCCGGCGTGCGCGGTGCCCGCTTCACGCGCGGTGGCCTGGGCATCAGCTTCGGCCCCGCGGAGATGGACCGCGCGCTGGGCCGCGTGCGCGAGCTGGGCTGGTACGTGAAGGTGCAGCCCGAGCCGAACGGCGTGGCGGAGCAGATGAAGGCCTTCGCCCACCTCGATGTGCCCGTGCTCGTGGACCACATGGGCCGCGCCGACCCCGCCGCGGGCGAGGCCGATGCCAGCCTGCGCTGCCTGCTGGACCTGCTCCAGCGCGGCAACTTCTGGGTGATGCTGTCGCTGTCCGAGAAGCTCTCGCACGCCGGCGAGCCCTGGGACGACGTGGTGCCGCTGGCCCGCCGCCTGATCGCTGCCGCGCCCGAGCGCTGCGTGTGGGGCAGCGACTGGCCGCACCCGGTCTCGGTCAGGCAGCCGCCGAACGAGGGCGCGCTGCTGGACCTGCTCATGCGTTTCGCGCCCGACGAGGCCCTGCTGCGCCGCATCCTGGTGGACAACCCCGCCGCCTTCTTCGGCTTCGATGCCGAGGTGGAGGTGGCCGCATGAAGCTGCTGAGCTACACCCACCAGGGGCGCGACAGCTGGGGCGCGCTCGACGCGTCCGGCCAGGGCGTGGTCGACCTCGGCCGCCGCCTGCCCGCCATCGCCGGCGTGCGCGGACTGCTCGAAGGCGGCGCGCCCGCCCTGGCGCAGGCGCGCCAGGCATGGACCGGCGCCGCGCCCGACCTTGCATTGGCCGACGTGCAGCTGGACCTGCCCGTGCGCCAGCCGCGCGTCTTCTGCATCGGCGTCAACTACGCGCACCGCAATGCCGAGTACAAGGACGGCAGCGACCTGCCCCGCTACCCGAGCATCTTCATGCGGGTGCCCGACTCCTTCAGCGCCCACGGCGCGCCGCTGCTGCAGCCGGCCGAGTCGCAGCAGCTGGACTACGAGGGCGAGATCGGCATCGTGATCGGCCAGGGCGGGCGGCGCATCCCGCGCGAGTCGGCACTGGCGCACATCGGCGGCCTGACCTGCATCAACGAAGGCACCATTCGCGACTGGGTGCACCATGCCAAGTTCAACGTCACGCAGGGCAAGAACTGGTTCCGCTCCGGCGCCATCGGTCCCTGGCTGGTCACGCCGGACGAGTACCCGCAGGGCCTGGGCCACCTGCGCGTGCAGACCCGCGTGAACGGCGAGACCCGCCAGGACGACACCACCGAACACCTGATGTTCGACTTCGCCTACCTGGTGCACTACCTCTCGACCTTCACGCCGCTGCTGCCCGGCGACGTGATCGCCACCGGCACGCCCATCGGCGCCGGCATCCGCTTCGACCCGCCGCGCTTCCTGCAGCCGGGCGACGTGGTGGAGGTGGAAGTGACCGGGGTCGGCGTGCTGCGCAACGTGGTGGAGGCCGAAGCGCGATGAGCACCACCCTCAGCCCCGAGGCCTGCCACGACGCCGCGGTGCGCCTGGACCAGGCCGAGCGCAGCCGCGTGCCCTGCGGCCAGCTCTCGCTGGCACATCCGGGCATGACCATGGACGATGCCTACGCCATCCAGGCCGCCTGGATGGCGCTCAAGCAGCAGGCCGGCCGCACCGTCAAGGGCCACAAGATCGGCCTGACCTCCAAGGCCATGCAGCGCGCGGTGCGCATCGACGAGCCCGACTTCGGCGTGCTGCTGGACGACATGTTCTACCGCGACGGCGCGTCCATCCCGGCGGACCGGTTCCTGCAGCTCAAGGTCGAGGCCGAACTGGCCTTCGTGCTGGCCAGGCCGCTGGCCGGCCCCGACTGCACGCTCTTCGACGTGCTCGACGCCACCGCCTACGTGGTGCCGGCGCTGGAGATCCTGGACGCCCGCATCCAGCGCGTGGACCCGGCCACCGGCCGCACGCGCACCGTGCTGGACACCATCGCCGACAACGCGGCCAATGCCGCCATCGTGCTGGGCGGGCGGCCCTTCCGGCCCGAGCAGCTGAACGTGGACATGCGCCGCATCGGCGCCATCGTCAGCCGCAACGGCGACGTGGAGGAGACCGGCCTGGCCGCGGGCGTGCTCAACCATCCGGGCCACGGCATCGCCTGGCTGGCGAACCGGCTGCACCGGCACGGCGTGTCGCTGGCCGCGGGCGAGGTGGTGCTGGCCGGCTCCTTCATCCGGCCCATCGACGTCGCCGCCGGCGACACCATCGTGGCCGACTACGGCGATTTCGGCAGCGTGGCCTGCCACTTCAGCTGAGGCACCGAGGCATGGCGTCCACCCCGAACCGCTTCAAGAACGCATTGGCCGAAGGCCGGCCGCAGATCGGCGTCTGGTCCACCCTGCCCTCGCCCTACGTGAGCGAG
The DNA here is from genome assembly GCA_031119395.1 of Pseudomonadota bacterium. Classification (GTDB taxonomy): domain Bacteria; phylum Pseudomonadota; class Gammaproteobacteria; order Burkholderiales; family Burkholderiaceae_C; genus Xenophilus. The sequence goes on from JAVHYA010000006.1 coordinate 9,542, forward strand.
CTGGTGGCCGGTGCCGGCTTCGACTGGATGCTGCTGGACACCGAGCACACGCCCAGCGACGTGCCGCTGATGCTCCAGCAGTTGCAGGCCGTGGCCGCGGCCCGGCCGGCAGCGGGCTGCCTGCCCTGCACGCCGGTCGTGCGGCCCGCCTGGAACGACCCGGTGCTCATCAAGCGCTACCTCGACGTGGGCGCGCAGAGCCTGCTGCTGCCCTTCGTGCAGAACGCCGACGAGGCGCGCGCCGCCGTGGCCGCCACGCGCTATGCGCCGGCCGGGATCCGCGGCATGGGCGGCTCCACCCGTGCCAGCAACTTCGGCCGCAGCACGGACGACGTGGCCCGCGCGCAGGACGCGCTGTGCGTGCTGGTGCAGGTGGAGACGCGCGAGGCGCTGGACCAGATCGAGGCCATCGCCGCGGTCGATGGCGTGGACGGCATCTTCATCGGTCCGGCCGACCTCTCGGCCAGCATGGGCCATGCCGGCAACCCGCGGCACCCGGCGGTGGACGCCGCCATCGACGACGCGATCCGCCGCATCCGCGCCGCGGGCAAGGCGCCGGGGATCCTGATGGCGGACGAACGACGGGCGCGCGAATGCCTGGACCTCGGCGCGCTGTTCGTGGCGGTGGCCCTGGACCTGGTGGCGCTGCGCACCGCACTGGACGCGAGCGCGGCGCGTTTCCGGCCGCACCGCGCTGCGAGCGATGTGCCGGGCGGCAGCTACTGATGGGCCGTCCGGCGCCGCGGTGCCGCGTCAGCGCAGCTGCGCTTCGATGGCCGCCTTGTCGATGACCGAGTGCACCTCGGCGATGCGGCCGTCGCGCCAGGTGTAGAAGACGTTCTCCGTGAAGTCGACGCTGCGGCCGTTCACGTCCAGCCCCATGAAGCGCCCCGCCGGCGTGCACTGGAAGCGCAGGCGCGCCGCCAGGTGCGGCGGCTCGCACACCATCAGCTCGATCGAAAAGCGCAGGTCCGGGATGTCGCGCACGTCCTGCTCGAGCATGGCGCGGTAGCCGGCCAGGCCGAGCGACCGGCCGTTGTGCGTCACCTCGTCGGCCACGAACTCGCCGAGCGCCGGCCAGTCCCGCCGGTTGAGGACGTCGATGTAGCGGCGGTAGCGGTGCGTGAGTTCGGTGCTGGAGGTCATGGCCCCAGCATAGGGCCGAAGCTCAGGCCAGTGTGTACGCCGTCTTCACCGTCGTGAAGAACTCCTGCGCGTAGTGGCCCTGCTCGCGCGGGCCGTAGCTGCTGCCCTTGCGCCCGCCGAAGGGCACGTGGTAGTCCACGCCCGCCGTGGGCAGGTTGACCATCACCATGCCGGCCTGGCTGTGGCGCTTGAACTGGGTGGCGTACTTCAGGCTGGTGGTGGCGATGCCGGCCGAGAGGCCGAACTCGGTGTCGTTGGCGGTGGCCAGCGCCTCGTCGTAGTCCTTCACGCGGATCACGCTGGCCACGGGGCCGAAGATCTCCTCGCGGTTGATGCGCATGGCCTTGCCGCTCTCGCTGAAGAGCGCGGGCGCCATGTAGAAGCCCTCGGTGCCGAGCTTCAGGCGCTCGCCGCCCACGGCCAGCGTGGCGCCCTCGCCCTTGCCGATCTCGATGTAGCCCAGGTCCTGCTCCAGCTGGCTCTGGCTCGACACGGGGCCGATGTCGGTGCCCTGCGCCAGCGCGTCGCCCACGGTGATCTTCGCCATGCGCGCCTTCATCGCCTCGATGAACCGGGGGTAGATGCCTTCGGTGACGATGAGCCGGCTCGACGCCGTGCAGCGCTGGCCCGTGGAATAGAAGGCGCTCTGCACCGACAGCTCCACCGCCTGCGCCAGGTCGGCGTCGTCCAGCACCACCTGCGGGTTCTTGCCGCCCATCTCGAGCTGCACCTTCTTGCCCGACTTCACGCATTCCAGGGCGATGCCCCGGCCCACGCCGGTCGAGCCTGTGAAGCTGATGGCATGGATGCCGGCGTGCTGAACCAGGGCATTGCCGATGACACTGCCGCGGCCCATCACCAGGTTGAACACGCCCGCCGGGATGCCCGAGCGGCTGATGATCTCGGCCAGCGCCCAGGCGCAGCCGGGCACCAGGTCGGCCGGCTTGAGCACCACGCAGTTGCCGAAGGCCAGCGCCGGCGCGATCTTCCAGGCCGGAATGGCGATGGGGAAGTTCCATGGCGTGATGAGGCCGACCACGCCGACCGGCTCGCGCGTGATCTCGACGCCGATGCCGGGGCGCACCGAAGGCAGGGTCTCGCCCGCGAGCCGCAGGCATTCGCCGGCGAAGAACTTGAAGATGTGGCCGGCGCGCGTGGCCTCGCCGATGCCTTCGGCGCGGGTCTTGCCCTCTTCGCGCGCGAGCAGCGTGCCCAGTTCTTCCTTGCGGGCCAGGATCTCGGTGCCGATCTTGTCCAGGGCGTCGCAGCGCGCCTGCACGCTGCCGGTGGACCAGGCCGGAAAGGCCGCGGTGGCGGCGGCCACGGCCGCATCGACCTGGGCCGCGTCGCCCTGCGCGTACTCGCCGAGCACGTCCGCAAGGTTGCTCGGGTTGACGTTGGGGCTGTAGGCGTGGCCGGCCCGCCATTCGCCGTTGATCAGGTTGTCGAACTGCTTCATCGAGATTCCTTGAAGGTTTTGGGCCTGCAACGCCCGTCCAGCAGGCGCAGGCAGCTATGAAAACGATAGCAGCCACGCGTCGTCAGCGCACCAGGCAGGGCCTCTTGTTGTCGAACTTCCAGCCGGGGACGAGGTACTGCATCGCCACCGCATCGTCGCGCGCGCCCAGGCCATGGCGCAAGTACAGCTGGTGCGCCTTCTCGACCTCGGCCATGTCGAGCTCCACGCCCAGGCCCGGCTTCGTCGGCACCTGCACGTAGCCGCCCTCGATCCTGAGCGGCTCCCTGGTGAGGCGCTGCCCGTCCTGCCAGATCCAGTGCGTGTCGATGGCCGTGACCTTGCCCGGCGCGGCGGCGCCGACGTGCGTGAACATGGCCAGCGAGACGTCGAAGTGGTTGTTGGAGTGCGAGCCCCAGGTCAGGCCGAAAGCCTGGCACAGCTGCGCCACGCGCACCGAGCCGGCCATGGTCCAGAAGTGCGGGTCGGCCAGCGGGATGTCGACCGACTGCAGCGACAGCGCATGCGCCATCTCCCGCCAGTCGGTGGCGATCATGTTGGTGGCGGTGGGCAGGCCGGTGGCACGTCGGAACTCGGCCATCACCTCGCGGCCGGAGAACACGCCTTCGGCGCCGCACGGGTCTTCGGCGTACGCGACCACGCCGCGCATGCGCTGGCCCAGGCGGATCGCGTCCTTCAGCAGCCAGCCGCCGTTGGGGTCGAGCGTCACGCGCGCCTCGGGAAAGCGCTCGTGCAGCGCGGTGACGGCGTCGACCTCCTCGTCGCCGCGCAGCACGCCGCCCTTGAGCTTGAAGTCCTGGAAGCCGTAGCGGGCCTGGGCAGCCTCGGCGAGCTTCACGATCGCCTCGGGCGTGAGCGCGACCTCGTGGCGCAGGCGGAACCAGTCGCCACCCTCACCATCTTGGGCGCCGGGCTCCTCGCGGTAGGCCAGGTCGGTCTTGCGCCGGTCGCCCACGTAGAAGAGGTAGCCCAGCATCTGCACCGCGTCGCGCTGCTGGCCCTCACCGAGCAGGGCCGCGACGGGCACCTCCAGGTGCTGGCCGAGCAGGTCGAGCAGCGCCGACTCGACGGCGGTCACGGCATGGATGGTCACGCGCAGGTCGAAGGTCTGCAGGCCGCGCCCGCCGCTGTCGCGTGCCGCGAACTCGGCGCGCATGGCGTTGAGCACCGCGAGGTGCCGGCCGACGGGCTGTCCGACGACCAGCGGGCGCGCGTCCTCCAGGGTCTGGCAGATCTTCTCGCCGCCCGGCACCTCGCCGACGCCGGTGCGGCCGGCGCTGTCGGTGAGGATCAGCAGGTTGCGCGTGAAGAAGGGCCCGTGCGCGCCGCTCAGGTTGAGCAGCATGCCGTCGTGGCCGGCCACGGGCACGACGCGCAGGCCGGTGACGACGGGGGTGCCCCGCAGCGTCGCAGCGCCTGCCACGCTCATTGCGGCCCCAGCCTCGCGATCAGCGCCGCCAGCTCCTCGGACTCGGCCGCGCTGAGGTCCGACAGCGGCGGTCGCACGGGGCCGGCGCCATGGCCGACGATGGCCGCCCCGGCCTTGACGATGCTCACCGCGTAGCCCTGCTTCCTGTTGCGGATGTCGAGGTAAGGCATGAAGAAGTCCTTGAGCAACTGGTGCTGGGTCTTCTGATCGTCGTCGCGCACCGCTTCGTAGAACTTCATCGCGGTTTTGGGGATGAAGTTGAAGACGGCCGACGAGTACACCGGCGTGCCCAGCGCCTTGTAGGCGGCGGCATAGACCTCGGCCGTGGGCAGGCCGCCGAGATAGCTGAAGCGATCGCCCATCCGCTGGTAGACGGACACCATCGCCTCGATGTCGCCCACGCCGTCCTTGAAGCCGACCAGGTTGGGGCAGGCATCGGCCAGGCGCTCCAGCGTGTCGGGCTTGTACCTGGCCTGCGCGCGGTTGTAGATGATGACGCCGAAGTCCACGCTGTCGCAGATGGCCTTCACATGGTTGAAGAGACCGTCCTGGCTCGCCTCGGTGAGGTAGTGCGGCATCAGCAGGATGCCGTGCGCGCCGGCCTTCTCGGCGGCCTGGGCGTAGGCGATGGTCTGGCGGGTCGGGCCGCCGGCGCCGGCAATGATGGGCACCGTGCCGCGGCACACGTCCACCGCCGTCTGGATGATCTCGGGGTACTCCTCGGGCGTGAGCGAGAAGAACTCGCCGGTGCCGCCGGCCGCGAAGAGCGCGCTGGCGCCGTAGGGCCCGAGCCACTCCAGGCGCCTGACGTAGCCCGCGCGGTCGAAGTTGCCCTGGGCATCGAAGTCGGTCACGGGGAAGGACAGCAGGCCGGAGCCCATGATGGACTTGAGTTCTTGGGGAGTGAAGCTCATGGTGTGGTGGCGGTGAAGGATGGAATGGAAGCCATGGGCCGTTCACGCCGAGCCTGTCGAAGCGACGCGCAGGGCTTCCACGGGCTCGGGCGGAACGGGTGTCTGGTGCTCGACGCGCGGCGCACGCGAAGGATCACTCGATGCGGATGTCGGCGTCTTGCACGACCTGGGCCCAGCGCGCGCGTTCCTTGTTGAAGAACTGCTCTTCCTCGGATGGCGACATGGTCACGACCTCGGCGCCCTGCCCGGCCAGGCGCGAACGGATGTCGGCCGAGCGGATGACGGCAACCAGCTCGCGGTTCAGGCGCTGGACCACGGCATCGGGCGTGCCGCGCGGCGCCTTCACGCCCTGCCAGGTGCCGGACTCGAAGCCGGCCACGCCCTGCTCCGCGATCGTCGGCACGCTGCCGATCAGCGGCATGCGCGTGCCCTTGGAGACGGCCAGCAGCTTGAGCTTGCCCGACTGCACGTGCGGGTAGGTGGCCAGCATGCCGTTCATCAGCACCTGGGTCTGGCCGGCGACGGTGTCCTGCACCGACTGGACGCCGCCCTTGTACGGCACGTAGACCCACCGGGCGCCGGTGGCCCGCTGGACGGCCACACCCGCGAGGTGCGGTGCACTGCCGGTGGCGGTCACGGCGAAGTTCAGGTCGGCCGTCTTCGACAGGGCCACGAGCTCCTTGAGGCTGTCGGCCTTGACCGAGGGATGCACCACCAGCAGGTGCGGCGAATACGCCAGCATCGTCACGCCGCGCAGGTCCTTCGAGGGGTCGAAGGGCAGCCGGGTGTAGACCGAGGGGCTGATGGCCAGCGCGCCCACGTCGCACAGCAGCAGCGTGTAGCCGTCCGGCGCGGCCTTGGCCACCAGGTCGGCGCCCAGGTTGCCGTTGGCGCCGGGCTTGTTGTCGACGATGACCGAGACCTTCAACGCCTCCGACAGCGGCTGGCTGATCGAGCGGGCAATGATGTCCGAAGACCCGCCCGGCGGGTACGGCACGACGATGCGCACCGGCTTGGAAGGTTGCCAGGCCTCGGCGGCGCGCGCCGGGGCATGGACGAGGGCCGCGGCGCCCAGGGCGCCGGTGACGAAGTCGCGTCGATTCAGGCTCATGCGGATGTCTCCAGGGCTGCGGGCCGGCACGCCCTGCATGGCGCGCAGCCGCTTGGTTGTCTGATGTCGTACGTCATCGTACAACCTATGCCGTGATTTGCGCAAGGGCTGCCGGCACCGGCCGGCCGCGGAAGCAGGAACTCAGGCGCCTGCGCCCGCCCCGGGCACCGCCGCCGCGCCGGGGGCCTGCGCGGCATCGCGCTGCGCCGCCTCCTGCGCCAGGCGCAGGCGCTCGCGGCTGTTGGTCAGGTGGATGCGCATGGCCGCGCGCGCCGAGTCGGGGTCGCGGCGCGCGATGGCGGCGTAGATCTCCTCGTGCTCGCGGTTGACGCGGCTGAGGTATTCGCCGCGCCGGTCGTGGTTGCGGATGGCGTTGACGCGGGTGCGCGGGATGATCGTGGTGCCCAGGTGGCTCATGATGTCCGCGAAATACGGGTTGCCCGTGGCCTGCGCGATCTGCAGGTGGAAGCGGAAATCGGGCGACACGGTGTCGCCGGCGGCGCCGACGTTGCGCTCGAAATCGTCGAGCGCCTGGCGCATCGCCTGCAGGTGCTCCTCCGAGCGGCGCAGCGCCGCCAGGCCGGCCGACTCGGTTTCGAGGCTGATGCGCAGTTCGAGCACCGCCAGCACGTCGACGGTGGCCGCGATGTCCGAGGCCTCGAGCCGGAACATGCCCGCCGCGCGCGGCTGCAGCACGAAGGTGCCGACGCCATGGTGCGTCTCCACCAGCCCCGCCGCCTGCAGCTTGGACAGCGCCTCCCGCACCACCGTGCGGCTCACGCCGTAGGTCTGCATGATGGCCGACTCGGTGGGCAGCTTGTCGCCGGGCCGCAGCTGCTGGCTGCGGATCTTGTCGCCCAGGTCGTCGACCAGCCCGTGGGCGAGGCCGCGGCCGCGCCGGCGGACGAAACCGTGCACCGCCGGCGACCCGGAAGACGCCGGCGCCGACCCTGCGGCTGCGGCCTGCGGCACTGTCGCTGACCCCGTTGACACGCTAGACATCGGCTGATCATAATCCCGCCGAAAGTTGTACGACAACCGATAACTTATGACCACTGAAAGGTCTGGAGACATGGCCGAGCCTTCCGCGACCGCGTTCGCCCCGCCGCCCTTGGGCCGCCTGCTGCTGACGGGCGCCGCGGGCGGCCTGGGCCGGGTGCTGCGGGAGCGCCTGAAGCCCTTGGCCCGCACGCTGCGCGTCTCCGACATCGCGGCGCTCGGCGAGCCGCAGGGGCCGCACGAGGAACTCGTGCGCTGCGACCTCGCCGACAAGCAGGCCGTCGACGCCCTCCTCGCGGGTTGCGACGCCGTCGTGCACCTGGGCGGCGTGTCGGTCGAGCGCCCCTTCGAGGAGATCCTCGGGGCCAACATCCAGGGCATCTTCCATGTGTACGAGGGCGCGCGCCGCCACGGCGTGAAGCGCGTGGTGTTCGCCAGCTCGAACCATGTGATCGGCTTCCACAAGCAGGGCGAACGCATCGACGCCACGGCCCCGCGCCGGCCCGACGGCTATTACGGCCTGTCGAAGTCCTTCGGCGAGGACATGGCGCAGTTCTACTTCGACCGCTACGGCGTCGAGACGGTCAGCATCCGCATCGGTTCGTCCTTCCCCGAGCCGGCGAACCGCCGCATGTTGAGCACCTGGCTGAGCTACGACGACCTGACACAGCTCGTCGAGAAGGCGCTGCTCGTGCCGGACGTGAAGCACACCATCGTCTACGGCGCCTCCGCGAACCGCGACCTGTGGTGGGACAACCGCGCGGCCTCGCATCTGGGCTTCGTGCCCAAGGACAGCTCCGAGCCCTTCCGCGCCCAGGTGGAGGCGCAGCCGCCGGTGGCACCCACCGACCCCAACGCGGTGTACCAGGGCGGCGCCTTCACGGCACAGGGCCCCTTCGGCGACTGAGCCCCCCACGGCGCCGGACATGACCCAGCCCTCGGTCGAACTGGTCGTCGATGCACGCTGCGGCACCGGCGAGAGCCCGGTCTGGTCGGCCCGGGAGCAGGCGCTGTACTGGGTCGACATCCCCGGCCGCGCCGTGCACCGCTGGTCCGCCGGGGGCCACGTGCGGTGGCCCACGGCCGAGATGCCGGCCTGCATCGCGCCGCGCGCGGGCCGCCCGGGCGAATGGCTGGCGGGCATGGAAAGCGGGCTCTTCGCGCTCTCGGGCTTCGATGCGGCGGGCGGCACGCCCCTGCAGGCCGACCGCGTCGCCGGCGTCACGCACGCACGCGCCGGCATGCGCTTCAACGACGGCCGCTGCGACCGGCAGGGCCGCTTCTGGGCGGGCACCATGCTGATGGACATGGCCGCTGCGGCGCGGGTCGGCGTGCTGTACCGCCAGGACGACGCGAGCACGACGCCGACCGCGGTGCTGGACGGCCTCATCGTGCCCAACGGCCTGGGCTTCAGCCCCGACGGCCGCACCATGTACCTGTCGGATTCGCACCCGTCGGTGCAGACCATCTGGGCGTTCGACTACGACGCCGACAGCGGCACGCCCTCCAGGCGCCGCGTGTTCGTCGACATGAACCCGCTGCCCGGGCGCCCCGACGGTGCCGCCGTCGATGCCGACGGCTGCTACTGGATCTGCGGCAACGACGCCGGCCAGGTGCACCGCTTCACGCCGCAGGGCCGGCTCGACCGCTCGGTGCCGGTGCCGGTGAGCAAGCCCGCCATGTGCGCCTTCGGCGGCCCGCAGCTCGACACGCTCTTCGTCACCTCCATCCGCCCCGGCGGCGACCTGTCGGACCAGCCGCTGGCCGGCGGCGTGTTCGCCTTCCGCGCCGGGACGCAGGGATTGCCGGAGCCGCCCTTCGGCGGCCGGGGCTGACGACACGACCCGGTTTCTTTCGGCGCATTCGATCCACAACACCACCGACCCAGGACGTAGAGGAAGACACATGAAGCGAATCAAGACCACCCTGCTCGCCGCGGCCGCCAGCACGCTGGCGCTGGCCGTGCACGCCACCGAGTTCCGCTCGGCCGACATCCACCCCGACGACTACCCCACCGTGACGGCCGTGAAGTTCATGGGCGAGCGGCTCAAGGCACTCTCGGGCGGCAAGCACAGCATCAAGGTGTTCAACAACAGCGCGCTGGGCAACGAGAAGGACACCATCGAGCAGACCAAGATCGGCGCGCTGCAGATGGTGCGCGTGAACATCGCGCCGATGAACAACATCTGCCCCGAGACGCAGGTGCCGACCATGCCCTTCCTGTTCCGCTCGGTCGAGCACATGCACAAGGTGCTCGACGGACCGGTGGGCGAAGACATCCTCAAGAGCTGCGAGAAGCAGGGCTTCATCGGCCTGGCCTTCTACGACAGCGGCGCGCGCTCCATGTTCACGGCCAAGAAGCCGGTGCGCAGCTTCGCCGACATGAAGGGGCTGAAGGTGCGCGTGCAGCAGTCGGACCTGTGGGTCTCGATGATCGAGGCCATGGGCGCCAACGCCACGCCCATGCCCATGGGCGAGGTCTACACGGGCCTGAAGACCGGCCTGATCGACGCCGCCGAGAACAACTACCCGACCTACGAGAGCGCCCGCGCCTTCGAGGTGGCCAAGTACTACAGCAAGACCGAGCACTCGATGGCGCCGGAGATGCTGCTGTTCTCCAAGCGCGTGTGGGACAAGCTCTCGCCCGAGGAGCAGGGCTGGCTGCGCCAGGCGGCCAAGGAGTCGGTGCCCTACATGCGCAAGCAGTGGGCCGAGCGCGAGGTGAAGTCGCTGGCCACCGTGAAGGCCGGTGGCGCCGAGATCATCGAGATCGACAAGAAGCCTTTCGAGGCGGCGATGAAGCCGGTCTACGACAAGTTCATCACCGACGCCAGGCTGAAGGACCTGGTCAAGAAGGTGCAGGACACGCGGTGAGCCGCCCCGGTGCGCCGTGCCTCCGCGGGCCGGCGCACCCACCGCAGCGCAGCAACGGCCGGTTGCTATCGATTCCATAGCTGCCGGCGCAGGAAGGACGGGCGCTGCAGCCCTTTTTCTTTCAAGACCACACGTTCCATGTACACCCGCCTCTGTCGCACGCTCGCGCGTGCCTGCATGGTGCTGGGCATCGCCGGCCTCGTCGCAGTGATCTGCGCCGTGAGCTGGCAGGTGTTCGGCCGCTACATCCTCAACAGCACACCCACCTGGGCCGAGAGCCTGGCGCTGCTGCTGGTGCTCTACGTCACCATGTGCGGCGTGGCCGTCGGCGTGCGCGACGCCGGGCACATCGGCCTCGAGTCCTTCCTCGTGCTGGCGCCCGACTGGCTGCGCCTGAAGATGGAATACCTCATCCACGCGCTGGTGCTGCTCTTCGGCGCGGCGATGGCATGGAACTGCGCCTACCTCGCCGAATCGGTGTGGGACTACCGGCTGCCGACACTCTTCATCTCCGAGGGCTGGAAGTACGTGCCGCCGGCCTTCGCGGGCGTGCTGATCGTGCTGTTCTCGATCGAGCACATCATCGCGCTCGCGCAGGGGCGCGAGGTCGAGCCGTCGTGGAGCTGAGCATGACGCACCGCCCCACGGTCACCTTCCTCACCGGCGCGGAGGCCGCATGACCGCCGCGCTGCTGATCCTGTGCCTCTCCTTCACCGTGCTGCTGCTGCTGGGCGTGCCGGTCGCGTTCTCCATCGGCCTGTCGGCCCTGGCGACGCTGCTCTACGAGGGCCTGCCGCTGGCGGTGGGCTTCCAGCAGATGATGTCCGGCATGGGGATCTTCTCCTTCCTGGCGATCCCCTTCTTCATCTTCGCGGGCGAGCTGATGCTCTACGGCGGCATCGCCGACCGCATCGTCAACTTCGCCAACGCGCTGGTGGGCCACGTCCGCGGCGGCCTGGGCATGAGCAACGTGGTGGCCTGCACCCTGTTCGGCGGCGTCTCGGGGTCGCCGGTGGCCGACGTGTCGGCCATGGGCGCCGTGATGATCCCGATGATGAAGAAGGAAGGCTACGCGGCCGACTACGCCGTCAACGTGACGACGCACGCCGCGCTGGTGGGCGCGCTCATGCCCACCAGCCACAACCTCATCATCTATTCGCTCGCGGCGGGCGGCAAGGTGTCGATCGCGGCGCTCATCCTCGCCGCGCTGGTGCCGGCGCTGATCCTCACGCTGTGCAACCTGGCGGCGGCCTACTTCGTGGCCGTCAAGCGCGGCTACCCGGCCGGCAGCTTTCCCGGCTGGCACATCGTGGCGCGCTCCTTCGCCGCCTCGCTGCCGGGCCTGTTCATCGTGGTGCTGATCCTGGGCGGCATCCTGTCGGGCGTGTTCACGGCCACCGAATCGGCGGCGGTGGCGGTGCTGTACGCGCTGGCGTTGACGATCCTGGTCTACCGCTCGATGAAGTGGGAGCACTTCGTCAAGGCGGCGGCCAAGGCGGTGCGCACCACGGGCGTCATCCTGCTGCTCATCGGCATCTCCAGCACCTTCGGCTACCTCATCAGCCTCTACGGCGTGGCCGAGCTCACGGGCCGGATGCTGTCGGAGATCTCGACCACGCCCTGGGTGATCTTCCTGCTCATCAACGTGATCCTGTTCGTGCTCGGGACCTTCCTCGACATGGCGGCGACCATCCTGCTGTGCACGCCGATCTTCCTGCCCATCGCGCAGCAGTACGGCATGACCTCGGTGCAGTTCGGCATCCTGATGCTCATCAACTGCGCGCTGGGGCTGAACACGCCGCCGGTGGGCACGACGCAGTTCGTCGGCTGCGCGATCGGCGGCGTGTCGGTCGGCGAGGTGATGCGCACCATCTGGCCCTTCTACGGCGCGCTGATCCTGGCGCTGGGCCTGGTGACCTTCGTGCCGCAGTTCAGCCTGTGGCTGCCGAGCATGTTCATGGTCGTGAGATGACGCGCCCACCGCACACCATCCGCATGCACGCGGCGGACAACGTCGCCATCGTCGCCAACGATGGCGGCCTGCCCGCCGGCACGGTGCTGGCGGACGGGCTGGTGCTGGTCGACCGGGTGCCGCAGGCGCACAAGGTGGCGCTGGTCGACATCCCCGAAGGCGGCGCGGTGCGGCGCTACGGCGTGCCGATCGGCTACGCGATCAAGCCGATCCGCGCCGGCAGCTGGGTGCACGAGCGCCTGCTGCACATGCCCGAAGCCCGCGATCTCGAAGGCCTGCCCATGGCGACCGTGAAGCCGCCCGCGCAGGAGGCGCTCACCGGCTACACCTTCGAGGGCTACCGCAACCCGGACGGCTCGGTGGGCACGCGCAACATCCTGGCCATCACGCAGACCGTGCAGTGCGTGGCGGGCGTGACCGACTTCGCCGTGCAGCGCATCAGGGCCGAGCTGCTGCCGCGCTATCCGAACGTGGACGACGTGGTGGCGCTGGAACACACCTACGGCTGCGGCGTGGCGATCGACGCGCCGGACGCGGTCATCCCCATCCGCACCCTGCGCAACATCAGCCTGAACCCCAACTTCGGCGGCGAGGTGATGGTGGTGAGCCTGGGCTGCGAGAAGCTGCAGCCCGAGCGGCTGCTGCCGCCGGGCGCCATTCCGGTGGTCGACCGGCGGGCGGACGCCGATCCGGCGCTGGACGTGGTCTGCCTGCAGGACGAGGCCCACGTCGGCTTCATGTCGATGGTCGAATCGATCCTGCGCCAGGCCGAGCACCACCTCGAACGCCTGAACGCACGCCGGCGCGAGACCGTGCCCGCCAGCGAACTGGTGGTGGGCGTGCAGTGCGGCGGCAGCGACGCCTTCAGCGGCGTCACGGCCAACCCCGCGGTGGGCTTCTGCACCGACCTGCTGGTGCGCGCCGGCGCCACCGTGATGTTCAGCGAGGTGACGGAGGTGCGCGACGGCATCGACCAGCTGACCTCGCGCGCGAGCACGCCCGAGGTGGCGCAGGCCATGGTCGCGCAGATGGCCTGGTACGACGCCTACCTGGCCCGCGGCCGGGTCGACCGCAGCGCCAACACCACGCCGGGCAACAAGCAGGGCGGCCTCTCGAACATCGTCGAGAAGGCCATGGGCTCGATCGTCAAGTCGGGCCGTTCGGCGATCTCCGGTGTCGTGGCGCCGGGCGACAAGGCGACGCAGAAGGGCCTGCTCTATGCCGCCACGCCCGCCAGCGACTTCATCTGCGGCACGCTGCAGCTGGCCGCGGGGATGAACCTGCACGTCTTCACCACGGGCCGCGGCACGCCCTACGGCCTGGCCGAGGTGCCCGTCATCAAGGTGGCCACGCGCAGCGAGCTGGCGCGCCGCTGGCACGACCTGATGGACGTGAACGCCGGCCGCATCGCCGATGGCGAAGCCGGCATCGAGGACGTCGGCTGGGAGCTGTTCCACCTGATGCTCGAGGTCGCCAGCGGCCGCAGGAAGACCTGGGCCGAGCAGTGGAAGCTGCACAACGCGCTGGTGCTGTTCAACCCCGCGCCGGTGACCTGACCCCTTTCGAACCACCACGGAGACAAGAGACATGACCACGACGAACACCCGGCGCCGACTGGCGCTCGCCGCCACGGCCGCGATCGCCCTGGGCGCCGCCCTGCCCGCCGCCGCGCAATCGGACTTCCCCAGCAAGCCCATCGAGCTGCTCGTGCCCTATCAGCCCGGCGGCGGCACCGACGCGCTGGCCCGCGCCTTCGCCGACGCCAGCCGCAAGTTCATCCAGCAGAGCATCGTGGTGGTGAACAAGCCCGGCGCCGGCGGCGCCATCGGCTGGCAGGAGGTCATCAACGCCAAGCCCGACGGCTACAAGCTGGCGGTACTGACCGTCGAGTTGCTGACACTGCCGCACCTGGGCCTGGCCAAGTTCAAGTACGACGACTTCCAGCCCATCGCCCAGCTCAATGCCGACCCGGCCGCCATCACCGTGAAGGCCGAGGCGCCGTGGAACACGATCGAGGAGTTCCTGGCCGAGGCGAAGAAGAAGCCCGACAGCGTGCGCGTGGGCAACTCGGGCAACGGCTCGATCTGGCACCTGGCCGCCGCGGCGCTGGAGGACAAGACCGGCACCAAGTTCAACCACATCCCCTTCCAGGGCGCGGCGCCGGCGGTGCTGGCGCTGATGGGCGGCCACATCGAGGCCGTGGCGGTGAGCCCGGCCGAGGTCACGACCTACGTGCAGGCCGGCAAGCTGAAGACGCTCATGGTGATGGCCGACAAGCGCGTGAAGGGTTTCGAGAAGGTGCCCACCGCCAAGGAGAAGGGCATCGACCTGTCGATCGGCACCTGGCGCGGCCTGGGCGCGCCGAAGAACACGCCGCCCGAGGTGATGGCGAAGCTGCGCGACCTGGCCGCCAAGACCGCCGCCGAGCCGGCCATGCACGAGGTGATGGACAAGCAGAACCTGGGCTACGTCTACACCGACGGCGCCGCCTTCAAGGAGACGCTGGCCAAGGACGACGCGTACTTCAAGGGCCTCATCACCAAGCTGAACCTCAAGCCCTGAGACGCCTTCCCATCCCGCAGACGCTACGAAAAACAGAGCGGCTCGCGCCCGCCCCACCTGCGTTGCGGGCACTTTTCATCCACAAGACCGAGACAGGAGACTTTCCATGCAACGCCGCCGCCTCTTCCAGCACGCGCTCGCCGCCGTGGCCGCCAGCGCCCTCCCCGCCCTGCCCGCCCTGGCCCAGGGACAGTGGCCCACGGGCAAGGCCATCACCTACCTCGTGCCCTTCCCGGCCGGCGGCACGACCGACGTGCTGGGCCGCCTGATCGCGCAGAAGCTCGGCACCGTGCTGGGCACCAGCGTCGTGATCGACAACAAGGGCGGCGCCGGCGGCAGCGTGGGCTCCGAGATCGCCTCGCGCGCCGCGCCCGACGGCTACACGCTGCTGGGCGGCACCGTGAGCTCGCACGCCATCAACGTGAGCCTGTACCCCAAGATCGGCTACGACCCGATCACCTCCTTCGCACCCGTCACGCTGATCGGCACCAACCCCACCGTGCTGGTCGTGCCGGCCAGCAGTCCGTGGAAGACGCTCAAGGACGTGGTCGAGGCCAGCAAGGCCAAGGCCGGCGGGCTGTCGTCCGCCTCGGCGGGCATCGGGACCTCTCAGCACCTGTCGCTGGAGCTGCTGGCCTACAAGTCGGGCGTGAAGTTCAACCACGTGCCGTACAAGGGCAGCGGCCCGGCCATCCAGGACGTGATCGGCGGCCAGGTGGACATGATGTTCGACACCACCGTCGTCGCCGCGCCGCACATCGCCAGCGGCAAGCTGCGCGCCATCGCCGTCACCTCGCCCCGGCGGCTGGAGTCGCTGCCCGAGGTGCCGACCGTCGCCGAATCGGGCGTGCCCGGCCTGGCCGACTACTCGGTGCTCTCCTGGCAGGCGATCTTCGTGCCGGCCGGCACGCCGGCGCCGGTGGTCGACCGCCTGCACAAGGAGATCCGCACCATCCTGGCCCAGCCGGAGATGCAGGAGCGGCTCAGGAGCTTCGGCATGCAGCCGGCCGACATGACGACGGCGGAGATCGCCGCCTTCCAGAAGGCCGAGGTGGCGAAGTGGGCGCAGGTCATCAAGGCGGCAAACATCAAGGCCGACTGAGGCGCCTCGGGCGCTGAGGGCCGCCGCACCCCGCCCCGAAAAGGTGCATCCAGGCCCTTCCCAGGGCTTGCCGGCCGCCTGCGCGGGCCACCACGGGACAGGCGCGTTCAAGCTCCGGCGGTGGATGCCGATAACTGGGGCTGGAGCGCCGCTGCCGGCGTCCGGTCTTGCCCGCCATTCCCTCCCGGATTGGCGGCCGACCGGGCCGAGCGGGCGACCCGACGATGAACCCCGACACGCCGACCCCGCCAGCCCGCACGCCCCCCGCCCCTTCCCGGCCGTGGTGGGCGGCTGCATCCGTGCGTGGTGCGCCGCCATGACCACGCTGCCCTCCAGCCGTCGCGCCCTGGCCACCCTGTACGGGGTCGCGGTCCTGTTCGTGCTGATGGTGGTGCTGGCAGCCGGCGCGCTGTCCGCCGAGATGCGCCACCGCGCCCTCGACAACGCCGGCGGCCAGGTCACCCGCCACGTGGCCGCGGTGCAGGCCGCGCTCGATCGCAGCCTGCGCCGCGCCGATTCGCTGGTGGCGGACATGGCCGCCCGGGCCGACGGCGCCAGGCTGCCGCAGTCCGCAGGGCCTGCCGACCACGACGCGGTCGGCGCCCTGCTGCGCCACCAGGTCGGTCAGGATCCGATGGTCCGCCAGCTGGCCTACGTGGACGAGGATCTGCGCATCGTCGCTTCCTCCAGCCAGCGGGCGCGTGGCCAACGCATCGACATGCCGGCCGACCTGGCGCACCGGCTGCGCCCCCAGCCCGACGCCACGCTGGTGATCGACCCGCCGTCGGATCGCCGCGACGGCGCGTCCGCGGGCATCCACCTGGTACGGCGGCTGGTCCTCGCCGATGGCCGCGAGCTGCTCGCGGTGGCCGAGATACCGCTGGCCGCGCTCACGAAACTGCTGGAGGAGAGCGCGGAACCGCCGCGCATCGAAGTGGCCCTCGAGACCGCGGACGGCGTGCTGCTGGCCGGCCTGCCCGAACGCGACGGCCGGACGAGCCGCACGGCGAGCGTGCCGAGCGAGCGCGTCAGCGCCGATGGCGCGCCGCACCTGGCGCCCTCGCGCCTGGGCGGCCATGCCGCGGTGGTCGCGGCGCGGCCGGCATTCCATCGTCAGCTGCTGGTGACCGCCAGCCTGCCGCAGGCGCAGGTCCTGGCCGGTTGGGGCCGCGATCGGCTGGCGGTTGCGGCGGGGGCGGCGGGCTTCCTCGCGATGATCCTCGCTGCGGCTGCGTTCTCCCATGTGCAGCTGCGCCGCCAGCGCCGCGATCGCCAGATCATCCTGCAGTCCAAGTTGAATCTGGACCAGGCCCTCGAATCGATGGTCGACGGCCTGGTCCTGCTCGATGCGCGCGACCGTGTCCTGGCCTGGAACCGGCGTTTCGTCGAACTGTTTCCCTGGGCGGAGTCGGCCATCGCGCCGAACATGCCGTTTCGCCACCTGATCGAGATGACGCTCGTCCACCTGCGCGGCCACGGCCTGGACATCAGCCAGAACGCCTGGCTGGCCGGCGACCTGCGGCGAACGCGCAGCGTCCAGGACGAACAGGAACTGGCCCTGCCGGGCGGACGCACCATCCTGGCCGTCAAGAGCCCGATGCCGGACGGGGGCGTCGTCTGCGTCTTCCGGGACACCACGGAGCGGCGCCAGCACATCGCGGATGTCGTCAAGGGCAAGGCCCAGCTGCAGGCCACGCTCGACGCGTTGCCCGACCAGCTGCTCGAGGTGGGCCTGGACGGACGGTGCTTCGACTTCCACTGCCCGCGCGGCGTGACCTCGGGCCTGCTGGTCGACCAGCCCGTGGGGCTCACGCTCGCGGAAGTGCTGCCGCCCGACGGCAACACCGAGGTGATGGCTGCACTGCGCGAAGCCTACGTCGCCGGCCGCTGCACCGGGCGCCAGTTCGAACGCCGCGCGTCGCAGGGCACGAGCTGGTTCGAGGCGTCCGTCTCGCGCAAGCCGGTGGGAGAAGGCGCCGATGCCCGCTTCATCGTCATCCTTCGCAACATCACCGAAACCAAGACCGCCACGCAGGAGATCGAGCATCTGGCGTTCTACGACACGCTCACCGGCCTGCCCAACCGCCGCCTGCTGCTGCACCGGCTGCAAGGCTGCGTCGACAACAACGCCCGGCACAACCGGCAGGGCGCCCTGCTCTTCCTGGACATCGACGACTTCAAGCGGCTGAACGACGCCCATGGCCAGGCGGTGGGCGACGACATGCTGCGGCAGGTCGCCGCCCGCCTGCAGGGCGTGCTGCGCGAAGGCGGCATGCTGGCGCGCCTGGCCGGCGACGAATTCGTGCTGATGCTCGAGAACCTGAGCCACGACCATGCGCTGGCGATGGTGCAGGCCCGCGCGCTCGCGGACAACGCGCTGGCCCAGATGGCCGAGCCCTTCCGGCTCGCACGCATCGAATACCACAGCACATGCAGCATCGGCGTGTGCGTGTTCGACGGCAGCCGGCGCTCGATCGAGGACCTGCTCAAGCAGGCCGACATCGCCATGTACTACGCCAAGCTGGGCGGCGGCCATGCGGTCCGGGTCTTCGAGCCGGCGATGAAGACGACCGTGACCGCGCGCGCAGCCCTGGACAGCGAGCTGCATGTGGCGCTGAAGAAGCGGCAGTTCGTGCTGCACTACCAGCCACAGGTGAACCACCTCGGACGCGTGGTCGGTGCCGAGGCACTGATCCGCTGGAACCATCCGATGCGCGGCATGGTGCCTCCTGCCGGCTTCATCGAGCCGGCCGAGCAGACCGGCCTGATCGTGCCGATCGGCCTGTGGGCCCTCGAGGAGGCCTGCGGCCAGCTCGAGCGCTGGGGCCACGACGCGCGGTATGCACACCTGACGATGTCGGTGAACGTGAGCGCCCGGCAGTTCCGCAAGGACGACTTCGCCGAGGAGGTCCGGCAGGTGCTGATACGCACGGGGTGCCAGCCCTCGCACCTGAAACTAGAATTGACCGAAAGCCTGCTGCACGACCAAGTGACGGAAACCATCAGCAAGATGAAGTCGCTCGCCGCCATTGGCATCCGCTTCTCGATGGACGATTTCGGTACCGGTTTCTCGTCGCTGTCGTACATGGCGCAGCTGCCGCTGCACCAGTTGAAGGTCGACAAGTTCTTCGTGCAGGGCATCGGCCAGAACCCCAAGATCGAACTGATCGTCCAGACCATCCTGGGCATGGCCGCCAACCTCGACCTCGAAGTGGTTGCCGAAGGCGTGGAAACCGAAGCGCAGCTGGCCTTCCTGCAGGCCCACGGCTGCAAGGTCAGCCAGGGCTACTATTTCGGCCGGCCGGAGCCGCTGTCCGACTTCGAGAGCCGATTCAGGGAGCTGACCTCGGGAGTCGCGCGTGGCTGAGCACGGGGACGCCCCGGTCGGCGGCCAGGGCGCCCTGGCCACGCTGTCGGTCATGGCGCAGATGCTCGACGGCCTGTCGGTGGCGCTGTGCGCCTTCGATGCGCAGGATCGCACCCTGCTGTGGAACCGCAGCTTCGTCAGGTACTTCCCCGAGCACGCCCGCCACGTGCACGTGGGCGAGCCGTATGCCGACAACCTGCGGCGCTTCTACCGCGAACGACTCGACCCGAGCGAACAGCCGGCACTGGAACGCTACGTCCGGGCCGGCATCGAGCGCCACCGGACGCAGCAGGCCCCCTTCTCGTTCGAGCACCGCGGCCGGCATCTGACCGTGTCGTCCCTGAGCCTGCCCGACGGCACGCGCGTACGCATGTGGCGCGAGGACGTGCCGTCGCTGCCGGTACCCGCCGACCCGGCCGAAGACGCGACCCTCGCGGCCGCGCTGGCGCCCATGGAGGCCTCGCTGCTCGACCATGTGGCCGACGGCGTCAGCGTCATCGACGCCAGCACCACCATCGTCTGGACCAATGAAGCCTTCCTGGCCATGTACGGCTTCGAAAGCCGCGAGGACGCCCTGGGCCTGACCTTCGCGGCGGCCTTCGCGCACACCTGGCAGACGGAGGGCCCGCCGACGCAAGCAGCGCGCATGCACGACGGGCTGAGCGTGCTGCGCGACCAGTTGCGCTTTCCCGGTGCGGCCTTCGAGCTCGCGCTGCCGGGCGACCGCTGGAGCCGCGTGATCGCCAGGGTCGGCCTGCAGGGCAGGCATTTCCTCGTGCATGTCGACATCACCCTGCTCAAGCGCCAGCAGCACGAGCTGCTGGCCGCCGAAGCGCGGGCCAGGGAGAGCGAGGCCCAGCTCAATCGGAAATCGAGCATGCTGGAACTCACGCTGGAGCGCATGGACCAGGGCCTGATGATGGTGAACGCCGACCAGGTCGTCGAGCTGTGCAACCGGCGCGCCATGGAACTGCTCGATCTGCCCGAAGCCCTGATGGCCTCGCGCCCGAGCTTCCAGCGCGTGCTGCAGTACCAGGTCGACCGCGGCGAGTTCGACCGCGCCGACCCGGCGGTCATGGGATTCATCAGCGCCGGGGGCATCCTGGCCCGGTCGCACAGCTACGAGCGCGAGCGCCCCGATGGCCGGGTCATCGAGATCCGGAGCGTGCCCCTCGATGGCGGCGGTCTCGTGCGCACCTACACCGACATTTCCGAACGACGGGAGCAGGAGCGGCGCATCCGGTTCCTGGCGCGCCACGACGGGCTGACGGGCCTGATCAACCGCGAGGTCTTCCTCGAGCAGCTCGGCGAGGCCATGGAAGCGGCCAACGCCATCGCCGGCGGGCCCAGCGTCTGCTTCCTCGATCTCGACCGCTTCAAGAGCATCAACGACTCCCACGGCCACGCCGTCGGCGACCAGATCCTGATCGAGGCGGCGTCGCGCATGACGTCCGTGGTCCGCGACCGCGGCGTGGTGGCGCGGCTGGGCGGCGACGAATTCGGCGTCCTGCTGGGCGCGACGGTCAACGCGCGGGCCGTGGCCCAGCAACTCTTCGAGGCCTTCCGCGCCACCGGCTGGCAGCATGCGGGCACCGTGCACGACGTGGCGGTGTCGATCGGGGTCGCCACCTTCCCGAACGGCGGCAGCGACGCCCATTCGCTGCTGCGCTCCGCCGATGCCGCGATGTACCTGGCCAAGGCCACCGGCGACGGACGCGGTGGCGTGCGCGTGTTCGGGGCCAGCGCGGCCTCGGCACTCCCGGTCGAGCTGCTGCCGCGGGCCCTTCCCTGAACGCGCCCGACCCGGGCGCCTGACGCGGGGACGGTCGGGCAGCCCCAGCAGCCTGGCCCGGGTCATCAAGTCCCACGCCCGCGTGTCAGGGGCCTGGACGTGGGTGCAAACCAACATCCGGGGGCGTGGGGCTCGGCAAATTTCACATTTGTTAATTATCATTATCCGAAATACACATTTCTTGCGGCGCTGGCCCCCGCTGGCGCGATCCCGGCGAAATCAACGTGCCATCCCGCCTGTCCAGCCGAACACTGCCTGCCCCCCGTCCGAGCCGGACCGCCCCGCGCACCCGCGCAACCGCCAGGGGCGCCCCATGATCCATGTCATCACCTGCGACGCGCACGGGATCGTGCGGCGGGGCATCCGGGATGTGCTGTCCGAAGCGGTGGACATCCGCGTGACGGGCGAAGCCAGCGACGCCGCCGAACTCAAGGACGTCCTGCGCTCCACGCCCTGCGACGTTCTGATCCTCGAACTGGCGCTGCCGGGACGCGGCGGCCTGGACCTGCTGTCCGGCCTGGCGGACAGCGCTGCCCAGGTGAAGGTGCTGGTCTTCTCGATGCACCCGGAACGCGACTATGCGATCCGCTGCCTGCGCGCAGGCGCATACGGGTTCCTGAGCAAGACGAGCGACCCGCGGCGGCTGATCGCCGCGGTGCGCTCGGTCGCACGGGGCCAGAAACATGTCACGCGCGAATTGGCCCAGGTGCTGGCCGACAACATCGCCAAGCCTGCCTCGGACGAAGCGCCGCACCACGCCCTGTCGGACCGCGAGATGCAGACGCTGGTGCGCATCGCCTCGGGCAAGCGCCTGTCCGAGATCGCCGACGAATTCATGCTCAGTCCGAAGACGGTGAGCGTGTACCGCACGCGCGTGAGGGAGAAGCTCAACCTCCCGACCAACGCGGCGCTGACCGCCTACGCCATCCGCAACCACCTCGTCTGAGGGTCAGCGCGAGCCGGTGAACAGGCCGAGCAGCCGCTCCATCAGGGCGAGCAGCGGCTGCTCCATCATCGGCAGCACCAGCGCCATGCCCGCCAGGCCGCTGGTCAGCGTGACCGGGAAGCCGATGGCGTAGATGTTCATCTGCGGCGCCACCCGCGAGATGACCCCCATCACCAGGTTGACGAACAGCAGCAGCGCAATCATCGGCAACGCGATCCACAGCGCGCTGGCGAACAGCTCCGCGCCCAGTTCGTGCAGCCGCAACCGCGCAAAGGCATCGAGCACCCCGACGCCGACCGGGAAGACCTCGAAGCTCTTGATGACGGCCATCAGCACCGTCAGGTGGCCGTTGATCACGATGAAGACGAGCATCGCGACATTGCCGAAGAAGCGGGAGACGGCGCTGGCCTGGGCGTTGCTGATCGGGTCGAAGAACGACGCGAAGTTCAGCCCCATCTGCAGTCCGACCAGTTCGCCGGCGAACTCGACGGCGGCGAAGACCAGCCGTGCCGTGAAGCCGAGCGCCAGGCCGATGGCCACCTGCTGCACCAGCGCACCCAGGGCGAGCGCGTTGTCGAACGCAATGACGGGCTGGGCCCCGAGCGTGGCCTGCGCGCCGAGCGCGACCACGGCCGCCAGGCCGATGCGCGCGCGCACCGGGATGGCCCGCGAAGAGAAGACCGGTGCGGCGGTGAACAGCCCGAGCACCCGCAGGAAGGGCCACAGCCAGGGCGTGATCCACGCGGCCAGCTGCGCTTCGTCGAAGGTCAGCACGTCGCGGGCCGGGACTAGGCGACCATCCGCGGGATCGACTCGATCATGCGACGCAGGTAGTCCACCAGCGTGGACAGCATCCACGGCCCGGCGATCGCGAAGACCACCACGGCCGCGATCAGCTTGGGCACGAAGGCCAGCGTCGCCTCGTTGATCTGGGTGACCGCCTGGAAGATGCTCACGACCAGCCCGACGACCAGCACCGCCAGCAGCACCGGCAGGGAGACCATCAGCAGCATGACCAGGGCATCGCGCCCCATGGAAAGAACAGTCTGCGCGTCCATCCGGCCCTCAGGTGACGAAGCTGGCGGCCAGGGAGCCGAGCAGCAGGTTCCACCCGTCGGCCAGCACGAACAGCATCAGCTTGAACGGCAGCGCGACGAGCACGGGTGACAGCATCATCATGCCCAGCGACATCAGCACGCTGGACACCACGATGTCGATCACCAGGAAGGGAATGAAGATCATGAAGCCGATCTGGAAGGCCGACTTGAGCTCGCTGGTGGCGAAGGCCGGAATGAGCACGCGCAGCGGCGCGGTCTCGGCGGTGACGTCCGCGGGCAGCTTGGCCAGCCTGGCGAACAGGGCGAAGTCGGACTGGCGCGTCTGCTTGAGCATGAAGTCGCGCATCGGTGCCTCGGCCCGCTGCGCCGCCGCCTCGAAGCTCAGCGACCCGTTGCTGTACGGCACGTAGGCATCCTGGTAGACGCGGTCGAGCGTCGGCCCCATGACGAACAGCGTGAGGAACAGCGAAAGGCCGACGATGACCTGGTTGGGCGGCGCGGACTGCGTGCCCAGCGCCTGGCGCAGCAGCGACAGCACGATGACGATCCGCGTGAAGCCGGTCATCATCAGCAGGATGGCCGGCAGGAACGACAGCGCGGTGAAGAAGAGCAGCGTCTGCACCGGCACCGAGTAGCTCGTGCCGCCGGGCGTGGAGCCGATCACCAGCGGCAGCTGCCCGGGTGCGGCCTGGGCCCAGGCAGGCGCGCCGGCCACGAGGGCGGCGCCGGCAACGGCCAGCGCGAGGATTCGTCGATCAGGGCTGGACATGCTCGCCCGCCGGTGCCGCCACGCTGTGCAGCATGCTGATCGATTGCGCGGTCACGCCCACGACCAGCCAGCAGCGCGCGCCCTCCGGGCCGACCTCGACGGTCATGATGCGCTGCTGCGGCCCCACGGCCAGCGCGGACACCAGCCGGCAGGCCGGTCCCGAGGGGCCGAGCGGCAGCGCCCGCTTCTGCTGCAGGCGCCGGATGACCAGGGGTGCCGCCGCGATCAGGCAGATGAACAGAACGATGGTCAGGAGACTCTGGGTCATGGCAGGCCGTCGATGGCGCCTCAGCTCGCGCCGTTCATGCGCCGCAGCCGCTCCGAGGGCGTCACGACGTCGGTCAAGCGGATGCCGAAGCGGTTGTTGACCATGACCACTTCGCCCCGGGCCACCAGGTAGCCGTTGACCAGCACGTCCATCGGCTCGCCCGCGAGCGAGTCCAGCTCGATCACCGAGCCCTGCGCGAGCTGCAGCACGTGCTTGATCGGCACCTTCTTGCGGCCGAGCTCGACCGACAGCTGCACCGGGATGTCGAGCACCCGGCCGATATCCTGCACGGCCGCGGCCGCGCCACCGTCGGCAGCGGCCACGTCTTCGAGGGGTTGCGCCCAGGCAGCCTGCTCGGGCTGCAACGCGGATGAGTCAGTGGACATGCTTTTCTCCAAGCCAATGGGGCTGATCGCTGTGCAGGGGATGCTCCACGCGCAGTGCGTAACGGCCCTCGTGCGTGCCGTAGCTGCAGGCGAAGACCGGGGCGCCCTCCACGGTCGCCGCGATCAGGGGCGACTTGTCGAGCTGAATGAAGTCGCCGGGCTTCATGCCGAGCACCTGGGCCACCGTGAGCTGCGGGCGCGCGAGTTCGGCGACCAGCGCCACCTCGACCTGCTGCAGCTCGCGCGAGAGCATCGACACCCAGCGGCGGTCCTCGGCCAGCGCGCTCGCCTGCTGCGGTCCATACAGGAGGTCGCGCAGCGGCTCGAGCACGCCATACGGCTTGCAGATGTGGATCGCGCCGGCGAAGCCGCCCATCACGATGTCCATGCTCGTCACCACGGTCATCTCGGCCGGCGCTGCGATCGCGGCGAACTGCGGATGCGTTTCCGAGCGCTGGTGCACCAGGCTGAGCGGATAGATGTCGCGCCAGGCCTCGTCGTAGGCCGCACACACCACCTGCACCAGGCGCTGGATCACGCGCTGCTCGGCGGGGGAGAAATCGCGCCCCTCCATCGAAGCCTGAAGGTTCCCGTTGCCGCCATACATGAGGTCGACGGTCGCGCCGACCACGGGCGCCTCGAAGGCGACCAGCACATTGCCCCGCAAGGGCTGCAGGGCCGCGATGTTGAGGCTGGACGGGCCCTCGAGCTTCTGCAGGAATTCGCCGAAGCGCATCACGGCCAGCGGCGCGATGCTCACCTCCGCGCTGCGGCGCAGCAGCTGGAACAGGCCTTGACGGAGATGGCGCTGGAAGCGCTCGTTCACGATGTCCAGCGTCGGCATCGGCCGACGCACCCATCGCTGCTCGGTGGACAGGTCGAAGTCGCGCACCGCGGCCTCGGCCATGCGCTCCACGGCGTCGCCGTTGGCCGGGCCGTCCGTCGCCGCCGCCGTTTCGGGGAGATCGCTCATCGCTGCGCCCGCTTCGCTCACTGGACGATGAAGGACGAGAACAGCACGGCATTCACCGGCGAGGCCGGCGCCTTGCGCGCCTTGCGGCGCGGCGGCTCATCCTCGTCGTCGCCGTCCTTCGGCCGGCGCGACGCCTTGGGCACCTCGTAGCCGAGCGCCTTGGCGACCTCGACTTGCACATCCTGCGCCAGCTTTTCCTTGCCGTCCCGCTTGAGCAGTTCTTCGGAGGTGCGCTGCGTCAGCAGCAGCAGCACGCTGCTGCGCACGGCCGGCATCATCGCCCTGAGTTGATCGACCGCCTTGGCGTCGTTCAGATCGAGCGTGATGCCCACCTGTGCCACGCGCTCGCCGCCAGGGTCGGCGAGGTTGACGACCATGTTTTCCAGCGCGAGGTAGTTCGGCGACGCCGGCTTCTTCGCCGAGGCATGCGCGTCCTCCTCGTCGTCCTCGACATGCGCCTTCTTGGACTGCAGGTAGAACCAGCCTGCGCCGCCAGCGCCACCCAGCACGACGACGAGCGCCAGCAGGATGATGAGAAGCTTGCCCTTGCCCTTCTTGGGCTCGGCGGCGGCGGTATCCGCGGTGGTGGCTGACACGGTGGTTCCTTCAAGGAGGCGGGCGGGGCCCGCACGGCATGGCGCCCGAATGGAAGGAATTATTCGGGTCCGCGTCGCGCGGGAGGCGCGGAAAAGCGCCAGAAAAACCCCGTTTCACCGCGCTTGCGCCCGCGCACCGCGCGCGAGCTTCAGGCGTACACGTCGATCCCGCCGCGCTGCACGGCGCGCGCCGCAGCCTGCGCGGACGCGTCCGGCGCCGGTGCGGCGCTCACCGACGGCGCGCCGATTTCACGCACGCGGCCACCGGCCTCCGGCGCCGGATGGCCCGGCTGGCCGGTTGTCCCCGCACCGACGCTCACCTGGCCAAGCACCAGGCCGCTGCCGCCCAGGAGCTGCTCGAGTTGCGCCAGCGAATCGCCGATGAGTTGCCGTGCATGCGCCTGCTCGCTGCGGAATGCCACGTGGGCTTCGTTGCCCTGCACCTGCACGCTGACCGACACCGCGGCGCCGGCCGGTCCCTGGACGGTGAGTTCGGCGCCCTGGGTCTTCTGCCCGAGCCACCAGCTGATCTGGTCGGCCAGCGCGCCCGCGAACTCCGTCGCGCCGCCCGCCACGGGGGCTGGCGATGCCTGCGACGTCGAGACGCCGGAAGTCCCTGGCCCCGCCATTCCTGGCGTCGGCCCCGGTTCGGGCGACGCCGGTTGCCGCGCATCACGTTCCCGTGAGCCGTCCATGCTGCCGCCGGGGGTCGCGAGAGGCACGGCCCCGCTCGCCGGCAAGGGCTCGGCATGGACCGCGTTGGCAAATCGCTCGGCGAGCATGTCGCCACGCCCCTGCGCCTCCTGATGCGCCAGGCGCGAGGCGTCGGCCGCCACCACGTCCTGCCCCGGCGTGCCGGCCGCCTGCGCCGGACCCGCCCCGCGCCCTGCGAAGGGCGCCGCCGCCGAGGGCAGCGCGCCGGCGCCGAAGCGTGGCGCCATGGGCGCATCGGACCCCGCCTTCGACGCGGCGGACGCGGCGTCCCCGGCCCACGCGGCGAGGCGCTCGGGCGTGCGCTGGCCCGGTGCCGTGCGAACAGCGGCTTCGCCGGGCACGGCCACGGCGGGCGATGACGGCGAGGCCGCATCTGCGCCGGACTCGGCGGGAACCATGGAGGCGGGCGGCGACGCCACCGGCCGGGCGTCGACACGAACTCCGGGCGTTCGCCCGGCCGCGCCGACGGCGCCGAGGGCGCGGGCGCCTTCGCTGGCGTGCGCGGGCGCGGCCTGCTGGCCGCGACCCGACGACAGCGCGCTCTGGGCCAGCAGCAACGCAAGGGCCGGCAGGGGCACCGCGCCAGGATCGGGCGCGGCGGGCGCCGCGCCCGATGCCAGCGACCCGTCCGGAGGCGGGGTCTGGGGATCGGCCACGGCGGATTCCGGCAATGGCGCGCCGGCTGCGTCGTCGACATCCACGTCGCCGTCGTGCGACGAGGGCTCGACGCGGCGCGCGCTGGTCAGCGCATCGGCGAAGGCCGCCCCCGCCGTGTCGTCGTGCAGGCCGGGGCTGCCGGCGGATGCGGCCGACGACAGCGCCGTCGACGGCCCGCCGGCGCCGAGAACCTGCGCGCTCATCCCGCAAATCCCACCAGGCCGCCGCTCAGCAACCGCCGATGCTGGGCGGCGGCGAGTTCGTCGGACTGCTTCTGCTCGCGCCGCTGGCGCAACAGCTGTTCCTCGCGCTCGCGTTGCGCCTGCAACTGGCGCAGCGATTCCAGGCGAGCCTCCGCCGCGCGGACGAGCTCTGCCTCCTGGGACACGCGGGCCGCATGCTCCGCGACGACCGAGGTCTGCAGCCGGATCGCGTGCACCAGGCGCTCCATGAACTGATAGTGGTGACGCATGATCTCGGGCGCGCATCGCCCGGATTGCGCGCCCCATCGCGAGGTGGTTTCCTGCGCGTACGTTTCGAGCTGGTCGAGCTGCAGCTGCGCGCCCACCCATTGCTGGCGGGCCTGGCTCAAGGCCTGCGCCAAGGTGTCCCGCTTGCCGGTCGCCAACTCGATGGCGAGCTGCATTCCGTCGATGTTCGTCATGGCCCTCTTCTCCTGCCGCCTCAGGCGGCCTTCTCGTCGATCGTGCGCCGCAGCCCCTGGACGCTGCTGCTCAGCGACGCGCCCTCGTGCATGCCTTGTTGAAGGAAACCCACCATGCCCGGATGGCGTGCGATGGCCTCGTCGAGCTGCACATCGCTGCCCGCGGCATACGCCCCCAGCCGGACCAGGTCGCGGCTCTTGCGATAGCGCGAATACACGGCCCTGAAGCGCCGCGCGGCGGCCAGATGCGGGCCGTCCACCACGTTGTGCATGACGCGCGAGGCCGACTGCTCGATGTCGATCGCCGGGAAGTGCGCCTCTTCGGCCAGGGCGCGCGACAGGACGATGTGGCCGTCCAGGATGGCGCGCGCGGCGTCGGCGATCGGGTCCTGCTGATCGTCTCCTTCGGAGAGCACGGTGTAGAAGGCGGTGATCGAACCGACGCCGTTGAGTCCGTTGCCGCTGCGTTCCACCAGCTGCGGCAGCTTGGCGAAGCACGACGGCGGATAGCCCTTGGTGGCAGGTGGCTCGCCGATCGCCAGCGCGATCTCGCGCTGCGCCATCGCATAGCGGGTCAGCGAGTCCATGAGCAGCAGCACGTGCGACCCGCGGTCACGGAAATGTTCGGCGATGCCGGTGGCATAGGCCGCGCCCTGCATGCGCAGCAGCGGGGGCGCATCGGCGGGCGCGGCGACGACGATCGAGCGCGCGCGGCCCTCGGCGCCGAGGATGTCCTCGATGAATTCCTTGACTTCCCGGCCGCGCTCTCCGATGAGCCCGACGACGATGACATCGGCGCGCGTGTAGCGGGCCATCATGCCCAGGAGCACGCTCTTTCCGACTCCCGAGCCGGCAAACAGCCCGATGCGCTGCCCACGTCCGACCGTCAACAGCGCATTGATCGCCCGCACCCCGGTATCGAGTGGCTCGCGCACCGGGTCGCGCTCCATGGCGTTGATCGGCGCGCGTTCCAGAGGCTCGGCCGACACCTGCGTGAGCGGCCCCTGGTGATCCAGCGGCACGCCCTGCGGGTCCACCACCCGCCCGAGCAGCCCCGGGCCGACAGGCAGCCTCAGCACGCCGCTGCGCACCTGGACCTGCGACTCCGGCTCGCCCAGCCGGGGCAAGGGCACGAAGGCGGTGGCCGGCCGCACGGCGGCCCCGCTCGACAGCCCGTGGACGTCCCCCGCCGGCATCAGGAATGCCCGATCGCCCGAAAAGCCGACGACCTCTGCCAGCACATCCTTCTGGCCCGGCATGCGCACGAGGCACTGGGCGCCGATGGGCGTGCGCAGGCCGGTGGCTTCGAGCACCAATCCCGCCACGCGGGTGAGCGAACCCTCCACCTCGAGCTGCGCCGGCCGCTGCACGCGCGCCAGGGCGTCGTCCATGAAGCGTTGCCAGACGGCGGCCTCAGGCGGCATGCGCGCCCTCCTCGTTCCAGGGAATGTCCAGGCCGAGACTGCCGACGGCATGGGCCCAGCGCGCCGATACGCTGGCGTCCACACGGTTGGCTGCGCTCGACAGCACGCAGTCGCCCTCCGACAGGGAGGCGTCGACCAGCACGCTCACCGACTGGTCGGCAAATTGGTCCTGCAATGCCGCGCCGAATCGCTCATGGTCCGCCCGCGACAGGCTCAGGCTTGCGGGGCGACCGTCGTCGAGCAGCAACTGCACGGCCTCCTGCGCCACCTCGGCCAGCCCCTGGGTGCCGCCGGCGAGTTCGCGGCGCAGCACCTGGCGGGCGATGGCACAGGCGATCTCCAGGCTGCCTCGTGCGATGTCCTGCTGCGCCCGCGCCAGGCCCAGGCTCGCCGCATCGAACAGCGCGGCGAAACGGGCTGCGTGCTCCGCCAGCGAGCGGTCGAAGGCCTCCTGCATTTCGGCCCGCACACGCGCAGTTGCCTCGGCCACCCCGTCGGCATGGCCCTGGGCATAGCCATGCGAGCGTGCATCCCGCACGGCCTCCGGCCGGATCACGGGGGCCTGCTCGGGCGTGGTGCCCACGCGGGCGAAAGTCCAGGGCGAGGCGACGCCCAGATCTTCGGCAGCAATGAAACGGGAGGTGCGCACCATGGGTTCAGACCATGCCGGCACCGCCGCCCAGGACGATCTGGCCATCGTCGGCGAGTTGGCGAACCGCCTTCAGGATCTCCTTCTGCTGCGCCTCGACCTCGGCCAGGCGCAGCGGCCCGCGCGACTCCAGGTCTTCGCGCAGCGACTCGGCGGCGCGCGACGACATGTTGGAGAGAAACTTCTCCCGCAATGCAGGGGGCGCGCCCTTCAGAGCCACGACCAGGGTCTCCGATGCGATCTCCTTGAGCACCAGCTGGATGGACTTGTCGTCGAGCTTGAGCGTGTCCTCGAACACGAACATCAGGTCGGCGATTTCCTGCGCCAGGTCGGGGTCGTGGCTGCGGATCGCCTCGACCGCCTGGGTATCGACGCCGGCGCCAAGCATGTTGATCATGCCCGCAGCCGCCTTGGCACCACCGAGCGTCGGCTTGCGCACCTTGGCGCCCCCGGCAAGGATCCTCCCCATCACCTCGTTGAGGTCCTGCAGGGCGGCCGGATGCATGCCTTCGAGCGTCGCCACACGCAGCAGCACCTCGGCGCGGCGCTCCTCGGGCAGCTGCACCAGGATCGACGCCGCGTGGTCGGGTTCGAGGTGCACCAGGATCGCGGCCACGATCTGCGGATGCTCGATCTTCAGCACTTCGGCCACCGATGGGGCGTCCATCCAGCGCAGGTTCTCGATGCCGGTCAATTGCAGCGGCTGCAGGATGCGATCGACCAGGATGGTCGCCTTTTCCTCGCCCAGGGCACGCTGCAGCACGGCACGCACATAGTCGCCGGTGTCGGCGGCAAACAGGCCCTGACCGGCGGTGGCGGTGACGAAGCGATCCGCCACCTCGCCCAGCCGGTCGCGCGAAACGACACGGGTCTTGGCGATGGTCTCGCCGATCTTCTGCACCTCGCGCGGCGACAGGTGCCGGAGCACCTCGCCGGCTTCCTGCTCCCCCAGGGACATCAGCAGGATGGCTGCGTCGTTGAGGCCTTGTTCGTCCATGGTGCGTCCGGGTCCTCGCGTTCAGGGGGTGGCCGCGGCGTCGCCGTTGACCCAGGTCTTGACGATGTTGGCCACGGCGACGGGGTTCTGGCGGGCCATCTGGCGCGCTCCCTCGAGCCGTGCCTGCTCGGGCACCTCGCTGCTCGCCGTCCCCGCAAGACGCTCGACCTCGGGCCCGGCCAAAGCCGGGCGCTGCGGCTCGTCGGCAATCAGGGCACTCAGCTGCGCGCCCTGCGCAGGCACCACGGGCGCAGGCCGGTGGCTGGCCAGCACCTTGATGCCGGGCCGCACGAAGCCGAAGAGCACCACCGCGCCGAGCAGCGCCAGGGCCACGGGCCACGCCAGGCCGCGCACCATGTCGAGCATCTCGGGCCGCTTCCACAAGGGCAGCTCCGCCGGTGCACCCACGTCCACCAGGAAGGGTGCGTTCATCAGGTTGACCGAATCCCCGCGCTCCTTGCTGTAGCCGATGCTTTCGCGTACCAGCGCGGTCATCTGTTCGATCTGCTGCGCCGACAGCGCGGTGGGCGTGACCTTGCCCTGGGCATCGCCGACGCTGGCATAGTTCACCACCACGGCCGCGCTCAGCCGGCGCACCTGGCCGGTCGCTCCGCGAACGGTCTTGACGGTCTTGTCGACCTCGTAGTTGGTCACCGATTCGCGCCGGCCGGGCGGACGGGCCGGCGCGCCGGCCGCTGCGCCCGCACCGGCACCCGCCGACAGTGGCGCAGCCGAGCCGTTGATGGGCGCGGACGCCGGGCCGGGCGGCTGGTTGGACGTCGCGCCGGGAACCCCACCGGCCGCGGCCGCCGCTGCGGCGCCGCCAGTGGTTTCGACGGTCTGCTGGCTGCGCACCGCGCTCACCTCGGCGGCCAGATTGGGCTTGTGCTCCTCGGACGTGGCCTCGGTCTGCGAGAAATCGACATCCGCCGTGACCTGGGCCTTGACGTTCTGGCGGCCGACCACCGGCTCGAGGATGTCCAGGATGCGGCGCGTGAGCTGCTGCTCGATCTGCTGGGTGTAGGCCAGTTGCTGTGCATCGGCCGCGCCGCCGGCGCCGCCTTCACCGGTGGTCGACAGCAGCTTGCCGGTGTCGTCCACCACGCTCACCGCGGCAGGCGTGAGTTCGGGCACGCTGGATGCCACCAGGTGCACGATGCCGGCCACCTGGTTCCGCTCGAGCGTGCGGCCCGGGTAAAGAGACAACAGCACCGACGCGGAAGGCTTGAGCTGCTCCCGGAAAAAGCCGTTCTGCTGGGGCAGCGCCAGGTGCACCCGTGCGCTCTGGACCGACCCCAGGGCCTGGATCGACCGCGTGAGCTCGCCCTCCAGCGCGCGCTGGAAGCTGAGCTTCTCCTGAAACTGCGTCATCCCGAAACGGGCGTTGTCGGTCAGTTCGTAGCCGGCCACCGATCCCTTGGGCAGCCCTTGCGACGCCAGGCGCAGGCGCACGTCATGCACCTTGTCGGCAGGCACCAGCACTGCGCCGCCGCCCTCCGAGTACTTGTAGGGGATGTTCATCTGCGCCAACTGGGCCACGATGGCGCCGCCGTCCTTGTCGGCGAGGTTGGTGTAGAGCACGCGCCAGTCCGGCGTGCGCGCCAGCGCCACCGCGGCCACCAGCAGGGCAACCATGAGCGCCAGCCCGATGCCCAAGCGCATGCGCTGGGCCGGCGAGAGCGTGGAGAGCCTGGACGTCCAGGCAGGCGCGCCGGGGTTGGCGGAAGCGTTGGTGGTGAGGGCGACGGCGGACATGGGGCGGCTGGTGGCAATCGGAGGCGGCATCCTTGCCACCCCGCTGCGACGGATTATTCGGGCACGCCCCACGCGCATAAGGCCGATAAAGCAGCCGTTTTTGCCCTATTTCTCGGGGATCGACGGCGCGCGGGCGGCCCTAGCATCCACGCCATGGACTTCAAGCTCTCTCCCGTTTCGCCCGCCGCCCTCGCGCGACCCGCCGTGGCGCCCCGAACGGTGTCGGCGGGCGCGGAAGCCGGCTTCTCCACCGCGCTGTCGGGGGCGCTCAAGTCGCTCAGCGCGTCGCAGGCCGAAGCGACGCAGATGCAGCGGGAAGTGCAGATGGAGAACCCCCAGGTGAGCCTGGAGCAGACCATGGTGTCGATGCAGAAGGCCCAGATCGGCTTTCAGGCCGCGCTGCACGTGCGCAACCGCATGGTGCAGGCCTACACCGACATCATGAACATGCAGGTCTGACGCGGCGGGCGGGGCTGGCGCTCGTCGTGCGTGCCGCGCCGGCAACCAAGCTGCACACCCTCGTGCCAGCGCTTCAGTGGATCATCTGAAGGCTGCCCTCGAACATGTTCGCCACGTCGTTGAGCCAGGGCTCGGCCAGCACCCGGATCTCGGCGTCGTTGCGCAGGATGCGCTGCATGATGCGGGTCTTTTCCGCGCGGTCTTCGCGGGGCAGCTCCTCGCTCTTGCCGCGGTAGCGCAGCTGCTCGATCAGGACGGCACAGGCGCCCTCGCAACGCACGACATCGTCCCAGTCCTCGCGCCGTGCAGCCTCGAGCATCTGCAGACTGGCTGCCTCGATGGCCTTGTAGTAGTCAAGCAGTCGGTCTTGCATGAGAAGCTCCATCGGGCATTCTGTTCCTGTCTGCCTGACGCTCAAGCCGCGAGGAGTGGCGCAGCCGCTGCGGGCGCCTTCGCCGCCGCCGTCTGTCCGATCTCCTGCCAGGCCTGCGCCACCGGCGCGATCAGTGCGGCGACCTCGGCCACGGCCTGTGCGTCGTTGCGAAGGTTGGCGACCGTGAGGCGCGACACGCAATAGTCGTACAGCGCACCGAGTCTCTCGGCCAGCTCGCCGCCCTGGGCACTGTCCAGCCCGCCCTTGAGGCCTTCATCGAGGAAGCGGATCGCCCGGCCGAGCTGCGTGCCCTTGGCCACGATGTCACCACGGTGCAATGCGGCCTCCGCCTGCGCCAGCGCATGGCGCAGGCCGCCGAAGACCAGGTCGATGAGCTGGTGCGGGCTCGCGCCGTCCACGTTGGTCTCGACACTCACCTTGCGGTAGGCGTTGGCGGCTCTGGCGTACGGGGCAATGTACATGGTGTCTTCTTCCTGCTGCTGTATACCTTCTTTATCGGCATTCCGGGCGCCGACTCAAGGGCTCGGCGCGCTTTTCGTCGATCGGCCGGAGCAACTCAGGTCCGGGCGGTGCCGATGACGACGGCGCGCACGAGACCGGGGCCCGCGGCCAAGGGCATCAGCTGGTGGACTTGTTCCACTGCGCGATCTGGTTGGTGATGTAGGTGCTCAGCGAGTTCAGGGAGGCCACCTTGGTGTCCAGCGCCGTGTACTGGGCGCGCAGGCGCGCCTCGGTCGCGGTCAGGCGGTTGTTCATCGCGTCCTGGTCGTTGCTGTTGGCCTTCTTCTGCTGGTCCAGCGAGGCGGTCTTGCTGGCGATCGCGCCGCCCGTGCCGAGGATGGAATCCATCAGGCCCTTGAGCTTGAGGCCGAAGCCCTGCGTAGCGTCGTTGCCGGTGGCGTTGGTGAAGAATTTCTGGACGTCGTCCGGCGAGCTGGCCAGCGCTGCGCTGAACTTGGTGTTGTCGAGCGAGATGCTGCCATCGCCCGTCTTCGAGACGCCGATGCCCAGGCTCGACAGCATCGTGATGTTGCCGGAGGTCGTGGTGCTGAGCAGTCGTCGCAGGGCGTTCTGCATCGAGACGGTCGTCGAATCGCCCTGCAGCAGCGCCGCCGTCTTGGTCGACGCGTCGTACTTCGTCGCCTGGTTGAGCATGCTGTTGGTCGCGTTGTAGGCCGTCACGAAATCGCTGGCGAGCTTGGTGATGGCCGTGTTGTCGACCGCCAGGCTCACCTCCACCGCCGACGTCGTTTCCTTCACGAGCGTCATGCTCAGGCCGGGGACGGTGTTGGACAGCGTGTTCGTTTCCGAGTCGATGCCGATGCCGTTGAGCGTGGCATGCGCGTTCTGCCCCATCTGCAGGGCGCTCGCCTGAGCCGCGCCCCCCATGCCGAAGGCGCCCGCGCCCGGGTCGAAGGCGAAGCGGGAGAGGCCGGCGTCGTCGGCGTCGTTCCCGTCGCCATCGATGACCTGCAGGCGAAAGCCCGAGGACACACCGGTGGTGTTGGAGCGCAGCAGCAGACGCTCGCCGGTCGCGTCCGTGACCACCGTGGCGGTCACGCCCGCATTGGCCGCATTGATCTTGGCCGCCATGCCCGAGACGGTCGCGTCCGCGGCGGTGATGTCGATCGTGATCTCGCTGCTGCCGTCCTTGGCGACGAAGCTGCCGGAGCTCCAGTTCCCCAGCTGCAGCTTCATGGTGCCGGTTCCTGTCGAGGACCCCGAGGCAACCGCCGCCGAAGCCGCGGACTGCGCCTTGGCGAGTTGGGAGACCTGGACGCTGAAGCTGGTCGCGGCCGCGCGTGCGCTGTCGACCACCGCGGCCTTGACGACCGTGGCGTCAGAGGACGTGGCCGTCTTGGCGTTCCAGGCGCTGGCGGTCGCCAGCTTGTTCGCGATGTCCTGCAAGGACGCGAACTGCGACTTGATGGAGCCGTAGGCGGAAATCTTGCTGTCGATGGTCGTCGCGTTGGTCTGCAGCTTGGTGAGCGGGGCCTTCTCGACGCTCATCAGCTTGGTGATGATCGACTCGACGTCCAGGCCGCTGCCGATGCCGGCGGATGAGACGGATGCTGCCATTCGAGATCTCCTTGAGTGCGTCAACCGCCGCCCGGGATTGCAAAGGGCAAAAAGGGCGGCGAACGGAATTTTCCGTTGGCCGCCTTTTCTTGAAGCGTGCAGGAAGCCGGCGATTCGGCCCCTGCTCCTGCGTTTGCCGAGGTCTTACTTCAGCAGCGACAGCACCGTCTGCGGGATCTGGTTGGCCTGTGCCACCATGGCCGTGCCGGCCTGTTGCAGGATCTGGGCGCGCGACAGGTTGGCGGTTTCGGAGGCGAAGTCGGCATCCTGGATGCGGCTGCGTGCGGCAGAGGTGTTCTCGGCCGTCGTCTGCAGGTTCGTCACGACGGACTCGAAGCGGTTCTGGATCGCACCCAGCGTGGCGCGCGAGCTGTTGACCGATGCCAGGGCACTGTCGAGCTGCGTGATCGCGGCCTGGGCGTTGGTGAACGACGAGACGGTCAGCGAAGCGATGCCGGTCGTGCTGGTCGACGTACCGAAGGCGCCGGCAGCGAGGCTGTCCGTGGCGTTGGCGCCGGCGCCGCCGACGGTGATGGCCGACGCCGAGGTCAGCGTCAACTGGCCGGAGACGGAGTCGTACGAAGCGCCGACGCCGGTTTGCGAAGACACGCCGTTGATGGCCGTCGCGAGCTGGGCAGCACGCTCCTGTGCGCTGCCGGCAGCGGCGATCGCACCGACGGACACGTTGTTGATGGTCAGGCCACCGGCCGTGATGGCGTTCGCGAAGCCGGTCAGGCCACTGGCCGCGACCGAGCCTTCGACGCGGGTCGTCGTGCCGCCGAGCGCGGCGGTGCCGACGTTGGCGATGCTGGTGATCGAGATCGTCTGGCCGGCGTTGGCACCGACCTGGAAGGCGACGCCGTTGAACGAGCCGTCGAGCAGGTTGCGGCCGTTGAAGGAGGTCTGCGCAGAGACGCGGTTGATTTCCGAGGACAGCTGCGAGAACTCGGCTTGGAGCGCGTCGCGGTCGACCTGCGAGTTCGTGCCGTTGGATGCCTGCACGGCCAGTTCACGCATGCGCTGCAGGTTGTTGCCGACCTGGCCCAGTGCGCCTTCGGCGGTCTGCGCCAGCGAGATGCCGTCGTTGGCGTTGCGCACCGCCTGGTTCAGGCCACGCACCTGGGAGCTCATGCGCTCGGAGATCGCGAGGCCGGCGGCGTCGTCCTTGGCGCTGTTGATGCGCAGGCCCGAGGACAGGCGCTGCAGGGAGGTGGACAAGGAGGACTGGCTCGCGCTGAGGTTGCGTTGGGCGGTGAGCGAGCTGATGTTGGTGTTGATGATCGAGGCCATGTTGAGTAACTCCTAAACGGATTGATCCGGCATCGCTGCCAATGTCGCCAGTGGGCCACTGGCTTGCCAGACGGACCCGGTCGGGGCCGCTGAGTGGTTTTCGGGCATCTCAACCCCTGTCTTTAGCGCTTTATTTTTCGAGTCGAACCCTAAAGATTGCGGCGCTGCGGCGGACACGAAGGCTGTAACAACTGCCGGCGCGGCGGGCCTGTCAGCCACAGGAACTGTTACGAAAAGTTCGTTTTCGCCACACTTTTGCCCGTCGCGGCGATCAATCGGGAGCAGATTGAGGCAAGCGCGCACTCGCCTTTTCTTACATCTTTGGTATTCGAACCCTCGAGATTGCAACTCGCACAACGAGGTCTTTTGTTTTCTAAATCGTCTAGTTGAACACTTTGGTTGTAGGCAAACAGCCCGCGGCGATGTCAGACAGGGAGACACAGGGAACAGCGAAGTGCCTATTAAAGTTTTTGTTACGAAATACACAATTTGCTCATCACACCGGGTCGCCGACCCCAGCGGATGTAACCGAATATGACGAGCGAACAGATCCTGGCCGAGATCAAAGAGGCCAACCTCACCTACCTCATGCTGGCCCAGAGCCTCATCCGCAAGGACAAGCCCCAGGCCCTGTTCCGTCTGGGCATTTCCGAGGAATCGGCCGACCTGCTGGAAACGCTGTCGCCTGCGCAGGTGATGAAGCTGGCGTCGGGCAACATGCTGCTGTGCCGATTCCGCGCAGACGACAACATGGTCTGGAGCCTCCTGACCAACCACAACCTGCAGGGGCGCACTGCCAACGACGCGACCACCCGGCTGCACGCCAACATCGTGATGTCGGGACGCTTCGCCGACGCGGCGTCCTGACCGCAGGGGCAAGGAGCGACGAGCATGGCCACGAACAAGAGCGTCCTGAACGAATCGCGCCAGATCGACCGGGCCATCAGCCTGATCGAGATGGGCGCACGCCTGCAGGTCCTGGAGAGCGAGACCGAGCTGTCCTACGAACGGCTGCTGCGCCTGTACAAGGAGGTGGCTGGCCGCTCGCCGTCCAAGGGCCAGCTGCCGTTCTCGACCGACTGGTTCCTCACGTGGCAGCCCAACATCCATGCCTCGTTGTTCCAGAACATCTACACCTACCTGTCCAAGACCAGTTCGCTCGAGAGCATCGACCTGTTGATCAAGGCCTATCAGCTCTACACCGAGCAGGTGGGCGCCTGCGCGCTCGAGCCGCTGCTGTCGATCACCCGTGCCTGGCGTCTCACGCGCTTCGTGGACAACGACATGCTGCACATGACGGCCTGCAGTTGCTGCGGCGGCCACTTCATCACCGAGCCGTACGAGAACGCCCGCCACTTCGTCTGCGGCCTGTGCGAGCCGCCGGCCCGGGCCGGCAAGGGCGCGGGCACGGGCGGGATTCAGCTGCAGTGATTGTGTTCGGCGCAGACCGGGCGGAAACCGCAAATAGGGGCCCCTGACGGCCCCTTTTTCATGGACCGCACGCCCGCGGACACAGGCCCAATAGCGTCTACCGCCGAAGCGCCCCGAGCCTGAAGCGCCCTCCCCGTTCCTCCTCACACGCCATGTTCGTCATCATCGGTTACCTGGTCGCGCTGGGCTGCATCTTCGGCGGCTACATCATCCACGGCGGCAACATCGCCGTGGTGCTGCACGCCCTTCCCATCGAGCTGATGGTGATCGGGGGCGGGGCCATCGGCGCCTTCATCGTGAACAACCAGCCCAAGGTGCTCAAGGCCACGGTCAAGATGCTGCCCAAGGCCTTCCAGGGCTCCAAGTACACGAAGGCGCGCTACATGGAACTGATGGCGATGCTCTACGACATCCTGCAGAAGGCGCGCAAGGACGGCCTGATGTCCATCGAGAAGGACGTCGAGGCGCCGGCCGAATCCCCCATCTTCCAGGCGTACCCGACGGTGGGCAAGGACCACCACGTGGTCGAGTTCACGACCGACTACCTGCGCATGATGGTGTCGGGCAACCTCAACTCCCACGAGATCGAGGCCCTCATGGACAGCGAGATCGAGACGCACCACCAGGAATCGCATGCGCCGGTGTCGGCCATCGCGCGACTGGCTGGCGGCCTGCCCGCCTTCGGCATCGTGGCGGCGGTGCTTGGCGTGGTGAACACCATGGGCTCGGTCGGGCAGCCGCCCGCCGTCCTGGGTGCCATGATCGGCTCCGCGCTCGTGGGGACCTTCCTGGGCATCCTGCTGGCCTACGGCATCGTCGAACCGCTGGGCGGCCTGCTCGAGCAGAAGTCCGAGGATGGCACCAAGGAGTTGCAATGCATCAAGACCACGCTGCTGGCCAGCATGCAGGGCTACAACCCGACCACGGCCATCGAGTTCGGCCGCAAGGTGCTGTTCTCCACCGAACGCCCCACCTTCAACGAGCTTGAAAGCCACGTGAAGAAGAAGTAGCGCAGCCCCCGCGCTCCGACACCGCTCACCCGCACACCAGGACCCCCTCATGGCCGCAGCCCCGGGCGCCAAGAAGCTCCAGCCCATCATCATCAAGCGCGTGAAGAAGGCCGCGCACGGCCACCACGGCGGCGCGTGGAAGATCGCCTATGCGGATTTCGTGACCGCCATGATGGCCTTCTTCCTGCTGATGTGGCTGCTCGGCTCGACGGCCAAGGGCGAACTGCAGGGCATTGCCGCCTACTTCAACTCGCCGCTCAAGGTGGAGATGAGCGGCGGTCCCGGTGCCGGCAGCACCAGCAGCGTGGTGCCGGGCGGCGGCAAGGACCTCACCCGTTCGATCGGCGAGGTGCGCAAGTCCGACGGGCGCAGCAACGACCCCAGCAAGATCGGCCAGGACGGCCGGCGCGAAGGCGACCGTGATACCTCGCGCGAGAGTGCGCGAGAAAGCGCGCGCCAACAGGACATCCGCAAGCTCGCCGCCCTGCGCAGCAAGATCGAGAGCCTGATCGAGAACAATCCCAAGCTCAAGGATTTCCGTTCGCAGATCAAGCTCGAGGTCACGCCCGAGGGCCTGGAGATCCAGATCCAGGACGCGCAGAACCGGCCCATGTTCGACACCGGCAGCGCGCTCGTGAAGCCCTACATGCGCGACATCCTGCGCGAGATCGGCAGCGCCCTCAACGGGATCGACAACCGGGTGAGCCTGGCCGGCCACACCGATGCGGCGCCCTACGGCAACGGCGACCGGGGCTACGGCAACTGGGAGCTCTCGGCCGACCGGGCCAATGCCTCCCGGCGCGAACTCGTCAGCTCCGGCATGGCGGACGACAAGCTCGTGCGCGTCATCGGCCTGGCGGCCAGCGACCTGCTGGACAAGTCCAATCCGATGGCGCCGCTCAACCGGCGCATCAGCGTGACGGTCCTCACCCGCGACGCGGAGGCACGGATGTTCGGCAACCGACGCCTCGACGCCCCGGATGCGGTGAAGGCCATCACGGACCAGATCGGTCGCGAGGCGAACGCACCGGCCGCGGCCTCTCCCAACGCCACGCTGCAGGCGATGGCCGGTCCGCAGGCGCCGCAGGAGCCGGCGCAGCGCCAGGCCACACCCTGATCACGACATCCGGCGCGCCACCACGCGCCTCGTCCGCCGCCGGGACCAGGCTCACGAATTGACGGCCTTGCGGCCCGCTAATCGGGCTTTAGCGCACGCCAGCGCTGCAGACAATGAACGCCGCACCCGAAGCCCAGCATGTCATCCAGCCAGGACAAAACGCTACCCGCCACACAGCGCAAGCTGGAGCAGGCACGCAAGGACGGCCAGGTTGCGCGTTCGCGCGATCTGGCCCACCTCGCGGTCGTCGGCAGCGGCGCGGTGGCACTGCTCCTGCTGGCGCCGACGGGCTTTCGTCACATGCGCGAAGCGCTTGCGGCCGCCCTGCGCTTCAATGCCCATGACGTGGCGACGCCCTCGCACATGCTGGAGCGCCTGGCCCACCTGGCGGGCCTCGGACTCGTGGCCTGCATCGCGTTCGCGGCCATCGTCGCGGCGGCGGCCGTCGCGAGCACCGTCGCCGCAGGCGGATGGATCGCGACGGCAAAGCCCATCACACCCGACTTCGCCAAGCTCAACCCCCTGTCCGGGCTTCGCAACCTGCTGAGCAAGCAGCAATTCGCGAACGTCGCGAAGCTCGTCCTGCTGTCCCTCATGCTCGCCGTCCTGGGTTGGCTCTTCGTCAGCAACAACATCGATGCCGTGGTCCGGCTGGTTCTGCAGCCCTCACCGGCCGCACTGGCAATGGTGGCCGACTGGATGGTGGCAGGCCTGGCCCTGGTGATGCTGGTCCTGGTCGCCGCGGCGGTCGTGGACGTGCCGCTGCAGGCGTACTTCCACCAGGCGAAGCTGCGCATGTCGCACCAGGAGGTCAAGCAGGAACACAAGGAGTCGGACGGTGACCCGCACCTGAAGGGACGCATGCGTTCGGCGGCGCGCGAGATCGCGCAACGCTCCAGCATCACCGCCGTTCCGCGCGCCGACTTCATCCTGATGAACCCGACCCACTACGCCGTGGCCCTGCGCTACGACGAGTCGACCATGAATGCGCCCCACGTCATTTCCAAGGGTGCCGATCTGCTGGCGATGAAGATTCGCGAGGTCGCGACCGAACACCGCATCCCGGTGGTTCAATCGCCGGTGCTCGCCCGGGCTCTCTATGCGCATGCCGAACTGGACCGGCCGATTCCCACCGCGCTCTACACCGCCGTCGCCCAGATCCTCGCCTACGTCTACCGCCTCAAGGCAGCGCTGCGCGGCGAGGGAACCGCCCCGACCGAGCAGCCCGATCCGCAGGTACCACCCGAGCTCGATCCTCACCACATCGCCGCCACGGCCGACACAGGGGAAGCGGCATGAACTTCTCGACCCTGCGCACCTGGATCGGCACCCAGGGAGCCGTCTTCCACCGCGCGGCCGCCCCGCTCCTGGTCGTCGCCATCCTGGCGCTGATGGTGCTGCCGATACCGGCCTGGCTGCTCGATGGCTTCTTCACGCTCAACATCGCCGTGGCGCTGATGGTGATGATGGTGGCGGCCTACATGGTGCGCCCGCTGGACTTCGCCGCGTTCCCGACGGTGCTGCTGCTCACGACGCTGATGCGTCTGTCGCTCAACGTGGCGTCGACGCGGGTGGTCCTGCTCGAAGGCCACACCGGCCCCGGCGCCGCAGGCGCGGTGATCGAGGCCTTCGGCCACTTCCTCATCGGCGGCAACTTCGCGGTCGGCCTGATCGTGTTCGCCATCCTGGTGGTCATCAACTTCGTCGTGGTCACCAAGGGGTCCGAGCGCATTGCCGAGGTCTCCGCACGGTTCACGCTCGACGCGATGCCCGGCAAGCAGATGGCCGTCGATGCGGACCTGAACGCCGGCGTGATCGACGAGAAGGAAGCCAAGCGCCGCCGCGCCGAAGTGGCCGAGGAGGCCAACTTCTTCGGCTCGATGGACGGGGCCTCGAAGTTCGTGCGCGGCGACGCGATCGCCGGCATCCTCATCCTGGTCATCAGCATCGTCGGCGGATTCACCATCGGCGTCCTCCAGCACGGCATGGCCGCAGGCAAGGCCGCCGACACCTATGTGCTGCTGGCAGTCGGCGACGCACTGGTTGCGCAGATTCCCGGGCTGCTGATCTCGGTGGCGGCCGCCATGGTGGTCTCGCGCGTCGGGAAGGAAGACGACGTCGGCCGCCAGATCGTGCAGCAGTTGCTGACGTCTCCGCGCGTTCTGGGGCTGACCGCGGGCATCCTCGCCCTGCTCGGCATCGTCCCGGGCATGCCGCACGTGGTCTTTCTCTTCATGGCCGCCGTGCTCGGCTACGGTGCCTGGACACTGTCCAGGCGCAAGCCCGTCGCCGAAGAGGCCGCGGCACCGGCCGCCGCGGCCGACGCCGACGCCACCTGGGACGACCTGCAACCGGTGGCGCCCCTGGGGCTGGAGCTGGGCTATCGGCTGATCGCGCTGGTCGACAAGACCCGCCAGGGCGACCTGCTTGCCCGCATCAAGGGCGTGCGCCGCAAGTTCGCGCAGGAGGTCGGCTTCCTTCCGCCGGCCGTGCACGTGCGCGACAACCTGGAACTCAAGCCCAGCGCCTATCGCGTGACGCTGCGCGGCGTGGTGGTGGCCGAAGGAGAGGCGTTCCCGGGCATGTACCTGGCCATCAATCCGGGCGGCATCTCCACCCCGTTGATCGGCACCGCGACGACGGATCCGGCCTTCGGCCTGCCTGCGCACTGGATCGAAGAGCGTCAGCGCGAAAACGCGCAATTGGCCGGATTTACCGTCGTTGATTCGGAAACCGTGATGGCGACGCATCTGTCACATTTGATGCACACGCAGGCCGCGCGCCTGCTCAGCCGCACCGAGACCCAACAACTGGTGGAACACGTGAACAAGCTCGCACCCAAGCTGATCGAGGAGGTCGTGCCCAAGGTCGTGTCGATCGCCGCGTTCCAGAAGGTGCTGCAGCTGCTGCTCGAGGAGTCGGTGCACATCCGCGACATCCGCACCATCGTCGAGACACTCGCCGAGCACGCCGCCGTGACCGCCGACCCGGCCGAACTCGCACGCCGCGTGCGCATCGCCCTGGCTCCGGCGATCGTGCAGCAGATCTACGGCCCGGCGCGGGAGCTGGACGTCATCGCCATCGAACCCGCCTTCGAGCGCCTGCTGATGCAGGCGCTGGCCAACGCGAACGCGCCTGCGCTGGACCCGGGCGTGGCCGAACTCTTCACGCGCAGCGCTGCCGATGTGGCCACGCGCCAGGAAGAGCACGGCGTGCCCGCCTGCCTGCTCGTGCCCGACGCCATCCGCAGCGCGATCTCGCGTCTGGTGCGGCGCAGCGCGCCCCGGCTCCAGGTGCTGGCGCACAGCGAGATTCCCGAGACCCACACCATTCGCATCGGACCCATCCTCCAGGGGACAGCCGCATGAACATCCAACGCTTCCAGGCCTCCACTGCGCGAGAGGCGCTCGCTCTCGCACGCGCAGTGTTCGGCGACAACGCGCTCATCCTTGCCAACCGCCAGCTGGAATCGGGCGAAGTCGAGGTGACGGCGACCTCCGAAGAGGCGCTGGGCGAGCTCGACGCACCGCGTTCCAACGCCCCCGCTTCGCCACCATCCGCTCCCGCGTCGCTCGCTGCGCCTCGGCGGGCGCCGGCCCCTCCTGCCACGGTGGCCGCCGCCCCGGCCGCGCCGATGCACGAAAGCTCGGTCGCAGCCGATACCGAGCAACTGGCGATGAGCACGCTCTCCTTCCAGGACTACGTGCGCGAGCGGATGGCCCGCCGCCAGGAGGCCCAGGTGCAACTGACGTCGCAGCCGGTGGTCCGCCACCCGGCCTCGGCGGCGTCGAACGCTGCCGCCGCGCCGTCGCCCATGTCTGCTGCCTCGGCCCACGTGCCCGTGCGCCAGGCCCCGG
Organism: Pseudomonadota bacterium; assembly: GCA_031119395.1. Taxonomy (GTDB): domain Bacteria; phylum Pseudomonadota; class Gammaproteobacteria; order Burkholderiales; family Burkholderiaceae_C; genus Xenophilus. The sequence continues at coordinate 53,780 of JAVHYA010000006.1, forward strand.
TCGACCGGCGAACGCTGGTGGAGCAGGCCGGCGAACGACCGGCCCCGCTGTCGCCCGCAACCGCCGCCACCCAGGTGCCGCCCTCCATGCCCGACCTGGAGGGCGTGATGGCCGAACTGCAGGCGATGAAGAGCATGATGGAGGAGCGCTTCACCACGCTGTCCTGGATGAGTCAGGCCCGCCAGGAGCCGGTGCGCTCGAACCTGTTGCTCAAGCTGATCCGCGCGGGCTTTTCGCCGGCGCTGTCGCGCACCCTGCTCGAGCGCGTCACCCAGGAGATGTCACCGGCGGAAGCCGTTCGCGACGTCATGGGCACGATCGAACGCATGCTGCGCGTGGACGCCGGACCGGGCCTGGAGCAGGCCGGCGGGGTGTATGCGCTCGTGGGCGCCACGGGCGTGGGCAAGACCACCACCATCGCCAAGCTGGCCACGCTGTGCGCGCGCGAGCACGGCGCCCAGAGCGTCGGACTCATCACGCTCGACACCTACCGCGCCGGGGCGCACGAGCAGCTGCGCACCTATGGCCGCTCCATCAATGTCGTGGCCCACCTGGCGCACGACCGCGCCGCGCTGCTGGAACTCCTGGGCTTGTTCAGCCGCAAGAAGCTGGTGCTCGTCGATACCACCGGCGTCGCCCCGCGCGACCCGCGCCGGGTCGACCAGCTCGGCATGCTGGACATTCCACAGCTGCAACGCGTGCTGGTGCTCAATGCGGGCGCCCACGGCGACACGCAGGACGACATCGCAGGTGCCTTCGGCGCCAATCTGGCCGTGATCTCGAAGGTCGATGAGGCCGTCAAGCTCGCACCGGTGCTGGACGCCGCCATCCGGCACCAGCTCGTCGTCACCGGCGTGAGCTGCGGCCAGCGCGTTCCCGACGACTGGCGCGCGCCGGACGCGGACCTGCTCGTGCGCGAGGCGCTGCGCAGCAATGGCCGCACGGCCTTCGAGCCGCGCAGCGCGGCGGACATGGACTTCTTCCTGTCGCCCTCGCCCCAGTGCACCACCGCCGATTGATCCCGTGGTCCTGACGCCCATGCTTGCTGCTTCTTCCCAGATGTACAACCCCAGAGGCCGACTCGACCGCGAAGCGCTCATCCGGCAGTACGTCCCGCTCGTACAGCGCCTGGCGCATCACATGATCGCCAAGCTGCCGCCGAACGTGGAGCTGGACGACCTGATCCAGGTGGGCATGATCGGCCTGGTCGACGCGCTGTCACGCTTCGAGGAAAGCCATGGCGTGCAGTTCGAGACCTTCGCCACGCAGCGCATCCGCGGCGCCATGCTCGACGAGTTGCGTGAAGGCGACTGGATGTCGCGCGGGTCGCGCAAGAGCCAGAAGCAGATCGAACAGGCCATGCACCGCCTCGAGCATCGCCTGGGCCGTACCCCGCTCGAATCCGAGATCGCGGCCGAGTTGAAGATGCCACTGGCCGAATACCAGGCCCTGCTCGGGCGCGTGCGCGGCACGCAACTGGTCTACCTGGAAGACATCGGAGCCCACGCCGAGGACGAGGAAGGATTCCTGGATCGCCACGTGGCCGACGAGGAGGCCGATCCGTTGAGCCTCCTCAAGGACCAGCGCCTGCGCAGCGCGCTGGTCGCCGCCATCGAGTCCCTGCCCGAGCGCGAGCGCTACATCATGGGCATGTACTACGAGCAGGACATGAACCTCAAGGAAATCGCCGCCGTGCTGGGTGTGACCGAATCGCGCGTCTGCCAGCTGCACAGCCAGTCGATCGCGCGCCTGCGCGCCAAGATGCGCAGCCACTAGCGCCCTCCCGCGCCGCGCCGGCGCGGGGCCATCCCGCATCCCACAGCCCGACACCACGCCGCGCCTGCAGCGGCGGTGCCGTGGCAGCGCGCGCGTTCGCAGACCGTGTGGCCTGCCGCGCCGAGGAATCCATCCGATGAAGGCTGCGCCGCCATGGGCCGCGCCGCGTGCCGGGGCGCCGCCCGGCGCGCCGGGTCAATGCATGCCGACGATCGGCATGCCCTGGCCGGGAATCGAGTAGGTGGGTGCCTGGGCGGGGCGCAGCAGGGAGGCCAACGCCCGTTCGACCAGGGCGTTCCTGCGCGCCAGGTGTTCTCGCTGCTGGCTCAGGCGACCGGCCACGCGCTCGATGCGCTGGCGAAACGGCAGGTCGAACACTTCGGCCGACAGGGCGGCCTCCAGAACGCGAGCGAAGGCCAGGCTGACCTGCCTGAGTTGTGTCGTGGCCCCCTGGAGCGCCACGGCGTCACCCTCCATCAGGTGCTGGTCGACGGCTTCCAGCTGGGTTTCGACATCGCCCAGCAGGGCCTCGGTGGACAGACGGGAATCGGGCATGTGTCAGTTCCGCAAGCGGCTCAGGATTTCCTGGGCGTTGGACAGCATCTTGTCGGCGATGGCACCCGCGTTGACCGTGAACGTGCCCTCGGCGATGGCGGCTCGCACCGCGGCGACCTTCGCCTCGTCGATCCCGCTGCCAGCCGACGAGACTTCGAGCGAGCGGGCAGCCGCCGACACCGTGACCGGTACGCCGGCGGTGGCGCTCGCCCCGTCCTCGGGGCGCACGGCTGCGCGATCGGCCTTGACCGGGCTGGTCGCCGCGGCCAGTGCTGCTTCGTTCAACGGTCCGATCTTCATGGGTGACTCCAGCGCCCTCTTGCGGGCTATGTCACAGGTTTTCGGCCTGCCTGCGTCCGACTTTAGGACTTTTTTGCTTCCTCAGAGGGTCAGCCGTACGGTGGTGGCGTCGACCACCACCCCCGAGGTGATGCGCCCGTTCTCCATGCGCACCCGCACCATCTGCCCGACGATGCCCGGGGTGATGGCCTGGGCGTCGGAGGTGACCTCGAAGCCGGATCCCTTCGCAACGACGCGCACGGCGGCGCCGGCAGGAAAGGCTTGCGCGGCCTTGATCATCGATTGCCGCACCGGCTGCCCGGCCGCGAGCGACCTGGCGGCCACCTGCCCGATCCACTGCGCAGCGTCCCCGACCACCGGGGACGGTTCGGCCGCCCAGTCGGCCTCGGCCTCGACCGCATCGTTGGGGCCGAGGACCGTGCCTGCCACCACGTTGTCGCGCAGGACCCACGCGGGCCCGAAGGCCTTGACGGTCACCGGCAGGAAGACGTTCCACCGAGCTGCTCCGTCCACGCAGCGCAGACCCAGGCGCGACCGGCCCCAGAGGCGGGTGCCCACAGGGATGTAGGGCTCCACCCGCGCGCAGGGCGCAAGCCGCAGACGGGCATCGAGTGAGCCGACACTGACTTCCATGCGCAGCGGCAGCGTCTGCCCCGCTTGCGACTTCTCGACCGCAGCGTCCAGCCAGTGCTGGGTGGCCGCCACGAATTCCGGCGTCACTTCCTGGCCGACGGGCGGCATGTCCTGGGCGCGAGCGGGTGTCGCCAGCACCGAAGCCACCACGGCCAGGGCCGGCAGCAGGGAGAAGGGAAAGGCAGGAGCAGTCATGGGGGCAGCGCTTTCGATAGGGGACGCCCGCGCCCGTGCGACACGGCCGCGAGTCCTGGACATGGCAGGCACTTTATTCGTCGCGGGTCCGGGCGAAACGATGAACAGGCGGCAAAACCCCCCCTTCATCCGCGCTTGCCGCCCGGCGGCGACTCTCACAATTTCCCCACTGCCCAAGCGCCGACCTCTCCAATCCATGCTGGACAAGCTCACATCCGCTCTCGACTTCCAGACGAAGGCCCTGGTGCTTCGCGCCGAGCGCCAGCAGCTGATCGCCGGCAACATCGCGAACGCCGATACGCCAGGCTACGCGGCGAAGGACATGAATTTCGCCGCCGCACTGCGCGATGCCGGCCAGGCAGGCAGTGCGCCGACCGCACTGCGCGCGAGCAGCGGCGCCCACCTTCCTGCCTTGCCGGGCACGGCCGCAGCCGGCCTGCAGCAGGCAGCCTATGTCGTCCAGACCCAGCCCGCCATGGACGGCAACAGCGTGGACCTGGACCGGGAACGCGCGGCGTTCGCGGACAACGCCGTGCGCTACGAGGCCACGCTGCGCTTCATCAACGGCCAGAGCAAGACCCTGCTGTCGGCCATCACGGGGCAATGACCATGTCCATGTTCTCGATCTTCGGCATCTCCGGCAGCGCGGTGAGCGCCCAATCGCAGCGGCTCAACGTCGTGGCGAGCAATCTCGCCAATGCGGATGCCGTCGCCGGGCCCGACGGGCAAGCCTACCGGGCCCGCCAGGTGGTCTTCCAGACGCTGCCCCTGGGCGGCGAAGCCGGCGCGGCGGGCGTGCGCGTCGATGCGGTGACCGAGAACCAGACGCCCGGCCGCCGCGTGCACGAACCAGGCCACCCCATGGCCGATGCGCAGGGCTACGTGACCCACTCCAACGTGAACGCGGTCGAGGAGATGGTCAACATGATCTCGGCATCGCGCTCCTACCAGAACAACGTCGAGGTCATGAACACGGCCAAGAACCTGCTGCTCAAGACGCTGCAGCTCGGCCAGTGACCGGATCCACGCCATGACGAGCACCACCGCCACCGCCGGCCTGACCGGCACCACCAAGTCCTACAACATCACCTCAAGTTCGGACCCGTCCTCGTCCTCGCTGGCCACCAGCAGCGCCGGCGAGGCGCAGGACCGCTTCCTGAAGCTGCTCGTCGCGCAGATGAGCAACCAGGACCCGATGAACCCGATGGACAACGCGCAGATGACCTCGCAGATCGCGCAGATCAACACGGTCACGGGCATCTCGCAACTCAACGACACCATGAAGGCCATGGCGAGCCAGGCGTCGGCCATGCAGATGATGCAGGCCAGCGCCATGATCGGCCACGGCGTGCTGACCCAGGGCAACCAACTGGCCTTCAGCGATGCCGACACCGCCATCGGCGCCTTCGACCTGCCCACCGGCGCGACGAGCGTGCAGATCCAGGTGGTCAATGCCAACGGCACGGTCATCGATACCGTCTCGCTCGGCGCACTCGATGCGGGCCAGCATGGCTTCTCGCTCGACGCCAAGGGCTACCCGTCGGACCAGAAGCTCAGGTTCAACGTCGTGGCGACCAACGGCAGCGCGTCGATCGACGCCACGGCGCTCATGCACGACACCGTCACGGCCGTGGGCACCGCCACCGACGGCTCGCTCAACCTCACGCTGCAGCAAAACGGCAACACGCCCTACTCGGGCGTGCGCGCCGTCCTGTGACCCGCCTTCCTCCAGGAGCCTTCCCATGAGTTTCCAGCAAGCCCTCTCCGGCCTCAACGCGGCCAGCCGCAGCCTCGACGTGATCGGCCACAACATCGCCAATGCCGGCACCACCGGCATGAAGGCCTCGCGTGCCGAGTTCGCCGAGATCTACGCCAGCTCGGCCGGCGGCATCGGCGGCACGAACGTCGGCCTGGGCGTGGCCGTCGACACGGTCTCGCAGCAATTCACGCAGGGCAGCCTCACCATCACCGGCAACGACCTGGACGTCGCGGTCAACGGCGCCGGTTTCTTCCAGGTGAAGGCGCCCGACGGCTCCACCGCCTACACCCGCGCCGGCAACTTCAAGCTGGACAAGGACGGCAGCATCATCACCACCTCGGGTGCCCAGGTGATGGGCTACCCCACCGACACGAAGGGCACGCGCCTGAGCTTCGACACGCAGCCGCTCAAGCTGCCCACCGGCGCACCGATCCCCGCCAAGCAGACCACCAAGATGGCCGCCGAGATCACCCTCGACGCCTCGGCCGTGGTTGCGTCCACCGCCAGCCCGCCGACGCCGCTCACCAAGTACGGCACCTCGCTCACCGCCTTCGACGCCCAGGGCCTGGAGATTCCCGTCGGCCTGTACTTCGAGAAGACGGCCAACAACACCTGGAACGTCTATACCAGCGTGAACGGCGCCGACCCTGCCACATCGACGCCCTTCACGCTGACCTTCCGCCCCGACGGCAGCCTGGACCCGGCGTCGACGGTGCCGCCGATCACGCTCACCTCGCCCAACGATCCCGCACAAACCTTCACCGCCAGCCTCGACCTGAGCAAGATGACGCAGGTCAATGCCCGCTTCGCGGTGTCGGACCTCTCGCAGGACGGCTACACCGCCGGCCAGCTCACCGGCATCAAGATCGAGAACAGCGGGATCATCACCGCGACCTATTCCAACGGCCAGACCCAGTCGGCCGGCCAGGTCGCCCTGGTGAACTTCCGCAACGCGCAGGGCCTGGCCCCGACCGGCTCGGGCTATTGGGTCGAAACCGCCGCGTCCGGCCAGCCGGTGCGCGGCGCGCCAGGCGAAGGCACCTTCGGCCAGCTGCGCTCGGGCGCCCTGGAAGAGTCGAACGTCGACCTCACGGCCGAGCTGGTGAACATGATGACGACCCAGCGCGCCTACCAGGCCAATGCCCAGACCATCAAGACGCAGGACCAGGTCATGTCGACCCTGGTGAACCTGCGCTGATGGGTAGACCGGCGAGCGCAGGGCCATGGACCGGCTGATCTACACCGCGATGAGCGGCGCCAGCGCCGCCGCACAGCGCCAGGCGGTGCTGGCCAACAACCTGGCCAACGCGTCGACGCAGGGCTTTCGCGCCGAGCTGTCGGCCTTTCGCGCCGTGCCGCTGCGCGGCGAAGGCGCCACCACGCGGGTCTTCACCGTCGAAGCCACGACCGGCCACGACACCCGCGCCGGCTCCGTCGAGCGCACCGGCCGCGACCTGGACCTGGCGGCGCAGGGCCAAGCCTGGTTCGCGGTGCAGGGGCTGGACGGCACCGAGGCCTACACCCGCGGGGGTGCCTTCCAGGTGTCGCCCGAAGGAACGCTGGTCAACAGCGCCGGCCTGGTGGTGCTGTCCGACGGCGGCGCGCCGATCGACGTGCCGCAGGGCGCGCAGATCGCCGTCGGCACCGACGGCACGATCACGTCCAAGGCCGACGGCCAGCCCGCAGCGACGCTCGGGCGCATCAAACTCGCGACGGAGGATGCCGAGAACCGGCTGGTGCGCGGCGAGGATGGCCTGTTCCGCACCGCCACGCAGGAACCGCTCGCCGCAGACGCCAACGCGCGCGTGGAATCCGGCGCGCTGGAAGGCTCGAACGTCAACCCCGTCGAGGCGATGGTCGGCATGATCGCCGCCGCCCGCCAGTTCGACCAGCAGATGCGCCTTCTGCAGAACACGGAAACCGCCGACAAGGCGGCGTCACAGTTGCTGAGCATGCAGGGCTGAAACCCACCACCGGACCCAAAATGATCAACTCCCTCTGGATCTCGAAGACCGGGATGGAAGCCCAGCAGACGCAGCTGGACGTCATCTCGCACAACCTCGCGAACGTCTCGACCACCGGCTTCAAGCGAGCCAATGCGGTGTTCGAGGACCTGATGTACCAGAACCTGCGCCAGGTCGGCGCCAACAGCACCGAGCAGTCCCAGTTGCCCACCGGGTTGCAGCTCGGCCTGGGGGTCCGCACCGTGGCCACCAGCCGCGCCTTCACGCAAGGCAGCATGCAGCAGACCAACAACCAGCTCGATGTGGCGATCAAGGGCAACGGATTCTTCCAGGTGACCATGCCCGACGGCACGATCGGCTACACGCGCGACGGCTCGTTCCAGGTCGATGCGCAGGGGCGCATCGTGACGTCGTCCGGGCTGCCCGTGGCCAACGGGATCACCGTGCCGCCGACGGCAACCAACGTCAGCATCGCCAACGACGGAACCGTCACGGCCACGGTCAGCGGCAATGCCACGCCGCAGAACCTGGGCACCCTGGCCCTGGCCCATTTCATCAACCCCGCCGGCCTGGAGCCCAAGGGGGAGAACCTGTATGCCGAGACTGCCGCCTCGGGCCAGCCCAACGGCGGGACGGCCGGAACCAACGGCCTGGGCACGATCATGCAGGGATTCCTGGAGACGTCCAACGTCAACGTCGTGCAGGAGCTGGTGTCCATGATCCAGACGCAGCGCGCCTACGAGATGAATTCCAAGGCCATCCAGACCAGCGACCAGATGCTGCAGAAGCTCGGGCAACTGTGATGACCCACCGCTTCGCCGCCACCTTGCGCCTGGCCATCGCCGCCGGTGCCGGCGCGCTCGCGCTGCTGTGCGCCGGCTGCTCGACCCTGGCGAACACGCCGCAGGTGGACATGCCGGACACCAGGACGCCGCAGGTGCTGCGAGCCAACCCGGCCCTCGCCCGCCCGAGCAACGGCAGCCTGTTCCAGACCGCCAGCTACCGGCCTCTCTTCGAGGACCGGCGCGCGCGCATGGCGGGCGACACGGTGACCATCAACATCATCGAGAACGTGTCGGCGAGCCAGAAGTCGACCTCGACGATCGACAAGAAGAGCGGCATCGACAGCAGCATCAGCGCCGTGCCCTTCCTGTCGGCCAATTCCTTCACCCGCGCCAGCGCCACCGCCGGCTCGACGCACAACTTCGCCGGCAAGGGCGGCACCGAGAGCGCCAACACCTTCCACGGCTCGATCACCGCCACGGTCGTCGACGTGCAGCCCAACGGCCACCTGGTGGTCACCGGCGAGAAGCAGATCGGCGTGAACGAGAACGTCGACGTGCTGCGCTTCTCCGGCACCATCGACCCGCGCGCCATCCAGGCCGGCAGCGTCGTCAGCTCGACGCAGGTCGCCAACGTGCGCATCGAATCCCGCGGGCGCGGCGCGCAGGGCGAGGCGCAGGTGATGCCTTGGCTCGGCCGCTTCTTCATGAGCGTGCTGCCCTTCTGATTGCTCCTTCGATGACCGGCATGTCCCGACTTCTCACCGCCCTGGCGATCGTCCTGTCCTTCGCCGCCGCTCCCGCGCACGCCCTTCGCATCAAGGAAGTGGCAGCGGTCCAGGGCGTGCGCAGCAACCAGCTGACCGGCTACGGCCTGGTCGTGGGACTGGATGGCACGGGCGACCAGACCACCCAGATGCCCTACACGACGCAGAGCGTCGCGAACTACCTCCAGCAGCTGGGCATCACCCTGCCCGACAACCGCGCCGCGCAGCTGCAGCTCAAGAACGTGGCTGCCGTGATCGTCACGGCCGAGCTGCCCGCCTTCGCGCAGCCGGGGCAGGCACTGGACATCAACGTGGCCTCGATGGGCAATGCCAAGTCCCTCAAGGGCGGCATGCTGGTGGCCACGCCGCTGCGCGGTGCCGACGGTGAGATCTACGCGCTCGCGCAAGGCAACGTCGTGGTTGGCGGCGCCGGCGCGGCGGCCGGTGGCAGCAAGGTGCAGATCAACCACCTGAGCGCCGGGCGCGTGCCGGGCGGGGCCCAGGTGGAACGTGCGGTGGCCACCGGCCTGAATGAAGGCGACACCATCACGCTGGGCCTGAACTCGGCCGACTTCCAGACTGCGCGCCGCGTCGCCGAGGCGGTCAATGGCCGCCTGGGCAGCGGCGCCGCACGCGCCATCGACGGGCGGACGGTGCAGGTGCGGGCGCCGACCGATGCCAACGCCCGCGTGAGCTTCATCGCGGAACTGGAAGAGCTGACGCTCGAACGCTCCGCACCGGCCGCCAAAGTGGTGATCAATGCGCGCACGGGCTCCATCGTCCTGAACCAGGCCGTCACCCTCAACCCGTGCGCCATCGCGCACGGCAACCTGTCGGTGACGATCAGCAGCACGCCGGTCATCAGCCAGCCGGCGCCCCTGTCGCGCGGACAGACGGTGGTGGCCGAGCAGGCCAGCATCCAGATCAAGCAGGAGCCCGGCACCATGATCCAGGTGCCCAGTGCGCCCCAGCTGGCGGATGTCGTCCGGGCGCTGAACGCCCTGGGCGCCACGCCGCAGGACCTGCTCGCCATCCTGCAGGCGATCAAGGCCTCGGGGGCGCTCAACGCCGAGCTCGAGGTGATCTGATGATCAGCGGGGCCACTCCCTCGTCGACAAGCCAGGGCCTGGCGGCCGATGCGCGCTCGCTCGACGCCCTCAAGCTGGCGGCCAAGGGCAGCGACCCCAAGGCCGTCAGGGAAGCCGCGAAGCAGTTCGAATCGCTCTTCATGCGCGAGCTCATCAAGAGCATGCGCGAGGCCACGATGAAGTCGGGCCTGATGGACAGCGACGGCGAGAAGCTCGGAACCGACCTGCTCGACCAGCAGTTCGCGGTCCAGCTCGCGGGCATGCCGGGCGGCCTGACCGATGCGATCACGCGGCAGCTCAGCCAGCAGATCCGCGCAGGCGGCCCCGACACCTCGTCGATGCCCACGCTCTCGCTCGGAGGCGCGCTGGGCGCGCGCGTGAAGACGAGCGCGACGCAGGAGGGGTTCGTGGCCGAACACACCGCCGCGGCGCAGCGGGTGGCCCAGGACACGGGGATCCCGGCCGAGTTCATGATCGGCCAGGCCGGGCACGAGACCGGCTGGGGCCGCAGCGAGATCCGCCACGGCGACGGCAGCAATTCGTACAACCTCTTCGGGATCAAGGCGACCGCCGGATGGACCGGCAAGGTCGCCACCATCACGACGACCGAGTACATCGACGGCGAGCCGAGAAAGGTCAGCGCGAAGTTCCGGGCCTACGACTCGTACGAGGCGTCCTTCCGGGACTATGCACGCCTGATCAGCGAGAGCCCGAGGTATGCCCAGGCCCGTGCGAGCACGGGCTCGGCCGCGGCCTATGCCTCGGAGCTGCAACGCGCCGGCTACGCCACCGATCCGCAGTACGCGTCCAAGCTCAGCCGCGCCATCAACGCCACCGTGAAGCTCCAGCGGGCCCAGCAAGCATGAGTTCATTGCTCAACCTCGGCACCCGTGCGCTGCTGGCCAACCAGATCGCCCTGAGCACGACGGGCCACAACATTTCCAACGCCAGCACGGTCGGCTACTCGCGCCAGACGGCGGTGATGCAGCAGGTCGAAGGCCAGTTCACCGGCGGCGGCTATGTCGGCAAGGGCGTCCAGGTGGGCACCATCGAGCGGGCGCACAACGAGTTCCTCACGCGCCAGGCGGCCCTGGCCCGATCGGTGCAGGCCATGGACAGCACCCGCTCCGATCGGCTGGCTTCGCTGGAGGACATCTTCCAGGGCGGCAAGAGCGGCCTGGGCGCCTCGGTCAACGATCTGATCAACGCCTTTTCCGACATCGCGAGCACGCCGACCGACATCACGGCGCGCAATGTGGTGCTGGCACGCGCCCAGGAGATGAGCGCGCGCTTCCAGAACGCGCAGTCGCAGCTCGACGACCTGCAGCATGGCGTGAACGACCAGCTCGGCGACGCCGTCCGCACGGTCAACAGCCTCGCTTCGCGCATCGCCGAATTGAACGGCCAGATCCAGCGCGCGCAGGGCGGCGGGCAGCCACCGAACGACCTGCTCGACCAGCGCGATCAGCTCGTGCGCCAGCTCAACGAACAGGTGCAGGCCACCACGGTCGAGGCCGACGACGGCAGCCTGAACATCTTCGTGGGCAGCCAGGCGCTCGTGCTGGGCACCGGCACCGCCACGGTCGGCCTCCAGGGCGCCGCCAATGGCAGCAGCGCGCTCACGATCTCGCGCGCCACGATGACGGTGCAGCTGGACGAAAACACGCTGGGCGGGGGCGCGGTGGCCGGGCTGCTGCGTTTCCAGAACAGCGACCTGGCCGCGGCCCGCAACGGCCTCGGTCGCCTGGCGCTTGCCCTCACCAGCACGGTCAACGCCCAGCACAGCGTGGGCGTGGATCTCGACGGGAACACCGGCGGCGATTTCTTCAAGACGATCGGCATTCCCGACGCGCTGCCGGCGTCTGCCAATACCGGGAACGCCTCGATCGGCGCGAGCGTGGCCGACGCCACCGCACTGTCGGCGTCGTCGTACCAGATCGCCTTCGGCGCCGGCGGCGCCGTGCAGGTCACGCGGCTGTCGGACGGCAGGCAGAGCAGCTTTGCCGGGCCCCTGCCCATCGTGGTGGACGGCCTGAACATCACGCTGCAGGCAGGGACCGCGGCCCCCGGAGACAGCTTCGTGCTCAATCCCTACGCCAGCGCCGCCACCGGCGTGGCCGCGGCAGTGTCGTCGCCGCGGCAGATCGCGGCGGCCAGCCCGGTCGAGGCGCGGGTCGGCACGACCAACGCCGGCACGGTGGCCGTCGCAGGCCTTGCGGCCTCCCGCGCGGATGCCAACCTCGGGGCGCCCGTCACCCTGACCTTCACCTCGGCCGGCACCTTCGACGTGGCCGGTACCGGCACCGGCAATCCCACCGGCGTGTCCTACACCGCAGGCTCGACCATCAGCTACAACGGCTGGACGCTCACGCTCAACGGCGCGCCCAAGGCCGGCGACACCATCACGGTGCAGGCTGCCACGGCCGGCTACAGCGCCCTCAACGCGGGCAATGCGACGGCACTGCTGAATCTGCGCGACCTCGCGACCTTCGATGGCGCCAAGCTCTCGGACGGCTACGCCAGCCTGATGGCGGACATCGGCGTGCGCAGCCAGAGTGCGCAATACGCAGCCAGCGTGTCGTCGTCGATCGCCTCCAGCCTGGAGAGCGAACGCGCCAACAGCGCGGGCGTGAACCTCGACGAGGAGGCGGCCAAGTTGCTGCAGTACCAGCAGGCATACCAGGCGTCGGCCAAGATGATCCAGATCGCCCAGAACATCTTCGATTCCCTGTTGCAGGGCATGAACTGAGGTCGCCGGACTAGGAAGCAAAGACATGGCGGGCTACACCACGCGCATCTCCACTGCGAACACCTACGACAACGCCGTCGGCCAGCTCATGTCGCGGCAGTCGACCCTCTCGCAGCTGCAGGCGCAGCTGAGCGCGAGCAAGCGGGTGCTGCGCCCCAGCGACGACCCCACCGCGGCGGCGCAGGCCGAGCGTGCCGTCACCCGGCAGTCGCGCGTCGTCAGCGAGCAGCGGGCGCTGGAAGTCCAGCGCAATGCCATCACCGAAGCCGAATCGACGCTGGGCAGCGCAGTCTCGGCCGTGCAGGACTTCCGGACGCTGGTGGTGCAAGCGGGCAATGGCGCGCTCTCGGCCACCGACCGCGCCAGCATCGCCCAGCAGCTTGTCACGCTGCGCGATCAGATCCTCGGCTACGCCAACACCAAGGACAGCAACGGGCTTCCGCTGTTCGCCGGACTGGGCAGCACGGCCACGCCCTTCGTCGACAGCGGCGGCGTGACTTTCGACGGCATTTCCGGGCAGGCCGGATCGTCGGACGTCGGCGTTCCGGGCTCACTGGACGGCTTCGCGACCTGGATGGACGTGCCCACCGGCAACGGTGTCTTCACCATCGCCCAGACGGGCACGGCGGTCAACGTGTCCACCGATGCCGGCCAGGTGCGCTCGCCTGCCGCGCTGACCGGGCACAGCTACCGGGTCCAGTTCAACACGAGCGGCGGCGCAACCACCTACGACGTGCTCGACCTGAGCACCGGCACGGCCGTGCAAAGCGCGCAGCCCTACACGCCCGGCCAGTCGATCAGCTTCGACGGCATCTCCTTCACCGCGAACGGCACGCCAGCCGCCGGCGACGCCCTGACCATCGCGCCGAGCACCCGCACCAGCCTGTTCCATGTCCTGGACCAGGCGATCACGGCGGTGCGCGACGGCAGCGGTGCATCGCTGACGCAGGGCACGACGCAGGCGCTCGCCCAGATCGACGCCGGCATGGCGCGCCTGTCGGCTTCGCGCGGACGCGCGGGCGACCTGCTCAACCAGGTCGACAACATCGCGACACGCCAGGAGTCCCGGGCGGTGCAGTTGGAAGCCGACCGCTCGCGGGCGGAAGATCTGGACGTCGTCAAGGCGCTGTCGGATTTCCAGACCCAGCAGACCGCCTATTCCGCGGCGCTCGGCTCGTACGCGCAGATCCAGAAGCTGTCGCTCTTCAACTTCATCACCTGATCGTTCGCGATGGCCCAATCGGTCCTCGGCAGCGTCGCGCTGCACTACCGCGCGTTGTGGTCCAGGAAGCGCCAGTTGGCAGGCGTCCAGCTGTTCGTCGAGGACGTCTCCCCCGGCGCGGAGGGCAGCCACCTGCTGCGCACCTTGTCCGAGCTCTGGTCGAGCGAGTCGCCGCCGGTCCTGCTGTCGGCCGCGCATCAGCGCCTGACGCATGAGCTGATCGCCAGTGCGGGGGCCCAGGACCCGCTGATCGAGGTCCCGAGCCGTTGGCTGGCGCAGGGCGGCCTCGCCGGCGCAGTGAACGCCGCACGCGATCGGGGCGCCCGGCTCGTCGCCTCGGGGTCGCCGTCCGAATTGCGCGCGCTGGGTGACGGGGCGCGTGCGTTCGAGCGCCTGTGCGTGCAGCTCGACACCGGGGATGCGGCGCTGGCCCTGCGGGCGTCGATGCAGGCCCGCGAGGATGCGGCGAGAGGCCGCTTCGGTGCACCATCCGTGGCGAGCCCCGTGCCTTCCGGCAGCCTGGTGGTCGGCGCCGCCGGCCGGGCCCTGGTGGAACACGCGCTGGACCAGCAGGGCGCGTGGGCGGTCGCCGGCTGGCCGGCCGAAGACATCCTGCACCGCTTCAATGGCCATCCGGTGCCTCCCACCCGGCGGGCGATCCTGCGCGTGATGAGCGCGCTCGATCAGGAGCAGTCGCTCGACGCGATCGAGTACCTGCTGGCTCGGGAAGCCACCCTCGCCTACCGGCTCCTCGCGTACCTCAACTCCGCCGGTCTGGGCCTGCGCAACGGCATCGCATCGCTGCGGCACGGCGTGATGATGCTGGGCTACCGGACCCTCAACGGCTGGCTCGCCGAACAGCTCACGACCGCCAGCGAGGACCGGGACCTGGACCCGGTGAACCTCGGCCTCGGCCTGCGTGCGGCGCTGGCGGCCGAACTCATGGACGCCGGGGTGGAGGACGAGTTGCGGCACGAGGTGTTCCTCACGGGCATGCTGTCGCAGATCGACGCGCTGCAGGGCCAGCCCCTGCGGGCGCTTCTTTCGCGCATCCCGCTGCCGGACCGGGTGCCCGATGCGCTGGTGCGCGGCACCGGCCCCTACGCCGCCGTGCTTCGCCTCGCGCAGGCGATGGAGCGCGATCCAGCGCACTCGCTGCTCAACCCCATCCAGGCCGCCGGCCTCTCGCTGGAGGAGTCGAACCGGGCGCTGTTGAGGGTGTTGAGCGCCGCATCCGCCCCTTAGCCTCCGGGCGCCACGAGCCTGGCAGGCCGCAGGCGGCGACGATCGCGCCTACTTCGATTCCAGGCCTTCGATCTCGTCGGCCCAGATGAGCGCCTGCAGGTGCGCCCAATTGACCTGGTGGTTGGACAGCTGCAACTCCCCCGCGGCACGGGCGAAGGCCGCCTCGTCGCCGGTTTCGCAGGCCTTCGCCAGTTCGAGAAACGGCGCGAACGGTCCGCCGTTCTCCAGCAGTGCCCGGCTGACATCGGCGGGCAGGTTCATGGACACGACGGCCTCGGCCATCGGCACGCCGACCAGCGTGTCCAGCATGGAGAACAGGCCGACCAGAAAGGCGTCGTCGCAGGCCTCGGGCGGCAGGAGGTCCGTGGCGAGCAATTCCATCAGGCGGGCACGCACCACCGCCGTGCTCCCGGCCGCGGGCGCAGCGCCGCCCGCGCGCGTGCTGGTCATCAACAGCGCCGCCCATCGGAACAGGCGGTTGAAACCCAGGATCATCACCGCGTGGCGGAAGGAGGTGATCTCCGTGCTCAGCCCGAAGCCACAGGAATTGATGAAGCGCAGCAGCTTGAACGACAGGGTGGGCTCGTGCTTGAGCAGAGCCTCGATCTGCGAGAGCTCCGCCTCCGTCCGCACCAGGTTCATCAGGCGGATCACCGAGTGCTGCGAAGCCTGCACGCCGCTGTCGCGAACCACGGTCGGCTGGGCGAACCAGTGCCCCTGGAAGTAGCGCACACCCAACTTGCGCAGCGCCTCGTGCTGCTCGCCGTCGCGCACGTTCTGGGCCACGATCTCCGCCTTGGAGCGCTCGCGCGCGGCGCGGATGGTGCGCTCGATCCACTGGGCATCCAGTTGCTGCAGGTCCAGCATGATGTAGGACACCAGCGGCAGCCAGCTTGCGTACGCCGGCTGCAGCACCCGGTGGTCCAGCGCCAGGCGAAAGCCATCCTTTCGGGCTTTGAGAAGAATGTCGCGCCGGATGGCGACGCCCTCCTTCGTCAGGGATTCGTCCTGCGGGATCTGCAGCACCGCCTTTCGCGGATCGAGGATGTCGAGGTGGCCGTCGGCCATGATCTCGAAGCTGCAATGGACGAACACGTTCTTGCTGCCGGCCAGCGCTTCGGAGCCGGTTTCGGACAAGGCCTCGAAGAGCATGGCGTTGTCGTTGGCCGCTGCGCGCGGGCGCTCGAACAGCGCATAGCCGACGATCTTGCGGCTGGCGTCCACGATGGCCTGCCTGGAAATGGCAGCACCCGGCCGGTCGGTGCTGGTTTCGGCGGCGGAGAGGGTCATGATGGCGTCGGCAAGGGGCGAAGGCCCGTCGGTTCAGCTCTTCTTCGGCGGTCCAGGGCAGAACTTGAGGTCGGCCGTCCCGTCAGGCCCCCATCGGCGGGCGGATGCGGCACTTGTTGGCAGTGGGCCGGTGCGGACCAGGGCAGATCCCCCGCACGCGGCGGCCACCGTCATGCCGGCATGCCGGTGTCTGCCTGGCGCTGGCGCATCCAGGCCTGCAAGGCTTCGCCGGGCAGCGGCCGGGCGAAATGGAAGCCCTGGAACTCGTCGCAGCCGGCTTCCCGCAGCGCATGGGCCTGCGCAGCGTCCTCCACGCCCTCGGCCACCACGCGCAGTCCGAGCGTGTGCCCCAGGGCCACGATGGCCCGCACGATCGCCAGGTCGCTCGGATCGTGCAGCATGCGACCGACGAACGAGCGGTCGATCTTGAGCTTGTCGATCGGGAAGCGGTTCAGGTAGTTCAGGCTCGAGTAGCCGGTGCCGAAGTCGTCGATGGCCAGCGACACGCCCAGGGCCTTCAGGGAATGCAGCTGCTCCAGCGTCTGGTCGGCGTCCTCCATCAGGGTGGACTCGGTCAGTTCGAGTTCGATCTGCCCGGCCAGCACGCCGTGGGCATGCATGCTTCGTTCGAGCAAGGGCACCAGATCGCCGCTGCGCAACTGCACGGCCGACAGGTTGATCGACACCGGCCACTCGCCGAAGCCGCCGGCGCGCCAGGCGGCATGCTGGGCACAGGCCTGCCGAATCACCCATGCACCGATGCCCTCGATCAGACCCGCCTCCTCGGCGATCGGGATGAACTCCGAAGGCGGCACCGGCCCCAGTTGCGCGCTGTTCCAGCGCAGCAGCGCTTCGGCCCCCACCGGCCGGCCGCTCGCGGCATCCACCCTTGGCTGGAAGTTCAGGCTGAGCTCGTCGCGCTCGATCGCATGGCGCAGCAGGGATTCGATCTGCAGCCGGGCCTGGGCCCGCTCGTTCATGTCGGCGGTGAAGAAGCGGGCCATGTCGCGCCCGGCCGCCTTGCTCTGGTACATGGCCACGTCGGCATGGCGCATCAGCTCGTCGAGGTCACGCCCGTCCTGCGGATACATCGCGATGCCCACGCTGCACGACACGTGCAGCTCCATGTCGTCCACCGTGTGCGGCAGGCGCACCAGCGGGATGAGCCGGCGCTCGACGATCTGCTGCACCTCGTCGCTGCCCGAGACGCCGTCCAGGATGATCACGAACTCGTCGCCGCCGAGGCGGCTGACGGTGTCGCCGGGACGCACCCCTTCGGCGAGGCGGTGCGCCACCGAGCGCAGCAGCGCGTCGCCCACGTGATGGCCCAGCGAATCGTTGATGGTCTTGAAACGGTCCAGGTCGATGAACAGGACGCCCACCTGCCGGTTCAGGGGCTCGGCGCGCGCCAGGGCCCGGCCCAAGCGTTCGACGCACAGCGAGCGGTTCGGCAGTTCGGTGAGGACGTCGTGCAGCGCCAGGAAACGGATGCGCTCTTCGCTCTTCTTGCGGTCGCTGATGTCGATGGAGGTGAAGATGTAGTGCGAGATCGAATCCGGGCTGTTTCGCACCACGCTGACCACCAGCCAGGCCGGGTACACGCTGCCGTTGCGACGCCGCACCCGCACCTCGCCCTGCCAGGCGCTGCGCTGGCCCAGTTGCGGCCAGATGCGCGCCAGGGACTCGCCGTCGGGCGCCAGCATCCCATCCGGATGCTCGCCCACCAGGTCGCGCAGTTCGTGGCCGGTCTGGCGGCACAGCGCGCGGTTCACCGTCAGGATGCGTTGCGCCGCATCGATGATCATGATGCCTTCGGAGGACGCCTCGAAGACCTTGGCCCACAGCTCCAGGCGCTGCTCCATGAACTTCAGGTGGTTGATCGGCGTGAAGGTGGTGAGCACCGCATCGCGCCCCTGGTAGGTCAGGCGGCGCGCCGAGAGCACCGCCCAGGACGGCTCGGCGCCGCCGCGCCAGCGGACCTCGAACTCGTCGACCTCGCGCCGGTCGGCCAGCTGCTGGAAGAAGCGCGCACGCACCGCCGGTTCGAGCCCGCCTGCCCAAGGATCGCCGCTGCGTCCGCCGAGCCACGCCTGGGCGGCGGCGTTGGCGCTCAGCACCTCGTGCCCCGGCACCTGCGTCACCATGAGCGGGATCGGGATGGCCGCCACGAGGTCTCGCTGGGCCTCCGAGGCGCGGGCGCTGGCAGCGAGTTCCTGCTGGATCTGCCGCTCCCGGTCCAGCTGCGCCAGCATGTCGTTGAAGCCGACCACCAGGCGGCCGATCTCGTCGCCGCTGCTCCAGTCGGCCCGCAGCCGGTGGTCGCCCGTTTTTCGGACGGTGTCGACCACGGCGGACAGGCGGCGAAGCGGCAACGAGATCTGCCGGGCCACATAGAACACGGCGCTCAGGATGAGCATGAGCAGGAAGAGCGCCGTGCCCAGGTGCAGCCACATGCGCGAGAAGAAGGCGCGCTCGCGTGCCTGCAGCATGTCCTGCAATTCCGCGGTGGTGGTCAGCCAGGCGGCGTCCAGAGCGGCGTAGAGGTCCTGGCGCACGGTGTCGAAGGCGGCCAGGGAGGGCGCGTCGGCGCCGCTGTCGAGGGCGCGCCGCGCCGCCTGACGGAAGTCGTCGATGGCGGCGGCCAGGCGCTTGCGGGTCGGGTCGAAGCGCTCGGGCAGCGGCCGGCGCGCGGCGGCATAGGCCTCGGCGTAGTCGCTCGCCACGGCAGCGGCGACCGCATCCAGGCGCCCTTCGAGAATGAAGTACTGCGTACGCGACCGGCTGCGCCCGGCATCGTCCTCGCCCAGGTCCTCCAGCCGGGCGTCCATCGCCGCGCCCAGTTCGACCAATTCGGGGAAGCGCAGCAACACCAGCGACATGGTGTAGTAGCTGTCCAGGTCGGGATCGAGGATCAGGTTCGACTGGTTGCCCACGCGCGTGACGAGCGCGCGGCTGCGCTCCAGCGCTTCCTGCCGCAGCGCGCGGGCGGCCGCTTCGCTGTCCGCGCGCTGCAGCCCGGCGATCGCGGCGCGCAGGGCTTCGCTCGGCGCGCCGCTCTCCATGCCATTGCCATGCGCAAGCTCCAGCGCTTCGAGCCGGTCAGGCGCCGGCACCGGCGTGGACTGCCAGCCGCCCAGCGACAGCAGGACCGGACGCAGCCCGTCGATGTAGGCGGTGCCCGCCATCTCCTTGCGCGCGAAGTCGATCGCGATGAACTTCTCGTTGATCAGGATGCCGCTGATGAAGATGACGGCACTGAGGTCGAGCAGGTAGATGAGCAGGAGCTTGCGACCGACGCTCAGCCGACCGAGCCGGCGTGCCACCAGGCTCAGCATGGCCGCTCCCCGGATGCGTGCGGCAGGGAGCCGTCGAGCGCGTGCATGCCGGATCCCATGCGTTCAGTCGAGGCGCTCGGCCCAGTCGAGGGCCCGCACGTGCGCTTCGACCATGCGGTCGCGCGCAATGGCATGGCGCATCGCCAGGATCTCGATCAGGCCTTCGTCGCCGCTCTCGCAGGCTTTGGCCATCGCCAGGTACGGCGCGAACATGCCCGTGCCTTCCAGCACCGCCGCGCTCACCTCCGCCGGCAGGCTGATGAGCGACATCGCCTCGGCCAGCGGCACGTCCAGCAGCACGTCCAGCATCGAGAACATCCCGGCCACGAAAGCCAGTTCGGCCTCGGCCGGCGGCATGGCCTCGGCCGCCAGCAGCTCCATGACCCGGCCTCGGGTGATCGCCAGTGCCCCTGCCGCCGGCGCCAGGCTGTCCGACGGCGTGCTGGCCAGCAGAATGGCCGTCCAGCGGAACAGCCGCCGCATGCCCACCGTCATCACGGCGTGGCGGAACGACGAAATCTCCAGGTGACGGCCGAAGCCCGAGGTGTTGATGTATCGCAGCAGCCGGTACGACAGCGTCGGCTCCCGCCGAAGCACGTCCTCGATCTCTTCCAGCTCCGCTTCGGCACGCACGAGATTCATCAGCCTGAGCAGGGAGGCGTGCGACGCCGCTGCGGTGCGTGCCGTGCCGTTGAGCGCCGGGCGCGTGAACCACATGCCTTCGAAAAGCCGTACCCCGGCCTCCGCGAGCCGCTCGAACTCGCGGCCCGTGCGCACGCCGGTGACCACCACCTGCTTGACGCCCTGCCGATGCAACGCGCGAGCCACGCCGGCTGCCCGGTCCAGTTCGACGGCACCCAGGGGCAGAAGCGCGAATGCGGCGAATTCGACGAGGCGCGGGTCCTCGTTGAGCCAGCGCACATCGAAGGCCAGCCTGAAACCGGCACTGCGCGCCTCGCGCAGGGAAGCCAGGTCGAAAGGTGGTTCGCCCGCAGGCGCTGCCGCTGCCGGCAACAGTTCGAGCACCACCTTGGTGGCGTCGAGCACCGCGACGGGGCCGTCGGAGCGCAACAGGTCGTCGCTGTGGCATCGCAGGAAATTGGGACGGCGCGAGGGTGCCAGGCCTCCGGACGCGTCCGGGAATTCAGGCATGAGCATCCGCGTGTCGCCACCGGCGGTCGGGCCGAAGGCGCCATTGGCGGCCGGCGCCATCGGACCGGCGGGCTGGACGAGGCGATAGCCGGCGACGGCAACCCGCTCGTCCACGAGCAGGCGGCGCGCGAACACCGCGCGCGCCGCGCCCGGATCCTCGCCTGCTGCTCCAGTGCTGCGCGCTGCAACCGACATATCGCTTCCTCGGAGAGTTCGAAGCGCGATCGCGCCCCTTTCCAGCAGTTATCGGCATTGCCGGCCGTCACTTGAGACGCCCCGCGCATCCGCCACCCGGCACCGGCGCCGGACGGCCCCGGGGCGCAAGCACTTCCGATGCCACCACGGCAGGGCGGCGTTCGCCCACCCGGCCGCTGGACCGGCGCCGACAGGGCGTCCCGCAGGCCGGTCGATAGAATTCCCAGCCCTTTTACGCCCCGGGGTTGCCTCTTGTCTGACCGATTCGCCGTCCTGCCGCAGTACCTCTACCCCAAACAGGCGCTGACCTCGTTCGCAGGATGGGTCGCGGGCAAGGAGCGCGGCTCGGTCACGACCTGGATCGTGCGCCGCTTCGTCGCCAAGTACGACGTCAACATGGCCGAGGCGGTCGAGAGCGACATCTCGCGCTACGCGAGCTTCAACGACTTCTTCACGCGGGCGCTCAAGCCGGGCGCGCGGCCGATCGCCGACGCGCCGCTGGTGTGCCCGGTCGACGGTGCCATCAGCCAGTTCGGCCCCATCGCGGGCGACCAGATCTTCCAGGCCAAGGGCCACGCCTACACCACCACCGCGCTGGTGGGAGGCGACGCCGCGCTGGCCGCGCAGTTCAAGGACGGCAGCTTCGCGACGCTGTATCTCAGCCCGCGCGACTACCACCGCATCCACATGCCCTGCGACGGGCGGCTCACCCGCATGGTCTACGTGCCGGGCGAGCTGTTCTCGGTCAACCCGACCACCGCGCGCGGCGTGCCGGGCCTGTTCGCGCGCAACGAGCGCGTGGTGTGCGTCTTCGAGTCCGACCGCGGACCCTTCGTGCTGGTGCTGGTCGGCGCGACGATCGTCGGCAGCATGGCGACGGTGTGGCACGGCGTCGTCAACCCGCCCCGCGGTGGCGAGGTGCGCGAATGGCGCTACGACGAGCGCGAGATCGTGCTCAGGAAGGGCGAGGAGATGGGCCGCTTCCTGCTCGGCTCCACCGTGGTGATGCTGTTCCCGCGCCCGGCCCTCGCCTTCAACCCCGACTGGGCGCCCGGGCGGACGATCCGCCTCGGCGAAGCGATGGCACGGGACGACGCACGCGCGTCAAGCCCGGCTGCTGAATTTTGAGGCTTTGGCGCCACAGACCGCACCAAAGCTGCGCGTACAGCTATGAAAGTTGTAGCATCGCGCGGTCTGCGATATAGTCGCCGACCGTTTCGCGGCGCATCGTGCGCGCCCACGAGACGGCCATAAACGACGTGGGCCGCCAGCAGCGACGCCCCTACGAGGAGAGCCTTTGATGAGTACCAAGGAAAACGCAGCCGTCAGCCAGCTGCTGGCATTGCTCGAAGCCCGTTACGCGCTGCGCGTGCTCTGGGCCTTGCGCGACGGACATGCGCAGACCTTCCGGCTGCTCCAGGACAGTGTCGGCGGCATCACCCCCAACACGCTCAACACCCGCATCAAGGAACTGCGCGAGGCCGGCATCGTCAGCCATGGCAGCGACGGCTACAGCCTCACGCTGAGCGGGCAGGACCTGCTCAAGCGCCTGTCGGACCTGCAGGCCTTCGCCGCCAAGTGGCAGGTCGGCCAGGTCAAGAAGGCGCCGGTGGTGGCGCCCGTCAAGGTCGCCTGACACCTCGCGGCCCGCTGCCGCCTCCCCTGATCCTCGCCGCAACGCCGTGCCGCCCCCGGGGCCGCGCGGCGTTCTCACGTGGGCGCCGGGTGCGCCCTCGTTAAACTGCGCGGCCCTCTCCGGCATGCCGCTTTCCGACGGCACCCGGCCCGTCCCTCTCATTCCACAAGGAGCTCCCATGCCCACCACCCCGTCCGGCCTGCAATACGAAGACACCGTCGTCGGCAACGGCGACGAAGCCAAGTCCGGCCACCACGTGCACGTGCACTACACCGGCTGGCTCTACAACGACGGCCAGCAGGGCGCGAAGTTCGACTCCAGCCGCGACCGCGGCCAGCCCTTCGCCTTCTCGCTGGGTGCCGGCCAGGTCATCAAGGGCTGGGACGAAGGCGTCGCCGGCATGAAGATCGGCGGCCAGCGCACCCTGATCATTCCGGCCGCCCTGGGCTACGGCGCGCGCGGCGCCGGCGGCGTGATCCCGCCGAACGCGACCCTGAAGTTCGACGTCGAACTGCTCGACGCGCACTGAGCGCCGGGGCGCCCGAGGCGCCCCGCACCGCGCGGGGCCAGCGCCCGCCCCGCGCGCCCCTCCCCTCCCGTTGACCCTGTCCATCGGCCAGCGCACGGCCATTGGAAATTTCTTGCACCGGAACCGGAAGCCCTGCCTTGAAAAGGGACTCCCGGGCCTCAGGTGCTGGACAGCATTTTTCCCAACCCATCCCAAGACATGTCGGAGCACCAGAACAACCAGCCCGGAGCAGATGCGCTGAGCGGCGCGCCCAGCCCCGAAGAACTCGAAGCCGCCCTGGCGGCGAACACCGCCGATTCGCAGGCCGAACTGGCCGCGCTGCAGGCCAAGAACGCCGAACTGGCCGACCAGTACCTGCGCGCCCAGGCCGATGTGCAGAACGCGCGCCGCCGCGCCGACGAGGAAGTCGCCAAGGCCCGCAAGTTCGCGCTCGAGTCCTTTGCCGAGAGCCTGCTGCCCGTGCTCGACAGCCTGGAGGCCGGCCTGGCGGTGAAGGACGCCACCCCCGAGCAGATCCGCGAAGGCGCCGAAGCCACGCTGCGCCAGCTCAAGCAGGCCCTGGAGCGCAACAAGGTGATCGAGGTGAACCCCGCCCCCGGCGCCAAGTTCGACCCGCACCAGCACCAGGCGATTTCCGTGGTGCCGGCCGACCAGGAACCGAACACCGTGGTCGGCGTGCTGCAGAAGGGCTACACCATCGCCGAGCGCGTGCTGCGCCCTGCCCTGGTGACCGTCACGGCGCCGAAGTAAGCCACACGCCGCCCACAGGAAATCCACGCGCGGTCCCTTGAATCGCCCCGGGTTATCCACAAGTTCATCACAACATCATTTCTCGGAATCAGGAGCACAACACACCATGGCCAAGATCATCGGCATCGACCTGGGCACGACCAACTCGTGCGTGGCGATCATGGAGGGCAACAACACCCGCGTGATCGAGAACTCGGAAGGCGCGCGCACCACGCCTTCGATCATTGCGTACCAGGAAGACGGCGAAGTGCTGGTCGGTGCCTCGGCCAAGCGCCAGGCCGTGACCAACCCCAAGAACACGCTGTACGCCGTCAAGCGCCTGATCGGCCGCAAGTTCGAAGAGAAAGAGGTGCAGAAGGACATCGACCTGATGCCCTACAGCATCGTCAAGGCCGACAACGGCGACGCCTGGGTGGAAGTGCGCGGCAAGAAGCTGGCACCGCCGCAGATCAGCGCCGAAGTGCTGCGCAAGATGAAGAAGACCGCCGAGGACTACCTGGGCGAGCCGGTGACCGAGGCCGTGATCACGGTGCCCGCGTACTTCAACGACAGCCAGCGCCAGGCCACCAAGGACGCCGGCCGCATCGCCGGCCTGGACGTCAAGCGCATCATCAACGAGCCGACCGCCGCGGCCCTGGCCTATGGCCTGGACAAGGACGGCGCGGACCGCAAGATCGCCGTGTACGACCTGGGCGGCGGCACCTTCGACGTGTCGATCATCGAGATCGCCGACGTCGACGGCGAGAAGCAGTTCGAGGTGCTGTCGACCAACGGCGACACCTTCCTGGGCGGCGAGGACTTCGACCAGCGCGTGATCGACTACATCATCAGCGAGTTCAAGAAGGAACAGGGCGTGGACCTGTCCAAGGACGTGCTCGCGCTGCAGCGCCTGAAGGAAGCGGCCGAGAAGGCCAAGATCGAGCTGTCCAACAGCGCCGCGACCGACATCAACCTGCCGTACATCACGGCCGATGCCACCGGGCCGAAGCACCTGAACATCAAGCTGACCCGCGCCAAGCTGGAAAGCCTGGTCGAGGACCTGATCGAGCGCACCATCGCCCCCTGCCGCACGGCCATCAAGGACGCCGGCATCAGCGTGAGCGACATCAGCGACGTGATCCTGGTGGGCGGCCAGTCCCGCATGCCCAAGGTGCAGGAGAAGGTCAAGGAGTTCTTCGGCAAGGAACCGCGCAAGGACGTGAACCCCGACGAGGCCGTGGCCGTCGGCGCCGCCATCCAGGGCCAGGTGCTCTCGGGCGACCGCAAGGACGTGCTGCTGCTGGACGTGACCCCGCTGTCGCTCGGCATCGAGACGATGGGCGGCGTGATGACCAAGATGATCACCAAGAACACCACGATCCCGACGAAGTTCGCACAGACCTTCTCGACGGCCGACGACAACCAGCCGGCCGTGACGATCAAGGTGTTCCAGGGCGAGCGCGAGATCGCCTCGGGCAACAAGCTGCTGGGCGAGTTCAACCTCGAGGGCATTCCGCCGGCACCGCGCGGCACGCCGCAGATCGAGGTGAGCTTCGACATCGACGCCAACGGCATCCTGCACGTGGGCGCCAAGGACAAGGCGACGGGCAAGGAGAACAAGATCACCATCAAGGCCAACTCGGGCATTTCCGAGGAAGAGATCCAGAAGATGGTGAAGGACGCCGAGCTCAACGCGGCCGAGGACAAGAAGAAGGTCGAAGTCGCGCAGGCGCGCAACCAGGGCGAGGCCATGGTCCACAGCGTGAAGAAGTCGCTGGGCGAACATGGCGACAAGCTGGACGCGGGCGAGAAGGACAAGATCGAGGCCGCGATCAAGGACCTGGAAGAAGCCCTCAAGGGCGAGGACAAGGCCGCGATCGAGTCCAAGACCGAGACCCTCATGACCGCGAGCCAGAAGCTGGGCGAGAAGATGTACGCGGACGCCCAGGCCGCCGCGGGAGCGGCAGGCGCGGCAGCCGGCGCATCGGCAGGCCCGGAAGCTGCGAGCGCCCCGGCGGACGACAACGTCGTCGATGCCGAGGTGAAGGAAGTGAAGAAGGGCTGATTTCCCGGCCCCGATCCGAGGCTGGAGCACCTGAGGGCGCTCCGGCCTTTTTTGCTTCTTCCGCTTCTCCTCACCCGACGGCCCGCATCACGGACATCCGGACACCGCTATGGCAACCAAACGCGACTACTACGAGATCCTCGGCGTTCCCAAGAACGCCAGCGAGGATGAGATCAAGAAGGCCTACCGCAAGCTGGCCATGAAGTACCACCCGGACCGCAACCAGGGCGATGCGGGCGCGGCCGCGGAAGCCAAGTTCAAGGAGGCCAAGGAGGCCTACGAGATGCTGTCGGACGGCCAGAAGCGCGCGGCCTACGACCAGTACGGCCACGCGGGGGTCGACCCCAACATGCGCGGCGGCATGGGTCCGGAAGGCTTCGGCGGCTTCGCCGAGGCGTTTGGCGACATCTTCGGCGACGTCTTCGGCGGCGGTGGCGGACGGCGTGGCGCCGGCGGCCGGCAGGTGTTCCGCGGCGGCGACCTGAGCTACGCCATGGAGATCACCCTGGAGGAAGCGGCCGAGGGCAAGGACGCGCAGATCCGCATCCCCAGCTGGGACGACTGCGGCACCTGCCACGGCACCGGTGCCAAGCCCGGCACCAAGCCGATCACCTGCACCACCTGCCACGGCGCCGGCGCGGTGCAGATGCGGCAGGGATTCTTCAGCGTGCAGCAGACCTGCCCGCAATGCCGTGGCACCGGCAAGATCATTCCGGAGCCCTGCACCACCTGCCACGGGCAGGGCAAGATCAAGAGCAACAAGACCCTGGAAGTGAAGATCCCGGCCGGCATCGACGACGGCATGCGCATCCGCAGCACCGGCAACGGCGAGCCGGGCACCAACGGTGGCCCGCCGGGCGACCTGTACATCGAGATCCGCATCCAGAAGCACGAGGTCTTCGAGCGCGACGGCGACGACCTGCACTGCGTGGTGCCGGTGAGCATGACCACCGCGGCTCTGGGCGGCGAGATCGAGGTGCCCACGCTCAAGGGCAGCGCCGCCATCGACATCCCCGACGGGACGCAGAGCGGCAAGCAGTTCCGCCTGCGCGGCAAAGGCATCAAGGGCGTGCGCTCCAGCTACCCCGGCGACCTGTACTGCCACGTGCGCGTGGAGACGCCGGTCAAGCTCACCGAGCACCAGCGCAAGCTGCTCAAGGAACTGGACGAGTCGCTCAAGAAGGGGGGCGACAAGCACAGCCCCAGCGACAAGGGCTGGTTCGACAAGGCCAAGGAGTTCTTCAGCTGAGGCCGTTGCAGCCGGAGACGCGCAGGGCGCGATGCGAAGCCGCATCGCGCCCTGTGTCGTTCAGGGCCGTCCAGACCCGCGCGAAGAGGCGCAGGGCGCTATCTTTTTCATAGCACGTGGCGCCCGCCGTGCGGGCATGGGAGGCATTTTTCGCCCGGAAATCGTTTTTTGCCCGGATCAATCAATTCGGTACTTCCGCCGGGCCGCCGGCGCAAATTCGTCCGGGCTTATTCGACGACGGTAAATACCGGACAACCGCGTAGGACGTCGGGACGTTATTAATAGCTTTCGACAAGATATAAGAATTCAGCCGGGTAATTTTCAAAGCGCCCGGCGCCCTCGCAATTCCATTCAATTCGACAGCACAGTCGCCGCCAGCCGGCAAGCCCGCGTGGCCGCGAAGCGACACACCGGCCGGTTCTCTCGCAGGGCAGCCACGCGCCGAAGGCCCCAGTTCGCAGGGCGCCTTGCCACCCCCGAAAATTTTCCGCGCTGCAAACCCACGGCTGGCGCGCACCTTTTGTAACCCGGCACAGCTTTTGCTGAGGCGCCAGGGTGCAGGCAGGAACTTTTTTGCAGGATTGCTCTTCTTAATTTTTAAAACCACCTGCGGCAGGAATTTCCTCGGTGCGTTCTTTGCTTTATGCTGAACAAACCAAACTGCAAAAGGGAGTTTTTTTCCGGGTCACGCAAACTGGCATCACGGAGCACTTTCATGCGAGCGATGCGGTCTGCAGCCACGGAACCCGGCGCCAGCCTTGTCGACTCGTTGGAGGTTACCCATGGATGTCATCAGCAACTTCACCGCCCGCTACGAACGCACGCGTGAAGAGGTCCTGTCGCTGCAGGAGTACCTGGATGTCTGCAAGCGCGACGCCACCGCCTACGCCACGGCGGCGGAGCGGATGCTGAAGGCGATCGGCGATCCCGAACTCGTCGATACGCGCAACGACTCCCGCCTGTCGCGCATCTTCGCCAACAAGGTCATCAAGATCTACCCGGCGTTCCGGGAGTTCTACGGCATGGAGGACGCCATCGAGCAGGTGGTTTCGTACTTCCGGCATGCCGCCCAGGGCCTGGAAGAGAAGAAGCAGATCCTCTACCTGCTCGGCCCCGTGGGCGGCGGCAAGAGCTCCATCGCCGAGCGGCTCAAGCAGCTCATGGAGCACGTGCCCTTCTATTCGATCCAGGGCTCGCCCGTGAACGAGTCGCCCCTGGGCCTGTTCAGCGCGGCGGAAGACGGCGAGATCCTCGAGAAGGAATACGGCATCCCGCGCCGCTACCTGCAGCGCATCCTCTCGCCCTGGGCCGTCAAGCGGCTCGAGGAGTACGGCGGCGACATCCGGCAGTTCAAGGTGGTCAAGCGCTTCCCGTCGGTGCTGCGCCAGATCGCCGTGGCCAAGACCGAGCCGGGTGACGAGAACAACCAGGACATCTCCTCGCTGGTCGGCAAGGTCGACATCCGCAAGCTCGAAACCTACGCGCAGGACGACCCGGACGCGTACGCCTACTCCGGCGGCCTGTGCCTGGCCAACCAGGGTCTGCTGGAGTTCGTGGAGATGTTCAAGGCCCCCATCAAGGTGCTCCACCCGCTGCTCACGGCGACGCAGGAAGGCAACTTCAAGGGCACCGAGGGCTTCGGCGCCATCCCCTTCGACGGCATCGTGCTCGCGCACAGCAACGAGAGCGAGTGGAAGGCCTTCCGCAACAACAAGAACAACGAGGCCTTCCTCGACCGCATCTACATCGTCAAGGTGCCCTACTGCCTGCGCGTGTCGGAAGAAATCAAGATCTACGACAAGCTGGTGCGCAACTCCTCGCTGGCCAAGGCGCCCTGCGCCCCCGGCACGCTGAAGATGATGGCGCAGTTCTCGGTGCTCACGCGCCTGAAGGAGCCGGAGAACTCCAACGTGTTCTCCAAGATGCAGGTCTACGACGGCGAGAACCTCAAGGACACCGATCCCAAGGCCAAGTCGATGCAGGAGTACCGCGACTACGCGGGGGTCGACGAGGGCATGAGCGGCGTCTCCACGCGCTTCGCCTTCAAGATCATCTCCAAGGTCTTCAACTTCGACAGCTCGGAGGTCGCGGCCAATCCGGTGCACCTGATGTACGTGCTGGAGCAGCAGATCGAGCGCGAACAGTTCCCGGCCGAGACCGAGCAGAAGTTCGTCGGCTACATCAAGGAGCTGCTGGCGCCGCGCTACGCGGAGTTCATCGGCAAGGAGATCCAGACCGCCTACCTCGAGAGCTATTCCGAGTACGGCCAGAACATCTTCGACCGCTACGTGACCTACGCCGACTACTGGATCCAGGACCAGGAGTACCGCGACGTCGACACCGGCGAGGTCTTCGACCGCGCCGCGCTCAACGCCGAACTCGAGAAGATCGAGAAGCCCGCCGGCATCGCCAATCCCAAGGACTTCCGCAACGAGATCGTGAACTTCGTGCTGCGCGCACGGGCCGGCAACGCGGGCAACAACCCGGCGTGGACCAGCTACGAGAAGCTGCGCACGGTGATCGAGAAGAAGATGTTCTCCAACACCGAGGAGCTGCTGCCGGTCATCAGCTTCAACGCCAAGAGCAGCGCCGACGAGCAGAAGAAGCACGAGGACTTCGTCACGCGCATGGTCGAGAAGGGCTACACGGCCAAGCAGGTGCGCCTGCTGTGCGAGTGGTACCTGCGCGTGCGCAAGTCGTCCTGAGCCACAGCACCACGGGAGGTCCGACACCTTGGCCATCCTGCAACAGATCATCGACCGGCGCCTGTCGGGCAAGAACAAGTCCATCGGCAACCGCGAGCGCTTCCTGAGGCGCTACCGCGGCCAGATCCGCGACGCGGTGCGCAAGGCCGTGAGCGGCCGCAACATCCGCGAACTGGAACAGGGCGAGGACGTCACCTTGCCCCGGCGCGACGTGTCCGAACCCACCTTCGGCCATGCCGCCGGCGGCAACCGCGAGTACGTGCACCCGGGCAACCAGGAGTTCGTCAAGGGTGACCGCATCGAGCGCCCCAAGGGCCAGGCCGGCGGCGGTTCCGGCAGCGGCGAAGCGGGTGACGGCGGCGAGGGCGAGGACGACTTCGTCTTCCGCCTCACACGCGAGGAGTTCATGCAGGTCTTCTTCGAGGACCTGGCGCTCCCCCATCTGGTGCGCACGCAGCTCGCCGAGGTGCCCGAGTGGAAGAGCCACCGTGCCGGCTTCACCAGCGACGGCACGCCCAACAACCTGCACGTGGTGCGCTCGATGCGCGGCGCGCTCGCCCGGCGCATCGCGCTGGGCGGCGATACGCGCAAGGAACTCCGGCGCCTGGAAGCCCACCTGCTGCAGTTGCGCGCGCACCCGCAGGCCGAATCGGCGCTGATCCAGAAGGAGATCCGCGAGACCGAGCTGCAGATCGAGGAACTCCGGCGCACGGCCCGCCATGTGCCCTACATCGACCCCATCGACCTGCGCTACCGCAACCGGGTGAGGACGCCCGTGCCCAGCGCCAAGGCGGTGATGTTCTGCCTCATGGACGTGTCGGGCTCGATGGACGAGGCGCGCAAGGACATGTCCAAGCGCTTCTTCATGCTGCTGTACCTGTTCCTCACGCGGCACTACGAGAAGATCGACCTGGTGTTCCTGCGCCATCACACCCAGGCGCAGGAAGTGAGCGAGGACGAGTTCTTCCATGCCACCGAGACCGGCGGCACCGTGGTGTCGAGTGCGCTGGTGCTGATGCGCGACATCATCCGCGCCCGCTACCCCAGCGGCGAATGGAACATCTACGGCGCCCAGGCCAGCGATGGCGACAACTGGCACCAGGACAGCGGCCGCTGCCGCGAGCTGCTCGACGAGACGATCCTCCCGGCCTGCCGCTACTACGCCTACGTGCAGGTGGCCGAGGCGGAGCAGAACCTGTGGCAGGAGTACACGCAGCTGGCCGGCATCCGCCCCAACTTCGCCATGCGCAAGGTGTCGAGCGCACAGGACATCTACCCGGTCTTCCGCGACCTGTTCAAGAAGGAAGGGGTTCCGGCATGAGCCCCCGCCCGGCCGCTCCCGGCAAGCCAAGCGCAGCATTCGGCTGCACGGGGGCTCGTACCGCAGTGCGAAGCATGGAGGTCACCCGATGAATGCCGTGCACACGGCCACCGCCAACGCCGCCGCGATGGCCAACCTGGCCTCGCCGCCCGTCTTCGAGCGCGCCCCCGAGCGGCTGCCCAGCCCCTCGGACTGGACCTTCGAGCTCATCGAAACCTACCACGCCGAGATCGCCCGCACGGCCAAGGCCTACGGCCTGGACACCTATCCCAACCAGCTGGAGATCATCACTGCCGAGCAGATGATGGACGCCTACGCCAGCGTGGGCATGCCCGTCATCTACCGCCACTGGTCCTACGGCAAGCAGTTCATCAGCACCGAGAAGAACTACCGCCGCGGCCACATGGGGCTGGCCTACGAGATCGTCATCAACTCCGACCCCTGCATCAGCTACCTGATGGAGGAGAACACGATGGCGATGCAGGCGCTGGTGATCGCGCATGCGGCCTACGGCCACAACAGCTTCTTCAAGGGGAACTACCTGTTCCGCATGTGGACCGACGCGTCGTCGATCATCGACTACCTGGTCTACGCACGGAACTACATCGCCGAGTGCGAGGAGCGGCACGGCGTCGACACGGTGGAGGAACTGCTCGACTCCTGCCACGCGCTGATGAACTACGGCGTGGACCGCTACCGCCGGCCGCAGAAGCGCTCGCTCGCCCAGGAGATCGCGCGGCGCGAGGAGCGCGAGCGGCACCTGCAGCAGCAGGTGAACGACCTGTGGCGCACCGTGCCGCGCGGCAACCTGGCCGCGACCGAGGCGGCCGGCGCCAAGCGCTTTCCGCCGGAGCCGCAGGAGAACCTGCTGTACTTCATCGAGAAGAACGCCGCGCTGCTGGAGCCCTGGCAGCGCGAGGTGGTGCGCATCGTGCGCAAGATCGCGCAGTACTTCTACCCGCAGCGGCAGACGCAGGTCATGAACGAGGGCTGGGCCACCTTCTGGCACTACACCCTGCTCAACACGCTGTACGACCGCGGCCTGCTGGCCGACGGCTTCATGATGGAGTGGTTGTCGTCGCACACCGCGGTGGTGTTCCAGCCGCCGGTGGGCCACCGTGCCTACAGCGGCATCAACCCGTACGCGCTGGGCTTCGCGATGTACACCGACCTGCGCCGCATCTGCGAGAAGCCGACCGAGGAAGACCGCCGCTGGTTCCCCGAGATCGCCGGCAGCCCGTGGCTCAGGACGCTCGACTATGCGATGCGCAACTTCAAGGACGAGAGCTTCGTCGGCCAGTTCCTCAGCCCCAAGGTGATGCGCGACTTCCGCTTGTTCGCGATCCGCGACGACGAGGACGAATCCGAGCTCGAAGTCTCGGCGATCCACGACGACGGCGGCTACCGCGCGTTGCGCGAGTCGCTCTCGCGCCAGTACGACATCGGCAACCGCGAGCCCGACATCCAGGTGTGGAACGTGGACCTGCGCGGCGACCGTTCGCTCACGCTGCGTCACACGCAGCGGCACAACCGCCCGCTGCACGACGACACGCCCGAGGTGCTCAAGCACGTGGCCCGGCTCTGGGGCTTCGACGTGCACCTGGAAAGCGTGGACGGCCAGGGCCGCACGAGCTATCGCAAGACGGTCAGCCCCAAGCGGGGCTGAGGGCCGCGTCAGGCACCCGGGCTGCGGCGCGGGCGAAGCGGCCGGGGCGGCAGCAGCGGCCCCTGCGCCGCGGCGATGTGCTTCTCACCAGCGAGCACACGCACCATGCGCTGCACGCGCTGGCCGGCCACCTGGGTGTGCGCAACCAGCGTGCGCCATTCCTCCAGCAGCACCGCGGGCGACGGATCGTGCGAGGTCCGCAGCAAGGTCTGGGAGACGTCCACCAGCGCCGCCGCTGCGGCCAGGCCCGCGGTCAGGGCCTCGTGCGCGGGCGCGCCCTGCTGGATGCCGGATGGCGTGCCGCTGACGGTGCGTGCCAGCACGCTCTCGATGGCGAGCAGCGCGCGCTCGAGCGCAGCACGTTCGGAGGGAGGCAGGGGCATGGATGGGTGAATGCGCCGGATCCACGGCAGGAACCGTGTGAGACCGAGGCGTCAATCCATCATTCTGACACTTTTGAAAACATTCGTTTCCAATTAAGTCACACTTCTGCGCGGTGCGTTCACGCTGTCGGATCGGCCAATCGCGCGCGCTCGTCCAGTGCCCGCTGCCGCACGTGACACCCGTCGAGATGGTCGTTGACCAGCCCCATCGCCTGCATGAAGGCATAGACCGTGGTCGGCCCCACGAAGCTCCAGCCGCGCTTCTTGAGGTCCTTGGACATGGCGACGGACTCCGGCGAGGTGGTGGCTGCCTGCAGCGCCGCCAGTGTCATGCGCTTCGGGCGGCTCGCCCGATCGGGCTCGAAGCCCCAGGCGTAGCGTGCCAGCGAGCCGAACTCCTCGCGCAGCTTCAACACCTGTCTGGCGTTGTTGATCGCGGACTCGATCTTGCCGCGGTGGCGCACGATGCCCGCGTCGCCCAGCAGCCGGGCCACGTCCTTCTCACCGAAGCGTGCCATGCGCTCGGCCTCGAAATTGGCGAAGCCGGCGCGGAAGGCCTCGCGCTTGTTGAGGATCGTGAGCCAGCTCAGGCCCGACTGGAAGCCTTCGAGGCAGATCTTCTCGAACAGTCGCCGCTCGTCGGTGACGGGGAAGCCCCATTCGTGGTCGTGGTAGTGCCGGTAGGCGGGCGACGCGGCGCACCAGCGGCAGCGCCACGCACCGTCCTCGCCCGCCAGCAGTCCCTCGGGCGGTGCGGCGTCGGCCCGGCTCATGCGGCGGCCCGCCGGTACTGCGCCCATGCGGCTTCGGTGGGCGTGGTGCCGGCACCGGGCAATTGGGGCAGACGGAAGTGGCCGTCGACCACCTCGGCCGGCTCGGTGAAGCAGTCCTTGATCCACGGGATGTACTCCAGCACCTCGCAGGCCGGGTGCGCATAGCTCAGGTGCACGTGCACCTGGCTCATGTCGCCCGCATGCGGCGCCACCGGCAGGCGGAAGGCGTGGGCCGCCTCGCACACCTGGATCACCTCGGTGAGGCCGCCCATGCGCGTGCAGTCGGGCTGCACCCAGTGGATGGCCCGCTGGGCGAAGAACTCGCTGAAGGCATCGGCCGTGTACAGCTGCTCGCCCAGCGCGACCGGGATGTGCGTGCTGCGGGCAAGTTGTGCGTGGCCCTTGACGTCGTCGTGCCACAGCGGCTCCTCGAACCAGAAGACGTCGTGCGGCGCGGCGCCGCGGCAGAAGCGCAGACAGCTCGCCAGGTCCCACTTGCCGTTGCCGTCCACGGCCAGCGTCACGTCGGGGCCGATGGCCTCGCGCACGGCGGCCAGGCGGCGCAGGTCGCGCTCGACGGTGGAACCGACCTTGATCTTGATGCCCGTGAAGCCCTGCCCCACCGCCCGCCGCGCGCCCTCGACCAGCTTGTCGTCGGCGATGCTGAGCCAGCCGATGTCGGTGTTGTAGGCCCGCACGCGCTCGCGCACCTGGCCGCCGAGCAGCTTCCACAGCGGCACGCCGGCGGCCTTGGCCTTCAGGTCCCACAGCGCGACGTCGATGGCGGCGAGCGACAGCGTCGTGATGCCCGCGCGCCCGATCCACTGCAGCGCCGGATCGCGCGCCAGCTTGCGCCACAGGCGGTGCACGTCGTTCGCGTCCTCGCCCACCAGCAGCGGCGCATGGCAGGTCTCGATGCAGCGCGTGATGAGCTGGTCGCTCGGCAGGTGCGCGTGCGTGCCGGTGAAGCCGTAGCCCGACAGGCCGTCCTCGGTGTCGATCTTGGCGCCCACCACGCCCCAGTGCGTGATGGTGTGCGTGCTGTCGGCGATCTGCGAACCCGTGACGGGCACGTGCAGGATGAAGGGGGTGACCGACCTGATCTTCACTGG
Source organism: Pseudomonadota bacterium (assembly GCA_031119395.1). GTDB lineage: Bacteria > Pseudomonadota > Gammaproteobacteria > Burkholderiales > Burkholderiaceae_C > Xenophilus. The sequence continues at coordinate 88,955 of JAVHYA010000006.1, forward strand.
CGTCTCCATTGCTATCGTTTTCATAGCTGCCGGCGCCCGTCCCGCGGGCGCTGCAGGCCGATTTCTTTCCAAGCGCCGGGCGCCCGGGCTCAGCCCGACACCTGCACCAGCGCCTCGATCGCCAGCGGATAGCCCTTGACGCCGAGGCCCACGATGATCCCGCGCGCCGCCGGCGAGATGTACGAGTGGTGGCGGAATTCCTCGCGCGCATGCACGTTGGAGATGTGCAGCTCGATCAGCGGCACGCTCGCGCCCTTGATGGCGTCGTGCAGCGCGATCGAGGTGTGGGTGTAGGCACCCGGGTTCATCACCACGCCGAGCATCGTGCCCGCCGCCACCTCGCGCCCGGCCTCGTGGATCCAGTCGATGAGCTGGCCTTCCCAGTTGGACTGGCGGCATTCGATCTCGACACCGAGACGCGCCCCCGCTTCGCCGCACATGCGCTCGACGTCGGCCAGCGTCTCGTGTCCGTACTGTGCGGGCTCGCGCGTGCCGAGCAGGTTGAGGTTCGGGCCGTTGAGGACAAGGATCTTTTTCATGCGGGGGACTGGGGATGCGGGTCGGGCATCTTAGAGCGCCGCGGGCTTGCCAATACTCCCCCCAGGTATACACTGGCCCGCATGCCGCACTCCCCCGCCGAGAAGAAGAAAGCGCTGCTGCGCGTGCGCCGCATCCGCGGCCAGGCCGATGCGCTCGAGCGCGCGCTGGAGGCGGGTGCCGAATGCGGCGCCGTGCTGCAGCAGCTCGCGGCGATCCGCGGCGCCGTCAACGGGCTGATGTCCGAGGTGCTCGAATCGCACATCCGCGAGGAATTCGGCCCGCCTTCCGACAGCGACCCGCGGCACGCCGCACGGGTGCGCGACATGACATCCCTGGTCCGCACCTACCTGCGCTGACCCTTCACATCCACATCCAGGAGCCCCTTCATGAAATCCCGCGCCGCCGTCGCCTTCAAGGCCGGAGAACCCCTGCAGATCGTCGAGATCGACGTCGCCCCGCCGAAAAAGGGCGAGGTGCTCATCAAGATCACCCACACCGGCGTGTGCCACACCGACGCCTTCACGCTGAGCGGCGACGACCCCGAAGGCCTGTTCCCCGCGGTGCTGGGCCACGAGGGCGCGGGCATCGTCGTCGAGTGCGGCGAGGGCGTGACCAGCGTCCAGCCCGGCGACCACGTCATCCCGCTCTACACCGCCGAATGCGGCCAGTGCCTCTTCTGCAAGAGCGGCAAGACCAACCTGTGCGTGGCCGTGCGCGCCACGCAGGGCAAGGGCGTGATGCCCGACGGCACCAGCCGCTTCAGCTACAACGGCCAGCCGGTCTACCACTACATGGGGTGCTCGACCTTCAGCGAATACACGGTCGTCGCCGAGGTGTCGCTGGCCAAGATCAATCCCGACGCCAACCCCGAGCAGGTCTGCCTGCTGGGCTGCGGCGTGACCACCGGCCTGGGCGCCGTCAAGAACACGGCCAAGGTGCAGGAAGGCGATTCGGTGGCCGTGTTCGGCCTGGGCGGCATCGGCCTGGCCGTGATCCAGGGCGCCAAGCTGGCCAAGGCGGGCCGCATCATCGCCATCGACACCAACCCCTCGAAGTTCGAGCTCGCGAAGACCTTCGGCGCCACCGACTGCGTCAACCCCAAGGACTTCGACAAGCCGATCCAGCAGGTGATCGTCGAGATGACGACCTGGGGCGTGGACCACTCCTTCGAATGCATCGGCAACGTCAACGTGATGCGCGCCGCGCTCGAATGCGCGCACCGCGGCTGGGGCCAGTCGGTGATCATCGGCGTGGCCGGTGCCGGCCAGGAAATCTCCACCCGCCCCTTCCAGCTCGTCACCGGCCGCAAGTGGCTCGGCACCGCGTTCGGCGGCGTCAAGGGCCGCTCGCAGCTGCCGGGCATGGTCGAAGACGCGATGAAGGGCGACATCCAGCTCGCGCCCTTCGTCACCCACACCATGCCTCTGACCGGCATCAACGATGCCTTCGACCTGATGCACGAGGGCAAGTCCATCCGCTCCGTGGTGCATTACTGATGGCGCACACTCGGCGCCCATGACCGCCGCCCCTGCCCTCGCCCCCTCGCTCGGCAGCCTGCACCGCGTGCGCGCCGGCGTGCTCGACGTCGCCTTCTGCGAAAGCGGGCCGGCCGACGGCACGCCGGTGCTGCTGATGCACGGCTTTCCCTACGACGTGCATGCGTACGCCGAGGTCGCACCGCGGCTGGCGGCGCAGGGCTGCCGCGTCATCGTGCCCTTCCTGCGCGGCTACGGGCCGACCAGCTTCGTCGACGCGGCCACGCCGCGGTCCGGCGAGCAGGCCGCCCTGGGCGCCGACCTGCTGGCCCTGCTCGACGCGCTGGCCCTGCCGCGCGCGGTGCTGGCCGGCTACGACTGGGGCGGGCGCGCCTGCTGCATCGTCGCGGCGCTGTGGCCCGGGCGCTGCAGGGGCCTCGTCTCGCTCAACAGCTACAACATCCAGCACATCGCCTCGGCGATGACGCCGGCGGCCCCAGAGAACGAGCTGCGCTACTGGTACCAGTACTACTTCCACGGCGAGCGCGGCCGTGCCGGCCTGCAGGCGAACCGCGCCGAGCTGTGCGAACTGCTGTGGCGGCTGTGGTCGCCCACCTGGCGCTTCGATGCCGCCACCTACGCGCGCACCGCGGCGGCCTTCGACAACCCGGATTTCGTCGATGTGGTGATCCACTCCTACCGCCACCGCTTCGGCCTGGTGCCCGGCGACCCGGCCGTCGCCGGCATCGAGGCGCGGCTCGCGCTGCAGCCGCCCATCACCGTGCCGGCCGTCACCCTCGACGGTGCCGACGACGGCGTGATGCCCGTCGGCGGCACGGCAGCGCACACCCACCACTTCACCGGCCCGCACGTGCACCGCGTCGTGCCCGGCGCCGGCCACAACCTGCCGCAGGAGCAGCCCGAGGCCTTCGCCCGCGCCGTGCTCGACCTGCTGCGGCCCGAGACCCTCGACCTGCCATGAGCGATACCGCCGCTTCCTTCCAGACCCTCTCGTCGCACGCCTGCTTCGGCGGCACCCAGCATTTCCTCTCGCACGAGTCGCGCGAGATCGGCCTGCCCATGCGCTTCTCGGTCTACCTGCCGCCGCAGGCGCAGCAGGGGCCGGTGCCCGCCCTGGTCTACCTGGCCGGCCTGACCTGCAACGAAGAGACCTTCGCGATCAAGGCCGGCGCGCAGCGCCTGGCAGCCGAGCACGGCATCGCCCTCGTCGCGCCCGACACCAGCCCCCGCGGCCCCGCGGTGGAGCAGTTGCCCGGCGCCACCGAAAGCTGGGACTTCGGCATCGCCGCCGGCTTCTACCTCGACGCCACCGCCGAGCCCTGGGCCACCCACTTCCGCATGGAGAGCTGGATCGTCCATGAGCTGCTGCCGCTGGTGGCGCAGCGCCTGCCCATCGATGGCCAGCGCATCGGCCTCTTCGGCCACTCGATGGGTGGGCACGGCGCGCTCACGCTGGCGCTGCGGCACCCGGGCCGCTTTGCATCGCTCTCGGCTTTCGCGCCCATCTGCGCGCCCAGCGAGTGTCCGTGGGGCGAGAAGGCCTTCGGCCGCTACTTCGGCAGTTCGCAAGACGCGCGCGCCCAGTGGCTGGCCCACGACGCGGCGGCGCTCATGCAGTCGCAGACCGCGGCGCCCTACCCCGACGGCATCCTGGTCGACCAGGGCCTGGCCGACAAATTCCTGGCCGAGCAGTTGCACCCCGAGCGGCTCGAGGCCGCCTGCGGCGCCGCGGGCCAGCCGCTCACCTTGCGCCGCCACGCCGGCTACGACCACGGCTACTACTTCATCCAGAGCTTCATGGCCGACCATCTGGCGCACCACGCGCGCACGCTGTGCCGCTGATTGCTATCGATTTCATAGCTGCTGGCGCCCGTCGGACGGGCGCCGCGGGCACTTTTTGCTTGTGACTGCCATGGCGCTCGCCGACTTCGACCGCTTGCAGCTGCGCCCATGGAGCGGCAGTCGCGAGGAGCGGGCCGCACTCGCCGGCATCTGGCGCCGGGCCTGGTGCGCGGCCCAAAGGCATGGCGTCGAACAGGTGGCGCCCATCGGCCCATGGCTGGCGCGGGTGGAGGCCGAGTTCGTGGCCCCGGCCGAGGTGCACATCGCCGAGCGCGGCGGCCAGCCGCTCGCCTTCATGGTGATGCTGCCGGATCGGGCCTACGTGGCGCAGCTGTACGTCGACCCGCACCGGCACGGCCAGGGCCTGGGCCGGCGCCTGCTCGACACCGCCTGCCGGCGCATGCCGGCGGGCTGGCGCCTGCACGTGGCCACGGCGAACGCCATGGGACAGCGCTTCTACGAGCGCTATGGCCTGGAGCGCGGCGTGATCGACCGCCACCCCGCCACCGGCCGGGAGCGCGTGGACTTCCGCTGGCGCCCCGGCGCCGGCAGGGTGGCCGGCGCATGAGCGAGAACCCACCGGATCCCGCGGCGCCTGCCGCGCGCCGTCGCCCGTCGTCGCCAGCCGTTCCCACACGCGACGAGATCGCGCTGCTGCCGCTGTTCGAAGGCCTGCCGCTGGACGCGATCACCGTCGTGCGCACGCCGGCCGACGCGGATCGCGCCCGCGATGCGCTGCTGACCGCCGGCGCCTGCGGCTTCGACACCGAGTCCAAGCCCACCTTCCGCAAGGACGAGGTCAACACCGGCCCGCATGTCCTGCAGTTCGCCACGCGCGAGCGGGCCTGGCTGTTCCAGCTGCTGCGCGCCGACTGTCTGCCCATCGCCGCCGACCTGCTGGCGTCGCCGGTCCTCGTCAAGGTGGGATTCGGCCTGGACACCGACCGCACGCTGATCCGCAACCGCCTGGCGGTCGAGCCCACGGCCGTGGTCGACCTCGACCACGAATTCCGCCGCCGGGGCCACCGCCAATCGGTGGGCGTGAAGAGCGCCGTCGCGCTGGTGTTCGGCCAGCGCTTCGTCAAGTCGCGCAAGGCCACCACTTCCAACTGGGCCGCCGCGCGCCTGACCGAGGCGCAGCTGCGCTACGCGGCCAACGATGCGTATGCGGCGCTGCGGGTGTACGAGGCGCTCGCCTCCTCCCCCGGCACCCGCTGACCGCCCTGCCCCCGGGCCGGCATGGGGCCACTGCGCCGCCGGGAGCGAAGCGACCGTCGCGTTGCCACAATGGTCGGCCGCGCGCCGGAGCGCCGCACACCTGAAGGACACCATGAACACTGCTGACAAGAAAAGCGATTTCGGACTGATCGGCCTGGCCGTGATGGGCCAGAACCTGGTGCTGAACGTGGAAAGCCGCGGCTTCCAGGTCAGCGTCTACAACCGCACCACCAGCGTCACCGACGCCTTCGTGGCGAAGAACCCCGGCAAGAAACTGGTGGGTTGCGACACGCTCGAGGCCTTCGTGCAGAGCCTGGCGACGCCGCGCAAGATCATGGTGATGGTCAAGGCCGGCGCACCGGTCGACCAGGTCATCGAGCAGCTCATCCCGCTGCTGGAGAAGGACGACATCGTCATCGACGGCGGCAACAGCCTCTACACCGACACCGAGCGGCGCGACGCGTACCTGGCCGGCAAGGGCCTGCGCTTCATCGGCGCCGGCGTCTCGGGCGGCGAGGAAGGGGCGCGCAAGGGCCCGGCGATCATGCCCGGCGGCCCGGCCTCCACCTGGGAGGTGATGAAGCCGATCTTCGAGAGCATCGCCGCCAAGGTCGACGGCCAGCCCTGCGTCATCCACATCGGACCCGGCGGCGCGGGCCACTACGTGAAGATGATCCACAACGGCATCGAGTACGGCGACATGCAGCTCATCTGCGAGGCCTATGCGCTGTTCAAGGCCGCGGGCTTCACCACCGACGAGATGGCGGCCGTCTTCAACCAGTGGAACGAGGGCGACCTGCAGAGCTACCTGATCCAGATCACCGGCAAGGCGCTGGAGCAGAAGGACCCGGACACCGGCAAGCCGCTGGTGGACGTGATCCTCGACAAGGCAGGCCAGAAGGGCACCGGCCAATGGACGCTGATCAACGCGGCCGAGCAGGCGGTGGTGATCAGCACCATCAACGCCGCCGTCGAGGCGCGCGTGCTCTCGTCGCAGAAGAAGCAGCGCGTGGCCGCCAGCGCCGTGCTGCAGGGCCCGACGCCCGCCTTGTCGCTCGAGAAGAAGGCGCTGGTCGACAAGGTGCACGATGCGCTCTACGCCTCGAAGGTCATCAGCTACACGCAGGGCTTCGACCTCATCAAGACCATGGGCGAGAAGCGGCAGTGGGGCCTGGACCTGGGCGGCATCGCGTCGATCTGGCGCGGCGGCTGCATCATCCGCGCGCGCTTCCTCAACCGCATCACCGAGGCGTACCGCAACGATGCGGCGCTGGCCAACCTGATGCTCGCGCCCTTCTTCAAGGAACTGCTCAACCGCACGCAGCAGAACTGGCGCGAGGTGGTGGCCCTGGCCGTGAGCAACGGCATCCCGGTGCCGGCCTTCGGCGCCTCGCTGGCCTACTACGACAGCTACCGCTCGGCCCGCCTGCCGGCCAACCTGCTGCAGGCGCAGCGCGACTTCTTCGGCGCCCACACCTACGAGCGCATCGACCAGCCCGAGGGCCGGTTCTTCCACACCGAATGGCCCGAGGTGATCGAGTAAGGCACTTCGGCCCACCGGCCGCGCGGCTCAGGCGGACTTGCCGCGTCCGCGCGGCGCCTTGCGCGCGCCGCTTCCCGTGCCGCGCGGCGCCGGCGCCGGTGCCGCGGCCGCCTGCATCTGCTCCAGGGCTGCGAGCGCATCCACCCGCGCCATG
>JAVHYA010000006.1:95847-97115 GCA_031119395.1 Pseudomonadota bacterium
TGCCGCGGCCGCCTGCATCTGCTCCAGGGCTGCGAGCGCATCCACCCGCGCCATGAAGCGGTGCAGGCAGCCGGGTGCGACTTCGCGCATGAGCGTCAGCGAGCGGTGCAGCAGATGCTGCGAGTTGAGCGGGCCCGGGTTCTCGGGCAATGCATCCACCGACTGCGTGAGCCGCCGCTCGGCGCTCAGGCCGGCCCAGATGCGCCGGACATGCGCGAGCGCCCGCGGCTCGGGCATCGCGGCGAGGCCCGCCCCGGGCGGGCTGGGCAGCGGTGCCTCGCCGCGCGCTGCGGCCTGTGCGGCGAGCAGCGCGGTCAAGGCGCCCAGGCCACGGTCCCCTGCCTTGGCCACCTGCGGTGCGGCAGCGCTCGCAGCGGCCGGCTCGAGCTGCGCGATCAAGGTGCGAATGCGGGCGTCGATGCGTGCCCGCGCCTGGCCTTCGTGCTGCGGCGCGCGCCGCGCCATCGCCGCCACCAGCCCGAAGCGCAGCGGCTGGGCGAGGTCGGCGCCCGCCTGGCGCAGGCGTTCGAGCGCGGGCGCGTGATCCTCAGCCACGGGTCGGCGTGCCGGGCTTGGCCGGCCGCGGCGTCGGCGCCATCTCGACGCGGCGGTTGCGCGCGCGCCCTTCCGCGTCCGCATTGGAGGCGACGGCCTGCTCCGAACCGAAGGCGGCCGCGAACACCGACGAGGACGGCACGCCCTCCTCGATCAGCGCGCGCGTCACGGTGAGGGCGCGCTGCGCCGACAGCTCCCAGTTGTCGGCGAAGGGCTTGTTGCCGCCGCGCACCTGGCGGTCGTCGGTGAAGCCGCTCACCATCAGGATGTCGTCGCGCGCCTTCAGGTAGGCCGCCAGCGGTGCCGCCAGGCCCTTGAGCAACTGCCGGCCCTCGGGCTGCAGTTCGGCCGAGTTGAGCGCGAACAGCACGTTGCCGCTGATGCCGATGCGGCCGTCGGTCAGGGTCACGCGGCCGGCGGCCAGCGGGCCGGCCAGCGCTTCTTCCAGCGTCTTGCGGCGTTGGACCTCGGCCTGCCGCTGCTGCGTCTCGGTTTCCAGCTTGGCGGCCAGTTCGAGCTGCATGCCCAGCGCGCACACCAGGATCAGCACGAAGGCGCCCAGCAGCCCGGCCATCAGGTCGCCGAACACGGCCCAGACCGGCACGTCGGATTCGACGCCGGTCTCGATGTCGATCGCGTCCTGGTGCATCAGGCCTCGCTGTCGGCGGTCGCGGCGGCGGCACCCTGCTCGACCCGCGCCGGCGCACGCGCCG
>JAVHYA010000006.1:97215-101710 GCA_031119395.1 Pseudomonadota bacterium
AGCTGCTGCAGGTCGTCGAGGATCTGCTTGTGCGACAGGATGCTCAGGTCCACCACCTCGCGTGCCTGCGCGACGTAGTAGGCCAGTTGCTCGTCGCTGCGCGCCATGCTCGAGTCCAGCGCCCCCTCGATGCGCTGCAGGCTGCCGGTGAGCCGCTCGCTGGCCGAGCCGAAGTGCTCGACGGCGGCGCCGAAGGCCTCGCCCAGGCTCGCGACCTCGACGGCGCTGCCCGTGACCTGCGCCGACACCCCCGCCAGGCGCTCGCCCTGCGCATCGACCGTCGCGGCGAAGCGATCGCCCTGCGCCACCACGGTTTCGGTGAAGCGCTCGCCGGCGCGCTGCAGCACCTCGGACGAGGCGCTCACCAGCGCATCGATGGCCGCGCGCTGCTCGGTGGAGGCATGGTTGACCGCATCGAGCAGGGTGCCCAGCGTGTCGAGGATGCGGGCGCGCTCCTCCAGCATGGCGTTGTCGCGCACCATGCTGTCCGACAGCTTCTGGCGCAGCTCGGCGATCACCTCGGCCGCGGCGCGCGGCGCCTGCGCGGCCGTCTCGACCAGGCGGCCGATCTCGGCGATGGTGCCTTGCGCATGGGCTTCGGTCTGGGCCGAGATGTCGCGCGCGGTGCGTGCCAGCGTGTCGCAGATCTCGGCCTGCTGGCGCGCGGTCTGCGCACCGGCTTCCTGCCAGCTCGCCTTCAGGCCGTCCGCCAGCTGGGCCAGCGACTGGGCCCACGCGTCCAGGCGCTGCGCGTCGCGCGCGGCCAGGGCGGCCTGCAGCTCGCCGTGGGCGCGGTCGACGGTCTGCAGCAGCGCCGCGGCCTGCTCGCCGAAGCCGCCGGCCGCGGCGGCGAGCGCCTGCTCGTTGCGCGCCGCCAGCTGCTCGGCGGCTGCGCGCTGCGCATCGAGCGCCTCGCTCCAGCGCTGCGACAGCTGGGCGGCGATGCCGTCCAGCCGCGCCGCCACGCCCTCGACCAGCGCCTCGGAGCGGTGGCCGAACTGTTCGGACGCCGCATCCACTGCCGCGCGGTGCCCCGCGGCTGCGCCGTCGACGCTGCGCGCCAGCGCGCCCGCCTCCTGCGCGAAGCTGGCCGCCGCCTGGCCCAGGGCCTCGCGCGTGTGCAGCGCCAGCGCCTGGCTGGTCTCGCGCTGCCGGTCCAGGGCGCCGTCCCAGGCCTGCGACAGGCGCTCGGCGGTGCCGTCCAGCCGCTGGGCCACGCCGTCCACGAGCGCTGCGGCGCGCTGGTCGAAGCGCTCGGACACGCCGGCCAGCATGTCGCGCAGTTCGCCGGCCAGCGCCTGGCTGCTGCGCTGGTGGGTGTCCAGCGCGCCCTGCCAGGTCTGCGCCACGCCGGCGGTGGTGCGCTCGAAGCCGCTCGTCAGGCCGTCGAGCTGGCGCTGGACCGACTGGCCCAGCGTGTCGTGCAGCGCGCCGGTCTCGCGCGCGATCTGCGCCATGGTGGCCTCGACCACGGGCTGGATGGCGGCGGCCGCGGTCGTCGCGCTCTCGGTGAGGCTGCGCGTGAGCGAGCGGTCCACCGATTCGGCCAAGGCGGTGTAGGCACCGGCGGCCTGCGCATGGAACTCCGACTGGCCGGCGGCCAGCCGCTGGGCCAGCGCCTCGTGCTGCTGCTCCATGCGCTCCATCAGGGTCTGCAGGCGGTCCACGATCTGCGGCATGGCCGAGGCCTGCTGCTCCATGAGGCGAAAGCCCTGCTCGCGCTGGTGCACGGCCGAGAAGGGCCGCAGCGTGGTGGCGATGTGCGCGTCGAGCGCCAGGGCGGCCTGCGCCCGCTCACGACGGTACAGCGCCGACACCAGGCCCAGCATGGCGGAGGCCGCCACGCCCGCCACCGAGGTGCCGAAGGCCAGGCCCAGCCCCTGCACCGGCTGCGACAGGGCCGAGCGCATGGCCTGCAGGTCGGTCGTGCCGGCCAGCGCGGCGCCGGTGCCGTTGAGCGTGACCACCATGCCCAGGAAGGTGCCGAGCATGCCCAGCAGCACCAGCAGGCCGGCCAGGTAGGGCGTCATGGCCGGGCCGGGCAGCGCCGCCCGCTGGCCTTCGATGCGCAGGCGCACCGCGGGTCGCAGCGAGGGATGCAGCGTCTCCAGCCAGCCCGGCAGGCTGGCCGGGGGCGTACCGAGCGCGGCCACCGCCTGCGAGAGCGTGGCGGTCGCCTGGCGGAAGCGGTGCAGCTCCAGCGCGCCCATCACGTAGAAGGCGGCGATGACCAGCGTCACGGCCAGGGCCAGCAGGTGGCTGCCGAGGTAGCCGGCGCCGACCCAGGCGATCACGGCCAGGCCGGCAAGGAATGCGAGAGGAGGAAGGAATCTAGGCATGCGTGAGGGTGGCGCCCGGAGCGGGCTGGCGAAGCGCTTCGAGCAGCGCGTCGACCGGTTGAAATCGGAAATCCAGTTCGGCCAGCAGCAGCGCCTGCATGTCCTGGCAGAACCCGTCGAGCCAGGCTGTCGCGGGCGGCGCGGGCTCGGCGCGCGATTCGGCCTCGGCGCCTGCCTCGGCCGCGGCGCTGCGCAGCCGCTTGAAATGTGACTCCAGCGTGGCGGGCACGGTGGCCAGCACGGTGCGCTCGCGCGCATCGAGCACCTGGCTGAGCACCGCCTCGACCGCGGCCAGCCGCGCCGCCTGGGGCGAGCGCGCCGCCAGCCGGCCGCGCAGCCGCGCGCACAGCGCGTCCACGCCGGCCTCCATCGCCTGCTGCCGCGTGAGGTAGCGCTGGCGGTAGGGCGCGAAATCCGTCGCCGGCGGCGCCGGGGTCTCGCCGGGCAGCAGCTGCCGCGGGGCGCGGCCCGGCGCGGCGCTGAGCACGTTGTCGTCGCGGATCGAGCGGGCCAGCGCCTGGCGCAGTGCGGCGCATTCGCGTGCGTCCGCATCGGCCGCGGCCGGTGCGGTCCGCGCCGCCGTGGTGGAGGCATCGGGCGCGGGCGCGTTGAGCACCGCCGACAGCGTGATCGCATCCGTCCATCCCAGCCAGTGGCTCAGGCGCTCGACGAAGGGCAAGGGGGCTGCCGGTGCGGCGGCAGCGCGTGTGCCGTCGGCCGCGCGCAGCCGCTCGAGGAGGCGGATCAGCGGCGAGTCGGCGAAACCTGTGCGCGTGGCCACGTGGACGTCCTTGCTCCCGAGAGAAAAACCGGGCAGTTTAACTGCCGGCCCTTCGCAAGCCCGGGTTCGGCGGCTCGCCGGGCGCCCTGGCGACGGCAACGGATTCCGTGCATAAAATCGGCCTCCAGCGCCCGCCCCACCTGCGCGAGCAGCTATCAAATTGGTAGCAACCCAGCCCTTGTTCATCACCATGCGCATCGACCACATCGCCCTCTGGACCGACGACCTCGAACGGTGCACCCGCTTCTACGTGGCGTACTTCGGCGCCCAGGCGGGTGCGGGCTACGAGAACAAGGCCAAGGGCTTTCGCTCCTGCTTCCTGAGCTTCGACGGCGGTGCGCGCATCGAGGCGATGAGCACCGACACCCTCGCGCCGCTGCGCGCCGAACCGGGCGCGCAGCGCATGGGCTGGACGCACCTGGCCATCGCGCTGGGATCGGAAGCGGCGGTCGATGCCCTCACGGCGCGCCTGCGCGGCGACGGCGTCCCGGTGCTCGACGGCCCTCGCCGCACCGGCGACGGCTACTACGAAAGCGTGGTGCTCGACCCCGACGGCAACCGCGTCGAGATCACGGCCTGAGCCTCCCCATGCCACGCTGGCTGCTCCCCCTGGCCACGCACGCCGTGACGCTGGCCGTGGGCCTGGGCATCGGCACGGCGCTCGGCATCTACTGGCTGCCGATCCTCACCGCGCCGACGCCGCCCGCGCCGGCGACCCTGGCCGGCGCCGAGGCCGACGCCCTGTACCGCGGCCGCTTCCGGCGCGACCTGCAGGACAGCGACTGGCTGCACTGGGGCGAGGGCGAGGTGCTGGTGGGCGCGCGCAGCGTCGCCCTGCGCGGGCGGCTCGCGCCCGGGCCGGACTACAAGCTGTACCTCTCGCCGGCCTTCGTCGAGACCGAGGCCGACTTCCTGCGCCACAAGCCCTCCATGCGCCGCGTCGGGGACGTGAAGACCTTCGAGAACTTCGCCGTCCCCGTGCCCGAGGGGCTGGACGTGCACCGCTTCACGACCGTGGTCGTGTGGTGCGAGACCTTCGGCCAGTTCATCACCGCCGCCCGCTACCGGAGCGCCGAATGAGCCAGTTCACCGATGCCCTGCCCGAGCTCTTCGAATCGCTCGGCCGCGTGACCATCAAGCGGATGTTCGGCGGCGCCGGCCTGTGGCACGACGGGCTGATGTGCGCCCTGGTCGTGCGCGACACGCTGTACCTCAAGACCGACGAGACGACGCGGCCCTTCTTCGATGCGCTTCAGCTCCCGGCCTTCCGCTACGAGCGCGGCGGCAAGGTGATGGAGACCTCGTACCGCCAGCCGCCCGAGACGGTGTTCGAGGACCGTCACGAGGCCGCGCTGTGGGTGCGCCGCGCCTACGA
>JAVHYA010000006.1:101810-119589 GCA_031119395.1 Pseudomonadota bacterium
GGTTCATTCAGAACAGGTTGCCCTGCCCTTGCGCGCCGGGCCGCCGGAAGGCCGTGAGCTCGTGCGCGATGCGCTCGCGGTTGAAGCCCAGGCGCTGCACCGTCTTGGCGAAACGCTGCGCGATCAGTTCCGACCACAGGCCGCTGCCCTTCATGCGGGTGGCGAAGTCGGCGTCGTAGTCCTTGCCGCCCCGCATCTCGCGGATGCGGGCCATGATGCGCGGCGCGCGCTGGGGGTAGTGCACCTCCAGCCATTGCTTGAACAGCGGCGCCACCTCCCACGGCAGGCGGATCACCGTGTAGAAGGCCGAGCGCGCGCCGGCCTCCCAGGCGGCCTCGAGCACCTGCTCCATGTCTTCGGTGACGAAGGGGATCTGCGGCGCGACGCTCACGCCCACGGGCACGCCCGCCTCGGCCAGCGTGCGGATGGTGCGCAGGCGGCGGTGCGGCGCCGCGGCGCGGGGCTCGAGCTTGCGCGCCAGTTCGCCGTCGAGCGTGGTCACGGTCACGTACACCGCCGCCAGGCGCTGCGCGGCCATCGGCGCGATGAGGTCCAGGTCGCGTTCGACGGCGCTGGACTTGGTGACCAGCGCGAAGGGATGCCGCGCCTCCTGCAGCACCTCGATGACCGAGCGCGTGAGCTTGAGCTCGCGCTCGATCGGCTGGTAGCAGTCGGTGGCCGTGCCGATGGCGATCTCGGCCGGGCGGTAGGCGCGCTGGCCGATCTCCCGGCGCAGCACCTCGGCGACGTTGCGCTTGGCGATCAGCTTGGTCTCGAAGTCCAGGCCCGGCGACAGGTTGAGGTAACTGTGCGTGGGCCGCGCGAAGCAGTAGATGCACCCGTGCTCGCAGCCGCGGTAGGGGTTGAGCGAGCGCTCGAAGGGGATGTCGGGCGAGTCGTTGTGGCTGAGCACCGACTTCACGTCCTCGAAGCGCACCTCGGTCTGCAGCGGTGCGGCCTCCGACGCGCCTTGCGCCTGCTCGTCGATCGTGCCCCAGCCGTCGTCGAAGTCGTCGCGCACGTCCTTCTCGAAACGGTGCGCCAGCCGGGAGGCCGCGCCGCGGCCCTTGATCGCGTGCAGGGGGATGTGGGCGTCGGCCATGCGAAGACTGTACATAAAAACAGTATTTGACGCTGAACAAACTTTCGAAGCGGGCACCGCTCTCATTTGATTTCTTTGTTGACAGAAATTTCGGAAACGATAAGCTTCCCGCCATGGAACTGACCGATCTGCAACGCAAGTTCGTCCTGCACTGGGGCGAGATGGGCTCGATGTGGGGCGTCAACCGCACCGTCTCGCAGATCCACGCCCTGCTCTTCGTGCACGGCAAGCCGCTGCATGCCGAGGCGCTGTCCGAGACGCTCAACGTGGCCCGCTCCAACGTGAGCAACAGCCTGAAGGAACTGCAGGCCTGGAACCTGGTGCGCGTGACCCACGTGCTCGGCGACCGGCGCGACTACTTCGAGACCAGCGTCGACGTGTGGGAGCTGTTCCGCACCGTCGTGCGCGAGCGCAAGGAGCGCGAGTTCGACCCCACCACCCGCATGCTGCGCGAGATCGTCGCCCACCCCGACTTCGCCCGCGAGCCGGCCGACGCCCAGGACCGCATCCGCGCCACGATGGAACTGATGGCCAAGCTCGGCGCGTGGGCCGACGAGATGCTGCGCCTGTCCCCCGGCACGCTCGACAAGGTGCTCAGCCTGGGCGCGAGCGTGCAGCGCTTCGTGCGCGGCGACGCCGCGGCGGCGCCTGCGGAGCTTCGCAAGCCGGGTGAGGACGACCACCTGCAGGGCGGCCTGCCGATGATCTGAGCCTCCGTGTTTTTTTGCCTGCTGATTTCTGTTTTGACTGAAATTTCGAAAGCATCAACCATGCGAAACTTCCACGCCCCCACCTACCCCGTCACCCTGTACTACGACGGCAGCTGCCGGCTGTGCAGCGGCGAGATGCGCAACCTCGGCGCCCGCGACACCGCGGGCCGCCTTGCCTTCGTCGACTGCTCGCCGGAGGACTTCACCGGCGGCCCGGCGCCACGCGACGCGCTGATGACGACGATCCATGCCGTCGACGCGGCGGGCCGCGTGTACACCGGCATCGAAAGCTTCCGCGTGGCCCATGCGGCGGTCGGCCTGCCGATCGTCAGCGCCCTGCTGGGCCTGCCCGGCCTCTCGCATGCCGCCGCGCGCGCCTACCCCGTGCTCGCACGCCATCGCCGCCGGCTGCCGGCGTGGCTCGTGGAACCCTTCGTCGAGCGCGCAGCGCGCCGGGCTGCTCGGCGCGCCGCCTCGTGCCACGACGGCGCCTGCGCCCTGCGCGGCCGGGCCGGCAGCGAAGGAGGTCGGTGATGGGCACGAATGTCATGCCGGATCGGCCCGCAGCGCCCGACCGACTGGCGCGAGCAGCGGTCGATTGCATGGCAGACCAGGCCATCACGCCGCGCGACACGCAGGCCTACTTCACCGAGGTGGCGCACGACTACCGGGCCTGGAGCCCGGCCTACAACATGCACTTCGGCTACTGGCGCGCAGGGCTCAACCCGCTGCGCCGCGAGTCGATGCTCGACGCCATGAACCACGTGGTGGGCGACGCGCTGCGCATCGACGGCCGGCGGCCTGCCTGCGTGGTCGACCTGGGCTGCGGCGCCGGCGCCACCACGCGCGCGCTGCTGCAACGCTGGCCGCGGCTGCATGCGGTGACGGTGACCAACGTGCCGGTGCAGAACGGCATCGCCCGACGGCTCGATGCCGCCGCCGGCGTCGCCGAGCGTGCCGTGCACCTGGAGGCCGACTTCACCCGCACCGGCCTGCCGGCCGCACAGGCCGACGGCGCCTGGGCCGTCGAGAGCGCCTGCTACGCCCCCGGCGCCGACAAGCGCGCGTTCTGCCGCGAGGCGGCGCGCCTCCTGCGGCCCGGCGCGCGGCTGGTGGTGCTCGACGGTTTCCTCCTGCGCGAGCGCCCGGGCCGCCTGGCGGGCTGGCTGCATCGCCTCTGGGCCGACAGCTGGGCCGTGCCCACCCTGGCGCAGCGCGACGACTTCCTGGCCGCGCTGCGCGCCGAAGGCTTCGAGGACGTGTGCTTTCGCTCGCTGCGCTGGCGCATCGCGCCCAGCGCCCTGCACGTGCCCTTCCTCGCCACGCGCTTCGCCATCGCCGAGCTGTGGAAGTCGCGCGGCCGCCTCACGCCCTGGCGGCGCAAGCACATCGTGGCCAGCTACTGCGCGCTGGCGCTGGGCATGTTCTGGCGCGACTTCGACTACGGCCTGGTCACGGCCGTGCGGCGCAGCGACGCGAGGCCGGCGGGATGAACGGCGAGACCCCGCGCCCCTCCCCGTCGCCTGCGGCCCGCGCCCAGGCCGACACCACGGTGCCGCCCGCCGCCAACCTGCCTTTCTCGGGCTGGGTTCCGCTGCTGGCGGGCGCCGGCGTGGCCTTCGTGATCCGGCTGCTCTTCCGGGGTGCGCCGGGCGGACCCTTCTCGGCCATGCTGGGGGCCTTCATCTACCTGGCGCCGGCCGTGTGCGGCGCGGTCACCGTGTACGCCGCCGAGCGCATTCGCCGCCGCAGCATCGGCTACTACCTGTGGGCGCCCTGGGTGGCGACGGCCCTGTTCGTGGCCGGCACGCTGCTGGTGTTCATCGAGGGCCTGATCTGCGCGATCGTCATCGTCCCGCTCTTCGCGGTGATGGGCAGCCTGGGCGGCCTGGCGATGGGCCTGGTGTGCCGCATCACGCACTGGCCGAAGCAGGCTGTGCACGCCTTCGTCCTGCTGCCGCTCGTCCTGGGTGCGATCGAGCCGATGCTGCCCAACCCGGACCGGTTCTCGTCCACCACGCGCAGCGTCTTCGTCGCCGCGCCGGCCGACGCGGTGTGGCACGAATTGAACAACGTTCGCGACATCCGCGCGGCGGAGATCGGCGGCGCCTGGGCCTGGCGCATCGGCGTGCCGATGCCGGTGGAAGGCGTGACCCGGGAACGCCCCGAAGGCCGCGTGCGCGAAGTGCGCTGGCAGAAGAATGTGCACTTCGAGGAGGTGGTGGCCGAATGGTCGCCGCCGCACCGCCTGCGCTGGACCTACCGCTTCTCGCCCGACTCCTTCCCCCGCGGCGCGCTGGACGACCATGTGCTCATCGGCGGCCACTACTTCGACCTGCGCGAGACCACCTACACGCTGACCCCGCGCGCAGGAGGCACCGAGCTGCGCATCGACGTCGCGTGGCGGGTCAGCACGCGCTTCAACTGGTACGCCGACCGCGTCGCGCACTTCCTGCTGGGCGACTTCTCCGAGCACATCCTCGGCCTGTACAAGGCCCGCGCGGAACAGGCGACGATCGCCGGATGAGACACACGCCCGTGTTCCAGGCCGCGCTCGGCGACGCCCACTGGCAGCGCCTGGGCGCCGTGGTGCGGCGCCACTACAGCCTGCACCCCTGGTCCGAGGACCGCATGACCGTGCGCGGCCGCATGGACGAGGTCTGGCGCGCACGCTGGGCCGCGCTGCTGATGCCGGCCGGCCGCCTCTTCGGTGCGCTGGTGCCGCACACCGGGCGCGACGTGCCGATCGAGGTCCACTGCCGCTGCCGCCCGCAGGACGCCGGCCTGTACTGGGACCGCTGCTTCCACTTCGCGGGCCGGCCGGTCGTCCACTTCCGATCGCACATGACGGTGGCCGACGCGGCGCGCCACGAGGTCATCGAATGGGTGCGCTTCGGCCTCGGCCTGCGCCTGCGCGTGACGGCCGAGGAAGGCGCGCTGGTCCTGCGCGATGCGGGCTACGTGTGGCGCATGGGGCGGCTGCAGCTCGCGCTGCCGCTGCACCTGCTGCTGGGCCGGGCCCGCGTGGAGGAACGCCCCGTGCCCGGCGACGCGGGCGCGTTCACGATGAAGATGGCGATCCGCCACCCCCTGTGGGGCGAGGTGTTCCGCTACAGCGGGCGCTTCCGGCTCGACTGACGCCGGATCACTTGCCCACGAGCTGCGCGAGCCTGTCCGCCTCGAAGCCGGTGTCGCGCGCGGCCTCGGCCGGCACGCAGTCGCCACGCGGCACCCGCACGCGCTCCGACAGCGCCTCCAGCGCCTGCCACAGCAGCGCGATCTGCTGCTCCTGGTTGGCCGCGTTGTCGATCAGCCCGCGCATGGCCTGGCTCAGCGGGTCGTCGTCGGGCGTGATGCCGTAGGCCGAGAAGCGCGCAGTGGCCATCGCCGCGTCGCCCGCCTGCACGGCGTCTCCCTTCGGCAGGATGATGCGCGCCGGGATGCCCACCGCCGTCGCGCCCGCGGGCACCGGCTTGATGACCACCGCGTTGGAGCCGATCTTGGCCCCGTCGCCCACGGTGAAGCCGCCCAGCACCTTGGCGCCCGCGCTCACCACCACGTCGCGGCCCAGCGTCGGGTGCCGCTTGGTGCCCTTGTAGAGCGAGGTGCCGCCCAGCGTCACGCCCTGGTAGATGGTGCAGCCGTCGCCGATCTCGGCCGTCTCGCCGACCACCACGCCCATGGCATGGTCGAAGAAGACGCGTTCGCCCAATTTGGCGCCGGGATGGATCTCGATGCCCGTGAGCCAGCGCGAGGCCTGCGAGATCGCGCGGCCCACCCAGCGCAGCCCGTGCGTCCAGCACCAGTGCGCCGCCCGGTGCAGGACCACCGCATGCAGGCCGGGATAGAGCGTGAGCACCTCCCAGGCGCTGCGTGCAGCCGGGTCCCGCTCGAGGATGCAGCGGATGTCGGAGCGCAGGCGGCTGAACATGATGGATGTTCTGGCAATGAGCAAATGGGCTGGCGAGTCTAAGGGCGGGTCCGCGGGCCCTCCGGCCACCCGCGCGGGAGACCTTGCTGGCGGTGCGCCCGTTCCGCGCTTCAGCGCCGACGCGTGTCCGCCATCGCCTTGGCGATGCCGCGCAGGATGTGGATCTCTTCCGGGGTCGGCTGCGCGCGGTTGAACAGCTGCGCGAGCCGCGGCATGAGCTTCTTGGGCGCAGCCGGGTCGAGGAAGCCGATCTCGACCAGCGAGCGCTCCCAGTGCGCGAGCATCCCGGCCACCGCCGCGGCGTCCGCCGCCTGCGGCACCGGCGTCGCATCCTTCACCGCGAAGCCGCCCAGCGCCTGCCGCCACTCGTAGGCGATCAGCTGGATCGCCGCCCCCAGGTTGAGCGAGCCGAACTCCGGATCGGTCGGGATCGACAGCGCCACATGGCAGCGGTAGACGTCCTCGTTGCGCATGCCGAAGCGTTCCGAGCCGAAGAGCAGCCCGACGTGCTGCGGCGCGCCGGCCGCCACCAGCGACTCGAAATGCGGCCGCGGCGCGCGCGTGGGCGGGCCGAAGTCGCGCGGCACCATCGCGGTGGCGCACAGGTGCGTGAGGCCGTCCAGCGCCTCGTCCAGCGTGTCGACGATGCGGGCCTTCTCCAGCACGTCCAGGGCGCCGCTCGCGCGCTGGACGGTCTCCTCGCGCCGCAGCACGTTGGGCCAGCGCGGCGCCACCAGCACCAGGTCGTCGAAGCCCATGGTGCGCATCGCGCGCGCGGCCGCGCCCACGTTGCCGGCGTGGCTGGTCTGGATCAGGATGAAGCGGGTGCGCATGGGGCCACAGGCCGAGTCGGTAAAATCGCGGATTCTCGCCGCCCGCATCGCCGGGCCGCCGCACCCGCTCTTCCAGCCAGTCCACGAACCGGCGCCACCCACGGCGCGGTTCCGCCCACTCGAAAATCCATGTCGTCCAACCTGCACCCCATGCTCAACGTGGCCATCAAGGCCGCACGCGCCGCCGGCGCCATCATCAACCGCGCGGCGCTCGACGTCGAAGCCGTGCGCGTGTCGCAAAAGCAGGTGAACGACTTCGTGACCGAGGTGGACCACGCGAGCGAGGCCGCGATCATCGAGACGCTGCTCACCGCCTATCCCGGCCACGGCATCCTGGCCGAGGAATCGGGCACCGAGCGCGGCGCCAAGGATTCCGAATTCGTCTGGATCATCGATCCGCTGGACGGCACCACCAACTTCATCCACGGCTTTCCCGTCTACTGCGTGTCGATCGCGCTCGCGGTGCGCGGCAAGGTCGAGCAGGCCGTGGTGTACGACCCCACGCGCAACGACCTCTTCACCGCCTCGCGCGGGCGCGGCGCCTTCCTCAACGAGCGGCGCATCCGCGTGTCCAAGCGCACGCGGCTCGAGGAGAGCCTGATCTCCACCGGCTTCCCCTTCCGCGCCGGCGACAACTTCAAGCAGTACCTGGCCATCATGGCCGACCTGATGCCGCGCGCCGCCGGCCTGCGCCGCCCCGGTGCCGCCGCGCTGGACCTGGCCTACGTGGCCGCCGGTTTCGCCGAGGCCTTCTTCGAAACCGGCCTCAACCCCTGGGACGTGGCCGCGGGCTCGCTGCTGGTGACCGAGGCCGGCGGCCTCATCAGCAACTTCAGCGGCGAGGGCGAGTACCTCGACCAGCGCGAGGTGCTGGCCGGCGCGCCGCGCATCTACGGCCAGCTCGTGCCCATCCTGGGCAAGTACAGCAAGTTCGCCGGCGTCGATGCCAAGCTCGCCGCCAGCGAACGCATCCGCGCCACCGACCCCACGCGCCAGACCGCCGGCGGCGGCGACGACGTCTACGCACGCTCCACCGTCGAGCTGAGCCAGCCGACGTCCGAAGCGCAGCCAGCGGCCGCGCCCGCGCCGGCACCGGCGCCCGCACGCAAGATGATCCGCGCCAAGCGCCCGACCGAAGCCCCCGCCGCCGGCAGCGACACCGTCCCCGGCACCGCCAGCGAGTGATCGCCAGCGGCCCGCTCAGCCACCTGTCGCAGCGCACGCGTTCGGCGCTGCGCATGCTGCTGAGTGCCGACGTGGCCTGCGGCCTGTCGGTCGCGCTGGGCCTGCTGCTGATATCCGGCGGGGTGCACCTGTGGCTGGGCGCGCTGGCCGGCGCCTCGGCCGCCACCGGCGTGATCGTCGCCAGCCCGCCCGACCGGCCCGGCCCGCGCCGCGGCAAGCTGCGCCAGATGCTGCCGGCGCCGCTGCTGGGCCTGCCCCTGTTCTTCGCGGTGCAGATGCTGCACCACGCGCCGTGGCGCCTGGGCCTGCTGCTGGTGCCCGCGACCTTCCTCGCCTTCCTGGCCATGGCCTGGGGCAAGCGCGGCATCCCGATCGCCATCGCGGTGATGCTCGCCATGGTGTTCTCGCTCGCCACGCCGCCACCCGACGGCCTGCACCAGGCGCTGGTGCGCACGCTGCACATGGCGCTGGGCGCGGGCCTGTACGTCGTGTATGCCACGCTGGCCAACCTGGCGCTCAATGCGCGCTACCGCGTGCAGATGATGGCCGACCTGCTGCTGTCGGTGTCGGCGCTGATGCGCACGCAGGCGCGCCAGTTCCGCGCGCCCGACGAGTCCGACGACGTGCGCGAGGTCGCGGCCCCGCTGCTGGGCCAGCTGCTGCGCGAACAGGCCGCGCTGGCCGACCAGCTGCAGGCCACGCGCGACCTGGTGCTGGAGTCGCCGCGCACCGAACGGCGCCAGCGCCTGGCCGGCATGCTGATGACCGTGCTGGAGATGCGCGACCACCTGCTGGCCAGCGAGCTCGACCTCGAATCGCTGCGCAACCACCCGCGCCATGCGTCGGCGCTGACCGCCATCCGCAGCGTGCTCGAGGCCGTGGCCGACGACGTCGAGCACCTGGCCGATTCGATGCTGCTGTTCCGCCGGCCCGCCGCCATCGTCGATCGCCGGCCCGAGCTGGCGGCCATCCGCTCGCAGCACGAGGACGCGCATGAGGAAACGAACCGCGCCGGCCCCTCGGCCGCCATGCTGGCGCGCGGCCTGGCCAGCCGGCTGGGCCACCTCAACGACGAGGCGGTGCGCCTGGCGGGCCTGGCGCGCGGCGAGGTGGCGCCCGACCTCGCCATCGTGCGCGCCAACTGGCAGATGTTCGTCAGCCCCACCGACTGGTCGATCCGCCCCTTCCTGGCGCTGTGGCGCTGGGACGCGCCGCCGCTGCGCCACGCCATCCGCGCCGCCCTGGCGCTGGCCGCGGGCTACCTGATCGCCGTCGCCATGCCCTGGGGCTCGCACGACTACTGGATCCTGCTGACCATCGTGGTCGTGCTGCGCGGCAGCCTGGCGCAGACGCTGGAGCGCCGCAACCAGCGCGTGGCCGGCACGCTGTTCGGCTGCGTGCTGGCGGTGGCCCTGCTGTCCTCGCACCCCGGCCCGCTGGAGCTGCTCATCGTCATGACGCTGGCGCAGGCCGTGGCGCACGGCTTCGCGGTGCGCAAGTACACGGTGACGGCGGTCGGCGCCACGGTGCTGGGCCTGGTGCAGGCCCACATGCTCTTCGCCGGCGCCAGCCCCACCTTCGCGCTCTTCGAACGCATCGGCGACACGCTCATCGGCGCGTCGCTGGCCTGGGCCTTCTGCTACGTGCTGCCTTCGTGGGAGCGCACGCAGATCCCGGCGCTGGTCACGCGCACCCTGGCCGCACAGGCGCGCCACGCCCGGCTGGCGCTGGCGCTGGGGCAGCTGCATTCGGTGGACAGCAGCCCCGAGCTCGAATGGCGCCTGGCGCGGCGCGAGGCCTTCGACAGCCTGTCGGCGCTGGTGCAGGCCACGCAGCGCTCGCTGTCGGAACCGCGCGCCGTGCGCCCGCCGCTGGAACCTCTGCAGCGCCTGCAGGCTCACAGCTACCAGTTGCTCGCGCAGCTCAGCGCCGTGAAGTCGATGCTGGTGCTGCGGCGCGACCGGCTCACGCTGGCGACGATCGAAGGGCCCCTGGCGCGCGCCGCGGCCCGCATCGAGGCGGTGATCGGCGCGGCCGCCGCCGGCCGCATGTCGGACGTCGACGACACGGTGGCGCCGCCCTCGCTGCCGGCCGGGCCGATCCCCTTGCCCGATCCTTTCGACAACGACGTCAGCCCCTGGCTGCTGCGCCGCCTCGACCTGGCCATCGGCCTGGCGACGCAGCTGCAGGCCGACGCGGCACGCATCGTGCAGACGATGGCGGCCGAGTCGCCCACACCCCAGGCCCACGCGGCCTGAACCGTTCCGCCGCCCTGGCCGCCGCGCCCGGCGGCGGCCTTGCCACTGCGGCGCCGCCCGGCCCGCACCACCGGAGAACGAATGCGTTTCGACACCCTCTTCGCCCACCCCTGGTTCCACACCTGGCTCGCCGCCCTGGTCGCCATCGTGGCCGCCTCCGTCGTGCACCGCATCGCGCAGGCCGTGCTCTCGCGCGTGACGCGGCCCATGCCGCTGGTCCACGCCATGGTCAAGGCCGTGCGCAGCCCGGCCGGCTTCGTGCTGCCGCTGATCGCGCTGCAGGCCGTGTGGCAGGCCGCGCCCGACGACCTGCAGTTCATCGGCCGCGTGCGCCACCTCAACGGGCTGCTGCTCATCGCCTGCATGACCTGGCTGGTGGTGCGGCTGATCCGCGGCTTCGCCGACGGCGTGATCGCCGCCCACCCGGTGGACGTGGAGGACAACATGAACGCCCGCCGCATCCTCACGCAGACGCGCGTCATCGCGCGCAGCACGATGAGCGTGGCGGTGGTCATCGGCGCGGCCATGATGCTCATGACCTTCCCCGGCGCCAAGCAGGTCGGCGCCAGCCTGCTGGCCTCGGCCGGGGTGATCGGCATCGTCGGCGGCCTGGCCGCCAAGCCGGTGTTCAGCAACCTCATCGCCGGGCTGCAGATCGCGCTGGCGCAGCCCATCCGCATCGACGACGTGCTGATCGTGGAAGGCGAGTGGGGCCGCGTGGAGGAGATCACCGGCAGCTACGTGGTGCTGAAGATCTGGGACGACCGCCGCCTCATCATCCCGCTGCAGTACTTCATCGAGAAGCCGTTCCAGAACTGGACGCGCAACAGCTCGCAGCTGCTGGGCTCGGTGTTCTTCTATGTCGACTTCGGCATGCCGATCGCGCCGCTGCGCGCCGAGGTCGAGCGCATCGTGAACGCGTCGGCCAATTGGGACCGGCGCTTCTTCAACCTGGCCGTGACCGACACCACCGAGCGCACCATGCAGCTGCGCGTGCTGTGCACCGCCGCCTCGTCGGGCCAGGCCTTCGACCTGCGCTGCCAGGTGCGCGAAGGGCTGATCGACTTCATGCAGCGCGAGTACCCGCAGTTCCTGCCGCGCACGCGCATCGAGGCCGACCGGCCGGCCGGACAGCCGGCGCTGGAGCCGCAGCCGGCCTGAGCGGCGCCAGGGGCCGGCAGGTCCGCCGCCGCCCCGTCTGCTATTGAATTCATAGCTGGCAGCGCCCGCCCCACGGGCGCTGGAGGCCGATTCGGCCCGCAATGCGCGCGTGCAGCCATGCCGCGCGCCCTTCACCGGCGCCCCGCCGTCCGTCCGCCGGCGCCGCACTTCGTCCTCGCTGCCTGCATTTCGTCGCACACCGGTGGCCCGGTGCCAGGGCGGCGCGCACAGTCACGCCATCGACTTGCGTCCCCCCTTCACACCGCACCAAGGAGCTTCCCATGCTGATCGAGATCCTGACCCACACCCCGACCTGGGTTTTCGTCGTCTTCGGCCTGCTGGCCTGGCTGGGCGGCAAGCAGTTGAGCGCCGGCAGCGCCCACCTGAACCGCGTGATCGCGATGCCGCTGGCCATGGTCGGCTTCGCCGTCTACGGCCTGGCCGCCGCCTTCGGCCAGTCGCCGGCCGGCCTGAGCGCGCTGGCCGGCTGGGCCGCCGCCGCGGCCGTCGCACTGGCCGTGGTCGCCCGCATCCCGCTGAACCCGGCCGTGCGCTACGACGCCGCCGCCCGCCGCTTCTTCCAGCCCGGCAGCGCCGTGCCGCTGGCGCTGATGATGGGCATCTTCCTCACCAAGTACGCGGTGGGCGTCACGCTCGCCTTCCACCCCGAGTACGCGCACCAGACCGGCTTCGCCGTCGGCATCAGCACGCTCTACGGCCTGTTCAGCGGCATCTTCGCCGGCCGCGCCCTGCGCCTGTGGAAGCTGGCCTTCCGCGGCCATGCCGCCACCGCCGCCGCCTGAAACCCGCACCCGTTCCCCCGAGGAGTACCGCCATGAACACCGCCGCCCCCCGCCTCTCGCCCGCCGAGGAAACCCGCCTCGACCACCTCGCCCGCCGCCGCGCCAAGGCCAAGCTGGGCTGGTACCTGCACGCCGCCGTCTACGTGGTGGTGAACCTCGGGCTGATCGCGCTGTCGGTCGCCAACGGGCGCCACTGGGCCATCTTCCCGCTGCTGGGCTGGGGCCTGGGCCTGTTCTTCCACGGGATGGCCGTGTGGGTCCTCGCGCCGGGCAACCCGGTGTTCGGTCGCATGGTGGAGCGCGAACGGGCCCGCCTGCGCACCGCCGGCACCGACCCGTGGTAAGCGGCCGGGTTTTCGAGAAGAATCGGCCTGCAGCGCCCGCCCCACGGGCGCAAGCCGCTACCAAAACGATAGCAAACCCGCCTGCGAGACCGTGATGACGCCGCCCCTGTCCCCTGCCGCCGCCGCCCGTTCGCCCTGCCCCCGCCCCGCCCTGCCGCCTCGGCTGCGCGGGGCGCTGGCCGTGCTGGGCCTGCTGCTGTCGGCAGTGGGCGCCGCGCCCGCCTGCGCTGCCACCGGCCTGGCGGTGCTGCCAGGGCCGGCGGGCAGCGGGCCCGTCACGGTCGCCTACCCCACCGATGCGACGCCGGCGGACGTGGCGCGCGGCCCCTTCACCGTCCGCGTGGCGCAGAACGCGCCGCCGGCCCGGGGCAACGGGCGGCTGGTGGTGCTGTCGCACGGCTCCGGCGGCTCGGTGTGGCCGCAGTTCGACCTGGCGCAGGCGCTGGTGGCGGCCGGCTTCACGGTCGCGATGCCGCTGCATGCGGGCGACAACTTCCAGGACACCTCCGACGTCGGCCCCGTCGCCTGGGCACGCCGGCCCAAGGAGATGTCGCAGGCCATCGACGCGGTGGCGGCGCAGTCGGCACCGGGCGGCCGCTTCGCGCCTCTGCAGCTCGACCTGCAGCGCGTGGGCGCGTACGGCATGTCGGCCGGCGGCATCACGGTGCTCGCGCTGGCCGGCGCGCGCTGGTCGCCGGCGCTGCTCGCCAATCACTGCGAGGCCCACATCGCGGACGACTTCGCGGGCTGCGTCGGGCTGAGCACCACGCTCACCGGCGGCGTGCTCGACAGCAGCAAGATGGCCATCGCCCGGCAGGTGATCCGCCTCAAGCTGGGCAAGGACACGGCCTGGCGCGAATGGACGGACCCGCGCGTGGCCGCGGTGGTGGCGGCGGTGCCGATGGCCACGCCGATCGACATGGCCTCGATCGCCACGCCGCGCGTGCCGCTGGCGCTGGTGCGCGCAGGCAAGGACGCCTGGCTGGCGCCGCGCTACCACCTCGACGCGGTGCACGCCGCGTGCGGCGAACGCTGCCCCGTCCTGGCCGACATGCCGCAGGGCGGGCACGGCTCGATCCTGTCGCCCCAGGTGCCCGACCTGCCACCCGACCTGGCCCGCCTGCTGAACGACCCGCCGGGGTTCGACCGCAGCGTGGTGCCGGGTATCTACTCGCGGATCGTCGGCTTCTTCGTGAAGAATCTGCAGGCGGGCACCACCTGAAGCCTTCCACCCGTCGGGCCGAGCCGGTCGACGCACTGCACCGCGCTTCCACAGGCTCAGCGTGAACTGAAGGGGGATGCGACCACGACGAAACCGAGCAGCTCCCCGTTCGCGCTGAGCCTGTCGAAGCCCGGCGCGGCGCGGCACCTCGGAGGCTCGACGCGAACGGTCAGCGGCACGACAACAGCATCAACGGCACACCACACGACAACACCATGCCCCCGATCCTCATCACCATCCTCAAGTTCGCCGTCATCACGGTGCTGGTGTGCTCGCTGGCCGAGGCGATCGTGCTGTCGCTGCGGCGCGGCGTGAACGCCGCCGCGGGCGGCTACGACTGGAAGGCGGCCGGCATCTCGGTGTTCGACTTCCTGGTGCGCGAATACCCGCTGCGCTGGCTGCTGCCGCTGGGCTTCTGGCTGGGCTGGATGGACTGGCTCTACGCGCACCGCCTGTTCGACATCCGCATGGACCACTGGAGCGGCTGGGCGGCCGCCTTCCTGGCGCAGGAGTTCTGCTACTACTGGTACCACCGCGCGGCGCACCGCGTGCGCTGGTTCTGGTGCACGCATTCGATCCACCACACGCCCAACCAGCTCAACCTCTCGGCCGCCTACCGCTTCGGCTGGACGGGCAAGCTCACCGGCACGCTGGGCTTCTTCCTGCTGCCGCCGCTGCTGGGCCTGCCGCCGCGCGTGGTGCTGGTGCTGTTCACGCTCAACCTGCTCTACCAGTTCTGGATCCACGCGCCCTGGATTCCCCGGCTCGGCCCGCTCGAATGGGTGCTCAACACGCCGTCGGCGCACCGCGTGCACCACGCGAGCAACCTGCCCTACCTCGACGGCAACTACGGCGGCGTGCTGATCGTCTTCGACCGGCTGTTCGGCACCTACATCCCCGAGCGCGCCGAGGAGCCGCCGCGCTACGGGCTGGTGCACCCCATCCGCGGCTACAACCTGCTGCAGATCGAGTTCGGCCAATGGCAGGCGCTGTGGCGCGACCTGCGCGGCGCCCGTTCGTTGGGCGAGGCGCTGGGCTACCTGTGGCGCCCGCCCGGCTGGCGCCCCGGCGGCGGCGACACCACCGAGGAGTTGCGCGCCCGCGCCGCCGGGCCGGCCGCGCCGGATGCGCCGCCCGCCACCGCCGCGCTGCCCCTGGCCACCCCATGAGCATCGACTGGCGCGATGCCCTGCGCCACTGGCTCCACGTGCTGGCGCTGTGCAGCGTGGTGGCCGTGTTCACCACGCTGCTGTGGCCCAACCGCAGCTACGGTTCGCAGTTCGTCTACTCGGTGTGCATCGGCAGCCTGTGCTGGGCCACCATGGAGTTCGGCCGCTACCTCGTGCCTGCGAAGTACTGCCACGCCGACGCCGAGGGCGGGCGCGGCTGGCCGCAGGGCTGGCGCGGGCTGGTGCTCACGGCGGTGGGCATCGCCGTCGGCTTCTACGTCGGCGACTGGCTGGCCTTCCAGCTCATCGGCCCCGCCTCGCCCGGACGCACGGCCAGCTCGCGCGACAGCGCGGCCAGCCTCTACGTCACCATTGCCGCGGGCGCGATCGGCGCCTACTACTTCCACAGCCGCGGCAAGGCGGCGGCGCTGGCGGCCGAGATCGCGCGGGCCGAGCGCGATGCCAGCGAGGCCAAGCTCAAGCTGCTGGAGACGCAGCTGGAGCCGCACATGCTGTTCAACACGCTGGCCAACCTGCGCGTGCTCATCACGCTCGACCCGCCGCGCGCCGTGGCCATGCTCGACCGCCTCAACGGCTACCTGCGCGCCACGCTGGCCGGCTCGCGCGCCACGCAGCACCCGCTGGCGCAGGAGTTCGCGCGCCTGGCCGACTACCTGGAACTCATGGCCGTGCGCATGGGCGAGCGGCTGCGCTTCACGCTCGACCTGCCCGAGGACCTGCGCGAAGTGCCCGTGCCGCCGCTGCTGCTGCAGCCGCTGGTGGAGAACGCCATCCGCCACGGCCTGGAGCCCAAGGTGGAAGGCGGCGAGATCCGCGTGACGGCGCGCCGCGCATCGGCGGCGGACGGCGCGCGGCTGGTGCTCGAGGTCGCCGACACCGGCGTCGGCCTGCCGCCGGATGCGGGCGCCCCCGCCGCCGCGCGCGAGGACGGCGGCGGCTTCGGCGTCCGGCAGGTCCGCGAACGCCTGCACACGCTGTACGGCGAACGAGCTGCTATGGAATTGATAGCTGCTCCCGCAGGCGGGACGCGCGCCACGGTCACTTTTCCCTTGTAACTTTCGCCATGCCACCACTTCCCCACCCGTTCGGGCCGAGCTCGGCCTGTCCTGAGCCTGTCGAAGGGTCGAAGCCTCGCGCAGGCGCTTCGACAGGCTCAGCGCGAGCGGGGATGGTGGTGGCGGCCACCTGATCGCCCGTCCAGCCATGCCCACCGCCCTGATCGCCGAAGACGAACCCCTGCTCGCCCAGGCCCTGAAGGCCGAGCTGGCCCAGGCCTGGCCGGCGCTGCAGGTCCTCGCCACCGTGGGCGACGGCGCCAGCGCCGTGCGCGAGGCCCTGGCACGCCGGCCCGACGTGCTGTTCTTCGACATCCGCATGCCGGGCCAGGACGGGCTGGCCGCCGCCGCCGAGGTGGCCGACCGCTGGCCGCACGACGAAGCGCCGATGCCGCAACTGGTCTTCGTCACCGCCTACGACGAATACGCCGCCCGCGCCTTCGACGCCCAGGCGCTCGACTACGTGCTCAAGCCCGTGCAGCCCGAGCGCCTGCGCCGCAGCGTGGCGCGCCTGCAGCAGGCGCTGGCGGCGAGCGCCGCCGACGAGGCGGCGCCGGCCAGCCAGGCACCGGCCGCGGACGCGCTGGAACATACGCTCGCCCAGTGGCGCCAATTGCTCGCCGCTGCGGGCGGGGCGCTGCCGGCGGCCGGCCTGCCCGCGCTGCCCGGCGTGGCACCCGCCGCCGCGCCGCTGAAGTTCATCACGGCGAGCGACGCCGCCGGCACCGTGCGCATGGTGCCGATCGACGAGGTCGTCTGCTTCGAGGCGGCCGACAAGTACATCCGCGTGCTCACCGCCACGCAGGAACACCTGATCCGCACGCCGCTCAAGCAGCTGCTGCCCCAGCTCGACCCGCAGGTCTTCTGGCAGGTGCACCGCGCCGTGGTGGTGCGTGCCAGCGCCATCGACCAGGTGCAGCGCGACGAGGCCGGCAAGCTGCACCTGCGCCTGCGCGGGCGCCCGGGCGAGGACATCGTCGTCAGCCGCCTCTACGCGCACCTCTTCAGGGCCATGTGAACCTGGCCCCACGCGCCCCGGCTTCGACACATCTCCCTAGGCGGGCCGCGCAAAAAAAGAAGGCCGTCCCCGCTTGCGCGGAGACGGCCTGTTCAGCCCGGAAGTCGGCGAGAGCCTTGGAATCCCTCGCCCTGGCGCGCCAGTCGGTGGTCGACCCTCGTTGCTCGTGAGTGAGGCGCGCCTGGCTCGGGCTCAACCCTCAACGCCAGTGGTGATGGCGGTAGTGGGGGCGCGGTCCGTAGTAGGGACGGGGGCCGTAGTACGGACGCGGACCGTAGTACACCGGCGGCGGCGGCGCGTAGTACACCGGGGCCGGACGGTAATAGACCGGGGGGGGCGGCGCCACGTACACCGGGGCCGGGGCGTAGTAACCGGGGTTGCCCACGCCGACCGCCACGCCCGGGGCGCTGATGCCGACCGACCAGCCCACCTGTGCGCTCGCCGAACCGGCGGCGAACAAGGCACCGGCCGCCACGGCACCGGCTGCGGCCCACTTGAAGAATGTCGAACGTGTCATGTTGGTTCTCCTTGAACAGAGGCGGCTCGGGTGGGACACCTGTCCCAGAACGATCTGCCCATGTGCGTATTGAACGCGTCAGTTGTAAATCAGGTTCACGCGGCTCGGTGAAGATCGTTACCAAAAGTGAAGCGAGCCACCGTCTTGCGTGAAATTCTGCGCCGGGCCGGCCACTTGCGCCAGCCCGTCCACGCCCCAGGTGGGAGTAGGCACCGACCCATAGAATTCCCCAATGACCTCCCCCAACGCCAAAACCGGCGGTAACAAAGAACATCACGAGGCGGCCGCGCCGGCCGCACCGAGCAACTTCCTGCGCCACGTCATCGAGCACGACATCGCCGAAGGCACCTATGCCACCCGCCGCTGGGGCGGCTCGCCCGGCGACGGCCCGCACCACCAGGCCGGCATGCCCGACCCGGCCAAGATCCGCACCCGCTTCCCGCCCGAGCC
>JAVHYA010000055.1 GCA_031119395.1 Pseudomonadota bacterium
AACCGCAGCGCTCCCTGCCGCACCACCTCGGCCAGCAGCTTCTCGCGCCCCTGGCGCTCGCGCAGCCAGCGCGCGTCGTTCTGGCTCGCCTCGACGTCGGTGCGCAGCCGTGCGAAGGCGCGGGTGGCGTCGAGCGTGGCGGCGTGCGACTCGAGCTGGGTCATGGTGCGCAGGATGTGCTCGCGCAGCGGCAGGTGGTCGCCGGTGGCCGGGTCGACGTACACCGCGTCGAGGCCGAAGCGGCAGGCCTGGAAGCGGTTGTAGGTGTAGACGAGGTAGTCGTCCTCGCTCGGCATGAAGGGCTGCTCCTGCAGGAACCACGAGGCCAGCGACTGCACGTAGCCCGCGAGCGCCGCGGCGCGCTCCACCGTGAGCGGCGTGTCGAACACGCGGATCTCGATGGTGCCGTACTCCGGCTTGGGCCGGATGTCCCAGTAGAAGTCCTTCATGCTCTTGACGACGCCGGTGCGCGTCATGCGGCCGAAGTAGTTCTCGAACTCCTTCCAGCTCAGCGTGAAGGGCGCGCGGCCCGAGAGCGGGAAGGCGAAGACGGAGTTCAGCCGCGCGGAGTCGAAGGCCGTGTCCTGCCCCTGCACGAAGGGCGAGGAGGCCGACAGCGCGATGAAGTGCGGGATGTAGCGGCTCATGCGGTGCAGCATGAGCAGCGCCGAATCGGCATCGGGGCAGCCCACGTGCACGTGCTGGCCGAAGATGGTGAACTGCTTGCTCAGGTAGCCGTACAGCTCCGACAGTTCGCGAAAGCGCGGCTTGTCGTAGATGCGGCGCTCGTGCCATTGCTGGAAGGCGTGCGTGCCGCCGCCGACGATGGCGATGTTGAGCTTGTCGGCCGTCCTGACCAGCGCGTCGCGGATCGGCGAGAGCTGCGCCAGCACCTCCTCGGCCGAGTGGCACACGTCGGTCGAGATCTCGATCATGCTCGAGGTCATCTCGGGCACCACGCTGCCGGGCAGGTCGAAGGCGGCCATGCCGCGCAGCATGTCCTCGGCGTAGGGCGCGAGGTCGTAGTCGTGGGTGTTGACCAGCTGCAGTTCGAGCTCGACGCCCAGCGACAGCGCCTTGGAACTGCTGAAGGGCTCCAGCGGGACCATGCGGCTGTCGGCCTGGCTCTTGAAGGCGGGCGCGACCACGCTCGCGGGCACGGGCGCGCTGGAGAAGGGCGAGGAAGGAAGCGGCGCGTTCATCGTTGCGTGTCCTCCGCGGCGGCGAAGGCCTCCGGCCGCCAGGGGCGCGAGCTTTCGCCGGCACCGTAGATGGCGACGGTGGCCAGCACGGCGCCGACCACCTCCATCACCAGGATCGCCGGCAGCGCGATCTGCGTGATCATGTGGCCCAGCAGCGGCGAGGCCGTGACGAAGGTCGACGCGATCAGCAGCGCGATCGAGGACAGCGGCGACATCGCGCAGCCCATCCAGATCGCCTGCCGCCAGCTCGCGCCGCTGCCGGGGTTGGCGATGGCGACGCCGGCGATCTTGGCGAAGGTGCGCACGCCGATCAGCGCCAGCACCGTGGTGGCCACCGGCAGGCTCCATTCGGCCTGCGCCGCGACCATCGACACCAGCACGAACATCAGCATCGTCACCAGCGAGGAGGCCGTGCCCAGCTGCCGCGGCCACACCCAGGGCCTCGGGTTGAGCAGCTTGAGCAGCACACCCCCGATCAGCGCGGCCAGCGGCGCCGCGCCGCCGAAGTAGGTCGACACCGCGGCGCCGGCCGCGATGATCCCCAGCAGCAGGATCGAGGTGTTCTCGCTGGTCGGGCTCATCACGCGCAGCGCCGAGCGCAGCGCCAGCGCCATCAGCGCGCCCACCACGAAGGACAGGCCGACGACGACCATGACCGGGTACACCTTCTGGAACAGGCCCAGCGGCGCGCGTTCGATGAGGCCCGCCTGCGCGTAGCCCAGCATCAGCGCATAGAAGGTGTTGAGCGTGGCCAGCGTCATCGCGCGCTCGGTCACGGGGCCGGAGGCGCGCGTGTCGATGGCCACGCGCGAGAGCACGGCCGGCGAGGCCGCCACCGCGATCAGCGCCAGCGGCACCGCGACCGGGTCGGGCACGTCCAGCCAGTGCAGGGTCCAGAAGACGGCGAAGTAGGTGAGCGTGGATTCGACCAGCGACTGCACCAGCACCATCGGGTTGTGGCGGAACCAGCCCAGCGGCAGGCGGCCGCCGGCCTCGAAGAGCACGATGGCCACGCCCAGCTCGAGCAGGAACAGGGCCGTGCCCTGCAGCGGCCAGACGGCGCCCGCGAAGCCGGCCAGGCCGACCACGGTGCCGACCAGCGAATAGCCCACCACCTTGGGCAGGCCCATGTAGCGCTGCACCAGGTGGCCCACCGCGGCGGCCGCGGCGACGAGCAGGGCCCACCACACGGTGGGCAATCCGGCCGAGGGGCGGATCCATTCGGACCAGAAGCCCAGCAGATCGGAAGAGAAGAAGGACATCAGTGAACAGGCGTGGATCGTGGCGATGCGGCGTGCGCAGCGCCGGGAAGAACGACAGGGCGGCGGACCGCGGCGGGGCTCAGTGCAGCACGCGCGAGGCGCCGGCGAGCGGGCCGGTGCCGGCATCGGCCTCCAGCGCGAACATCGGGATCGGCACGTCGAAGCGCTCGCCCGTCTCGCTCACCACGAAGTAGCTGCCGTGCATGGTGCCGCTGGGCGCGTGCAGGCGGCAGCCGCTGGTGTAGCGGAAGGACTCGCCGGGCGCGAGCAGCGGCTGCTGCCCGATCACCCCCAGGCCCTTGACCTCCTGCGCGTGGCCCGATTCGTCGTGGATGAGCCAGTGCCGCGCGATCAGCTGCATGGCGACCTCGGCGACGTTGGTGACGGTGATCGTGTAGGCGAAGGTGTAGATCTTCTCCGCAGGAGAGGACTGGTCCGCCAGGTAGTGCGGCGCCACTTCGACGGTCATCGGCGGGTTGGACATCCTGCGATCTTAGTGGGCCGGCCCGGTCCCGCGCCACCGCGGCCCTGCTGCGAAAATGCCGGGATGACCCCGAGCCCCACCTTCCGCATCGCGCCCTCCATCCTCTCGGCCGACTTCGCGCGCCTGGGCGCCGAGGTGAGCGACGTGATCGCCGCCGGCGCCGACTGGATCCATTTCGACGTGATGGACAACCATTACGTGCCCAACCTCACCTTCGGCCCCATGGTCTGCGAAGCGCTCAAGCCGCACGCCAGGAAGGCCGATGGCACGCCGGTGCCGGTCGACGTGCACCTCATGATCGAACCCGTCGACGCCCTGGCCGCGGCCTTTGCCAAGGCGGGCGCCGACTACATCAGCTTCCATCCGGACGCATCGCCGCACACGCACCGCAGCGTGCAGGCCATCAAGGCGGCCGGCTGCAAGGCCGGGCTGGTCTTCAACCCGGCGCGCGGGCTGGAGGTGCTCGATTGGCTGATCGACGAGATCGACCTCATCCTCATCATGAGCGTGAACCCGGGCTTCGGCGGCCAGAGCTTCATCGACTCGGCGCTGCGCAAGATCGAGCAGGCGCGCAAGCGCATCGACGCCAGCGGCCGGGACATCCGGCTCGAGGTGGACGGCGGCATCAAGACCGAGAACATCGCCCGCGTCGCCTCCGCGGGTGCCGACACCTTCGTCGCCGGCAGCGCGATCTTCAACGCGCCGGACTACGCAGGCGTGATCGGCGCCATGCGCGAGCAGCTCGCCGGCGCGCGCTGAGCGCGAGGCCGCCCGGCCTCAGCGCTTGAGTTTCTCGTAGGTGCGTTCCGTCACCGGCCCGCGGTCGGTGTCGACCGAGCCGCGCTCGACGTCGTCATGGGCGCGGCGGCCCACCTCGGGCGGCTGGCCGTCCTTCGTGGCCTGGCTGTCGGCCGACTGGTCGCGTTCGTGGGGGAGGCGGGGCGCCGATTCGCCCCCTTGCTCCACCTTGGTCTGGCCGCCCTCGGCGTCGCGCAAGGGATCGTCGGGCTGGGGGCTGGCGGGTGATTTGGACATGGCATCGTCTCCTGGGACTCGTGGCCTGCCATGGTGGCGCGGGCGCCTGCCGGCCCTGGTAGGACGGACCGGCCGCCCCGCGTAGGCCAGGGGTGCCGAGGGCCAAATCGGGCTGCGGCGCCCGCCGGTTGGGCGCGGTGTGCTCCTGATTTCATAGCGATTTCGCGCCGGCCCATAATCCTTCGATGCCTGTGACTCCCCCCGACGACACCCTGCGCACGATCGGCTACGCGGCCCTGCAGCCCGGCCCCCGCCTGCTCGTGATGGGCGGCGTGCACGGCGACGAGACCTGCGGCACCGCCGGAATCGAGCGCGTGCGGGCCGAGCTCGACGGCGGCACCCTGACCCTGCGCCGCGGCCAGCTGACGATGGTGCCGGTGGCCAACCCGCTCGCGCGGCGGCGGCTGCAGCGCGAGGGCGAGCGCAACCTGAATCGCTCCTTCCAGCCGCGCACCGCGCCGGTGGACTACGAGGACCACCTCACCAACCTGCTGTGCCCCCTGATCGACCGGCACGAGGTGCTGCTCGACCTGCATTCCTTCGAGAGCCAGGGCGAGGCCTTCGCCATGATCGGCCCGCGCGACAACACCGGCACCCTGGAGCCCTTCGGGCGCGCCGACGAGGAAGGCCGCCTGGCGCGCGCCCTGGGCACCCCCACGGTGGTGGAAGGCTGGCTCGACATCTACGCGGCGGGCCTGGCGCAGCGGGCCGGCGGCGCGGCGCCCACGGCGGACGAGATCGCCTACGGCTGCGGCACCAACGAGTACATCCGCAGCCGAGGAGGCTACGGCGTCACGCTCGAGTGCGGGCAGCACCGCGACCCGGCCGCGCCCGGCGTGGCCTGGCGCGCGATCCGACGCACCCTCGCCCTGCTGGGCATGGCCGAGCTGCCGCCCGAACTGGCCGACGAGCCCCCGCCGGCCCCCCCGCGGCTGCTGCGCCTGGCCAGCGTGACCGACCGCCTGCACGCGGGCGACCGCTTCGTGCGCGAGTGGGCCACCTTCGACGCCGTGTCGGCCGGCGAGCCCATCGGCCACCGCCACGACGGCGCCCTGCTGGTGGCGCCCGGCGACGGCTTCATCGTCTTCCCGAACGCCCGTGCGCTGCCCGGCAGCGAGTGGTTCTACTTCGCCACGCTGAGCGAGCGCCGCCTGGGCTGAGCACCTGGCCTTCGGCCGTCCCGACGGCGGCCGGCTCGGCTTCCTTCCTACAGCACGACAGGCGGCGCGGGCGTAGCCTCGACGCCCCTGGAGGAAAGGAAAGCCCCATGCCCGCCTCGAAGAAAGCCGCCAGCGGTCGCAAGACCGCCTCATCGTCACGCAAGCCGGCCGCCAAGGCCCAGGACGCGGCCCGCCACGCACCGGCGCCGCGCGTGCTGTGGAAGGGCGCCATCAGCTTCGGCCTCGTGCACATCCCGGTCGCGCTGTATTCGGCCACCCGCGACAGCGGCGTCGACTTCGACTGGCTCGACAAGCGCAGCATGGACCCGGTGGGCTACAAGCGCATCAACAAGAAGACCGGCAAGGAGATCACGCGCGAGAACATCGTCAAGGGCGTGGCCTACGAGGACGGGCAGTACGTCGTCCTGAGCGACAAGGAGATCGCCGACGCCTATCCCAAGACCACGCAGACGATCGAGATCGAGAGCTTCGTGCCGGCCGACTCGATCCCCTTCGTCTACCTGGAGCGGCCCTACTACGTCGCGCCCATCAACCGTGGGGCCAAGGTGTATGCGCTGCTGCGCGAGGCCCTGCAGCGCAGCGGCCGCATCGGCATCGCCCGCGTCGTCATCCAGACCAAGCAGCACCTGGCGGCCATGATCCCGGCCGGCCCGGGCCTGGTGCTCAACCTGCTGCGCTGGGGCGCCGACATCCGGCCCTGGGAAGACCTGCCGCTGCCGGCCGAGGACGCGAAGAAGGCCGGCCTCACCCCGCGCGAGCTCAAGATGGCCGAGCAGCTGGTCGCCGACATGGGCGCCGACTGGGACCCCGAGGACTACCAGGACGAATTCAAGAACCAGATCATGGCGCTGGTCGACCGCAAGGTCGCCGCCGGCCAGACCGAATCCGTCACCAAGCCCGATCCGGTGGAGCGCACCGAGGGCCAGGGCGCCAAGATCCTCGACCTCACCGAACTGCTGCAGCGCAGCCTGCGCAACAAGGGCCGCGGCGGGCGCGGCGGCGGCGCGGCGCAGGAGGCCGAGGGCGACGACGACGACGATGCGGAGGACGAGGCGCCGGCCAAGCCCGCACGCAAGCGCGGCAGCACGCCCGCCAAGCGCGCCACCTCGACCCGCACCGCGGCGCAGAAGCGCCGCGCCGCCTGATCGACCCCATCCCAGCGGCCGATGGCGACGAAGAGAAAAGCCTCCGCACCGCCCGCCACCGGGGACGGCGCGGCCCACCGCGC
Source organism: Pseudomonadota bacterium (assembly GCA_031119395.1). GTDB lineage: Bacteria > Pseudomonadota > Gammaproteobacteria > Burkholderiales > Burkholderiaceae_C > Xenophilus. The sequence continues at coordinate 6,393 of JAVHYA010000055.1, forward strand.
CCTGGCCGACTACCGCCGCAAGCGCGACTTCGCGGCGACGCCCGAGCCTGCGGAGGGCGGCCAGCCGGCGGCCGGCGGCCTGGCGTTCGTCGTGCAGAAGCACGACGCCTCGCACCTGCACTACGACTTCCGGCTCGAACAGGACGGCACGCTCAAGAGCTGGGCGGTGCCCAAGGGCCCCTGCCTGGATCCCAGCGTCAAGCGCATGGCCGTGGAGGTGGAGGACCATCCGCTGGCCTATGGAGGCTTCGAGGGCACCATCCCCGAGGGCCACTACGGCGCCGGCACCGTGATCGTGTGGGACCGCGGCACCTGGTGGCCCGAGGGCGACGCGCGCCGAGGACTCCAGGAGGGCAAGCTCAAGTTCGAGCTGCGCGGCGAGAAGCTCAAGGGCCACTGGACGCTGGTGCGCATGAAGGCACGCGGCAACGAGAAGAAGCCGGCCTGGCTGCTCATCAAGGAAAAGGACGCGCAGGCCCGTGCGCTGGACGAGTACGACGTCGAGGCCGAAGCGCCCGACAGCGTGCTGGCGCGCCGCGCCACGTCGACCCGCCAGCCGGCCTCCGCAGCCCCGGCGAAGGCGAAGGCCGTGACGCCCGCGCGCGCGCCCAAGGCCAGCCTGCCCGCCGAGCTGGCACCGCAGTTGGCCACCCTGGCGACCGCCCCGCCGGCCCATCCCGAGGAATGGCTGTGGGAACTGAAGTTCGACGGCTACCGGCTGCTGACGCGCTTCGACGCGCAGGGGCGCGTGCGCTGTTTCACCCGCAATGGCCTGGACTGGACCGCGCGCCTGCCCGAGCTCGCGCAGGCGCTGCAGTCGCTGAAGCTGCGCTCGTCCTGGCTGGACGGCGAGATCGGTGTCGAGAACGCGCAGGGCGCGCCCGACTTCCAGGCGCTGCAGAACGCCTTCGACCGCCACGCCACCGGCGGCATCGTGTACTGGCTCTTCGATGCGCCCTTCCTGGAGGGGCGCGATCTGCGCGACATGCCGGTGCAGGCGCGGCGCGAGGCGCTGTCGCAGCGGCTGGATGGCCGAACGCCGCCCGCGCTGCGCTTCAGCGAGGCCTTCGACGCGCCGCCCGCGGACCTGCTGGCGTCGTCGGCGCGCATCGGCTTCGAGGGCATCATCGGCAAGCGCCGCGATGCGCCCTACGTCTCGCGCCGCTCGCCCGACTGGATCAAGCTCAAGAACCACCGCCGGCAGGAGTTCGTGATCGGCGGCTACACCGCCCCCAAGGGCACGCGCCAGGGTTTCGGCGCACTGCTGCTGGGCGTGCACGACGCGCAGGGGCGCCTGCGCTACGCGGGCAACGTCGGCACCGGCTTCGACGCGCAGCGGCTGGCCGACGTGCATGCCCGGCTGCGCCGGCTCGACACCGACACCTGCCCCTTCGATCCGCGGCCCACCGGCCTGCGCGCAGGCACGGTGCAGTGGGTGCGGCCGCGCCTGGTCGCCGAAGTGGAGTTCGGCGAATGGACCCGTGACGACCGCGTGCGCCAGGCCGTGTTCCATGGCCTGCGCACCGACAAGCCACCGCGCCAGATCGTGCGCGAACATGCCCAGCCCGCGGATGCCCCTGCCATGCCTGCTTCGTCTTCCTCCTCCTCCATGCCCGCCAAGGCCCCTGCCAAGGCGGGCGGCCTGCGCATCACGAACGCCGACCGCGTGATCGACAAGACCAGCGGCACGACCAAGGGCGACCTCGTGCGCTACTACGCCGAGGTGGCACCGCTGATGCTGCCGCACCTGAAGGGCCGGCCGGTGTCGCTGGTGCGCGCGCCCGAGGGCGTGGGCGGCGAGCTGTTCTTCCAGAAGCACGCGCAGCACACCGAGCTGCCGGGCGTGAAGCTGCTCGATCCGTCGCTCGACCGCGACCACGACCCGCTGCTGCAGATCGACACCGCGCGCGGGCTGCTGTCCGCCGCGCAGATGAACACGCTGGAATTCCACACCTGGAACGGCACCTCGAACAAGCTGGACACCCCCGACCGCATGACCTTCGACCTCGACCCCGGCGAAGGCGTGGGCTGGCCGCACATGCAGGAGGCGGCGCTGCTGGTGCGCACGCTGCTCGACGAACTGGGGCTCGCGGGCTTCCTCAAGACCAGCGGGGGCAAGGGCCTGCACGTGGTGGTGCCGATCCGCCGGCAGCACGGGTGGGACACGGTCAAGGACTTCTCGCGCGCCGTCGTGGCGCACCTGGCCCAGACCATTCCGGAGCGCTTCGTGGTCAAGAGCGGGCCGAAGAACCGCGTCGGGAAGATCTTCGTCGACTACCTGCGCAACGGCTTCGGGGCCACCACCGTGAGCGCCTGGTCGGTGCGCGCGCGGCCGGGGCTCGGCGTGTCGGTGCCGGTGGGCTGGGACGAACTGCCCGAACTCACCAGCGGCGCGCAGTGGACCCTGGCCGACGTGCGCACCCGATTCGAGCCGGGCAATGCGCCCTGGGACGGCATGGAGCGCGCCCGCAAGGGCCTGGCCGGGCCGATGAAGGTGCTGGGTTTCACCCCGGACGACGCGAAGCGCTCCTGATTCGATAGCTGCTCGCGCCCGGCTGGCGGGCGCTGCGGGCCGATTTCGCTCGCAGCCGGCGTGCGCGGCTCAACCGCGCACTTCGTCCGTCACCACCTCGAAGCGCTGCAGCGTGTGCTCGCCGAAGACCATCGTGATCGGCACGTCGGCCGCGTCGCGTCCGCGTGCGATCACCACGCGGCCGATGCGCGGCACGTTGTGGCGGGCGTCGAAGGTGTGCCAGCGGCCGCCCAGGAACACCTCGAACCAGGCGCTGAAGTCCATCGGGTAGGGCACCGGCGGCACGCCGATGTCGCCCAGGTAGCCGGTGACATAGCGCGCCGGGATGTTCAGGCAGCGGCACAGCGTCACGGCCAGATGGGCGAAGTCGCGGCACACGCCCACGCGCTCACGGAAGCCGCCCAGCGCCGTGCGCCCCGCGAACGCGCGCTGGTAGTCGAAGCGGATGTGCTGGTGCACGAAATCGCACACCGCCTGCACGCGCGCCCAGCCCAGCGGCGTGTGGCCGAAGGTCTGCCAGGCGAAAGGCAGCAGCTCGCTGTCGACCTCGCAGTAGCGGCTGCCCAGCAGGAAGGGCAGGGTCTCGACCGGCAGTTCGTCCACCGGGTGCTGCCAGGCGCCGTAGTCGACCGGGTCGGTCCAGCCGGTGTCGTGGATCAGCGCCTCGTTGTGCAGCCGCACGCGCTGCACGCCGGCCGGCACGCGCACCCGCGCGCAGCGGTTGCCGAAGCTGTCGGTGTACTGGTCGGTCCACAGCGGCGGATCGACGACCGGGTGTTCCGGCGCGACGAGGTCGCGCGCACGGTCCGGGTGCACCTGCAGCAGGTAGATGAGTGCGGTGGGGCCGGTAAGCCCCAGCTCGATGTCGTAGCCGATGCGGATGAGCATGGGGCCTCCCTTCAGGCGCGGTTGGGGTGATGGTGTGGAGCCAAGCGTAGCGATGCTAGAAGCGTGCCCGCGCCCGGGTGCGCCGTTCGAGGCGCAAGCCGTTGTAGTCCGCCATCGCACGGAAGGCTCGTCGGCGCGGTCCTACCGATGGCAGCTTGGCGCTCCCACAGTCGCCGGCGTGCGGCCACTACGTGGCGCGAATCGGGCGGCTTCTACGCTCCGGGTTCGCTCGCAGAAACGCTGCGGCGCAGGTTCTTCCCCGATCTGTTCAACCCCTTCTTCTGGAGCGAATCATGGAACTCGCATCGCTGTTCGGTGCAATCAACGGCCCCTGGGTGGACGAGATGCTCGTCTGGGGCGTGGCGGCATTGACGGGCGTGATCGGCCTGGTGGCCCTCGTCAACGCGGTGGACATGTTCCTCGACGCCGAGGCCGGCTGAGCCGGCTCTCTCCCCGTTCTCCCTTTTCTTTCTTTCTTCTCCCTTCGATGACATCCAGGAACAGCAAGACGCCGGCGGCGCGACGCGCCAAAGCGGGCGACCCGTCGCTGGCCAAGCAGGAACAGCTCGCGGCTTCCAGCACGGAACTGCCGCTGCCGTACCTCACGACCAACCAGGGCACGCGCATCGCCGACAACCACAACTCGCTGCGTGCCGGCGTGCGTGGCCCCTCGCTGCTCGAAGACTTCATCCTGCGCGAGAAGATCACGCACTTCGACCACGAGCGCATCCCCGAGCGCGCGGTGCACGCGCGCGGCAGTGCGGCGCACGGCGTGTTCAAGGTCTACAAGTCGATGTCGCAGTTCACGCGGGCCGCCTTCCTGCAGGACCCGCAGGTCGAGACGCCCGTGTTCGTGCGCTTCTCCACCGTCGCCGGCGGTGCGGGCTCGGCCGACACGGTGCGCGACGTGCGCGGCTTCGCGGTCAAGTTCTACACCCAGGAGGGCAACTACGACCTCGTGGGCAACAACATCCCGGTGTTCTTCATCCAGGACGCGATGAAGTTCCCGGACCTGGTCCACGCCGTCAAGCCCGAACCGCACCACGGCATGCCGCAGGCCGCGAGCGCGCACGACACCTTCTGGGACTTCGCCTCGCTCATGCCCGAGACCACCCACATGCTGATGTGGGCCATGAGCGACCGCGCCATCCCGCGCAGCTACCGCATGATGCAGGGCTTCGGGGTGCACACCTTCCGCTGGGTGAACGCGCATGGCGACGCACACTTCGTGAAGTTCCACTGGAAGCCCAAGCTCGGCGTGCACGGCCTGGCCTGGGACGAGGCGCAGAAGATCGCCGGCAAGGACGCCGACTTCCACCGCCGCGACCTGTGGAACGCGATCGAGAACGGCGACTTCCCCGAGTGGGAGCTGGGCGTGCAGCTGATCCCGCAGGACAAGGAGCACTCGCTCGGCTTCGACCTGCTCGACCCCACCAAGCTCATCCCCGAGGAGATGGTGCCCATCACGCCGGTCGGCAAGATGGTGCTCAACCGCAACCCCGACAACTTCTTCGCCGAGACCGAGCAGGTGGCCTTCCATCCCGGCCACGTCGTGCCGGGCATCGATTTCAGCAACGACCCGCTGCTGCAGGGGCGCCTGTTCAGCTACACCGACACGCAGCTGTCGCGGCTGGGCGGCCCCAACTTCCACGAGCTGCCCATCAACCGCGGCGTGTGCCCCTTCCACAACTTCCAGCGCGACGGCATGCACCGCCAGACCATCGGTCGCGGGCAGGTGGCCTACGAGCCGAATTCCCTGGCCAACGGTGCGCAGTTCCGCGTCGATGGGGACAGCGACGGCTTCGTGAGCTATCCCGAGGCGATCGAGTCGCCCAAGATCCGCCGCCGCAGCCCCAGCTTCGACGACCACTTCACGCAGGCGCGCCTGTTCTTCAACAGCCAGAGCGTGGCCGAGAAGGAGCACATCGTCGCGGCCTTCCGCTTCGAGCTGTCGAAGGTGCAGGTGCCGGCGGTGCGACAGCGCATGGTCGACAACCTGGCGCAGGTGGACGAGAAGCTCGCGCGCCGCGTGGCCGAGCCGCTGGGCATCGAGCCGCCCGACGCCAAGGCCGCCGCCGGCCAGGCCGGCTACCGCGAGGCACGCATCCAGCTCCCGATCGAGGAGGCGCCGTCGCTCAGCATGCTGGGCACCGGCGACGGATCGGCCAAGACGCGGCAGGTCGCGATCCTCGTGGCCGACGGCATCGACTCGGCCTCGCTCAAGCCGATCCGCGAAGCCATCGAGGCGGCCGGCGCGCAGTGCAAGGTGGTCGGCCCCCGCCTGGGCAGCGTGGCCAGTGCCTCCAAGCGCCAGGTCGCGGTCGACGCCACCTACGTCAACATGCCGTCGATCATGTTCGACGCGGTGCTGGTGCCGGCCGGCGCCGAGGGCGTGCAGGCGCTGCGGCAGAACGGCGATGCGCAGCACTTCGTGCTCGAGGCCTTCAAGCACTGCAAGGCCCTGTGCCTGGTGGGCGAGGGCGTCCAGCTGCTCGCGTCGGTGGGCGTGGAGGCGGGCGGCCAGGCCCCGGCGGGTGTGGTCGTGGCCGACACGCCGCCCGTGCACACCGGCGACACGGAAGCCGCCCAGGCGATCGCGCAGGCCTTCGTCGCGGCCATCGGCAAGCACCGCCACTGGGACCGTGCGGGCGTGGAGGCGGTGCCCGCCTGAACGCCGCCACGCGGGCTCGGAATGCGAGCGCCGGCCCCTGGGGCCGGCGCTTTTTTTTGTGGGGTGTCGTCGCCCGCCATCGCCTCTAGACCATAAGCGTTAGGCCATCTTGTGAATTGGCCCACCGGGAGTCGCTTCCTAGACTCCGACCGCGATGTCTGAGAGGCGCACACGTTCATGGCGTCGAGGGTCCACGCTCGCGGACCCAAGACAGAGCGTGGGGGTCGAATGCAACGGTTGACGAACACACACGGCGGGCCGTCCGGGCACGCACGCTTCAAGCGGCTCTTGCGGGTGGGGGCCGCCGCATCCTGTCTGGCCATGGCGCTCGCCGCCCATGCGCAGCCCGCGCCGGATGCGGAGGCCGCGGCCAGCCGGCAGGAGCAGGCCCGGCTGGCCGACACCGACACGCTGCTGGCCCTCACCAACGACGGCGCCATCCTCTATGCACAGGACAAGGTCAAGCTCAGCGGCTACCAGTACTGCAGCCAGGCCGTGGCGCTGGCAGAGGCCGGCGAGTTCCGCCAGAGCGTGCGCGCTGCGAGCAAGGCGCTGCACCTGGCCAACACCACGCGCGACCCCAACCTGCTGGCGATGGCCAATCGCGACCTGGCCATCGTCTACAGCTATTCCGGGCAGCTGGAGAAGGCCGAGCAGTTCGCGCGCGACGCGCTCAAGCAGCCGGCGCGCGACCCCAAGCTCGTGGTGGGCCCGGCCCACAAGGTGCTGGGCGACGTGGCTGCGCGCCGGGGCGACTACGCCGGCGCGGTGCGCAGCTACGACGAGGCGCTGGCCGGCAGCTCCGAGCGCTACGCCCCGCTGGTGCGCGCCTCCCTGGCCAATGCCCTGATCGAATCGGGCGACACCGGCCGTGCGCGCCAGGTGCTCGATGCGATGGGCACGCCGCGCGAGGCGCCGCTGGCCGCGCAGCTGGATCGCACGCGCGCCAACCTGCTGCTGGCCGAGAAGAAGCCGGCCGAGGCCAAGGCGCTGTACACCGCGCTCACCACCCGGCAGATGGGCACCGACACCGAGTACTACCGCCTCTGGGCCTGGGACGGCGTGGCCCGCAGCGACCTCGCGCTGGGCCAGAAGCAGGCGGCGGCCGATGCGCTGGGCCGCGCCATCGGCAGCGTCGACCAGGTGCGCTCGCGCTTTCGCAGCGAGGAATTCAAGATGGGCCTGTTCTCCGACCTGCAGTCGGTGTTCGAGCGGGCGGTCGGGTTGTACAGCGACGTGGGCGACGCGCAGCGCGCCTTCGAGATCAGCGAGCGCAGCCGCTCGCGTGCGCTGCTGGACGCGGTGCGCGGCCGCGCCAAGGTGAGCGAGCAGGCGGCCGCCACCATCGACCTGGCGACGCTGCAGCGCTCGCTCCAGGCCGACGAACGCGTGGTCGAGTTCCACGCCCTGCCCGAGCGCCTGCAGGTGTGGGTCGTCGGACCCGACGGCATCAAGTCGCACAGCATCGCGGTGAAGCGCGACGAGCTCACCGACCTGGTCGACACCTTCCGCAACTCGGTCGTGCGTGGCCGGCGCACGGCGGTGGGCAATGCCGACAAGCTGGGCGCCGCGCTGCTCGGCCCGCTGGGCCTCGCGCCCGGCCACCGCCTGGTGATCGTGCCGCACGGCCCGTTGCACTACCTGCCCTTCCAGGCGCTGCGCCTCGACGGCCGCTACGTGATCGAGACGCACCCGGTGGCGGTGTCGCCGTCGATGAGCATCGCGGTGCAGCTGGCCCAGCGCTCGCCGCGCGTCGATCCCACGCTCACGGCCTTCGGCAACCCGCGCATCGAGGACAAGTACGACCTGCCCGGCTCCGAGGCCGAGGTGAAGCAGCTCGCGCGCCTGTTCCCGCGCAACAGCGTCTTCATGGGGGCGGCCGCCACCAAGACGCAGTTCCGCGAGGTCGCCTCGCGCGCGCCGCTGATGCACGTGGCCGCGCACGCCGAGGCCGACCAGGTCGACCCGCTCTATTCGCGCATCCTGCTGGCCAACGAGGGCGGGCGGCAGAACTTCCTCGAGGCGCACGAGATCCTCGAGCTGCCCATGCAGGGCAACGCACTGGTCACGCTCTCGGCCTGCGAGTCCGGCCTCGGCCGCATCGCGCAGGGCGACGAGGTGCTGGGTTTCACGCGCTCCTTCCTGTCGGCCGGCAGCTCCAGCCTCATCGCCTCGCTGTGGCCGGTCTCCGACGATGCCACCGAGGTGCTCATGAGCACGCTGTACGGCGAGCTCGCCAAGGGGCGCGACCTGCAGCGCGCCATGCAGGCCGGCCAGCTGGCCGTGCTGAAGGACCCCAAGATGTCGCACCCCTTCTTCTGGGCGCCGTTCAACCTGATCGGCAACTGGCGCCTCACCGTCGGGAGCGGCGCATGACCCGGGGCCGCACCGCATCGCGCCGTCGTCCGCTCGCCTGGGCGGCTGCAGCCTTCGGCGCGGCCGCGTCCTGCGGCGCGCTGGCACAGGCGCCCTCGCAGTCGCTGCCCGGCACCACCACGCTGCTGCCCACGGGCGACCCGTGTGCGGCCTGCGCCGCGCCGCCCCAGCCGGCCGCGGCGGCGCCGCAGGGCCCCGCGCCGGCCTCGGCCGCCTTCCGCCTCAACGACCTGCGGCTCAACGGCGCGCAGGCCCTGAGCGCCGAGGACCTGCGCAGCGTCACCGCCCCCTACATCGGACGCGACGTCACGCTGGCCGACCTGGAGGCGCTGGCGCGCGACATCACGGCCCGCTACCGCGACCGCGGCTACTTCCTCGCGCAGGCCATCGTGCCGGTGCAGACCGTGCAGGACGGCGTGGTCGAGATCAGCATCGTCGAGGGCCGCATCGGCAAGGTGGACGTGACGGTCGCGCCGGAGGCGCCCACCAGCGAGGCGCGGGTGCGCAGCTTCCTCGCGCCGCTGGCGGTCGGCCAGGCCGTGAGCGGTCCGGCGTACGAGCGGGCCATGCTGCTGCTGTCCGACCAGCCGGGGCTGCGCGTCGGCTCCTCGCTGCAGGAGGGCACGCAGACCGGCACCACCGACCTCGCGGTGGACGTGAACCCGGGGCCGCGCTGGTCCTTCAACGCCGAGGCCGACAACCATGGCACCAAGGAGTCGGGCCGCTATCGCATCGGCGGCACGGTGCGCTGGAACAGCCCCCTGGGCATCGGCGACAACCTGGACGTGCGTGCCATGGTGTCGAACAGCAATGCGCTGCAGTTCGGCCGCGTGTCCTACGAGGCACCCGTCGGCACCGACGGCCTGCGCGTGGGCGTCGGGCTCTCGCGCGTCAACTACGAACTCGGCGGCGAGTTCGAGCAGCTGGGCGCGCAGGGCAAGGCCGACGTGGTCGACGTCTCGCTCAACTACCCGCTGATCCGCCAGCGCCAGCACAACCTCTTCCTTCGCCTGTCGGCCGACAGCAAGCGCCTGACCGACGACTTCACCGCCGTCAACTTCTCGGCCCGCAAGCGCGTCAACGGCCTGGGCCTGGGCTGGACCTGGGAGCGCCGCGACGACCTGTTCGGCGGCGGCTACTGGGCCAGTGCCGGCACCTTCTACCGCGGCAAGCTGTCGCTGCGCGATGCGGACAGCTTCCAGTCCGACCAGGGCCTGGGCGGACACCGCACCGAAGGCAGCTTCTCCAAGACGACCTTCCAGGTCTCGCGCCTGCAGGCGGTGCTGCCGCAGCATTCGCTCTACGTGTCGCTGGGCGGCCAGTGGGCGAGCAAGAACCTCGATGCGTCGGAGAAGCTCGCGCTGGGCGGCGCGCGCGCCGTGCGCGCCTACCCCTCGAGCGAGGCGCTGGTGGACCAGGGCCTGATCGCCACGGTGGAGTGGCGCTGGTCGTACAACGCCGAGTTCACGCCCTTCGTGTTCTACGACGCGGCGCGCGGCAAGACCGTCAAGGACCCGTCGCCCTACGACATCGGCTCGCCCTGGCGCAGCCTGCGCGGTGGCGGCGTCGGCCTGTCGTGGGTGCGGCCGGGCAACTTCGCCATCAACGCCACGCTGGCCTGGCGCGCCGGCACCGAGCCCGCGCGCACCGACGGCGGCAAGCGCGGCGCCCGCCTGTACATCCAGGCCCAGAAGAGCTTCTGAGCATGGCCCGGGATCTCAGGAAAAGAGTGGCTGCAGCGCCCGTTTGGCATGCGCGGGCAGCGATCGAATGGATAGCTGAAAGAATGTCCGGGCACGGGCATCCAGGGGCATCGACATGAGCTCACGCCTTTCTTCCCGCACCGTGCGGCGGCCCTGGCGCATGCGCCCGCTGGCGCTGTCCCTGGCCTGCATCGGGGCCGCGGCGCCGCCGGCGTGGGCGCAGATCAACCCGGGCTCGCTCGCCGGCTTTCCCGCGGTGGGGAGCGTGGCGGCCGGGACCATCTCCGGCTGGGGGATCAACGGCACGGCGATGAACATCGACCAGGCCAGCTGGCGCGCCGTCATCAACTGGAACGGCTTCTCGCTCGCCGGCGGCAACAGCATCGCCTTCAACCAGGCGATGGGCGCGGGCAGCGTCACGCTCAACCGGGTCACCACGGTCGGCAACCCGTCGCAGATCTTCGGCACGATCACCGCGCCGGGGCATGTGTTCATCGTCAATCCGGCCGGCGTGCTGTTCGGCGCGGGCTCGCAGGTCAACGTCGGCGGACTGGTGGCCTCGACGCTGGACATCGGCGACGATGCCTTCGCCGGCGGCGATCGCGTCAACACGCCGCTGGCCGGCGGCGGTGCGCTCACCTTCACCCGCACCGATGGCGTCACGGGCAAGATCACCGTCGACAAGGGCGCCAGCATCACCACCACGGCCGGCGGCACCGTCGCGCTGATGGGGCAAGAGGTGAACAACGCCGGCCAGATCAACGTCGCCCAGGGCAGCGTCGGCCTGCTGTCGGGCCTGAGCGCGACGCTCGACTACGCGGGCGACGGGCTGACGACCTTCAAGGTCAGCAACACGGCGGGCAACGTCGCCGCGAAGGCGCTGGTGACCAACCTCGGGCAGATCGCGGCCGACGGCGGACGCGTCGACATCGCGGCGATGTCCACCGATCCCGGCGCGCTGGTGGTCAACCAGCAGGGCGTGATCCAGGCGCGCTCGCTGGAGTCGCGCGACGGGCGCATCGTGCTCACCGGCGGCGGCGCCAACGAGGTGCGGGTCTCGGGCACGCTCGATGCGAGCGGCACGACGGCGAAGGTGGGTGGCGGCACCGTTCAGATGAGCGGCGGTGCGCTGCGCATCGACGGCGCGACCGTCGATGCGAGCGGCACCGACGGCGGGGTGATCCTCGGCGTCGCCGGTGGCGTGATGATGTCGCCCGCCAACAGCTTCAAGGCCGACGGCAGCACCGGCAAGGGCGGCGCCGTCGGCCTGCTCGGCCAGACCAGCGTGCATGCGGACGGCGCCTTCTCGGCCACCGGTGCGACCGACGGCGGCGTGGTCGTCTTCAACGGCAAGTCGGTGGAGGTCGGCCGGGGCACCGCCGTGAGCGCCGCCGGCGCTTCGGGTGCCAACGGCAAGTGGCAGGTGCAGAGCACCAACGACCTGAGCGTCACCGGCGAGGACATCGCCTACCAGCCCGCGGGCTATGTCGACGGCAACGCCACCTCGCGTGTCGGCGATGCGGCGCTGGGCCGGGCGCTGAGCCGGGGGACCGACGTCGCGCTGTCCAGCAAGGCGGCCGTCATCCCCGGAGAGCCTGCGACCGGCGGTGCCGGTGTCTCGTTCGCCGACGGGGCCCAGGTCGTCAGGACCGGCGGCCGGGCCACGACCCTGCAGGTCGACTCGCGCACCAACATCGCCATGGGCAGCGGCTCGGCGATCCGGTCCGAGGGCGGGGCGCTGAACGTGAATTTCAATGCCGATGCGCAGGGCGACCCCTTGCCTCAGCAGCAGGCGATCCAGACCGTGGACCTTGCCGCTGCCGGCGAGGTGCGCGGCGGCGCGATCGCCTTGCAGGGCGCCACCATCGAATCGGGCGGTGGCGACATCCGCTTCTACGGCCAGAGCAATTCCGAGGCGGGCCGCGCGCTCGGTGTGTTCAATGCGCCCGGTGTGCAGATCCAGGACAGCCGCGTCGCCACCTGCGCGGCCGGCAGCGACTGCAGCGGCGTCGGCGGCGAGATCAGCCTGCGCGGCGAAGGCGGCACCACGCGGTTCGGCGATGCCAACGTGTTCAGCGGCATCGGCGTCTCCATCGTCGGCAGCACGGTCGAGACCGGCACCGGCGCCCTGCGCGTCGACGGGCGCGGCGGCATGGGCTCGGCGGGCCTGTCCATCCTGGCGGCCGAAGGCGGCCCGACGGTGCTGCGTTCGTCCACTGGCGACATCGGCTTGACGGGCAGTTCGCGTTCCTGGCTGGCGACGGACCCGGCCGTGCTGGTGGCCGGCAACCCGACCGGCGCCGCCGGCGCCTTCGGGGCCGGGACGGGCGTGTCGGTGCTGGGCGCCACGGTGGCCACCGGTGGCAACGTGGCGATCGGCGGGACCGGCGGCGACCTGTCGCGCATCGAGAACCAGCCGGCCCTCATGGCGACCCTGGCGAACGCAGGCCAGGGCTTCGCCGCGGGCAACGGCGTCGTGCTGACCGCCACCGACGTCTCGGCTGGCCGTGGACGCACACTGGAAGTGAGCGGCACGGCGGGCAGCCGCGGCTACACCTTCGCGCTCGACGGCAGCGGCAACGGCGTCGCCATCCCGGGGGCGAACGACGCGTTCGGCATCGGTGTCGGCGCCACGCCCGACAAGTCGCTGAGCGCCGAGGGCGGCACCGTGCGCCTGACGGGCAGCAACAGCGACGTGGCGATCTTCCGGGTGACGGCCGACGAAACGGTCGGGCCCGATGGCCCCAGCCGAGCGATCAGCACGGCCAGCAGCACCGGTGCCGGCGGCACCATCGACATCCGCGGCCGCAACATCGTGGTGGACGGCCTCGGCGGGGCCACCGCGCGGCTGGACAGCAGCGGCGCGGGCCAGGCCGGCACGGTGAGCCTGAGGGCGACGGCCGAGGCGGACAACCCCGACAGCGGCATCGTGGCCGTGGGCGCGAACGCGCTGCTGCAGGCCGATGCCCTGGGCAGCGGCAACGGCGGCCGCATCGCCGTCGTCGGCGACACCAGCGTCATCGGCTACGGCACGCTCACCGCACGCGGCGGCGCGGGGGGTGGCAACGGCGGGCTGGTGGAAACCTCGGCGCCCACCTTCGAGCTGGCCGGCCTGCGCGTGGACGCCTCGGGCGCGGGCGGCAAGGCCGGAACGTGGCTGGTCGATCCGTACGACGTGACCATCGTCCACGGCGCCGCCGCCGGCAGCCTGGCCGCGAACCCGTTCACGGCGCTGGCCACCTCGGTCATCCAGGACGGTGACATCAACGCGGCCCTGAACGCGGGCTCGAACGTCACCATCGCCACCACCCAGGCCTCGGGGGGCACGCAGGCCGGCGACATCACCATGTTCAATGGTGTGCAGATCAACTACAACCAGACCACGACCGGCGAGCGCACGCTGACGCTCAACGCCACCAACAGCGTGCGCTCGGACGTCGACGTGACGATCGCCGCGGCCGGTGCGGACCGCAAGCTGAACGTGGTCTTCAACGCCGACGCCGAGAACGGTGGCCTCGCCACGGGCGGCGGGCAGGTGAGCTACAGCGGCAGCATCTACTCCAATGGCGGCAACGTCACCCTGCGAGGCGCGGCGGCCAATCCGGCCGCGGGCGTCAGCGTGCGCCTCAACGGGCAGACGATCGACACGCGCGGCGGCAATGCGCAGGTGGTCGATGCCGTCGATCCCGCCCGCTTCGCCAACAGCGGCGGCAGCGATGCCCAGGCCGGCGGCAACGTGGCCATCACGGGCCGCACGGTCTTCAACACCGCCTTCAACAGCTACGACGGGGTGGTGGTCGAGGGCACCAGCATCCGCAGCGGTTCGGGCAACATCGACATCTTCGGCAGCACCGACGGCGGCTCGGGCGTGGTCATCCAGGCCACGCAGGGCGTGGGGGGGCTCTTCAGCACGAGCGGCAACATCAGCGTGACCGGCATCGGCGGCTATTCGCCGAGCAGCAGCTATTCGCCGGGCTATGGCGTGGTCATCGGGGCGCCGCCGTTCAACGCGGCCGGCCAGCCGCGCATCAGCAGCGTGGACGGCAACATCACCGTGCGCGGGCTGCGCCAGGCCGGCGAGGGCACGGGCTTCGGCTCGGGGCCCGGCGCGGGCGTGCAGGTGGGCGGCAACGCGCAGGTCACGACCACGGGCCGCGGCGACATCGAGATCACGGGCGAGATGCAGGGCCGCGGCGCCGGCGTGGCGTTCGCGCCGACCTTCAGCGACACCTTCGGCACCCAGCAGGGCGGCATCGTCTCCGGCGGGCGCAACGTGGTGCTGCGCGCCGCCAACGACGGCAGCGCCGACGCGCTGGCGCTGGGCGCGGGCAGCCAGGCGAGCGCCGGCGGGGTGATGAACCTGCGCCCCGGCGGGCTGAACCTGGCCGGCACGCCCGATGCCTACGTCGCCACCGCCGTGGACCGCACGGCCAACGCCATCACGGTCGGCGGCGCGGCAGCCACGGGCTTTGCCGTGTCGGCGGACGAACTCACCCGCATCGCGGCGCCGACGCTGGTGTTCGGCAGCAACAGCCACGCCGCGGACATCACGGTGGCGGGCGCGCTCGACACCGCCTCGGCGCTCACGCTGCACAACGGGGGCGGCGGCAACATCGCGCTGAATGCGCCGGTCACCGCACCGACGCTGGGCCTGGTCTCGGCCGGCAACATCACGCAGACGGCGAGCGCGCCGATCACCGCCGGCACCCTGCTGGCGCAGTCGAGCGGGGGCAGCGTGCTGCTCGACCGGGCCGCCAACAACGTGAGCGCCGCCACCCTGGGCGGCAGCGCGGCCGGCGCCTTCCGCTACCAGGACGTCGATGCGCTGCGCGTGGGCAACGTGTCCGTCGTCGGCTACGACGCCGCGGGCAACCTGCCGCAGGTGGTGGCGACCGGCTCCATGGCGGCGGACACGGTCTACGTGCGCACGCTGTCGGGCGACCTGACGCTGGCCACGAACGTGAGCAGCACGTCGGGCACCGACCTGATCGCCGCGTCGCGCTTCCAGAACGCGGGCGCCTTCACCATCGCCGGTGCGCCGTGGCGCGTGTGGGCCGACACCTGGGTCGGCGAGACGCGCGGCGGCCTGGCCGGCTCAGGCATCACGCCCAACCTCTACCACTGCGCGTATCTGGGACTGTGCACCGTGAGCATCTCGCCCGGCGACAACCACTTCATCTATGCGCAGCAGCCGGTCGCCACGGTGGTGATCGGCGATGCGAACCGCTTCTACGGTGCGCCCAACCCCCTGTTCACCTACAGCATCACCGGCCTGATCCTCGGCGACCGCGGCCTTGGCTTCTCGGGCGCCCTGAGCACGACGGCCAACGCCTTCAGTCCGCCCGGCTTCTATCCGATCACGGGCAGCTTCACCTCGGCCGAGGGCTACCTCGTCAATGTCGTGCCCGGCAGCCTGCGTGTGAGCCTGCCGCCCAGCCTGCCCTTGCCCGATGTGCTGCGCGAGGTGCCCAACACCTACACCTTCGACCGCAACATCGGTGCACCGCCGATCTGCTTCGCGACCGGGCCGCTGGGCGGCGACCGGGCGCAGCAGGGCGACGACCTGCTGGCGCGCGAATGGTCGCGCGTGCGCTCGCGGCCCAACCTCACGAGCTGCATCGACACGGAACGCAAGAACGGCTGCGCGGACTTCTAGGACGAGGCCGACCCTCGCGTGCGGCGGCCCTCGTGCGCGAGGCCCTGGCCCGCCGTCAGCGCACGCGCGAAATCGCCGCGGTAGTCCTGCGTGCCCTGGTGCACCAGGCGCGACTGCACGTCCACGAAGACGCGCCCGCCGACCTGTTGCCAGCGGCGGCAGAAGGCGTAGTCCTCGCTGAGATAGCGGCCGTTGCCCGGCTCCGCCAGGGTGTCGAAGAAGCGCCAGTGCGGCAGGTGCGCGTTGGCGTGGTCGCCGGGGTCGGGCGTGTAGCGCAGCTGCGGCATCGCGGCGGCCAGGCGCTCGAACACCGTGCGCGCGATGAGCATGAAGCCCGTGGGCGCATCGAGCACCTCGACGAAGCCGTCCGCGTCGGCCCGCTGCACGCCCGGCGCCGGGTTGAAGGCGAAGCGCGCATGGCGCGCCGCGAAGTCCTCGCGCGTGCTGCCGGCGGGCAGCGCCTGCGCCAGGCCGGCGGCAGGCCAGCCATCGGTCTTCTGCGGATAGACGCCGGCCACCACCTCGCGCCCGGCCAGCAGCAGCCGCAGCGCGGCTTCGGGTTCGAAGCCGATGTCGGCGTCGATCCAGAACAGGTGGGTCCAGCGCGGGTCGGCCATGAACTCGGCAACCAGGCGGTTGCGCGCGCGGGTCACCAGGCTGTCGCCGTCGAGGAAGCGCGTCTGCATCGCGAAGCCCCGCGTCCACGCCAGGTTGACCAGCCCCAGCAGGCTGCGCACGTACAGCGCGCTGAGTGCGCCGCTGTGGCTCGGCGTGGCGACGAAGGGGCGAATCGCGCTCAGCGCCGCGGGGTCGAGCATGGCTGCCTCATGGACCGGCGGATTCCAAGCGAAAAGGGGCTGCAGCGCCCGTCCTGCCTGCGTGAGCAGCTCTCATTTCGATAGCAAGCCGGAGGCGGCGCGGCGTTCATGCGGCCACGCCCTGGCGGGTCGAGAGCAGGGCGCGCAGCTTGGCGGGCGCGACCGGCTTGGTGAGCAGCAGCACGCCGCTGTGGCGCAGGCGCTGCAGCATCTCGGGCCCGGTGGCGCCCGAGACCACGACCGCCAGCGCGCCGGGCTGCAGGCGGCGCGCCGCGTCGATCACCGCCATGCCGTCCTCGTCGCCCGCGAGTTGCAGGTCGCACAGCACGGCGTCGAAACGGGCGCCGGGCGCGCCCAGGCGCGCGACGGCGTCGCGGCCGGTGGCGGCGCATTCGGCCTGGCAGTCCCACTGGCGCAGCAGGGCCGCGGTGGCTTCGAGCACCGGCCGGTCGTCGTCGACCACCAGGCAACGCAGCCCGGCCAGCGCGGCGGCGGGCGCCGGCACCGCCGGGACCGGGCGGGGCACCACGGCCCGTGCCGCGGGCAACAGGATCGAGAAGGTGCTGCCCTGCGCGAGCGCCGAGCGCAGCGCGATGCGCGTGTCGAGCAGGGCGGCGATGCGCGCGCAGATGGCCAGTCCCAGGCCGAAGCCGTGCCGGCGGTCGCGCTCGGTGTTCGCCACCTGGTAGAACTCCTCGAAGATGCGCGCATGGTGAATGGGGGCGATGCCCACGCCGTTGTCGCGCACCTCGATGCGCACGCCAGCCCCGCGACGCCGTGCGACGACCAGCACCGTGCCGTCCAGCGGCGCATGCCGGATCGCGTTGCCCACCAGGTTGCCCAGCACGCGCTGCAGCATCGCGGCGTCGCTGCGCACCGCCAGGCCGCGGTCGCGCCACACCACGCGCACGCACGCTTCGGCGGCCTGCGCGGCATGCTGCGCGGCCAGCGCATCGAACAGGGCCGACAGCCGCAGGTCCTCCATCTCGGGCGCCAGCACCTGCGCATCCAGGCGCGAGATTTCCAGCAGGTCGTCCAGCAGCACGCCCATGAAGGCCGCGCTCTCCTGCAGCCGCAGCACCGCGGGACGCTGCGCGTCGGTGGCGGTGGGCAGCAGGCCGTCGATGAACAGGCCCATGGCATGCAGCGGCTGGCGCAGGTCGTGGCTGGCGGCGGCCAGGAAGCGCGCGCGCGACAGCGCGGCCTGCTCGGCCTCGGCCATGCGCATCAGCGCCACGGCGGTGGCGTCGCGCACGCGCTCCTCGCTCGCCTGGCGATGCTGCTGCAGTCGCTCGGCCAGCCGGTTGACGTCGCCGGCGAGCGTGGCGAACTCGTGGTGCGGTACGCGGCCGTCGCGGCCCGCACGCGCGGGCCCGCCGACGACGTCGCAACGCGCGTCGAACTGCCCGGCCTGCAGCGCGGCCACCGTGCGCGACACGCGGCGCAGCGGGCGCGAGATGTTGCGCGCCATGTGCCGCACCGCGACCCAGGCCGCCAGCAGCGCGAGCAGCGCCAGGCCGATGCCGGCCATGAGCGAACGCGTGCGCTCCTGCGTGTAGGCCGTGGTGTCGCGAAAGGCCTGCACCAGGCCGATGGGCGCGTCGCCCGCCGCGGTCGTGCCCGCGGGCGCGAAGGCGGCGGCACGCGAGGCCTCGCGCAGCGTGACGGGCGCCGAGAAGGTGCGCAGCGCGCCGCCGGTGGAGGGGTTGGCGCCGGCGGCGACGAAGATGCCGGCGCTGTTGCTGATCTCCACGCGCGTGGCCTGGCCGCTGCGCAGCGCCGCGTTGGCCACGTTCTGCAACGCGGGCAGATCGCCGGCGAACAGGCTCAGGTCCGACATCGCGGCCACCTGCCTGGCGATCGCCTGGCCTTCGGCGGTGAACATCGCCTCCAGCGTGCTCAGCCGGCTGTGCGTGAACCACGCCGTGAGCGCGAGCGCGAGCGCGGCGCAGGGCAGCACGCCCAGGCGCACCAGGTCGCGCTGCAGGCTGCCGCGCACCACCAGCGGCTGCGGCTGGCCGGTCAGCGGCATCGGCGCGCTGGCCAGGTCGGCGGGCTCCAGGGGGCGCGTGGCCCCGGTGGGCGGCGCGTTCGCTTCGCTCATCGTGGGGCGGTGACGCGCTGGGCCAGGTCCTGTTCGGGCGGCAGGCGCAGGTTCAGGCCCCGGGCCACGGTGGCGTTCACGCGCACGCTGGCGGGCGTCGCGCTTTCGACCACGGGCGCCGCGGTGCTGCCGCCGGCCAGGCGTGCCCCCATCGCGCGGGCCTGGCGTGCGAGCTGCGCCGGCGTGGACACCGCGGCGGCCAGCCCGCCCGATCGCACCATGCCTTCGTTGCTGCCGAAGACCGGCAGGCCGGCACCGGCGCCCGCGCGCAGCACGGCCAGCGTCGCGGCCTGGTTCTCGCCGATCAGGTCGGGCAGCACGATGAGCGCGTCGCTGCGCGGCACCACGGCCCGCAGCGCGGCGCCGAGCGAGCGGGCATCGGGCGCGTACTCGACCTGCAACTGCCAGTCCTGCGCCACGCGCTGGAGTTCGCGCAGCACGGGTTCGGACTCGCCCGTCACCACCAGGCCGAGCCGGCGCTTGCCCGGCAGCACCGCGTCGATCAGCGCCAGCTGGTCGCCCATCGCGGGCTCGCGCAGCAGCACGCCGATCGGGCGTTCGCCGCGGCGCAGTGCGGGCAGCGGCTTGAGGCCCTCGTAGTCCAGCCGGCTGAGCATCGCGAGCAGCAGCGGCTCCTGGCCCGGGCGGTCGAGCGCGGCGCGCGCCGCGACCGGCCCGACGGCCACGGTGACGGCGTCGACGGCCGGTGCGCTGCGGCGGATGCCGCGGGTGCGCACGCCGGCCGTCACGCGGTCCTCGTCGGCCTGGGCGACGGCCTCGGGCGCCGGCGGCGGCGCCGCGGTGCCGGGCGCGATGCGGACCCATTCGATGCGCGGGTCGGCATCGGCGCCGCCCTGCAGTTCGCGCACGAATTCCGCGTGTGCCGGCGCGTCGTCGGCCGTCAGCACGGTCCAGCCGGCCGCGCGCGCAGGCAGCGCCAGCGCGGCGGCCAGCAGCACGGCCAGCGGTGCAGCGGCGACGAGGCGCCAGGGACACGACAGCGCCCGGCAGGCTGCGGGCAAGAGCGGGAAGCGCATGGAAGCGATGGGATCGGATGCGGACAGGAGGGCCGGCCGGCGGCGATTCGCCGGCAGCGGGTCCGTGCGCACCAATGTACGGAGCGGCGTGCCGCCGCGCGATAACGCAGAGGGCTTAGGCCGCCGCCGGCGCGGCGCATCGGGCGGTGCGAGGCCGCGCAGCGGCGCGCGCGCGGCCTATGCCGGATGGCCTAGGGCGCTGCGCGGCAGGTCAATGCCCGGCGGCGCGCAGGCCGGCGAGCTGCGCCGCGATCGCCTGCCGCAGCGCGCGGGGCGAGACGGGCTTGTAGAGCACCGTCACGCCGGCGGCCGCCACCTCGCGCAGGCGGTCGGGCTTGGTCTCGCCGGTGACCAGCAGGCGGGCCGTGTGCGGGCCGATGCCGTGCGGATGCCGCTCGAGCGCGGCCAGCACGTCCAGGCCGTTGTCGCCGCCCTGCAGGAGCAGGTCGCTCACCACCACGTCGGGCGGCGTGGCCCACTGGTCGGCCAGCGACAGGGCTTCGGCGCGGGTCTGCGCGGCCAGCACCTCGGCACCCCACTGGCCCAGCACCACCTGCAGGCCTTCGAGGATGGTGCGCTCGTCGTCGATCACCATCACCCGCAGGCCGTCGAAGCGGATGTCGTCCTCGGCCGCCGCGGCTGCCGGCACCGCCACGGGCGTCTCCGGCGCCGGCACGGTGCGCACCGTGATGCTCACGCAGGTGCCCCGGCCGAGCTGCGAGCGCAGCTCGACGCGCGTGTTGAGCAGGCCGGCCAGGCGCTGCACCGTGGCCAGGCCCAGGCCCATGCCCCGCGTGCCGCGCGCGGCCTGCGTGCGCTGCGGGTCGACCTGGTAGAACTCCTCGAACACCTTCGCCTGGTGCTGCGGCGCGATGCCCACGCCGGTGTCCCACACGTCGATGCGCACGGAGCGCCCGCGCCGCCGTGCGCCGACCAGCACGCCGCCCTCGACGGTGTGGCGCAGCGAGTTGGACACCAGGTTGGACAGCACGCGCGAGAGCATCACGTAGTCGCTGCGCACCCACAGGTCGGTCTTGCGCACCACCAGGCGCAGGTCCTGCTGCTCGGCCACGGGGCGGAAGTTGCGGCTGATCTCGTCGAGCAGGCTGTCGAGCGGGAAGTCCACCCACTGCGGCTGCAGCACGCCGGCATCGAGCTGCGAGAGGTTGAGCAGCTCCGAGAACAGCCGGTCGAGCGAATCGACGCACTCGCGGATGTGCGCGATGCGCTGCAGCCGCACCGGGTCGTGCTCGCCGTTGGCCAGGCCGTCGGAGAACAGCGTGAGCGCGTGCAGCGGCTGGCGCAGGTCGTGGCTGGCGGCGGCCAGCAGGCGGGTCTTGGCCTGGCTCGCCACCTCGAGCTGCTGGTTCTTGCGCGCCAGCTCGGCGGTCGCGACCTCGATGCGGCTTTGCAGCAGGCGCCGGCTCTCGGCCAGGGCGCTGGCCGCCTGGTTGAAGCCGGCCTGCAGGTGGCGCACCTCGGCCGTGCCTTCCACGGGCACCTGCGCCTCCTCGCCGGCGCCCAGGCGGTCGACGGCCTCGCCCAGGCGGCGGATGGGCGCACTGATGCGCCGCGCCGCCCACGCGCCGGCCAGCACCACGCCCAGCAGGCTGGCGCCCAGCACCAGCAGCACGTTGAACCAGACGGTGTTCCTGGCGCTGCGCACCGCGGCCAGGCTCATCTCCACCATCACCTTGCCGCTGGGCTGGCCGTCGTCGGTCACGACCGGCACCACCACCTGCACGCCCTCGTTGCGATGCCGGTCGCCGGTCTCGGCGTTGGCGACGATCTCGCCGTCGTCCGACCACACCTGCACCTGCTGCACATGGGGCTGGAAGGTGCCGGACTGCGCGATCCTCAACAGTGCGCGCCGGTCCATGTGCGCCAGCGGCGCCTGGGCCGCGGTGGCGATCTGCAGCGCCACGGTCTGGGCGTTGGCGCGCATCAGGTCGTTGACCCCGGCCAGGTACTGGCGCGTCAGCACGGCGATCGTGCCGAGCATCGCCAGCGCCGCCGGCAGCACGGCCAGCAGCACCAGCTGCTGCACCAGCGACAGCTGGCCCAGGCGTCGGCCGACGCTGCGCGCGGCACGCCGTGCCCGGGCGGGCGCGACGGGCGCGGCGGCCGACGGCGGTGCGGTCTCCAGCGGATCGCTCATGGGGAAAACTTCACAAAATCGCAGTCTTTTATGGTTTCTAATTGTGTGCCCCGGCTTTCGGCATTGACCAGTCAGCCGCTTGGCCGACGCCGGGGCCGCCCCTGACCATGCGCCGAACCGCCCCTGTCCCCGTACCGATGGCCTGCCCGCCGATCCTGCCCATCGCCGCCTGGCTGCGGCAATGGGCCGTCTTCTGGCGCGGTGCGCTGGCCGCACTGGCGCTGGGCCTGCCCCTGGTGGCCACGGCCCAGCAGGCCGGCATGCCGGTGCGCTTCGGCATTCTGCCGCTGGGCGGCGCCTTCGAGTCGCGCAACGACTGGGACCCGCTGCTGGCCGACCTCAGCAAGGCGATCGGCCGGCCCGTGGCCGTGCTCTCCGTCACCTCCTACGACGCGCTGGAGCAGGCCATCCAGCGCAACGAGGTCGACATGGCCTTCCTCTCGGGAAAGATGGCGCTGGACGCCGTCACGCTGCGCCAGATGCGGGTGGTGGCGCAGGTCACGCGCCATGACGGGCTGCCCGGCTACCGGGCGCTGCTGCTGGCGCGCAAGGGCGGCGCCGTGACGTCGCTCGATGCGGTGCTGGGCGACCCCGACCGCTGGCGCCTGGCGCGCGGCGAGTCGCGCTCGGTGTCGGGCTTCATCGTGCCGCAGCTGCAGCTCTTCTTGCCCAACCGCATCGTCATGGAGACACGCTTTCGCAGCGAGGTGGTCGGCACGCACCAGATGACCGCGCTCGCGGTGGCCAACGGCGAGGCCGACGTGGCCACCAACAACACGGCGGACTTCGAACGCTTCAAGCTCCAGTTCCCGGCCGAGGCGGCGCGCCTGCAGGTGATCTGGGAGTCGGAGCTCATCCCGCACGCGCAGATCGTGATGCGCCGCGACTACCCGGCGGAGTTCCAGCAGCGCGTGCAGGGCTTCCTCACGGGCTACGCCAAGGCCAGGGGCCCCAAGGGCGATGCCGAGCGCGCGGTGCTCAAGTCGCTGCACGACCTGGCGGGTTTCCTGCCGGCGGACAACAGCTCCCTCGTGCCGGCCGCCAAGCTCGCCTACCAGCTGGCGCGGCAGAACGCGATGACGGCGCAGTTCATCAACGAACAGGCACGCCAGACGCGGCTGCAGCGCATCGAAGACGGCTACGCCGACCAGCTGGAGGTGCTGCGCGACGGCGCACCACCATGACGACCTGGTTCGCCACCCGGCGCACCTTGCTCCAATGGGGCGCGGCGTTGCCTTGCCTGGGCGCGGCGGGCGTGCCGGCGCAGACGCGCCGAGCGCCGCCGTCCGATGCGCTGCCCCTGTCCTTCGGCGTGCTGCCGGTGGGCGGTGCGGTGGATTCGCGCAGCAAGTGGGAGCCGCTGCTGCAGGACCTCGGCGCTGCGCTGGGCCGGCGCGTCAGCGCGCTGTCGGTGCCCAGCTACGAGGCGATGGAGCGCGCGATCGAGGCCGACCAGGTCGACATCGCCTACCTGTCGGGCAAGCTGGCGCTCAACGCCGTGCTGCTCGGCCACATGCAGGTGGTGGCGAGCGTCGAGCGCGACGCCGAGCAGGCGAACGCCCACCAGGCCCTGCTGCTGATGCGCAAGGCGCCGCCGCTCAATTCGCTCGAGGCACTGCTGGCGGCCCCCGAGCGCTGGCGCATCGCGCGCGGCGGCAGCCGCTCGGTGTCGGGCTACATCGTGCCGCAGCTGCAGCTCTTCCTGCCGCGCGGCATCGACATCGAGACCCGCTTCGCCGGCGAGCTGGTCGGCACCCACCAGGAGAACGCGCTCGCGGTGGCCAATGGCGATGCCGACGTCGCCACCAACAACAGCACGGACCTGGAGCGCTTTCGCCAGCAGTTCCCCATCGAGGCGGCCCGCCTGCAGGTCGTCTGGCGGTCCGAGCCCACGCCGCCGGCGCAGATCCTCGTGCGCAGCGATTGGAGCGCCGCACAGACGCGCAAGCTGCAGGAGTTCCTGACGGCCTATGGCCGCGGCAGCGATGCGCGCGGTGCGGCGCAGCGGGCGGTGCTCAAGGGCGCGCACGCCAACGCGGTCCTGGGCTATGCGCTGGCCAACAACAGCGCTCTGGTGCAGGCCGCGCGTCAGCAGTACGAACTCGCGCGCCAGCGGGCCCTCTCGGGCCAGTGGGTCAGCGAGGCCGCGCGCCAGCAGCGCCTGGCCCGCCTCGATGCCGACTATGCGCGCCAGGCCGCCTGGCTCCAGCGCGATCCGCCGCCGCCGGGCAAGTAGCGGCCGGCGCCGGGGCCGTGGACTAGCCCCTTCGCATTAGGCCCGCGCGCCGGGCTAGGCCGTCCGGCGGATTTGCCGCTCCCGGTGACGCCTGGAAACTCGACGCTCCTTGGCAACCCCTGCCTTTGACGGAGCGCGCGCGGATGAGTTGGCGAACAAAAGTGGTTTGGAGCGAGGGGATGCTCTTGCAGCCCCAGCACCTGCAGCAAGCCGAGCGCCATGCCGACCACGCCCGCCACGTGCTGCTGCGCGGCACCACGCCGTACGCCTGGGGCTTCTGCGAACTGGAGATCGATGCCGCGGCGCTGAGCCTGGGCAAGCTGGCCCTGGTGCGCGCCGTGGGCGTGTTCGGCGACGGCACGGTGTTCGACATGCCGGCCGTCGATCCCCTGCCCGAGCCGATCGACATCCCGGCCAGCATGCGCGACGAGGCCGTGGTGCTGGCCCTGCCCGTGCGGCGCGCGGGCGCGCGCGAGGCCGACGCCGAAGGCTACGAGGAGCTGGTGCGCCACCGCGTGCTGGAAGCCGAGGTGCCCGACTCCAACACCACGGGCGAGCGCACCGCGATGCTGCAGCTCGGTGCCCTGCACACGCGGCTCATGCGTGCGGGCGAGGCCACCGATGCGTGGACCACGCTCAACGTCGCACGCGTGGTCGAGCGCCGCGTCGACAACCAGGTGCAGCTGCACCGCGGCCTGGTGCCGCCGCTGCTGGACGTGGCGGGCCATGCGGTCGTCCGCGGCTGGGTCGACGAACTGCTGGGCCTGCTGCGCCAGCGGGCCGAGGCCCTGGCCGGGCGCATGACGCAGGGCGGCACCGGCGGCGTGGCCGAGATCGCCGACTTCCTGCTGCTGCAGACCGTGAACCGCTACGAGCCGCTGTTCGCGCACTTCGCGCGCAGCGCCACCGTGCACCCGCTGCACTTCTACGAAGAGGCGCTGCAGCTGGCGGGCGACCTGGGCACTTTCCGCGACACGCGGCGCTCGGCCCGCTTCGGCCCCTACGTGCACGACGACCTGGAGGCCACCTTCCGGCCGGTGATGGACGACCTGCGGCGCAGCCTGTCGATGGTGCTGGAGCAGTCGGCCATCCGCATCGAGCTGCACGACCGCAAGCATGGCGTGCGCGTGGCCCTGATCCCCGACGTGGAGCTGCAGCGCCATGCCACCTTCGTGCTCGCCGTGCAGTCGCAGATGGCGGCCGAGGCGCTGCGGGCGCGCTTTCCCACGCAGGTCAAGATCGGCCCGGTCGAGCGCATCCGCGACCTGGTCAACCTGCAGCTGCCGGGCGTCACGCTCACGCCGATGCCGGTGGCGCCGCGTCAGATTCCCTTCCACACGGGGGCCAACTACTTCGAGCTGGAGACGCGCAACAGCGA
>JAVHYA010000121.1 GCA_031119395.1 Pseudomonadota bacterium
AGTTGGCGTTGGCCCACAGGTCGGTGCCGGCCTGGAAGCCGGTGAGGCGGCCGGAGCTGGTGGGCGAGACCGTGCCCGACTGCGAGATGTCGCGGTCGATGCTGATCACGCGGCCCCAGGCCTGGCGCTCGCTGCCCTTGTTGGGGCCCGCGGCGCCCGCGAGACCGCCGCTCTCGTCGCCGATGCGCTGGTGCATGTTGCCCAGCATGGCCCAGTTGGCCTGGCGCAACTGCTCGGGCAGGGCGGCGTACAGCGGCACCTCGACGCGATAGGTCGGCGTGGTCACGGTGGGGGTGGACGGCGTGCCGCCGCCGCTGCCGCCGCCACCGCCAGTGCCGCCGCCGTCGACCGGCGGCGTGGCGGTGGTGCTGGAGCGCAGGTACCAGTTCTCGCCTGCGCCACTGGCATCGGCCGCGTGCAGGCGATATTCGAAGGCGCCGGCATCCACGTGGCCGCCCACGAGGCTGAAGGCGCTCTTCGTGGTCTGCGCGGTGGTGGTGGCGCCGTTGGTGGCGCTGACGACCTCGATGCCGTTGCCGGTGGTCAGCGCGCCGAGCCCGCCCAGGTTGGTGACCTGAAGGTTGGTGGTGCCGCTGGCAACGGCGCTGGGGCCGTTGAGAACGAGGCGGTCGCTCACGCTGGCACTGTCGCCCAGGGCGGTGCCGATCGACAGCAGGCCGCCGTTGCCGACCCACGGGCCGTTGACGGTGAGCGTGGTGCCCGGCGCGCTGCCCAGCAGCGACACGGTGCCGCTGTTGGCCATCGAGGCGATGGTCTGGCTGTGGCCGGCCAGCTCGAGCGTGGCGCCGCTGGCCACCGAGTAGGCACTCGCGGGAGCGAAGGTGTTGGCTGCAGCGGCCTGGAGCGTGCCGCCGCTCACCCTCGTGGCGCCGGTGTAGCTGTTGGCGCCGCCGAGCCTCAGGGTGCCGGGGCCGTATTTCTCGAGCGTGCCGCCGACGGCGTTCGGACCGCTCAGCGCGACGGCCGAACTGCCGTCGGAGATCGTTCCGGCGAAGTCGCCGGCGCCCACGCGCAAGGTGCCCGCGCCGAGCCCGACCGAGCCATTGCCCTGCAGCGCGCCGATGGTTTCGACCACCGGGGCCGCGCTGCTGTAGAGCGCCAGGCCCTCGACCGGCACCGTCGTGCCGGCCAGCGGCGTCGCATGGCCGGTGCTGTTGACGGTGACGGTGGCGCCGTCGGCGATCTGCTCGCTGCCCGCGACCAGGGTCGACGCCGTGCCGCTGACGGCGAGGTCGCCGGGGATGGCCGTCGCGCCGTTGCTCTTGGACAGCATCAGCGTGGCGTTGCCCTGGACGGTCGTCGG
Source organism: Pseudomonadota bacterium (assembly GCA_031119395.1). Taxonomy (GTDB): domain Bacteria; phylum Pseudomonadota; class Gammaproteobacteria; order Burkholderiales; family Burkholderiaceae_C; genus Xenophilus. The sequence goes on from JAVHYA010000121.1 coordinate 1,325, forward strand.
ACCGCCGTAGCTGTTGCTGGTGGCGCCGAAGAGGTTGAAGGTATTGGCGCCGCTGCCGGTCGCATCGAAGGTGAGGCCCTGGCCGCCGCTGATCGCCCCGCCGAACCCGAAGGTGGCCTGGCCGGCGGACGCGCCGTTGATGCGCACCGCGCCATTGAGCGCCACGTTGCCGTTGAGCGTGAGGCTGGCGCTGCCCGGCGCGGTGGTGAGCATGTCGAAGCTGCCGTTGGCCGCCACGGCGTTGGCGAGCGTGGTGGCCGCGAGGCCGGTGCCCAACGCCCCGCCGTTGATGGTGAGCGCGCCGGTGCCCAGCGCGCTGTCGTTGTTGGCCAGCAGCGTGCCCGCGTTCAGCGTGGTGCCGCCCGAGTAGGTGTTGGCGCCGCTCAGCGTGAGGACGCCGGGGCCGTACTTGACGAGCCTGCCGCCCGTGCCCGAGGCGACTCCGGTGCCGGGATGGGTCACCGACGGGTCGCCGATCACGCCGCTGAAATCGCCGGCGCCCACCGCCAGCGTGCTCGACCCCAGGCCGACGGTGCCGTTGCCGTTGAGCGTGCCGATGGTCTCGGTGAGGTTGGGCGCGTAGAACACCAGTCCCGGCAGCGGTATGGCGAAGCCCTGCTTGACACCGCCCTGGCTGTTGACGGTGACCGTGGCGTTGTCGGCGATCTGCTCGTTCTGTTCGACACCGACGGTGGACGTGCCCTCGACCAGCAGATCGCCGGCGATGGAGGTGGCGCCACCCGTGCGGCGCAGCGCCAGTACCGCGTTGCCGCGAACCGTGGTGAGGCCTGTGTAGGTGTTGGAGGCCGATCCGACGAAGTCGACGTCGCCCCATTCCGGCGCGGCCGCGTTCGACTCGATGGTCAGGCCCGAATTGCCCGAGAGCGTGCCGCGGAAGCTCAGGAGGTACGAGAGCGAGTTGGGAGGCGTGATGAAACTGATCGTCGGCGTGCCGTTGAGCGCCACATCGCCCCCGAGCAGCAAGCCGCCGTTCGTAGACGCCGTGCTGCCGCCACCATCGCGCGGATCGATGACGAAGTTCCCGTTGATCGTCACGGGGTTGGGAATGTCGACGTTGCCACCCAGGGTGCCGCCATTGATGGTCAGGGTTCCGGTCACCTGTGCCGACGGATTCGTCACGAACAGGTTGTCCCCGGGGTTGATGGTCGTCTGCGCGAGGCCGATCGCAGGCAATGCGAGCGCGAGGGCGGCCAGCGGCAGGACCGCCCGGCCGGAACGCCCGTGGCGACGGCTGGTTTCGGGCGTGGCCACCCACGCCCCGAGTGCCGCGTTCCATTGAGTCCGATGACAAGTGTTCACGTGTTGTCCCTTTGAAAGGCGAAACCGTCGGCACGCCGGGTTCGGCGTGCACGACGGCTTATTAAAAAATAAAACCGAAGTACTAATTTGTTGAAGTCTACCGGGCTGGGCGCCAATCCCGCAGAAAGCGCCGAAGCGCTGAAAAAATTCACAACGGCGGGAGGGGTCGGGATGCGTCTCCGGCGCGACTGGGGGCGGCGCGGCGGTCGCCGCCGGGACAAAGCCGGGCGGCCCGCTCGCGAGAATCGGGGCCATGGGAACGCTCTACCTCGTGCGCCACGGCCAGGCCTCCTTCGGCGCAGACGATTACGACAAGCTCAGCGAGCTGGGCCACCGGCAGGCCGTGCGGCTGGGCGAGTACTGGCGCGAGCGCGGCATGCGCTTCGATGCCGTCATCACCGGCACGCTGCGCCGCCACCGCGAGACCTGGGAAGGCATCGCGAAGGGCCTGGGGCTGGGCGAACAGGAGGTGCTGCCCTGGCCCGGCCTGAACGAGTACGACAGCGAAGCGGTCGTGGCCACCATCCACCCGGGAAAGCTGGAGAAACCCGACACGCCCGAGCTCTACCGCAAGCATTTCCGCCTGCTGCGCGACGGTCTCAGCGCCTGGATGCAGGGCAAGACCGCGCCCGTGGGCATGCCCGACTACGTGGGATTCCTTGCCGGCGTGACCACCGCCCTGGACCATGTGCGCGACCGCCACCACGGCGCCAAGGTGCTGGTGGTGAGCAGCGGCGGGCCGATCTCGACGGCGGTGGGCCACGTGCTGGGCACCAGCGCCGAGACCACGATCGAGCTGAACCTGCGCATCCGCAACACGTCGGTGACCGAGTTCGCCTTCACGCCCAAGCGCCACATGCTGGTGACCTACAACACGCTGCCGCACCTGGACGGCCCGGCCTACGAGGACTGGGTCACCTACTCCTGAGGAGGTGGCCGCGCCTCAGGTCGTCGCCTCGCCCAGCCACCGCAGGTACGCCGCCGAGCCGGCGGTGATCGGCAGCTGCACGACCTCGGGCAGCTCGTAGCTGTGGCGCTCGCGGATGAAGGCCTCGAGCTCGGCGAAGCGGCCGGTGCGGGTCTTGGCCATGAGCAGCCACTCGGGCTCGCGCTTGGTCTCGCCCTGCCAGGCGTAGACGCTGCGCACGCGCTGGATCTGCACGCAGGCCGCCAGGCGGGCCTCGACGATGGCGTCGGCGAGCTGGTCGGCCTCGTCCTCGGTGCCGGCGGTGGTCATGACGATGCAGGCGGTGTCGGTCATCGGGGGCTCCTCTCATCGAAAGTTAAGGCGCAACTGAATCCGCGGGCACCCGAGGAACTGGCTTTGCCAGGCCTCTGGGTGCGCCCTCCTCGCGAAGCAGAGGGGGGAGCGGCGAAGCTGCTCGGGGGGTGAAGATCTACCCTTGCCACACGCCGTAGCCGAGCGCGCGCAGCCGAATGCCCAATTCCACCTCCATCGACTGCGCCTCCTTGTAGGTCATCGGGTTGTATCGCTCGTAGAGCGCCGGCAGCAGCCGCAGGCCGAACTGCTGCACGAAGGCGTTGGCCTGCAGGCCGGCCTTGTGCTTGTCGAAGCGCACGTCCGGGTCCAGCCCGGTCATGCCGACGTAGACGAAGGGCTTGCCCAGCTGCCAGCCCGGGTTGGCGCGGCGAAAACGTGCGCTGTTCCAGACGCGGTCGTCGAGCTCCACGACGTAGACGTGGTGGTGCGGGCGGCCCATCAGCCCTCGTGCCCCGGCGGGCGGCCGATGTCGGCCACGATCTGCCGCAAGAGCGTCGCGGCGGCCGGCGACAGCACCCGGCCGTGGCGCGACACCACATGCACCCGGCCCTGCGACAGCAGCGGGTTCTTCATGGGCAGGGCCACCACGCGCGAGGTGTCCAGGTGCGGCGGCAACGACATGCGCGTGGACAGCGCGTAGCCCAGCCCCGCCACCACGAAGTGCCCCACGGCGCTGAAGGAGGTGGTGGTCAGCAGCGTGTTCAAGCGCACGCCTTCGCTGACTTCGGCCGCCTCGATGTGCTGGCGCACGCCGAAGCTGCGGTGCAGCGTGGCGCCGGGGTGCGGCGCGAGGTCGGCCAGGCGCAGGGGGCGGTCGATGCGCGCCAGCGGATGGGTGTCGAGCACCAGCGTCTGGATCGGCTGCGAATGCGAGTGGTGCGAGCGCAGCCGCTCGTCCTTCGGCGGCTGGAAGAGCATGCCGATGTGGGCGCGCTCGTCGACGATGTGCTGCACGATGCCGTCGGTGCTGCCCACCGACAGGTCCACCGTGATGCCCGGGTGCGAGGCCATGAAGTCGCGCAGGCTGTGGCGCATGAGCCATTCGACGAAGCCCTCGCCCGCCACGATGTCGATGTGCCCGCGCTCCACCTTCTGGATGCTGTCGAGCTGCGCCAGCAGGTGCTGCTTCTGGCTGTGCTGGCGGCGCACGTAACCGGCCAGCAGCTCGCCGGCGTCGGTGGGCACCACGCCGCGCCCGCGCCGCTCCAGCAGGCGCGTGCCGCAGTCGTCCTCCAGCACGCCGATCGCGCGGCTGACGGCCGAGGGATCCATGCCGAGCACCTCGGCGGCGCCGCGCACCGAGCCGCTGTCGAGCACCTGCATGAAGTAGCGCACCCGGCGGGTGTCGAGCCGGTCGTCCATCGGGCTCAGCATGGCGGGCGGAGGCGGCGAGTGTTGCATTGCATGCAACAAATATCCCAACTTCCGGTCATTGATGCAACAGCCAGCGCTGGCGAGACTTTCGGCCTTGCCGCGGCGCAGTCGCCGGCGAAGCCCCCCTCCCACAGACGCCACCGCCCCATGAACCCTGTCGTGCTCCCCTCCGCGGCCCTGCCGGCCGCCCCTGCGTTTTCCATCACCGCCGGCGGCAAGCTGAAGCTGCTGGTGGTCACCCTGGTGGTCGTCGCGCTCGCAGAACTGGCCGGCCCGGCCCAGTTCAGGCTGGGACCCGGCAAGGTGGTGCTGCTGCCCATGCTGTGGGCGCTGCTGATCGCCGCCGCCTGGGGCATCGCGCAGCGGCGCGTGCCGGCCGCGGTGCGCATCGACACCGGCCTGCAGGCGCTGGCCGGCGGCCTGCTCAACGCCGGGCTGCTGCTCTTCGTGGTGAAGCTCGGCCTGACCGTGGGCGCGGCGCTGCCGATGGTGCGGCAGGCCGGCTGGGCCCTGTTCTTCCAGGAGTTCGGCCATGCCTTCGGCACGCTGGCGCTGGGCCTGCCGCTGGCCCTGCTGCTGGGCATCAAGCGCGAGGCGGTGGGCGCCACCTTCTCGGTGGGCCGCGAAGGCAACCTGGTCATCATCGGCGAGAAGTACGGCATGGCCTCGCCCGAGGGCCGCGGCGTGCTGGCCGAATACATCACCGGCACGGTGCTGGGCGCCCTGTTCATCGCGGTGCTGGCGGGCTTCGTGGCCAGCCTGCACATCTTCGACCCGCGCTCGCTGGCCATGGGCGCGGGCGTGGGCTCGGGCAGCCTCATGGCGGCCGCGCTGGGCGCCATCACGGCGCAGCAGCCGGCCGAGATGGTGCCGCAGCTCACCGCCATCGCCGCCGCCTCGAACCTGCTGACCTCGGTGGTGGGCTTCTACTTCACGCTCTTTCTGTCGCTGCCGGCCTGTTCGTGGCTGTACGGCCGGCTGGAGCCGGTGCTGGGCCGCCTGACGAAGCGCGGCCGCGCCCCGGTCGCCGAGGCGGCACCCGGCGCCGCCCTGGGCCAGCCGGCCACCGCGCAGGCGACCTCCCTCGCCGACACGGTGCTGGCCTGGCTGGTGATGACGGGCGGCGTGGTGATCGCCAACGCGCTGTCGTACAAGGTGCCGGCCCTGGTGTCGCTCGAAGGCATGGGGGTGGTGGTGGCCATCGTCGCCGTGGTGGAGGCGCTCAAGCGGCTGGTGCCGAAGCTGCCGCTCGTGCTGGTGCTCTCGGTGGTGGCCACGGTGGTCGGCATCCCGGGCCTGTTCCCCTTCACCGACGCCGTGCTCGCGCTCACCGGCAAGCTCAATTTCCTGGCCTTCACCACGCCGGTGCTGGCGCTGGCGGGCTTCTCGGTCGCCAAGGACCTCCCGCTCTTTCGCCAGCTGGGCTGGCGCATCGTGGTGGTGTCCCTGACGGCCACCGCGGGCACCTTCCTCGGCGCGACACTGATCGCCGAGTTCTTCCATTGACCCCACGAGAAAGACACACGATGTACCGCGACCCCGAGATCTCCGAAGACATCCGCCAGAGCATGCTCGCCTGGCGCCGCGACATCCATGCCAACCCCGAGACCGCCTTCGAGGAACACCGCACCGCCAACGTGGTGGCGCAGGCCCTGACGCTGATGGGCCTGCCGGTGCACCGCGGCCTGGCGGTGACGGGCGTGGTGGCGACGCTGAAGAACGGCGAGGGCCCGAGCATCGCCCTGCGTGCCGACCTCGATGCGCTGAACATGCAGGAGCTGGGCGCGCAGGCGCATGCCTCCAGGTGCGTGGGCAAGATGCACGCCTGCGGCCACGACGGCCACACCGCCATGCTGCTGGGCGCCGCGGCGCACCTGGCGCGGCACAAGCCCTTCCGGGGCACGGTGCATTTCGTCTTCCAGCCCGGCGAGGAGAACGAGGGCGGCGGCCGCGTGATGGTCGAGGAGGGCCTGTTCGACCAGTTCCCGGCCGACGCGGTGTACGGCATGCACAACTTCCCGCAGATGCCGCGCGGCCATTTCGCCATCCGCACCGGCACCATGACCGCCTTCCTCGACACCTTCGAGATCACCGTCACCGGCAAGGGCAGCCACGGCGCCATGCCCGAGACGGGCATCGACTCGATCGTGGTCGCCTCGCAGCTGGTCAACGCGCTGCAGACCATCGTGAGCCGCCGCACCGGCGCCACCGAATCGGCCGTGGTGAGCGTGACGCAGATCCACGGCGGCGACACCTGGAACGTGATCCCCGAGACCACGGTGCTGCGCGGCACGGTGCGCACGCTCGATGCGGCCGTGCAGGACCGCACCGAGGCCGCGATGCGGCAGGTGTGCGAGGGCGTGGCCCAGACGCACGGCGCGAAGGTCGCCCTCAAATACATGCGCGGCTACCCCGGCGTGGTGAACACGCCCGCCGAGACGGCCGCCGCCGTGGCCGCCGCCGCCAGCCTGGTGGGCGAGGCGCAGGTGCACACCGACATCCCGCCGGCGATGGGCTCGGAGGACTTCGCCTTCATGCTGCAGAAGCGCCCCGGCGCCTACATCGGCATCGGCGCCGGCGAAGGCGCGAACGACCCGCCGGTGCACAACCCCTACTACGACTTCAACGACAACATCCTGCCCCTGGGCGCGGCCTACTGGGTGGCGCTGGTCGGGCAGCAGCTTCCTCTCTGAGAATGCGTGGATGCTCTCGGCCTTCGACATCTTCAAGATCGGCATCGGCCCCTCGAGCTCGCACACCGTGGGCCCGATGCGGGCCGCGCTGATGTTCGCGCGCTCGCTCGCGGCGGCGGGCCTGCCGGGCAGCGTGGCGCGCATCGAGGTGCAGCTCTTCGGCTCGCTGGGCGCCACGGGCCGGGGCCACGCGACCGACCTGGGCGTGCTGCTGGGCCTGATGGGCGAGGCGCCCGACACCGTCGAGCCCGAGGGCATCGCCGACCGGGTGGCGGCCGTGCGCCGTGAACACACGCTGGCGCTGCTGGGCACGCACCCGATCGCCTTCGACCCGCGGCGCGACATCGCCTTCCTCGGCGAACGCTCGATGCCCGAGCACCCCAACGCGATGCGCGTAGCCGCCTTCGACGCCGGCGGCGCGCCGCTGCGCGAGGCGCACTACTTCTCGGTCGGCGGCGGCTTCGTGGTCGAGGGCGGCGCCCAGGCGCCCGCCGCCACGGCCGCTGCGGTGGCGCTGCCCTTCCCCTTTCGCACCGGCGACGAACTGATGGCCCACGCGGCCGCGCAGCAGCGCTCCATCGCGTCGCTGGTGCTGGCCAACGAATGCGCCTGGCGGCCCGAGGCCGAGGTGCGCGCCGGGCTGCTGCGCATCTGGCAGGTGATGCAGGCCTGCGTGCAGCGCGGCTTCGGCATCGGCAACCCGCAGGCGGCCCAGCCGCTGCCCGGCGCGCTGCACATGCGGCGGCGCGCGCCGGAGCTGTACCGCAGCCTGTCGACGGGGGCGGCGAGCGCCGATCCGCTCGCGGCGATGGACTGGGTCAACGCCTTCGCGATGGCGGTGAACGAGGAGAACGCCGCCGGCGGGCGCGTGGTGACGGCGCCCACCAACGGCGCCGCGGGCGTGGTGCCGGCGGTGCTGCACTACTACGTGAAGTTCGTGCCCGGCGCGAGCGAGGCCGGCGTCGTCGACTTCCTGCTCACGGCCGCGGCCATCGGCATGCTCTACAAGACCAACGCCTCCATCTCCGGCGCCGA
>JAVHYA010000122.1 GCA_031119395.1 Pseudomonadota bacterium
CGCGATGGGGTGACACGCTCGCTGGGGCTGCAATAAAGGGTCACATTTGCGCAGGAGCACCAGGGGATGGACGACATGACCTTCGTGACGACCGACGTGCCGGACAAGCTCGGCCCGCGCATCCAACGCGCCGCGCCGAAGGATCCGGTGCACAAGCCGGCGGCGTCTGTGCCTTCCTGATCGCTCTCGGGCGACGTCTTGGGATGCCAACTGGGGCTGATGCCGAAAATGAGCTCAAACGCCCGTCCCGCCTGCGCGAGCAGCTATGCTTTTGGTAGCATTTCGACCCGCCCGGCGGCGGCGCACTGCAGCGCCGCCCGAGCCGTGCGATGCTCGCCATCCACGAGCCCGACACCCACACGACAAGGCCCAGCCATGAGCGCATTCCCCATCGAAGACATCGTCGCCTCGCTGCACCGCGTGCGGCACGACTGGCGCGAATCGCAGCAGCGCTCGCAGGCCGGCGGCGAACGCGAGCTGCCCTCCCGGCAGGTGGTGGCCGAGCTGGTCGAGTCGCTGACCGGCGCGCTGTTCCCGATGCGCCTGGGCCCGACCGACCTGCGGCAGGAGAGCGAGAACTTCTACGTCGCCCACACGCTCGACGCCGCGCTGCACCTGCTGCACACGCAGGCCACGCTCGAACTGCGGCACGAACTGCGCCACACCGCCTTCGACGCCGCGGCCGTGAGCGCCGATGCGCTGGGCCGCGCGCGCGACTTCGCGACGCAGCTGCCGGCCATCCGCGCGCTGCTCGACACCGACGTGATGGCCGCCTACCACGGCGACCCGGCCGCACGCAGCGTCGACGAGGTGCTGCTGTGCTACCCGGGCGTGACGGCCATGATCCATCACCGCATCGCGCACCCGCTGTACAAGCTGGGCCTGACGCTGCTGGCGCGCATCGTGGCCGAGCGCGCGCATGCGCAGACCGGCATCGACATCCACCCGGGCGCCACCATCGGCCCGGGCTTCTTCATGGACCACGGCACCGGCATCGTGATCGGCGAGACGGCGGTGATCGGGCAGCGCGTGCGCCTCTACCAGGCCGTGACGCTGGGCGCCAAGCGCTTCCCGACCGACGCCGAGGGCAACCTGCAGAAGGGCCTGCCTCGCCACCCGGTGGTGGAAGACGACGTGGTGATCTACGCCGGCGCCACCATCCTCGGCCGAGTGACCATCGGCAAGGGCGCCACCATCGGCGGCAACGTGTGGATCACCGACGACGTGCCGGCCGGCGCCAGCGTGACGCAGGCGAGCCTGCAGAAGGCCAAGGGCACGCGGCCCGGCGATTGCTGACGGCCGGCCGCGGCGCGCCTCAGGCGGCAGCCGCGCGCTGCACCTCGTAGGTCTTGAGGTTGACGTAGGCCGCGCGCAGCATCGACGGCGACGCGAAGCCGGCCGGCGCACGCGCCAGCAGGTCCCCCAGGATCTGGTCGGCCTCCACGCGCGCGCCGCGCGCCATGTCCTTGTACATCGAGGCCGTGAGGGGCGAGCCGGCCTGCGTCACCGACGCGCGGGCCCGCTCGAGCGTGGCCGGCCGGGGCGCGAAGCCGTTGTGGGCCGCGATGGCCGCGCATTCGTCGACCAGTGCCAGGGCCACGTCGCTGCCGCCCGCCGCGTGCACCGCGCCGACGCTGGCGCGCATGAGCGTGGTCAGGGCGGCGGCCGAGGCGATGAAGAGCCACTTCTCCCACAGGTCCTGCAGGATGTCGTCGCTCAGCCGGTCGGTGAAGCCCGCGCCGTGGAACTGCGCGGCGATGGCTTCGGCGCGGGCCGAACGGCCGCCGCGGCGCTCGCCGAAGGTGAGGCCGTCGAGGTCGTTGTGGTGGACCACATGGCCCTGCGCGTCGAGCGAGGCGGAGATCATGCACAGGCCGCCGAGCACCTTGTCGTCGCCGAAGCGCTGCGCCAGCCGGGCGAAGTGCGCCATGCCGTTGAGCACGGGCAGGACCGCGGTGTCGGGCCCCACCGCCGGCGCGATGGCGTCCATGGTCGGGTCCAGGTCGAAGGCCTTGCAGCTCACCACGACGAGGTCGTAGGGCCCGTCGATGTGCTCGGCCAGCACGTGGGGCGGCGCATCGATCTGCAGGTCGCCCTTGGGGCTGCGCACGACGAGCCCGTCGCGCGCGAGTTGCGCCGCGCGGCCCGCGCGCACGAGAAAGGTGAGGTCGCGGCCCGCGGCAAGGAGCCGCCCGCCGAAGTAGCCACCGAGCGCGCCCGCGCCCACCATCAGGATTCGCATGAGGATTGCCTTGCCGTCGAGGATGTAAGAACGTGTGCAGAGTGTCCAAGGTGGCTGCCCGAAGGGTTGGGGCGAAATCGGGCCCGCTCAGCGCCCCGTCGCTTGCATGGGCATCAGCCCATGCGGCGCGCCGGGACACTGATCGCATCCCGATCGCGCCCCAACGCGACCCCTTGGAGACTCTGAACACGTTCTAAGGAGGGAGGATGATGCGCCGAAGCGGCCCGCGCTGCCGCTGCACGGTCATCGGGAGGCTCCCATAATGGTCGTCCGATTCCCGTCTCTCCCTCACCGCCAGGAGCCCGCATGAGCCAGTACAAGATCGCCGTCGTCGTCGGCAGCATTCGCCAGGATTCGTTCAACCGCAAGCTGGCCCTCGCGCTGGCGAGGCTGGCGCCCGAGAACTTCAGCTTCGAGCACCTGCGCATCGACAACCTGCCGCTGTACAACCAGGACCACGACGGCAAGCAGGCCCCCGAGGTGCTCAAGTTCAAGAGCGAGATCGCCGCCGCGCAGGGCCTGCTGTTCGTCACGCCCGAGTACAACCGCTCCATTCCCGGCGTGCTGAAGAACGCGATCGACCAGGCATCGCGGCCCTACGGCCAGAGCGCCTGGGCCGGCAAGCCCGCCGGCGTGATCGGCGTGTCGGTCGGCGCCATCGGCACCGCGCTGGCGCAGCAGCACCTGCGCAACGTGCTGGCCTACCTGGACGTGCCCACCCTGGGCCAGCCCGAGGCCTTCATCCAGAACAAGGAAGACCTGTTCGACGACAAGGGCCACGTCGGCAACGAGGCGACCAGGAACTTCCTCCAGGGCTGGATGGACAAGTACGTCGCCTGGGTCAAGACGCACAACGGCTGAAGCCCAGCCATCCAACGCAACGCGCCGGCGATCCTTGCGGATCGCCGGCGCGTTGTCGTTCCGATGCCGCGCCTGGGCGGCCGGCGCCTCAGGCCGCCAGCGTGGCCTGGTCCTGGTTGGCCGCCTGGGCCGTGGCCGTGGCGATGTCGGCGCGCGCCGCTGCCAGCGCCGCGGCCTTGGGTGCGTCGCCCATCGCCAGGCCTTCGGCGCGCACGATGCGAACGTCGGTGATGCCGAAGAAGCCGAAGATGGTCTTCAGGTAGCTTTCCTGGTGTTCCATGGCGTTGCCGGCGTCGCTGGTGGAATACATGCCGCCGCGGGTCGAGGCCACGATCACGGTCTTGCCGCCGGCCAGGCCGACGGGGCCCTTCTCGGTGTACTTGAAGGTGCGGCCGACCTGGGCGAGGCGGTCGATCCAGGCCTTGAGCTGGCTGGGGACCGAGAAGTTGTAGAGCGGGGCGCCGACGACGATCACGTCGGCCGCCAGGAACTGGCTCACCAGGCGCTCCGAGACGGCGTTCTCGCGGCGCTGCGCCTCGGTGGGCTCGGCCTGCAGGCCGGCCTTGATGCCCAGGGCATCGGCGCTGAAGTGGTTGGGCGTGTCCGTGGCGAGGTCCAGCACCTCGACGGTGGTGCCGGGGTGGCTGGCGAGCCATTCGGCCGTGATCTCGGCCGTGAGCTGGCGCGAGACGGAATTCGTGCCGAGGACGCTGGAATCGACTTGAAGCAGCTTCATGGGGAACCTCTTTCGTGGGTGGGTTGGCGTCGCCCCGCGGTCAAGGGTTCGGAGCGGCATGGCAATAAGTCTATGGGCGCACCAATCGATCGATAAGACGCCAAAATGGCGACTCTTTGTCCCGCCACGAGAACAATCGACGCCCATGCAAGACCTGAACGACATGCTGTTCTTCGCCGAAGTGGCGGAGCGGGGAGGCTTCACCGCGGCCAGCAAGGCCCTGAACGTGCCCAAGTCGCGTCTGTCGCGGCGGGTGGCCGAACTGGAGGCCGCGCTGGGCGTGCAGCTGCTGCAACGCAGCACGCGGCGCCTGTCGCTCACGCCGGCGGGCGAGATCTACCTGCGCCACTGCATCGCGGTGCGCGACACGGCGGAGGCCGGTGCCGAGGCCGTGGCCCAGGTGCAGAAGGAGCCGCGCGGCACGGTGCGGCTGAGCTGCCCGGTGACGCTGGCGCAGAGCAGCGTGGGGCCGATCCTGCCCATCTTCATGAAGCGCCATCCGGGCGTCACGGTCGAGATGCGGGTGCTCAATCGCCCGGTCGACCCGGTGGAGGAGGGCGTGGACATGGCGCTGCGCGTGCGGGCCGAGATCGAGAACAGCGCCACGCTGGCCGCCCGCAGCTTCAGCCGCAGCCGGCTGCTGCTGGTCGCCGCGCCGGAGGTGCTGGCCCGCCGCCAGCCGTTGCAGGGGCCGGAGAACCTGGCCGGGCTGGATGCGGTGGCGATGTCGGCGGCCGACACGCGCACCGGCACCTTGCTGGTGGGTCCGGACGGGCGCAGCTTCGTCTACACGCCCTTTCCGCGCTACCTGGCCGACGACCTGCTGACGCTGCGCTTTGCGATCGTGCAGGGCGTGGGCGCGGGCTTCATGCCCGACTACATGTGCCAGGACGACCTGCGCGCCGGGCGCCTGGTCGAGGCGCTGCCGGGCTGGCACCCGCCGTCGGGCATCGTGCACGCGATGTATCCGCCGCGGCGGGCGCTGGTCCCGGCCGTCCGGCTGCTGCTGGACTTCTTTGCCGAGCACCTGCAGAAGTGCGACGACGAGCTGAATCTGGGGTCGAATCTGGCGGTGGTGCCCGCCTGACGGGCATCGTCAGCTATCGTTTCGATAGCATTCCGCCGCGCCGTTATTCGGCCAGAGGCATATTCAAACAAGCAGATATTCGTTTGAGTTCGTAGGCGTGCTTTCGACAATCGGCCGTCCGATTCGATCCACAGGAGCACGCGACATGGCCACCTTGCGACTGGGCGACACCGCCCCCGATTTCACCCAGGACTCGTCCGAAGGCCCGATCCATTTCCACGAATGGGCCGGCAATTCATGGGTCGTCCTGTTCTCGCATCCGGCGGACTTCACGCCGGTGTGCACCACCGAGCTGGGCAAGACCGCCGCGCTGGGCGGCGAGTTCGCCAAGCGCGGGGTCAAGCCGATCGCCATCAGCGTCGACCCGGTCGACAAGCACAGGGAGTGGATCGGCGACATCAACGAGACGCAGAACACCACGGTGAATTTCCCCATCCTCGCGGATGCGGACCGCAAGGTGGCCGAGCTCTACGACCTGATCCATCCGAACGCCTCGGCCACGGCCACCGTGCGCAGCGTGTTCATCATCGACCCCAAGCACGTGGTGCGCGCCACCATCACCTACCCGGCGAGCACCGGCCGCAACTTCGACGAGATCCTGCGCGTGATCGACTCGCTGCAGCTCACCGACAGCCACAAGGTGGCCACGCCGGCCAACTGGAAGGATGGCGACGACGTCGTCATCATCCCCAGCCTGCAGGACCCGGCCGAGCTGAAGGAGCGCTTCCCCAAGGGCTGGAACGCGGTGCGCCCGTATCTCCGTCTGACTCCCCAGCCGAACAAGTAAGTCGCCGTGACGACCCCGGTCATCATCGTCCCCGGCTGGCGCGACTCCGGCCCCGGCCACTGGCAGAGCCTGTGGGCGGAGCGCATGCAGTCGGCCCGCCGCGTGGTGCAGGACGACTGGGTGTCGCCCAAGCGCGAAGCGTGGGTGGGCGCCCTGGAGCGGCTCATCCTGGCGCAGGAGCAGCCGGTGGTGATCGCCGCGCACAGCCTGGGCTGCATCGCCACCGCCCACCTGGGCGAGGCGGCGGCGTCGCGCATCGCCGGGGCGCTGCTGGTGGCGCCCGCGGACCCGGAACGCCGTGCCGCGCTGAACGACTTCGCGCCCGTGCCGTACGGGCGGCTGCCCTACCGCAGCATCGTGGTTGCCAGCAGCAACGATCCGTTCTGCCCGGTGCGCCTGGCGGGTGCCTATGCCCGCGCCTGGGGCAGCGAATTCGTCCGGATGCAAAATGCCGGCCACATCAACGTCGATTCGGGACACGGCGACTGGCCCCTGGGCCTCGCCCTCCTCGAATCCCTGACGGACGCGCCCAGCCGCCTTTTCGAGCAGCGGGAAGCTGGGCGCCAGAGTTTCGAAACCTTCACATCACCATGACTTCCAGAATCAAGAACATCGCCGCCGCGTTCATCGTCGCCTCATCGGCCTTCACCGGGGCCGCATGGGCGCAGAACCAGCTCCTGAACGTCTCCTACGACGTGGCGCGCGAGTTCTACAAGGACTACAACGCCGCCTTCGTCGCGCACTACAAGAAGACCAAGGGCGTCGATGTGAAGATCGACCAGTCGCACGCCGGCTCGAGCGCCCAGGCCCGCGCCGTGGCCGATGGCCTGGATGCGGACGTGGTGACGATGAACACCAGCACCGACATCGAGTTCCTCGCCGACAAGGGCGTGGTGGCCAAGGACTGGGCGAAGAAGTTCCCCGACAACGCGGCGCCGACCACCTCGACCATGCTGTTCCTCGTGCGCAACGGCAACCCCAAGGGCATCAAGGACTGGGAAGACCTGGTCAAGCCCGGCGTGCAGGTCGTGATCGTCAATCCCAAGACCGGCGGCAACGGCCGCTATGCCTACCTGGCCGCCTGGGGCTACGTGAAGAAGAAGGGCGGCACCGACGCCCAGGCCGCCGAGTTCGTCGGCAAGCTGTTCAAGAACGTGCCGGTGCTCGCGCGCGGCGGCCGCGATGCGACGACCGCCTTCCTGCAGCGCAACATCGGCGATGCGCTGATCACCTTCGAGTCGGAAGTGGTGTCCATCGACCGCGAGTTCGGCGCCGGCAAGGTCGATGCGGTGTACCCCAGCATCAGCATCCTGGCCGAGAACCCGGTCGCCGTGGTCGAGCGCACGGTCGCCAAGAAGGGCACCGGCGAGCTGGCCAAGGCCTACCTGGACTGGCTGTACTCCGACGAGGCGCAGGAGATCGCTGCCAAGCACGCGCTGCGTCCGCGCTCGCAGGCCGTGCTCAAGAAGCACGCCGCCGTCTTCAAGCCGCTGCAGCTGTTCACGGTGCAGGAACTCTTCGGCAGCCTGAGCGAAGCGCAGAAGGTGCACTTCAACGACGGCGGCCAGTTCGACAAGCTCTACACGCCCGGCCGGTAACGCCATGACCAGTGCCGTTTCATCGGCGCTGCCGTCCGCGGCAGCGCCGATTTCGCGTGGCAGGGCCGGCGGTTCCAAGCGGGTGCTGCCGGGCTTCCACCTCACGCTCGGGTACACGCTGCTGTACCTCTGCCTCATCGTCCTCATCCCGCTGTCGGCGCTGGTCTTCAAGACCTTCACGATGAGCTGGGAGCAGTTCTGGGTCGCCGTCACGGCGCCGCGCGTGCTGGCGTCGTACCGCCTGACCTTCGGCGCGTCCTTCCTGGCCGCGCTGGTGAACCTCTTCGCCGGCCTGCTGGTGGCCTGGGTGCTGGTGCGCTACAAGTTTCCCGGCAAGAAGATCGTCGACGCCCTGGTGGATCTTCCTTTCGCCCTGCCCACCGCGGTGGCGGGCATCTCGCTGACCGCGCTGCTGGCCGGCAACGGCTGGATCGGCCAGTACCTGGAGCCGCTGGGCATCAAGCTGGCCTTCACGCCCGCCGGCGTGGTGATCGCGTTGATCTTCATCGGGCTGCCCTTCGTGGTGCGCACGGTGCAGCCGGTGCTCGAAGACACCGAGAAGGAGCTGGAAGAGGCCGCCACCTCGCTCGGCGCGACGCGCTGGCAGACCTTCCGCCTGGTCATCCTGCCGTCGATCACGCCGGCGCTGCTGACCGGCTTCGCGATGGCCTTCGCGCGCGCCATCGGCGAATACGGCTCGGTCATCTTCATCGCCGGCAACATGCCCATGATCTCGGAAATCACGCCGCTCATCATCATCGGCAAGCTCGAGCAGTACGACTATGCGGGTGCCACCGCGGTGGCGCTCGTGATGCTGATCTTCTCCTTCCTCATGCTGCTGGTCATCAACGCGCTGCAGGGCTGGCAGCGCAGGCGGGGGGCGTCGGCATGAGCGCCGCACGGCCCCCCGAAGGCGCTCGCACCGAAGCGCGAAGCGCGGAGGTTTCACCATGAGCGGCGGCACGGGAATGCGCGCCCCGGTGCGGCGGGCGCAGGCAGGCACCACCGAGTCGCCGGCCGTCCGCTGGACGCTGATCGGCCTGGCGCTGCTGTTCATGTTCTTCTTCCTGGTGCTGCCGCTGGCGGCCGTCGCGACCGAAGCGCTGCGCAAGGGCTGGGACGCGTACTGGGAGGCGCTCAAGGAGCCCGATGCGTGGTCGGCGATCCGGCTCACGCTGATCGTCGCCGCGATCTCGGTGCCGCTGAACCTGGTGTTCGGCGTGGCGGCGGCCTGGGCCATCGCCAAGTTCGAGTTCAAGGGCAAGGCCTTCCTGACCACGCTGGTCGACCTGCCGTTCGCGGTGTCGCCGGTGGTGGCGGGCCTGATCTACGTGCTGGTCTTCGGCGCGCAGGGCTGGCTGGGCCCGTGGCTGGCGGCGCACGACATCAAGATCATCTTCGCCGTGCCGGGCATCGTGCTGGCCACCGTGTTCGTGACTTTCCCCTTCATCGCGCGCGAACTGGTGCCGCTGATGCAGGCGCAGGGCACCGACGAGGAGCAGGCCGCCATCGTGCTGGGCGCGAGCGGCTGGCAGACCTTC
>JAVHYA010000007.1 GCA_031119395.1 Pseudomonadota bacterium
TGCCGCCGCAGTACCGCCGGCCGCAGTACGTGGTGCAGGACTGGCGCGGCCACGGGCTGCGCCAGCCGCCGCGCGGCTACTACTGGGTGCAGAACGGGTCGGACTACGTGCTGGCGGCGATCGCCACCGGCGTGATCTCGGCCGTGGTGATCAATGCGATGACGCGCTGATCACCGCGCATCGCACGAAAGAAGGAACCCGGCTCCGGCCGGGTTCTTTTTTTCGCGCTTGTCGCGGGCCACAGGGCTCAGGCGACGCGCAGGTCCGGCTCGGCATCGCCCTCACTGTCGGCCACCCGCTTCTTGCGCTCGTACTCCTGCATCAGATGGTCGGCGAGCGCCTCGGGCTGGGCACGCAGGCGCATGACCATGTGCTCGCCCACGCACAGGCCCTGAAACCGCACGTAGACACGCGGGAAATACGGACTGAAGGCTTCCGCCGCATCCGAGAGGCATTCGGCGAACGTGGCGAAGCCCCCATCGACGTAGCAGGACACCGGCAACACGCCACCCGATCGGGGCGCGCGCACGCTGTAGGTGAAGGACTTCGCGTTGCGCTTGACGATCTCGAGCACGGGTTGCATGCGGGCGGACTCCGGAGGCCTGAAAACAAAAGTTCATTCTGTTTGCGTCTGCCCGGCAGGTCCAGACCGCCGGTCGCGGTGCCGCCACGTGCTGCGCTTCAGGCCAGTGCGCCCAGGAACTCCTGCGATTCCTCGTCGAAACCGGCCACGGGCTGGGCTTTCGCGAGGGCCATCCACACGCTGAAGGGCAGGCGCTGCACCGGCCGATGCGTCGCGGCGCGCGCCACGACGAGGCGCGCGCCCTCCTGCACCAGCACGCCGCAGCCCTCGGGGATTTCCTCGGGCTCGGCGATGGGCCGGCCGCGCGCGTCGCGCCCCAGCACGTACCAGCACTCGCCGCCCAGGTCGAGGTACGCGGCACGCTTGTCGGGCTTGCGCAGGTCGCCCAGCAGGTCGGCGCGACTGACCTTGACCTCGTGCACCACCGGCTGGGCGTAGGCCTCGACGCTGGTGTTGCGGATGGAGAAGACGTCGGGCCGCGCGATGCACCAGCGCGGCTTGCCGCCCTCCTCCGTCGGCGCCAGGCGCGCGCGCAGGCTCAGGCCGCGCCAGGCGATGCGGCCGTTGCGCGTCATCTCGCGCGCGACCTGCTCGACCAGCGCCTCGTGCGCCGACAGCGCGCCGCGGTTGACCACCAGCGACGAGGCGATGTGCGCGATGCCGCGGTCGCTCACGCGCAGGGTCTCGTGGCCGTGCGCCGAACGCTGGCGCTCGAGCAGGCCGGCCGCGAGCAGGTCGACCTCGATCGCGTCGCAGCAGGGCCAGCCTGCCGAGCGGTACACCTCGCGCAGGCGGCGTGCATGCACACGGCCGAGCACCAAGGCAGCGGGGGGCGGGTCGGCCACGGGCGGCGGCGCGCCGGGGTCGGTGAAGGGCGGGTCGGCCGGCGGCGGGTCGCCGGCGGGCGGAGGCGGCACGACGATGGGCGGGGACGATGGGGGCTGGGGCACGTCGGGTGCCGGCGGCGGTGGGCCGATGGGAGCGCCGGCGTGCCGGGGAGCGATGAGCGTCGCGGTCATGGTTACAGGGTAGCCCAAGCCCGTGCGCACACCGAAGACCTCGCGGCGCTTGCGGATTCGGCGGGTGGGCCACAGGGCATGTCGGTGATGAAGGTTCAATGGAAATCCCGGCTTCGCTGCCCCTGCGCGAGGCGGCCCAGCCAGGGCGTGAGGTCCTTGAAGCGCTGGGCCACCAGGTGCTGCACGTTGCCGCCGCTCTCGGTGTCGCGCTGCCAGGTGCCCTGCACCGCCAGCAGGTGCGACTTGAGCAGCGGCTCGCGCCAGGCCTCGACCACGTGGCTCCAGACGATGACGTTGACGGGGCCGGTCTCGTCCTCCAGGGTGACGAAGATGGTGCCCTTGGCGGTGCCGGGCCGCTGGCGCACGGTGACGATGCCGCAGGCGCGCACGGTGGCGCCGTGCGGTGCATCGCGCAGCGCCTGCGCGCTCTGCAGCTTCAGGCGCGCCAGCCTCGGGCGCAGCAGCGCGAGCGGGTGGCGGCGCAGGGTCAGGCCCAGCGCGGCGTAGTCGCCGACGATCTCCTCGCCCTCGGGGGCCGCCGGCAGGGCCAACGAAGGCTCATGGATGGGAACGCCCTTGAGCAGGCCCTTCGCCCGACCCGCCAGCCCGCGCGTGGCCGTGGCCTCCCACACCTGTTGCCGGCGGTGGCCCGACAGGGCAACGAGCGCTTCGGCGCCGGCCAGGGCGGCCATGTCGCGCGGGTCGAGCTCGGCGCGCAGGGCCAGGTCCTCGACGCTCGCGAACGGACGTTGCGCACGGGCCTCCACCAAGCGCTTCGCACCGGCCTGGCTCAGCCCCGTGATGCGCGAGAGCCCCAGGCGCACGGCCGGCTGGCCGGGCCGGCCCTGGCGCTGCGCATGGCGCGGGTCGAGGTGCGGCGACGGCGCATCGTCCGCGCGCGGCTCCAGCGTGCAGTCGATGGCGCTGCACATCACATCCACCGGCCGCACCTCCACGCCATGGCGGCGCGCGTCCTGCACCAGCTGCGAGGGCGAATAGAAGCCCATCGGCTGCGAGTCGAGCATCGCCGCGAGAAAGCAGGCCGGCTCGTGCAGCTTGAGCCAGGCGCTCACGGTGACGAGCTTGGCGAAGCTGGCCGCATGGCTTTCGGGAAAGCCGTACTCGCCGAAGCCCTGGCACTGGCGGAAGATGCCTTCGGCGAACTCGCGGTCGTAGCCATGGGCCACCATGCCGTCCACCAGCTGGTCGTGGAACTTGTCGATGCCGCCCTTGCGTTTCCAGGCCGCCATGGCGCGGCGCAGGCGGTCGGCCTCGTCGGCGCTGAAGCCGGCGGCGATCATCGCGATCTGCATCACCTGCTCCTGGAAGATGGGCACGCCCAGCGTGCGTCCCAGCGCCTCGTCGAGTGCCGGATAGGGGTTGTGGATCGGCTCCCTGCGCCGCTTCTTCTCGCGGTTCCTGAGGTACGGATGCACCATGCCGCCCTGGATGGGGCCGGGCCGCACGATGGCGACCTCGATCACCAGGTCGTAGTAGCAGCGCGGCTTCAGGCGCGGCAGCATCGACATCTGTGCCCGGCTCTCGATCTGGAACACGCCGATGGTGTCGGCGTCGCAGAGCATGTCGTAGGTGGGCTCGTCGTCGATGGGCAGCTGATGCATCTCCAACGGCGGGTACGTCGAAGGTTGCAGCGCACCGCGCCAGCGGTTCATGAAGTCGAGCCCGCGCCGGATGGCGCTGAGCATGCCCAGCGCGAGCACGTCGACCTTGAGCATGCCCATGTCCTCCAGGTCGTCCTTGTCCCACTGGATGACGGAGCGATCGGGCATGGAGGCGTTCTCGATCGGCACCAGCCGGCTGACCTTGTGCTCGGCCAGCACGAAGCCGCCCACGTGCTGCGAGAGGTGGCGCGGAAAGCCCTTGAGCGTGCGCGTGAGCTCGATCCACAGCCTGAGGCGGTGCAGGCCCTCGCGCACGCCGGCGCGGGCCATGGCCTCTTCCAGCCGCTGGTCGAGGATGGGGTCGTCGAACCAGTAGTGGTCCTTGGCGAAGGCGTCGATCAGGCGCTCGTCGATGGCCAGCGCCTTGCCCACGTCGCGAATCGCGCTGCGCGAGCGGTAGCTGATGACGACGGCGGCGATGGCGGCGCGGTGGCGGCCGTATTTCTCGTAGATGTACTGGATCACCTCCTCGCGGCGCTGGTGCTCGAAGTCGACGTCGATGTCGGGCGGCTCGTCGCGCGCGCGGCTGAGGAAACGCTCGAACAGCAGGTTGCCGTCGTCGGGGTTCACGGCCGTGATGCCCAGGCAGTAGCAGACGGCCGAATTGGCCGACGAGCCGCGGCCCTGGCAGAGGATCTTCTTCTCCCTGGCGAAGCGCACCACGTCCTCGACCGTGAGGAAGAACATCTCGTACTTCTTCTCGGCGATCAGCGCGAGTTCGTTCAGCACCTGCTGCCGCACCTTGGGCGGAATGCCCTGCCGGTAGCGCTCGTGGGCGCCGGCCCAGGTCTTGCGCGCCAGCGTCTCGGTGGGCGTCTCGTGCGGCCCCACCACCTCCAGCGGGTACTGGTAGTGCGCGCGCAATTCCTCCAGCGAGAAGCCGCAGCGCGAGCGCACCACCATCGTGTTGGCCAGCAGTTCGGGCGGGTAGGTCTGCGCCAGCCGCAGGCGCGAGCGCAGGTGGCGCTCGGCGTTGGCGCGGCGCGCGAAGCCGCACTCGGCCACGGGGCGGCCCTCGCGCACGGCGGTGACGACGTCCAGCAGCGGCTTGCGCGAGCGCACGTGCATGTGCACGTCGCCGGCCGCCACCAGGGGCACGCCGGTGCGCTCGCCGACCTCGCGCATCGCGGCCAGCCAGAGGTCGTCGTCGAGTTCGTTGAAGAGTTCGACCACCAGCCAGAGATTCGAGGGAAAAACGGCTGCAACGCCCGCCACGTCTGCACAGACAGCTATGGAATCGATAGCATCGCCGGGCTGCCGGTGCGGCACGAGCAGCAGTTCGCAGCGCTGCAGCGCGGCCAGGCGCACCGGGTCCCAGGGCAGGTGGTAGTGGCCCTTGTCGGCGGCCATGCGGGCGTCGGTGATCAGCTCGCACAGCTGGCCCCAGCCGTCGAGGTCGCGCGCCAGCGCCACCAGCGTGAAGCGCTCGAAGACGAATTCGCTGCCGTAGAGCAGGCGGAAGTCGGGGTTGCGCGGCGTCTTGGGCAAGCTCGGGTCACGCCGCTCCTTCTCGTCGAGGTCCTCGATGAATTCCTTCAGCCCCGACAGGGCCCGCACCACGCCGGCCACCGAGCATTCGTCGGTGATGGCCAGGCCCCGGTAGCCCAGCGACCAGGCACGCACGGCCAGCTCCCACGGGTGCGAGGCGCCGCGCTGGAAGCTGAAGTTGGAAAGACAGTGCAGCTCGGCGTAGTCGGGCAGGCCATCGGGCACGACGGCCACCGGCTCGGACACCGGTTCGTTGGCCGCCGCCTGGGCCATCCGCAGCCGGCGGCGCCGGGCGTGTTCGTCCTTGTCGCTGAGTTCAGGCATGGTCGTCAGGCATACAGGCCCTGCAGGAACCAGCGCGGCGCGCGATCGGCATGCTGCGCGCCGGGCCGCTCGCGGAAGATCCACACCAGCCCGGCACCCGGGCTCTCGGCCACGTAGTAGTCGCGCTCGGCGGGGGCGCCGCCCGACTCGCCCTCCTCCCACCAGCCGTCGCCCTCGATGCGCTGCGGGCCGACCAGCGAACGCAGCGCGCCCTGGTAGTGGGGCTGTTCGCCATGCACCTCGAGTTCGAGCGGCGCGCTCATCACCCAGTGCGGCAGCAGGTCGGCCCCCGGGTCGCCGGCCAGGCGGGAGGGCACCGCCTGCGCGGGCTTGGCCAGGCCCGGTGCCTGCGCCTGCACCGCCGGCCCCCAGGCCTGCATGCGCTCGGGCCGGTGGTCGGCCTGCGGGCGCGCCACCAGCACCTGCTGCGGGCCCAGGCGGGCGCTGAGCTTCTCGACCAGTTCGTGCAGCGGCTCGCCGGGGCGGTTGTCCTCGGGCAGGAAGCTGCGGGCGGCGCCGCCCCAGGGCACGGTCTCGAGGGAGCGCAGGCGCAGCCAGCCGGTGGGCGCCGCCAGCTGGGTGACGGCCAGCCGTTCGGCCAGCAGGCGGCGCAGGTGGGCCATGTCCTGCGTGGGCTCGGCGGTGCGCACCCGCAATTGCTGCTGGCGCGGCAGGTCGACGCCGTTCAGGCGCTTGAGGTCCAGCGTCCATTCGAGCTCGAAGGCCAGCACGCCGCGCTGACGCGCCTGCAGCCAGATGCGCAGCGCCGCCAGCAGCCGCTGGGCCGCCCACAGCAGTTCGGGCGCGCTGGTGGCCAGGGCCGGCAGCTCCGCCTTCTGGTCGAAGACCTCGGGCAGCGTGAGCCAGGCGTGGCGTTCGGGCCGCTGGCCCCAGGCGATGTCCAGCGCCTCGCGCAGACCGGCACCGAAGCGCCGCACGAGCCCGGCGCGCGGCAGCGCCGCCACCTGCCCCCAGGTGCGGCAGCCCATGCGCGCCAGGACATCAAGGTGCGGCTGCGCGGCGCCGAGCACGGACAAGGGCAGCGCCGAAGGCGTCTGGCGTGCCTCCGCAGGCGGCGGGCGCTGGCCGGCGGCGTACATGCGCAGGCGGGCCAGTGCTATCAAACTCGTAGCACCCTGCGCTTGCTTGACGGGCGTTGGAGCCGGATTCGTATGCTGTAGCTGGCGCATGAGGGAGCGCCGCCCGCCCCACAGCCGCTCGCAGGCCGAGACTTCCAGCATCAGCGCCTCGTCCTGCCAGACGACGTGCGGCGTATAGCCCAGCGCCCACCAGCCCAGCGCCTCGGGCGACACGGGCATGCGCACGGGCGCAGCCTCGACCTGCGCCGCCAGGGACGCGGCGGCTGCCAGTGCGTCGCCGCTCGGCGCGCCCTCGGGCGCGGCCGCGGCCACGGCCTCGGGCGCCGGCTCAGGCAACCACTGCAGGGCCAGCCAGTGCATGGGGATCTCCTGCCGGTGTCGATGCGCTGGCGGCGGGGCGCGACGACCGGCGCTCGTCCAGCCGCACCACGGTGGCGCCGGCCATCGCCTCGGGCCTGGTCGTGCGCCAGGCCTGCCGCTCGCGACGGCGCAGCCGTGCGGCCGCCAGCAGGGCCGCCATGCGCTCGCTGCGCGCCGGCAGCGTGACGGGCGCGGCCAGCGGCGGGCCGCGGCGCTTGAGGATGTGCACGTCCATGCCGCCGGGCTCGGCGGTGCGCTCGACCTGCAGGCGCAGGCGGGCGGGCGAGGCGCCCTGCGCCGCCGACACCGGCCGGAAGACGAACAGCAGCCCCTCGTGCCGCGCCGCGGCGAGCTGCAGCCGGCGCAACTCGCCCACCCGCGCCTGGGGCAGCCAGGCCAGCACGGCCGCCACGTCCGCGCAGCGCAGGGCCTGCTCGCAGCTCCAGAGCCGCGCTGACGCAGCCTCGGCCCGCACCCACAGCAATGCCTCGACCGGCACGCCCGCCGCGGCCAGCGCGCGGCCGAAGGGCTCGTGCGGCGCACCGATCAGCACCACCGGCGCGCGTGCCCGCGGATGCCGGGCCACCGCCTGGGCCAGCGCGGGCAGCAGCAGGGACCAGACATGGGCGTCGGGCGCCGCCTGCAGCACCTCGGTCAGCGCGCCGACCGGCCAGCCCCCGCCGGGCAGTTGCGCATCGAGCGCGGGATGGCCGGTGGGCAGGGCCGGGGCATCGGCCGCCCCCAGCTCGTCGGCGCGCCACACCCCCGCCTCTGCCGGCAGCAGAAGGGACGAGAAAGGGTCGGGGGAAGGTTGGCCCATGATGGATCGATGACTGTATTTTTATACAGTATTTCCTTTTGCGTGCCCAGACCGAGCGCGCGACCCGGGCATTCGACCGACACGGGCCTCGGAAATGCAACGAAACTTTGCACACCGTTCACAGAACCGGCTTACGCTTGCAACTTTCGCGTGCAGTCAGGTTCTCCTCATCCAGCCGTGATGGCGCCCGACCCGGGGCGTTCCGCGGCACGCGACGACCCCCGCACGCCACCCGATTCCCGAGAAGGCGATCTCTTGAGTTCTTCCAGATTCCTGGGCCTCGTGCCCCTGTGCGCCCTGCTTTTGCTGGGCGCCTGCCGCGAACAGCCGAAAGCGGCCGCGCCCGCCGTGCCCGAAGTCACCGTGCGCACCCTGCAGAGCCAGAGCGTGCCGCTGCGCACCGAGCTGCCGGGCCGCACCGCCGCCTTCATGGTGGCCGAGGTGCGCCCGCAGGTGGGCGGCATCATCCGCAGCCGGCCCTTCACCGAGGGCGCCGCCGTCAAGGCCGGGCAGGTGCTGTACGAGATCGACCCCGCCCCCTTCCAGGCCGCGGTGCAGCAGCAGGAAGGCGCCCTGGCCAACGCCCGCGCCACCGTCAGCTCCACGCGCGCGCTGGCCGAGCGCTACAAGGCGCTGCTGCCGCAGAATGCGGTGAGCAAGCAGGAGCACGACAACGCCCAGGCCGCCTACGAGCAGGCCCAGGCCGCGGTGAAGGTGCAGACGGCCCTGCTCAACACGGCGCGCATCAACCTGCAGTACACCCAGGTGAAGGCGCCCATCGCCGGGCGCACCAGCCGCAGCAGCGTCACGCCGGGCGCGCTGGTGAGCGCCTCGCAGGCCACGCCGCTCTTGACCATCTCGCAGCTCGATCCGATCTACGTCGACATCACCCAGTCCAGCGCCGAGCTGGTGCGCATGCGCCAGGCGCTGATGGCCGGCAGGATCAACCGCCAGGACGAGTCTCAACGCGTGTCGCTCGTGATGGAGGACGGCACGCCCTACCCGGCCGAGGGCCGCGTGCAGCTCACCGAAGTGACGGTGGACCCGAGCAGCGGTTCGGTCACGCTGCGCGCGCGCTTCCCCAACCCCGACGGGCTGCTGCTGCCCGGCATGTACGTGCGCGCCGTGGTGACCGAGGGCGCCACGCCCGACGGCATCCTGGTGCCGCAGGCCGCCATCATCCGCGACCGCCGGGGCACGCCGCAGGCGCGCCTGGTGACGGCCGAGAACAAGCTCGAGCTGCGCAACGTGGTGGTCGCGCGCTCGGTGGGCCAGAACTGGCTGGTGAGCGAGGGACTCAAGCCCGGCGACCGGCTGGTGATGGCCGGCGGCCAGAACGTGCAGCCGGGCACGACCGTCAAGCCGGTCGACGAGCCGCCCGCGGCCGCCGCGGCACCGCAGAACGGCACGCCGGTCTCGCCCACGGCCTCCGGCGCCGCCACGGGCACCGCAGCCGAAGCCGCCCGCAAGCCCTGACCCGCCGCCGATGATCTCCCGCTACTTCATCGACCGGCCCATCTTCGCCTGGGTCATCGCGATCACGATCATGCTGGCCGGCGCCCTGGCCATCCACCTGCTGCCGCTCACGCGCTACCCGACGGTGGCGCCGCCTTCGGTGAGCATCTTCTCGTACTACCCCGGTGCCAACGCGCAGACGCTGGAGAACAGCGTCACGCAGGTCATCGAGCAGCAGCTCACCGGCCTGGACGGCTACCTCTACATGACGGCGCGCAGCGACTCCTCGGGGCGCGTGCAGATCCTGGTGAGCTTCCAGCCCGGCACCAACCCCGACACCGCGCAGGTGCAGGTGCAGAACCGCGTGCAGCAGGCCATCCCGCGCCTGCCGCAGCAGGTGCAGGACCAGGGCATCACGGTGCGCAAGGCCGGCGTGGCCACCGACCTGTTCGTGACGCTCTACGACAAGAGCGGCCGCATGGCGCCCGGCGACGTGGCCGACTACCTGGTGAGCGACCTGCAGGACCCGATCAGCCGGGTGGAGGGCGTGGGCGAGGTGCAGGTCATCGGCGGCCAGTACGCGATGCGCATCTGGCTCGACCCCTTCCGCCTGCGCAGCTATTCGCTCACGCCCTCGGACGTGCAGACGGCCATCCAGTCGCAGAACGTGCAGCTGGCCGCAGGCCAGATCGGCGACCAGCCGGCGCCGCCGGGCCAGCAGCTCAACGCGGTGGTCAATGCCCAGTCGCGCCTGCGCACGGCCGAGGAATTCCAGGCCATCCTGGTGCGCAGCAACCCGGACGGCTCCACCGTGCTGCTCAAGGACGTGGCACGCGTCGAGCTGGGCTCGGCCAACTACACCTTCAGCGGCAACTTCAACGGCTTTCCGGCCTCGGGCATCGCGGTGCGCCTGGCGCCGGACGCCAACGCGCTGCAGTCCATCGCGGCCGTGAAGGCCACGGTGGAGCAACTGCGCGGCGCCTTCCCGGCCGGCGTCGAGGTCGCCTACCCGGTGGACACCACGCCCTTCGTCGAGCAGGCCATCCACGACGTGGTCAAGACGCTGATCGAGGGCATCGTGCTGGTGGTGCTGGTGATGTTCCTGTTCCTGCAGAACTGGCGCGCCACGCTCATTCCGGCCATCGCGGTGCCGGTGGTGCTGCTGGGCACCTTCGGCGTGCTGTCGGTGTTCGGCTATTCGATCAACATGCTGACGATGTTCGGCATGGTGCTGGCCATCGGCCTGCTGGTGGACGACGCGATCGTGGTGGTCGAGAACGTCGAGCGCCTGATGGCCGAGGAGCACCTCTCGCCCAAGGAGGCCACGCGCAAGTCGATGGGCGAGATCACCGGCGCGCTGATCGGCATCGGCGTGGTGCTGTCGGCCGTGTTCCTGCCGATGGCCTTCTTCGGCGGCGCCACCGGCATCATCTACCGGCAGTTCTCGATCACCATCGTCTCGGCCATGGTGCTGTCGGTGCTGGTGGCGCTGATCCTCACGCCCGCGCTGTGCGGCCAGCTGCTCAAGCAGCACACGGCCGACCAGAAGAAGACCACCGGCTTCTTCGGCTGGTTCAACCGCTTCTTCGACCGCCAGGTGGACCGCTACGAAGGCAGTCTGCGCAAGCGGCTGCCGCGGCGCGCGCTCTTCATGGGCATCTACGTGCTGATCGTCGCCGGCATGGTGGCGATGTTCATGAAGACGCCCACCGGCTTCCTGCCCGACGAGGACCAGGGCTCGCTGATCGTCAACTACACGCTGCCCGAAGGCGCGACGCTGGAGCAGACGCGCGCGGTGGCGCAGCGCATCAGCACGCACTTCCGCGAGAAGGACGCGGCCAACGTCGAGGGCGTGTTCACCTCGCCGGGCTTCAGCAATGCCGGCTCGGGCCAGAACCAGGGCCAGGCCTTCATCAAGCTCAAGGACTGGAGCGAGCGCAAGGGCACAGAGAACAGCGTCTTCGCGATTCGCGAGCGCGCGCGCCAGGCGCTGGCCAACGACCCGGTGGCGCGGCTGATCGTGGTGATCGTGCCGCCCTCGGTGTCGGGCCTGGGCAACTCCGCCGGCTTCGACCTGCAGCTGCAGAACATCTCCAGCATGCCGCGCGACCAGTTCCTCGGCCTGCGCGACAAGCTGCTGGCCACCGCCCGCAAGGATCCCGACCTGCGCCAGGTGCGCTTCCAGGGCCTGGAAGACCAGCCGCAGCTGCAGGTCGATATCGACCGCGCCAAGGCCGGCGCGCTGGGCATCGGCCAGGCGCAGATCAACACCCTGCTCACTTCCACCATCGGCAGCATCTACATCGGCGACTTCATCGACCGCAACCGGGTGAAGAACGTCTACCTGCAGGCCGACGCGCCCTACCGCATGAACCCGGAGGACATCGGCCTGTGGAGCCTGCGCACCAACAGCGGGGCGATGGCGCCCTTCTCCACCATCGCCACCTCGCGCTGGATGTACGGCCCCTCGGCGCTGTACCGCTACAACGGCATGCCGTCCTTCAACATCCAGGGCGAGGCGGCGCCGGGCTTCAGCTCGGGCGAGGCGCTCACCCGCATGGAGCAGTACGTGGCCGACCTGCAGGGCGACGCCCAGAGCGGCGTGCGCGGTGCGTGGACGGGCCTGTCGTACCAGGAGAAGCTGGCCTCGGGGCAGGCGCTGTCGCTTTACCTGATCTCGCTGCTGGTGGTGTTCCTGGCGCTCGCGGCCCTGTACGAGAGCTGGAGCATTCCGGTGTCGGTGCTGCTGGTGGTGCCGCTGGGCATCGTGGGCGCGCTGGTGGCGGCCAACCTGCGCGGCATGAACAACGACATCTTCTTCCAGGTCGGCCTGCTCACCACCATGGGCCTGGCGGCCAAGAACGCGATCCTGATCGTCGAGTTCGCGGCCGACGGCGAGCGGCGCGGCCTGCCGGTGTGGGACGCGGTGCTCGAGGCCGCGCGCCTGCGCCTGCGGCCGATCCTGATGACCTCGCTGGCCTTCGTGGCCGGCGTCATCCCGCTGGCCGTCGCCACCGGCGCCGGCTCGGGCAGCCAGCACGCCATCGGCACCGGCGTGATCGGCGGCATGGTCACCGGCACCATCCTGGCGATCTTCTTCGTGCCGCTGTTCTACCTGATCGTGCGCACAGTCGGCCGCCGGCCCGCCGCGGTCGACGCGCCGCCGACGGAAGGCACGGCGCGCCTGCAGGGCGAGGGATGAAGGCAGCGCGCGGCGGCCTGACCCGTGCGCAGTGGCTGCGCGGGGCCGGCGCCGCCGCCGTGGTAGCTGGTGCGTCCGGCCTGGGCATCGTCCCCGCGCGTGCACGGCCGGCCGCTCGCGCGCAGACTGGCGCCATGCACACCCGACCCATCCCCTCCTCCGGCGAAGCGCTGCCCGTCATCGGCTGCGGCACCTGGCTCGGTTTCGACCATGCGCCGGGCAGCGCCGAGTACCAGCGCCTGCCCGGCGTGCTGGCCGCGCTCTTCGCCGCCGGCGGCCGCGTGATCGACAGCTCGCCCATGTACGGGCGCGCCGAGGAGAACACCGGCACGCTGCTGGCCGCGGCACCCGGCGGCGGTTCGGCGCCCTTCATCGCCACCAAGGTCTGGACGCGCGGCCGCGAGGCCGGCATCGCGCAGATGGAAACGTCGATGCAGCGCCTGCGCACGCAGCGCATCGACCTCATGCAGATCCACAACCTGGTCGACTGGAAAGTGCATCTGCGGACGCTGCGCGACTGGAAGACCCGGGGCCGCATCCGCTACCTGGGCATCACGCACTACACGCCCAGCGCGCACGACGAGGTCGAGGCCGTGCTGCGCGCCGAGAAGCTGGACTTCCTGCAGATCAACTATGCGCTGGACGACCGCGCCGTCGAGCAGCGCCTGCTGCCGCTGGCCGCCGAGCGCGGCGTGGCCGTGATCGTGAACCAGCCCTTCGGCGGCGGCGGCCTGCTGCGCCGCCTGCGCGAGCGGCCGCTGCCGCCCTGGGCCGCCGAGATCGGCTGCACCAGTTGGGCGCAGGTGCTGCTCAAGTTCGTGCTGAGCCACCCGGCCGTGACCTGCGCGATTCCCGGCACCAGCCGGCCGGAGCACATGGCGGACAACGCCGCTGCCGGCACCGGCGTGCTGCCCGACGCGGCCTTCTGGCAGCGCCATGCGGCCGCCGTGCTGGGCTGAACCGCTATCGATTTGATAGCTGCTGGCGCCCGCCCCGCGGGCGCTGCGGGCACTATTCGAACTTGACGTTGTGCTCGCGCACGGTGGCGCCGAAGGCGTCGTACTGCGTGCGGAAATACTCGGCAAACTTCGCGGGGCTCATGCCGTAGCCCTCGAAGCCCTGCTGCACCAGCTGTGCGTGCACCTCGGGGCGCTTCAGCGTGTCCTGCAGTTCCTGCGAGAGCCTGTCGGTGATCGCCTGCGGCAGCCCCGGCGGCCCGAAGAAGCCGGCCCACGGCGTGATGGTGAGCTTGCCCAGCCCCAGTTCGCCGCCCGTGGGCACGTCCGGCAACAGGGCGCTGCGCTGCGGCAGCAGCGCCACCAGCGCGCGGATGCGCCCTTCCTTCACGAAACCCGGTGCCAGCGTGCCGGTGGTGAACATCATCTGGATCTGCCCGCCGAGCAGGTCGGTCATGGCCTGCATGTCGCCCTTGTAGCGTGCGTTGACCACCTTGCGGTCGCCCAGCAGCTGCAGCATCGCCAGCTCCGAGGCGCTGTTGCTCGACGCCGAGTTGAGCGCCCCGGGTTTGGACGCCACCAGTGCCAGCAGCTCGTTCACGCTCTTGACCGGCAGGCTCGCGGGCACCACCAGGAACATCGAGAACTGCCCGGCCGAACTGATCGGCGTGAAGGCCTTGAAGGGGTCGTAGGGTGGCGTCGGCCGCAGCGTGGGCGCGGCCACCATCGCGGTGTTGGTGCCCATCAGCAGCGTGTAGCCATCGGGCTTCGCCGACGACGCGGCCTGCGCCGCGAGCACGCCGTCGGCGCCGGGGCGGTTCTCCACGATCACCTGCTGGCCGAGCTGCTTGCCCAGCCCTTCCGCGATGATGCGTGTGAGCGCGTCGGCGCCGCCGCCCGGGGCGAAGCCGACGATCAGCTTGAGCGGCTTGTTCGGATACGCGTCCGCGCTCCATGCCGCCGTGGCGGGCCATGCGGCAGCGGCCAGTGCTGCCAGGGTCAGGGTTCTGCGTCGCATGCGTGGCCTCCGTTTCAAAAGAGATGGCGCACGCCGAGATCCAGGCCGGTCGAGCGATGCCCGGCCCCCGGCGCCACGCCGCCGCTGACCACGTAGCGCGCCTGCCCGCTGTTCGTCAGCCGCGCGTAGGTGCCATACAGCGCGGTGCGCTTGGAAAGGTTGTGCACGTAGCCGATGCCGAACTGCCGCGCGTCGTCGCGGCTGCGCGGCATGCCGTTGACGTTGCGCAGGTTCTCGTCGCTGCGGTCGTCGAGGTAGGCGTAGCTGATGCGGATGCGCCCGACGTCGAAGGCCGGGATGTGCGCGCCGATCTCGGCCGTGTTCTTGCGCACCGTGCCGAGTGCCAGCTTCACCGCCACCTTGTTGTAGAGCGCGAAGAACTTGGCGAAGCCCGCATCCCACGAGCCGCCGATGTTGGCGTGCGTGTAGTCGCCGAGGGTGGCGGTGGACTTGAACTTCGAGCGCGTGACGGCCGCCGCCACGTCGAACGCGCCCGACGCGAAGCCCAGGCGCGCGCCGGCGAAGTTGCCGTCGTCGCGGTTCACGGCGGTGGAAAGGTTCTCGCCGGTGCCGACCATCGCCATGCCGTAGAAGCCGCCCAGGTTGGGCGGCAGCCAGTAGCTCACGGTGTTGCTGCCGGCGATGGTGGTGGGCAGTGGCCCGGTGCCGACGGTCGCGAAGGTCAGGTTGCCCGCGCGCGCGACGCCGTTGGCGTTGAAGGGGTCGAAGTAGATGCTGTTGTAGTGCGTCGGAATGAAGTCGCGGCCCAGCCGCACTTCGCCCAGGGTGTCGGACGAGAGACTGACGTAGGACATGCGGTCGAAGGCGATGGTGCCCGCCGCGCCCGCGCCGCTCGCCTGGTTGCTGCTGTTGCTCGGGCGGCCGTCGCCCGTGTCGGGGTTCAGGCTGCCTTCGAGCCAGAAGCCCGCCCGCAGGCCGCCGCCCAGGTCCTCGGAGCCGCGAAAGCCCAGCCGGCTGGTGGACAGGCCGCCGTTGGACAGCGCCCTCACCGACCCGCCGCCCGGCCCCGCGCCGTTCGTGTACTGGATGCCGAGGTCCATCACACCGAACACCGTCACGCTGGATTGCGCCTGGGCCGCGCCGGTGCCGGCCAGCCCCAGCGCCGACCACATCAAGATGCTTTTCATGGGTTGCCTGTCTCCTGCTTCTCGTCTTGGGTTGAAAACTCTGTCGAACGAACGAAGGCGCGCAGGGCTGCGCCACCGGGGGCGGACGAGGGTCCGCACCGGTTGGCGAAAGCCGGGGTTGGAAGCGGTCTAGCCGGGGGGCGCGGTGCGCGCGATGCGCTCGGCACGCACGAGCACGGCGCCCTCCGAGAGCGGGCCCACGTTGCGCCGGTACTGCTGCAGCCAGCCGGTGTCGTTCACCGGCGGCGGCGCCTGCCAGTCGTCGCGGCGCGCCTGCAATTCGGCGTCGGTCAAATCGATGTCGAGGCGGCGCGCGTCGAGGTCGATGGTGATGCGGTCGCCGTCGCGCACCAGGCCGAGCGGCCCGCCGAGCGCCGCCTCGGGCGACACCTCGGCCACCACCAGGCCCTTGCAGACCAGGCCGGAAAGGTGACCGTCCGTGAGCAGCGCGACCTGGTCGCCCAGCCCCGCGCCATCGACGGCGAAGACCACGCGCGATGCGCCGCCGCCCATCGCCGGTCCGCCGCAGGCACCGGCGCCGCGCATCACGATCACCTGGCCGGGCACGATCTCGCCCTTCTTCAGCGCGGCGATGGCTGCGTCCGACGTCCAGAAGCACACCGCCGGTCCGGTGAAGCGGCGCACCTTGCGCTCGGCGATGCCGGTCTTGATGAGCCCCGACTCCGGCGCGAGGTTGCCGCGCAGCAGCACGATGGCCGGCAGCGGCGCCACCGGTCGATCCATGGGGCGGATCACTTCGGCGTTGGCCACCTCGGCATCGCGCAGGTTGTCGGCGACCGTGCCGCCGGTGACGGTGCGCGCGCCGGTGTCGAGCAGCGGCTCCAGTTGCTTCATCAACGCGCGGCAGCCGCCGGCCGCCTCGAAGGCCTCGATGGAGTCGCCGCCGATGGGCCGCACGCCGGCCAGCACCGGCGTTTCGGGGCCCAGGCGCTCGAACATGCCGTAGACGTCGACGCCGGTCTCGCCCTCGGTCGCCACCGCCTGCAGGTGCTTGGCGGTGTTGAGCGAGCCGCCGATCGACAGCACCGCGCGCACCGCATTGGCGAAGGCGCCGGGCGTGAGGATGTCGCGCGGCTTGAGGTCCTCCCACACCATCTGCACGATGCGCGCCCCGGCCGCGCGCACGTCGGCCATCATCTTCGGGCTCAGGGCCGCCACCGGCGCACTGCCGGGCAGCGCCATGCCGAGCGCCTCGCAGACGATGTGCATCGAGTTGGCCGTGCCCAGGCCCGAGCACACGCCGGGGCCGCGGATGGCCTCGCGGCTCATGCCCACGAGTTCTTCCACCGGCAGGTTGCCCGTGACCGCATGCATCGCTCCGATGAACACCTCCTCGATGTCCATGTGGTGGCCCTTGTACTCACCGCTGGGCTGGTAGCCGCAGGGCACGAGCAGCGTGGGGATGTTCAAGCGCGCGGCGGCCATGAGCTGGCCCGGCACGGTCTTGTCGCAGGACGTGAGGCAGACCATGCCGTCGAGCTGCGCGCCTTCGACGGCCACCTCGATGTCGTTGGTGACGAGGTCGCGCGCCGCCAGCATGTAGGCGCCGCGCGCACCTGCGCCGGTGATGAAGTCGCTCGGCGCGGCGGTACGGATCTCGAAGGGCACGCCGCCCGCCGCGCGGATGGCGTCCTTGATCTCCACCGCCACGCGGTCGAGGTGGCTGAAGCAGGCAGCCAGTTCCGACGAGCTGTTGACGATGGCGATCTTGGGCTTCTCGCAGTCCTCCTCGGGAATGCCGAGCGCGCGCCAGTGCGCGTTGCGCACCGACCAGAGGTAGGAGCCGCGCGGGAAGTTGCTGCGGAGCGGGCGGGTCATGCGGCACCTTTCCGATTCTTCTTCGTGATCTCGACCACGCCACGGTCGGCGTCCACGCGCACCCAGTCGCCGGTCTCGATGCATTCGAGCGGGTCGCGCTCGAAGTCGGTCATCGCGGGCGAGTGCGTGACCACGGCGCCCAGCGCCATCTTGGTCGTCATCTCGTTGAACAGGAACGCCGCGGGCGCCGAGTTCATGAGCCGCGTCATGTGGAACATGGCCGACCACCCCGAGGAGCCCTTGGCCCCCGGGAACACCAGCACCTTGCCCGCGAAGCTCTGCCCGCGCAACTCGTGCCGCGTCTCCACGACCGTGCCGGTGCGCGGATCGATGCCGCCCCAGCCCGAGATGCGGTCGCGCGTGACCATCGCCTCGCCTTCCGACACGCCACCCACCACCTTGCGGCCGCGGATGACGAGGGTGTGTTCGGTTGTCACGGCGGCGCTCATGCGTAGGCTCCGTTCCATCGGCCGGTGCAGGCGGCGTCGATGCATTCGGCCGTGCTGCCGAACCAGGCCTGCACGCCCAGGATGGCGGGCAGGTAGTGCGCCTGCTTGGCGGAGTCGAGCGCGACGGTCCTCGTGCCCTTGGGCACGGCGCGGCTCATGGCGGAGCAGCTGTCGCCCATGATGATGCCGCCCGCGTCCTCGATGATCTTCGTGTAGCCGTTGCGGTCGGCCAGCGCCTTGATGGCGCGTGGCGTGAAGATCCACAGTTCGCAGTCCGGATGGACCTTGCGGCCCTCGATGAGTTGCGCGGCCTCCCAGATCTGCTCGATGGTGTAGTGCGGGCAGCCCAGCATCACGTACTGCACCTCGGCGTCCCTGGCCGTGATGTTGATCTTCTCGTAGGTGGCGCGGCGCTCGGCCTCGCCGTAGCGCAGCACCTCCACCGGCGCCTTGCCGCCGAGCGCCTGTTCGAGGGTGAGCGCCTCGGGCGTGACGCCCGCGATGTGGTACATCTCCACGCCGCCGGAGGACGAGGCCGCCGCGCCGAAATGCTTGAGCCGCGGCAGGTTCGGCACCCGCGCGATGCCGCGCCGGCTGTGCACGACCGGCACGCGCTCCTGCACGTGCTCGCCGATGTAGTAGCCCAGCAGCCCCCAGTCCTGCACCGACTCGACCTCCACGTCGAGCTCGACCACGTGCGTGGCACGGCGGTTCTCGTCGAGGTGATAGCCCCAGTACGGGATGCGCCCGGTGAGCATGGCGGCGCCGGTGCTCTCCCGGCCTTCGGTGTTGGTGCGTGCGCCCAGCACCGAGTTGCAGTACACGACCGCCGACGATTCCATCCATGCGCAGTGCTCGCCGCGCGTGGGGATGTTGCCGACCTGGTAGGGCGTGCAGGTGTTCATGATCTGCGCGCCCAGGCCGGCGGCGTGGCGCTCGCTCTTCTCGTAGAAGCGCACGATCTCCTCGCTCACGCCCATGCGCTCGGGCTGGCCGGGATCGAAGCCCAGTTGCAGGTGGCTGGTGAAGACCTTGAACTTCGGGATCTCGACCGTCTCCTGGCTGTCGAGGCTGAATTCGGAGAACACCGCGTCCATGCCGCCGCCCTTGGCGAGTGCGAAGTCGCGCTGGAAGGGCGTGGTCGAGGTGATGGTGGCGCAGACGTTGCGCGTCTCGACCAGTCGCTGCGCACCCAGGGCTTCGCCATAGCGCACCAGCAGGTCCATCGCCTTCTGCACGGCCGGGCCGTCGCGGCCGTCGTGCATGGCTTTTTCTTCATCGCTCAGGTGCATGACCTGTGTCTCCGTTCTTCCGTCGTCATGGGGAATGGACCCCGGCCGGGCGGCTAGCCCGGCGAGGGCGTGGGTACGTGGCCGCCGATGTCGCGCGCGATGCTCAGCGCGATGTCGTGCAGGCGCGGCGCGAGTTCGTTGCGCAGGCGTTCCTCGGTGAACACGAAGGCAGCGCCGCCGCCGTTGAGCGCCATCACCTCGCCGTCGGGCCCGATCAGCGGCACCGACACCGAATTGATCTCGCGGTGGAACTCGCCGAGCGAGAGGCAATAGCCCAGCCGCTTCGATTCGCCGATGGCGCGGTTCATGGCGGGCGCGATGCCGTCCCACTCGGGGCCGCGCAGGAGGCGCATCGAATCGACGAGCTGGTTGCGCTGCGCCTCGGGCAGCGCCGAGAGGTACGCGCGGCCGAGCGCCGAGTTGGCCAGGGGCGCGCGCGAGCCGACGTCCAGCCGCGCCGAGAGCATCGACGAGCGCGGGCGGCAGGCTTCGATCAGCACCATCTCCATGCCGTCGCGCACGGCCAGGTAGACCGAGGCGCCGACCTCCTCCGCCATCGCCTGCATGCTGGGCCGCGCGGCGGCGCGCACGTCGAGGCTGCCCAGGAACACGCGCGACAGCGACACCACGCCCGGGCCCAGCATGAAGCGGTCGGGCGCCTGCGCCGGCTTGAGCATGCCCAGCGAGAGCAGCGTGGCGACCAGCCGGTTGACGGTGGCGCGCGGGATGCCGGTCATGCGCGCCAGGTCGGCGTGGCCCAGCACGGGCCGGTCCTCGCTGAAGCAGCGCAGCACCGAGATGCCGCGCTCCAGCGCACTCACGGTGTCGGCGCGCTCGCCGCGCGCATCGGCCTGCCGTTCGGCAGCAGGAGAGGAGGTGTCGTTCTTTTCGGTGGACATGGCGCAACCCTTCGCAGGACTCTCGGGATCTGGAGTTGCGAATGTAGAGGCTCGCGGGCGCAGGGTCGGCGTGTGCATGGCGACGCAGCGTGGCGTGCAGGCTCGTCAGGCCCCGGTCTCGGCCATGGCGGGCGAAGGCGCCGCGCCCCGGCCTTCGCCTGCGCGCAGGTACACGCCCTGCGCCAGCAGCGCGGACTGCAATGCGCCGACGTCGACGGAGCGCGGCGCGATGCCGCCGCGAGAGGCGAGCGCTGCGGCCACGCCGGCGGCCTGGCCGGTGATCCAGCACTGCGGGATCTCGCGCATGAAGCCGTGCGAATTGCGGTCGCAGGAGATGTGGCGCCCGCAGGCCAGCAGGCCGTCGAGCTGCTTGGGCACCAGGGCGCCGTAGGGGATGGAGATGTTCGGGAACTTGGGCGACACGGCGGGCGACACGCCGATCTCGTCGGCCAGCGGCACGCCGTCGGGCCACTGGCTGCGCAGCACCGAGCCCACGCCGACGAGACGGCGTGCATGGCGCACGCCGATCTGCGGCGCGCTCAGCATCAGGTACGCGTTCTCGAAACCCGGCGCATGGGCGCGGAAGTAGTCCAGGTGCGCGGCCATCGCGCGGTGCGAGCGCACCTCCACGGCGGTGAGGTCATCCACGTCGAGCGCCGAGTAGCCCGACTGGCGCGGCCCCATGAAGAGTGCCACGTCGTTGCGCCAGGAGACGAAGGGCCGCTCGAACAGGCCGCACTGCTCGCGACCGCCCGCCATGAAGGCGCTGAAGGCCTCGGGCTGGCCGGCCTTGAACTCGATCCAGCGGTTCATGTCCACGCCGCCGAAGAGCCAGGAGGTGTTCATGCAGTGATGCACGTCGGCCTCCTCGATGTCGTTCACGTACTCGGCACCCGCGCGGGCGAACAGGTCGCCGTCGCCGGTGGCGTCCACCACCACGTCGGCCATGATGGCCATGCGCCCTTCCTTGCTCTCGAACACCACGCCCTTCACCGCGCCGTCCTGCACGATGGGGATGGCGGCCCACGAGTGGTAGATGAGCTTGACCTGGCGTTCCAGCACGATCTCCTGCGACAGGAGCTTGAGCCGCTCGGGGTCGATGGTGGGCGACCAGGTGACGACGCCGTGGTAGGCCGCGGTGCGCTGCGACCAGTGCGCGGCCTTGGCCGCGTCCTGCGAGCCCCAGTCCTCGCGCGCCGGGCCGGCGATGGCCTCGGCCGGCAGGCGGTCGAACAGCTCTTCGGCGAAGCCGCGGATCACCAGCTGGCCTTCCCAGTCGGTCATGCGGTCGATCCAGATGACCAGGCCCCCGGTCGACAGGCCACCCAGGTGGTTGTAGCGCTCCAGCAGCGCCACGTCGGCGCCCGCCCGCGCTGCGGCAGCGGCGGCGGCGGTGCCCGAGGGGCCCCCGCCCACCACCAGCACACCGCAGCGGTGATAGACCGGAATGTGCTTGCCGGGTTCGGCCCAGGTGCCATGGTCAGCCCGCTTGACGCGGCTGTCGCGGTCGAAGATGTCGGAGGTCAGGATGCGCTCGTCGGTGCGGACGACAGTTTTCATGAACGGGTCTTTGCAGGGCAGGTTTACTCGTATTTTGAGTTCATCTTCCATTTTGTCAAACCATATAGGGGATATTTCGGGGTATTCCCTAGCCGCTATGGATTTTTATGGTTTTGAAGATCACTATTGGAGCTGCAATCAACGGAGACATCGATGAAGAAAGCTCGCGGCACCCGCCGCGCCTTCGGCTCGTTCGTGGGCGCCGCCGTCCTGGTGGGCCTGGCGCCCCTGGCCTCGGCGCAGGACTTCCCGGCGCGTGGCAAGCCCATCCGGATCGTCGTGGGCTTCACGCCCGGCGGCGGCACCGACGCGCAGGCGCGCATCGTTGCGCAGAAGCTCGGCGAGGTGCTCAACGCCAGCGTGATCGTCGACAACAAGCCCGGCGCGAGCACCATGCTGGCGGCCAACGAGGTGTCGCGCGCCCAGCCCGACGGCTACACGCTGCTGTACGCGCCCTCCTCCACCATGGCGCAGAACCCGCACACCTTCGCGCAGGTGCCCTATGACCCCTTCAAGGACTTCACCGCCATCTCGATGGGCGGGCGCGGGCCGCTGGTGCTGTCGCTGAGCACCAGCGTGCCGGTGAAGAACGTGAAGGAACTGGTGGCCTACGTGAAGTCGCACCCGGGCCAGGTGAGCTATGCCTCGTTCGGCGCGGGCACCTCCTCGCACATCTACGGCGAGGCCTTCGTGAAGAAGACCGGCATCGATGCGACCCACATACCGTACAAGGGTGGTTCCGACGCGGCCAAGGACCTGATCGGCGGGCGCGTGCAGTACATGTTCGACTCGGCCTCCTCGGCCATCATCACCGCCTCCACCGGCAAGGTGAAGATCCTCGCCGTGGCCTCCCAGGCGCGCATTCCCGCGTTGCCCGACGTGCCCACCTTCGCCGAGCAGGGCTACGCCGGGCTCGACCTGCCGAGCTGGCTGGGCTTCTACGGCCCGGCGCGCATGCCGGCGCCGGTGGTGGACAAGCTCAACGCCGCGCTCGCCAAGGTGCTGGCGATGCCGCAGGTGCAGGAGTTCTATCGCAACGGCGGCTACGAGGCCGGCTCCACCACGCCGGCCGAGTTCGCGAGCATCACCCGCTCGACCTACGACAGCTGGGGCGCGATGGTGCAGCAGGTCGGGCTGGTCAAGCAATGAGCGGCATGCAGACCTCGTCCTCGTCCCCCTGGCGCCAGCGACGCCTGGTCGCCGCCTGGCTCGCGCTGGGGGCCGCGGGCCCGCTGTTGCCGGCGCATGCCGCTGCGCCCTTTCCGGACAAGGGCCGCACCATCCGCATCGTGCTGGGCCTGGCGCCCGGCGGCGCCTCGGACGCCCAGGCACGCTTCGTCGCAACCAAGCTCGGCGAGGTGCTGCAGACGCCGGTGATCGTGGAGAACCGGCCGGGCGCCAGCTTCATCCTCGCGACCGAGGAGGTGATCCGCTCCGCGCCCGACGGCTACACCTTGATGTACGCGCCCTCCTCCGTGGTGGCGCAGAACCCGCAGACGCTGGCGCAGGTGCGCTACGACCCGTTCAAGGACCTCACGCCGATCTCGCTCGGCGCGCGCGGCCCGCTGGTGCTGACCGTGCACGCGAGCGTGCCGGCGCGCACGGTGCAGGAGCTGGTGGCGTACATCAAGGCCAACCCGGGGAAGATGAGCTATGCCTCCTTCGGCACCGGCACCTCCTCGCACATCTACGGCGAGGCCTTCGCGCGGCAGGCCGGGCTGGACGTGGTGCACGTGCCCTACAAGGGCGGCGCCGACGCGGCCAAGGACTTCCTCGCGGGCCGCGTGCAGTACTACTTCGACGCGGCGCCCAACGCCATCCAGAACACGGCCACCGGCAAGGTGCGCATGCTGGCGGTGGCCGCACCGAAGCGCAGCCCGATGCTGCCCGACGTGCCCACCATGGGCGAACAGGGCGTGAGCGGGGTCGACATGCCCAGCTGGCTGGGCTTCTACGGCCCGGCGCGCATGCCGGTGCCGGTGGTCGAGAAGCTCAACGCCGCGCTGGCGCAGGTGCTGGCGATGCCGGCCACGCGCGAGTTCTTCCGCCAGGGCGCCTACGAGGCCGAATCGTCCAGCCCCAAGCAGTTGGCCGACCTGACGCGCTCGACCTACGACCAGTGGGGCGACATCATCCGCAAGCTGGGGCTGGTGAAGCAGCAGCAATAGCGGTCGCGGCGGGACTCAGCGGATGAAGGCCGCGAGCCGCGCGTTGACCTCGTCGGCGCGCTCGTACTGCGCCCAGTGGCCGGCGCCGTCGATCAGCTCGCCATGCCGCAGCGCATGGCCGGCCGTGAGCGCGGACAGCAGCGGCCGCGGATCGCCCGTGACGTCGAACTCCCCCCAGGCCAGCCACTGCGGCACGCCCCGCGCATCCAACACGTCGAGCGCGGCCTGAAGGCCGCCCGCGAGGGAGGACTCTTTGCTGCGAAAGCGCGTGCCGTGGCAGGCGATGTCGTGGATCTCGAAGGCCAGTGCATCGAGCGCCGATTCGTCGTGCAGCATCAGCGCCATCAGGTTGTGACGCAGCGCGGCGCGTTCGGCCGCCCGGTCGGGTGCGGCGCGCCAGTTGACCATCTCCACCGTCAGCCGGCGCAGCGTCGCATGGCCGCCGGAGCCGAGCAGCGCCAGCCGGTCGACGTGTCCGCGCCGCACCGCCAGCCGCGCGGCGACCAGTCCGCCGAAGGAGAAGCCGCCCAGCACGATCGGCGTGCCGTGGCCCACGAGTTCGTCCAGCGTGCCCTGCAGCGCGGCGAGCAGCGGGCCCAGGGCGTCCTCGCCGGGCTGCGGCGTGGGCGGTGTGGCCGACTGGTGGTAGCCGGGCAGGTCGGGCAGCCACAGCGTGTGGCGGGCCGAGAGCGCCTCGATGTTGCGCAGCCAGTGCATCCAGCTGCCGTGGCCGCCGTGCAGCAGCACCACCGGCGGCGTGGGCGCGGCCTCGGGGCCGAAGCGCCGCCAGCGCACGCGCGTGCCGGCATGCTCGCGGTCGAAGACCGTGGCCAGCCCCTCGATGCGGGCGATCTGCGCCCGCGCCAGCGGGTCGGCATCGGCAGGGAACCAGGAGGAATCGTCGGGAAGCGGCAAGGACATGGCCGCATTGTGGCCACGCGCTCGCGGCCGGCACGGCCAGGGGGCTTCGGCCTCGTCCGACGGGCGGGACCGGCAGGCGCGACCCGCTTTCCGGGACAATCGCCGGGGTCGCGGGTCGCCCTCGGGCGCCCGGCCCGACTTCTCCGTTTCCTCTCCCAGCGATCGATGACGCAAGACCACCCGGACACCCGCCCACCCTCCCTGGCCGACCTCGAGGCACGCATCCAGCGGCTCACCCGTGCGCGCGAGGCGCTCGCCGCCCAGCGCGTCACGGCGCGCGAGGAGGAACTGAAGGTGCTGGCCGACGCCTTCGCGCGCAAGCTGCAGGCGGGCGGCTTTTCCATCCAGGAAGGCATTGCCGCCCTGCGGCCCTATGCCAGGAACCGGCTGCAGGACGCCCCGGCGGCAGCGCCGGCCATGCCCTCGCCGCGCGGCCGCGAGCCCGCGCGCGGCGCCAGCGGCGAGGATCTGCGCGAGCATGCGCGGCGCGTGCTGGGCGGCGAGGCGTCCTCCTGGCTGCGGCGCCCGCACCCGCTCCTGGGTGGCCAGACGCCGCAGCAGATGGCTGCCACGCCCCAGGGCCTGGACAAGGTGCACGCGCTGCTCGCGGCCTACGCCCGCGGGGCGTGACCATGGCGCGCGCCGGCCGAGCGTGAACGCATGAGCGGCGAGCCCGCCCCGCTGCCGCCCGGCCTGCTG
This sequence comes from Pseudomonadota bacterium, assembly GCA_031119395.1. GTDB lineage: Bacteria > Pseudomonadota > Gammaproteobacteria > Burkholderiales > Burkholderiaceae_C > Xenophilus. The sequence continues at coordinate 24,983 of JAVHYA010000007.1, forward strand.
GCCGGCGCACGCGCGGCGCGCCGCGTCGTCGTGCTCACGGGCGCCGGCATGTCCAGCGAGAGCGGCATCCCCACCTTCCGCGACAAGGTGTCGGGCCTGTGGGCGCGCTGGCGGCCCGAGGACCTGGCCACGCCCGACGCCTTTGCGCGCCAGCCCGCCGTGGTGTGGGCCTGGTACGAGGCGCGGCGGCGGCAGGTGGCACGCGCACAGCCCAACGCGGGACACCGCGCCCTGCGCGAACTGGCCGCGCTGCCGCAGGTGCAGGCGCTGGCCGTCGTGACGCAGAACGTCGACGACCTGCACGAGCGGGCCGGCTCGACCGAGGTGCTGCACCTGCACGGCAGCCTGTTCGCGCCGCGCTGCTTCGACTGCGCCCACCCCTTCGCGCTGCCGGCCGACGAGAGGGCCGACGCGCCCGAGGCGGCGTCGCTGCCGCCGCCGCGCTGCACCCGCTGCGGCGGCCCGGTGCGGCCCGGCGTGGTGTGGTTCGGCGAGGCGCTGCCCGAGGCGCCGTGGCGCGCTGCGCTGGCCCGGGTCGCGGTGGCCGACCTGGTGCTGGTGGTCGGCACCTCGGGGCTGGTCTATCCGGCCGCCAGCCTGCCCGACACCGCGCGCCAGCACGGCGCGCAGGTGGTCATCCTCAACCCCGATGCCGATGCGCGGGGCGCGCCGGGCGACATCGTGTGGCAGACCACGGCGGCGGCCGGCCTGCCCGCGCTGGTGGCCGCGTTGCGGGCCGGCTGAGCCGCCGCCTGCGCGTCCCTCAACGCGCGTCGCCCGCGGCGGCGCCGAAGCGGTAGCTGGACACCGTCAGGCCGCCCATGAAGGCGTTCTCGTGATAGACGCGCGTGCCGGCCTCGCCCTCGGCCGCGCCCACCGCCACCATGAGGGGGATCAGGTGTTCCTCGCGCGGGTGGGCGATGCGTGCCGCCGGCGCGGCGGCCCAGTCCGCCAGCCCCTGCGAGCGGGACTCGCCGGCATGGCCGGTCACCGTGTCGCCCAGCCAGTCGTCGAAGGCCTTCGAGGGCGCGGCGGCCTGCGGGCCGAAGGCGCGCAGGTTGTGGTAGCTCAGGCCGCTGCCGACGATCAGCACGTCCTCGTCGCGCAGCGGCGCCAGCGCGCGGCCCAGCGCCAGGTGCTCGGCCGGGCTCAGCCCGCGCTTGAGCGACAGCTGCACCACGGGCACGTCGGCTTCGGGGTAGATGGCCTTCATGGGCGAGAACATGCCGTGGTCGTAGCCGCGCTCGGCATCGACGGCACTGGGCAGGCCGGCGGCCTCGAGCAGCTGCTGCACGCGCTGCGCCAGCGCCGGCGAGCCGGGCGCGTCGTAGTGCACGCTGTAGGTGTGGGGCGGGAAGCCGCCGTAGTCGTAGATCATGGGCGGACGCGGATTCGCCTGCACGGTGAACACCGGCGCCTCCCAGTGGGCCGAGACCATGAGGATGGCCCTGGGCGTGCGGCCGACCTGCCGCGGCATGTCGGCGAGCGCGGCCTCCAGCCTGGCGTAGGTGTCGCCCATCTCGGCCTTCATCCAGGGCCAGGGGCCGCCGCCGTGCGAGATGAAGTAGGTCGGCAGCCGCGAGGCGCTGCCCGAAATCGTGGATGTGGTCATGGAATGCTCCTTGCCCTGAATGTAGGGATTTCCTCGCCGGAATTCGAGAGCGCTACATTCAATGATCGATTTCCTCACGAGAAAGCCTCATGGACCGACTCACCAGCCTGCGCGTGTTCCGTGAAGTGGTCGAGGCCGGCAGCTTCGCCCAGGCGGCGCAGGTGCTGGGCATCTCGGCGCCGATGGCCAGCAAGCACGTGGCCCAGCTGGAGAAGTCGCTGGGCGCCCGCCTGCTGCACCGCTCCAGCCGCCACCTGAGCCTGACCGAGGCCGGCACGGCCTGGTACGAGCAGAGCGCCCGGGCGCTCGACCTGCTCGATGCCGCCGAGAGCGCCATCGGCAGCCGCGACACCACGCCGCGCGGCCAGCTCAAGGTGAGCGCGCCCGTGTGGTGCGCCACGCCGCGCATCGCGCGCGTGCTGGCCGACTACCGCGCGCAGTACCCCGAGGTGCTGGTCGACATGCACCTGGCCAACCGCAAGGTGGACCTGGCGGCCGACGGCTACGACCTCGCGCTGCGCGCCACGCAGGAGCCCTCCGCCGCGCTGATCGCCCGGCCGCTGTGCCGGGTGGCCTTCCACCTGGTCGCCGCGCCCGCCTACCTGCGCCGCGCCGGCACGCCCGCAACGCCCGCCGACCTGGCGCGCATGGCCGCCATCGTGCCGAGCTACGTCAAGCTGGAAGGCCTGACGCTGCGCGGGCCCGGCGGCCGCCAGGTCGCCTTGCGCCTGACGCCCGCGATGCGCTCGGACGACACCAACCTCACCCTGCACACGGTGCGCGCCGGCCTGGGCCTGGCCTACCTGCCCGACTGGCTGGTGGAGGACGACCTGGCCGACGGCACGCTGGTGCAGCTCGTGCCGCAGTACACGGCGCCGGTGAACACGCTCTTCGCGGTCTACACCAGCCGCCAGTACATGGCGCCCAAGCTGCGCAGCTTCATCGACTTCCTGGCGGCGGCCCTCGGCGCGGCATGATGCAGGTCCTTCAGCACGCAGGAGCCCGCCCATGAGCACCGTCCACTACTTCGCCTCCGAAGGCCGCTTCAAGACCCCGCCCCTGTCGGCCGCGGCGCGCATCGGCGACCTGGTCTTCGTCTCCGGCACGCCGGGCTACCACGACGACGGCAGCATCGACGAGGGCGACTTCGGCAAGCAGTTCGACCAGGCGGTGGTGGCGCTGCGCCGCACGCTGGAAGCGGCCGGCTCGGGCATGCGCTCGCTGGTCAAGGTCAACATGCTGCTCACGCGCCAGGCCGACGTGGCCGAGATGAACCGCCGCTATGCCGAGGCCTTCGGCCCCGCGCCCTACCCGGCCCGCACCACCTGCGTGGTCGCCTCGCTGCCCGATCCGCGCATGCTGCTGGAGATCGAGTGCGTGGCGGCGGTGAGCGCGGGCTGAGCGCATCTTTGAGGCAAAAGTGCCTGAAGCGCCCGACTGGCGGGCGTCTCCAGCTATCGATTCGATAGCAGAACATCCCTGCTGCGCCACGGGCTGGGGCGCGCCGCTACAGTGACGGCCCGGCGTCACGAGCGCCGCTCAAGCATCCCCAGGGAGACCCCGCGCCTTGTTGTTCCGCTTCTTCGAAAAGCTCCTTTCCCCCTACCCGCCGGCCGAGCCGGCCCTGCCGCCCAAGGGCTTCTTCGCCTTCCTCTGGGCCTGCACCGATGGCGTGCGCGGCAAGATCGCCTGGCTGGCCGCCCTCACCGCCGTCATGTCGGCCTTCGAGGCGCTGCTGTTCGCCATGCTCGGCCGCGTGGTCGACTGGCTCGGCGGCATCCAGCCCGGCCAGTTGTGGGCCGCGCGCGGCAGCACGCTGACGTGGCTGGCCGCGGCGCTGGTGGCCAGCGTCGTGGTCGTGGCGCTGCAGACGATGGTCAAGCACCAGACCCTGGCCATCAACCTGCCGATGCGCCTGCGCTGGAACTTCCACCGCCTGATGCTGGGCCAGAGCATGGCCTTCTACCAGGACGAGTTCGCCGGCCGCATCACGACCAAGGTGATGCAGACCGCGCTGGCCGTGCGCGACACCCTGTTCGTGCTGGCCGACGTGCTGGTGGCGATGGGCACTTACGTCGCGACGATCCTCATCCTGTCGAGCGTGTTCGCCGGCGGGCTGGTGCTGCCCTTCGTGGTGTGGCTGGCGCTGTACCTGGTGGCGATGTGGTACTTCGTGCCGCGGCTCGGGCGCATCGGCAAGGCGCAGGCCGACGCGCGCTCGGTGATGGTCGGGCGCGTGACCGACGCCTACACGAACATCGCGACGGTCAAGCTCTTCTCGCACACGCACCGCGAAGCGCAGTTCGCGCGCGCCGCGATGCAGGATTTCGCGCGCACCGGCTATGCGCAGATGCGCCTGGTGAGCGCCTTCGAGATCGTCAACCACACGCTGTCGATGGGCCTGGTGGGCGGCATGGCGGGCGTGGGCCTGTGGATGTGGTCGCAGGGCCAGGTCGGCATCGGCGCGGTGGCGGCGGCCACGGCCATGGCGCTGCGGCTGCAGGGCATGTCGCACTGGATCATGTGGGAGACGACGAGCCTGTTCGAGAGCGTGGGCACGGTGCAGGACGGCATCAACACCCTGAGCCGGCCGCGCACGGTGCTCGATGCACCCGGCGCCGTGGCGCTGCAGGTGCCGCGCGGCGAGGTGCGCTTCGAGGACGTGTCCTTCTCCTACGGCGAAGGCAAGCGCCGCGTCATCGAGCACCTGAATCTGACGGTGAAGCCCGGCGAGAAGATCGGCCTCGTCGGCCGCTCGGGCGCGGGCAAGTCCACGCTGGTGAACCTGCTGCTGCGCTTCCACGACATCCCGTCCGGCCGGGTGCTGATCGACGGGCAGGACATCGCGCACGTCACGCAGGATTCGCTGCGCGCCCACATCGGCATGGTGACGCAGGACACCAGCCTGCTGCACCGCTCGCTGGCCGACAACATCGCCTACGGCCAGCCCGATGCGACCGAGGCCCAGATCCGCGCCGCCGCCGAGCGCGCCGAGGCCTCGGGCTTCGTCGACCAGCTCACCGACCCGCAGGGCCGCACCGGCCTGGCCGCGCACGTGGGCGAGCGCGGCGTGAAGCTCTCGGGCGGCCAGCGCCAGCGCATCGCCATCGCGCGGGTGATGCTCAAGGACGCGCCCATCCTGCTGCTGGACGAGGCCACCAGCGCGCTCGATTCCGAGGTCGAGGCCGCCATCCAGCAGAGCCTGAACACGCTGATGCAGGGCAAGACCGTGATCGCCATCGCGCACCGGCTGTCGACCATCGCGGCGATGGACCGCCTCATCGTGCTCGACGGCGGGCACGTGGTGGAGGAAGGCACGCACCGCGAACTGCTGGCGCGCGACGGACTCTATGCGCGGCTGTGGGCGCACCAGAGCGGGGGGTTCCTGGGCGAGGAGTGAGTCGCCGCGCCCACCGATCGGTCGGGCCGGCGGCAATCTATGGTCCAATTTCGGGTTCCGCGCCCGCCCGCCAGGGGCCTCCGGCGCGCCGCACCACCGAGCGAAGCGAACCATGAGCACCATCCTCCAATCCCTCCCCACCGGCCAGAAGGTCGGCATCGCCTTCTCCGGCGGCCTGGACACCAGCGCCGCGCTCCTGTGGATGAAGAAGAAGGGCGCGCAGCCCTACGCCTACACCGCCAACCTGGGCCAGCCCGACGAGCCCGATTACGACGAGATCCCGCGCAAGGCCATGGCCTACGGTGCCGAGAAGGCGCGCCTGGTCGACTGCCGCCAGCAGCTGGTGGCCGAGGGCATCGCCGCGCTGCAGGCCAACGCCTTCCACATCTCCACCGGCGGCGTGACCTACTTCAACACCACGCCGCTGGGCCGCGCCGTGACCGGCACCATGCTGGTGGCCGCGATGCGCGAGGACGACGTCAACATCTGGGGCGACGGCAGCACCTTCAAGGGCAACGACATCGAGCGCTTCTACCGCTACGGCCTGCTGACCAACCCGTCGCTCAAGATCTACAAGCCCTGGCTGGACCAGGCCTTCATCGACGAGCTGGGCGGGCGCAAGGAGATGAGCGAGTTCCTCATCGCCAACGGCTTCGACTACAAGATGTCGGTCGAGAAGGCCTACTCCACCGACTCCAACATGCTCGGCGCCACGCACGAGGCCAAGGACCTGGAGGAGCTGTCCAGCGGCATCCGCATCGTCAACCCGATCATGGGCGTGGCCTTCTGGAAGCCCGAGGTCGAGGTCAAGGCCGAGGAAGTCACGGTGCGCTTCGAGGAAGGTCGCCCCGTCGCGCTGAACGGCAAGGTCTTCAGCGACCTCGTCGCCTTGATGGAAGAGGCCAACCGCATCGGCGGCCGCCACGGCCTGGGCATGAGCGACCAGATCGAGAACCGCATCATCGAGGCCAAGAGCCGCGGCATCTACGAAGCCCCCGGCATGGCGCTGCTGCACATCGCCTACGAGCGGCTGGTGACCGGCATCCACAACGAGGACACCATCGAGCAGTACCGCATCAACGGCCTGCGCCTGGGCCGGCTGCTGTACCAAGGCCGCTGGTTCGACCCGCAGGCCATCATGCTGCGCGAGACGGCGCAACGCTGGGTGGCGCGCGCCATCACCGGCGAAGTGACGCTGGAACTGCGCCGCGGCAACGACTACTCGCTGCTCAACACCGAGTCGCCCAACCTCACCTACGCGCCCGAGCGCCTGTCGATGGAGAAGGTGGAGGACGCGCCCTTCTCGCCCGCCGACCGCATCGGCCAGCTGACCATGCGCAACCTCGACATCGTCGACACCCGCGCCAAGCTCGCGACCTACGTGCAGGCCGGCCTGCTGGCCAAGCCCGAGGGAACGGAGCTGCCGCAGATCCGGGACGGCAAGGCACAGTGAGCGCGCTCGCCTTCGGCGCGGCATCACGGGAAGGCGGCCTACGGGCCGCTTTTTTCTGGGCGCGCCGCGCCGCGTCCGGCAGCCCCCGGTGCCCGGCGTGCTCCACGCCCGGCCTGCAGGCCCTCCAGCCGAATCGGCTTGCAGCGCCCGTCCTGCCTGCGTCTGCAGCTATCAACTTCATAGCAACTCCACGATGCGCCCCCGGCCCGGCGGCATAATTTCGGGCGTCCGCCGCGGCCCGAGCGGCGCATGCACTGCCACTGACGGCGAAAGGACACGTTGAGCCCCCCACTGCGCGAATTGACCCTGCCCGAAGCGACGGTGACCGAGGCGGTCCGCCTGCTCGAGGGCAGCGGCCCGCTCGAGGACGGACAGGCCATGCGCACGGGGCTGGGCGCCGACGGCGGGCCGATGGCCCAGGCGGCGGCGCGCGCTGCCGTGCTGGGCGAGCGGCTGGGGCTGCAGGCGCGCCTGCGCCACGCGGCAGCGGCGGCGCCCTGGGTGCTGCTCGGGCTGGCCGCCGTGGTGGTGCTGGCCGGACTGGCCCTGGCCGGCGCCGTGGTCGACGGGCAGGACCGGCGCATCAACGTCATGGCCGCCCTCGTGGCACTGCTGGGGGTGCACGCGCTGACCTTCCTGCTGTGGCTGCTGGCCCTGCTGGGGCCGGGCGCGGCCGGCCTGGGTGCCGTGGTCGGCCGGCTCTGGATCGGCCTCACCGCCCGGCTGACGCTGGGACGCGGCGCCGAGGGCGCGGCGCTGCTGCAGGCCGGGATGCGCCTGCTGGAGCGTGCCCGCCTGCTGCCCTGGGTGCTCGGGCTGGCCAGCCACACGGTGTGGGCGCTGAGCTTCGTCGCGGCGGTGGCGGCGCTGCTCTTCGCGCTGGCCTTTCGCCGATACACGCTGGGCTGGGAGACGACCCTCCTCACGCCCGAGGTCTTCGCACGCTGGATCGACGCGCTCGGCGTGCTGCCCGGCCGGCTGGGCTTTCCGGTGCCGGCTGCGGCCGACCTGCGCGCGGCACCCGGCGGCGCCCTGCCGGCGGCTGCCAACGGCGTGCTGGCCTGGTGGCTGGTGGGCTGCGTCGTGGTGTACGGCCTGCTGCCGCGCGTGGCGGCCGCCCTGGCGTGCCTCCTGGTGTGGCGCTGGCGCCGCGCGGACCTGCAGCCCGACGCCGCCGCGCCCTACTACCGCAAGCTCTTCGCCCGCTTCGACGCCCTGGCGCCGGCGCTGGTGGTCGACCCCGACACCCACGGCGCCGACTGGCACCTGGCGCGCACCAGCCTGGCAGGCCAGACCCAGGCGACGCTGGCCGTCGTCGGTTTCGAGCTGCCGCCCGAACTGCCCTGGCCGCCGCAGCCCCTGCCGCGCGCGGCCTCGCTGGTGCGGCGCATCGACGGCAGCGCCGCCGAGCGTCAGGAGTTGCTGCAAGCGTTGATGCACGTGCGGCCCCGCGTGCTGCTGCTCGCCTGCCACGCCGCCTCCAGCCCCGACCGAGGCACCGAGCGCCTGCTGCGCGAGGCGCTGCCGCTGTGCGGCGAATGCCGGCTCTGGCTGGCTGCCCTGCCTGGCGGCGACGGCGGGCCGCCGAGCGACGAGGCACCGGGCGCGGCGCGCTGGCGCCAGTGGCTGTCGGCCACCGGCCTGGCCGAGGTGCACGCCTTCACCGACTGGGCGCGCGCCACGGCCGGGCTGGAGGCACTGGCCGATGCGCCGCCCACGCCGGGCCGCCAGGACGCCGCATGAACGGGCCGCACCGCCCCGCGCCGACGGCGGACGCCCCGCTGCGCATCGCCGTCGTCGGCCACACCAACGTCGGCAAGACCTCGCTGCTGCGCACGCTCACGCGCCGCGTCGACTTCGGCGAGGTGTCGCAACGCCCGGGCACCACGCGCCACGTGGAGCGCGTGGACCTGCGCATCGACGGCCGCCCGGCCGTGCGCTTCTTCGACACGCCCGGCCTGGAGGACGCCGTGACCCTGCTGGCGCACGTGGCGGCGCTCGAGGGCGCGAGCCGGCCCGATCGCATCCGCCGCTTCCTCGAGGGCCCCGAGGCCCACGGCGCCTTCGAGCAGGAGGCCAAGGTGCTGCGCACGCTGCTGGAGGTGGATGCGGCCTTCCTCGTCATCGACACGCGCGAGAGCCCGCTGCCCAAGTACCGCGACGAGATCGAGCTGCTGAACTCCTGCGCCCGCCCGGTGATGCCGGTGCTCAACTTCGTCGGCAGCCCGCAGGCCGACGGCCGCGAAGCCGCCTGGCGCGCGCTGCTGGCCGCGGCCGGCCTGCACGCGGTGGTGCGCTTCGACGCCGCCGCCCCCTTCACCGGCGCCGAGCGCGACCTGTACCACGACCTTGGCGCGCTGCTGCCCGCCCACCGCGAGGCGCTGCGCCGCGTGGCCGCGCACCTGGCGCAGGAAGCGGCGGCCCGGCGCAGCGCCGCCTGCCGCGTCATCGCCGAAGGCATCGTCGACGGCGCGGCGCTGCGGCGCGAGGTGCCCAGCAGGACGATGGCCGACCCGACGGCACGCCAGGCCGAGGTCGACGCCTTGCGCCGCAGCGTGTTCGAGCGCGCGCAGCGCGGCATCGACGACCTGCTGGCGCTGCACGGCTTTCGCGAGGGCGACGCGGCCGAGGCACCCCTTGCGCAGTTGCAGGGGCGCTGGACGCTGGACCTGTTCCATCCCGAGACGCTCAAGCAGGCCGGCGTGCGCCTGGGCCAGGGCGCGGCGGTGGGCGCAGCCATCGGCGTGGTGGCCGACCTCGCGGTGGCGGGCATCTCGCTGGGCGCCGGTGCGGCCGTGGGCGGCGCCATCGGCGGCGCGCTGGCGCAGGGCTGGGGCCCCTTCGGCCGCCGCCTGGCAGGCCGGCTGCGCGGCGTGCAGGAGCTCACGGTGGAGGACGGCGTGCTCTTCGTCATGGCCGACTGGCAGCTGCGCGTGCTGCAGGGCCTGGAGCGGCGCGGCCACGGCGCGACGACGCCGCCCGCGAACGCGGCCACGCCCTTGCCACCCGGCAGGGCGCAAGCGCTGACGGCGGCATTGAAGGCGGCGCAGCCCGCCCGTGCGCACGCCGAGTGGGCAGGGCCGCAGCGCCGGTTCGGCCGCACCCTCACGGACGGGGCGCGCGAAGCCGTCGTCGATGCCGTCGCGCACGCGGTGGCCGGCGCGGCGGCCGGTCCGGCGGACTGAGCGGCCGCGCCTGCGGAAGGGCTCCCGGGGCGTCCTACATGCGGCGCCAGTGATCTCCGACGGGACGTGCATCGGTGCGCGGCGGACACTGCGTGCACGTCTTATCCGGAGAACCTCACCGTGAACACCATCATCTACGTCGTCGGCCTGATCGTTGTCATCGCAGCCGTGCTGTCCTTCTTCGGGCTTCGTTGAACGCGACACGAGCGCGACACGAGCGCCTCGTCGTCCCCGATTCCTTCTGCTCATCCTCCGGGCCGATCGTCCGGCGACCTGTGCATCAGGCCGCCAGGGCGGTCGGCCCGTCCGCTTGGCAGGCCGAGGTGTCGGGCCGGCCGGCAGGTGCGGCATGATTGGGGCATGGACACGAGCCCCCTTGACCGCCCGCTCGTGATCGTCAAGGCCGGCGACTCGCACGCCAGCCTGGTCGAGGCACAGGGCAACTTCGAACACTGGATCGCGCGCGAACTGGGCGACACCACGCTGCCCATCGTGGTGCTGGACCCGCGGCGTGGCGACACGCTGCCCGCGCCCGAGGCCGTGGCTGCAGCGGTGGTCACCGGATCGCATGCGATGGTGTCGCACCGCGAGCCATGGAGCGAGGCCACCGGCCGTTGGCTGGCCACGGCCGCACGCGCAGGCACGCCGCTGCTGGGCATCTGCTACGGCCACCAGCTGCTGGCGGACGCGCTCGGCGGCCGCGCCGACGACCATCCGCACGGGCTGGAGCTCGGCACGGTGGAAGTCGACCTGCTGCCCGCCGCCGCCGACGACCCGCTCTTCGCCGGCCTGCCGGACCGCTTCGCGGCCCACGTCGTGCACCGGCAGAGCGCACTGCAATTGCCCGCGGGTGCCGTGCGCCTGGCGTCCAACGCGTGGGAGCCGAACCAGGCCTTCCGCGTCGGCGAGCACGCATGGGGGGTGCAGTTCCATCCCGAGTTCGACGACGACGCGATGCGCGGCTACGTCGATGCGCTCGCGCCCGGGCAGGCGGACGCGCCGGCGCTGCGCGCGCAGGTGCGCCCCACGCCGGAAGCCGCCAGCCTGCTGCGACGATTCGCCGAACTGGTCGAGCGGCGCGAGGCCGCGGCAGCGTGACGCTTCGCAGCCCTTCGCGCGCCCAGGGGCGGCCTGCGACTACAGCCGCCGCCCGGCCGGCGCGCTAGTTTGCGCATCACCATCAGCCCGCAGCGCCACTGCCACCCCTTTTCTTCGCGGAGACGCCCATGCCCCTGCCCCACCCGCCCCAGGCCGCTGCCGACAAGTCGCCGCGCCGGCATTTCTCGATGATCCGGGAGTTCCACCTCGCCGACGTCTTCACGCTCGGCAACGCGGCCTGCGGCGTGGGCGTGGTCTTCCTCGCGATGGCCTTCATCGCCAGCGGCTCGCTGGCGCAGTTCTACTGGGCCGCGGCGCTCGCGCCGGCGGCCTTCGTGTTCGACGTGTTCGACGGCCGCATCGCGCGCTGGCGCCAGACCCAGTCGGCCCTGGGCCGCGAGCTCGACTCGCTGGCCGACGTGATCTCCTTCGGCGTGGCGCCCGCGGCGCTGGGCTTCGCCGCCGGGCTGCGCGGCGGCTGGGACTGCCTGGTGCTCGCCTACTTCGTCTGCTGCGGCGTGAGCCGCCTGGCCCGCTACAACGTGACGGCCGAGCAGCTCTCGGACGGCGGCGCCAAGGTCAAGTACTTCGAGGGCACGCCGATCCCGACCAGCGTGGTGCTGGTCGGCGTGCTCGCCTGGGCGGCGTCGCAGGGCCGCATCGGCGAGGCGCTGTGGGGCGGTGCCTGGCAGATCGGGCCCTGGACGCTGCACGGGCTGACGCTGCTCTTCGCGCTCTCGGGGACGCTGATGATCAGCAAGACGCTGCGCATCCCGAAGCTCTGAGCCTGTACCGCCCGCGACCGACGGCCCGGGCGCGCCTGCGGGTTTCGAGCCAAAATGGCCCGAAGCGCCCGCCAGCCGGGCGCAACCAGCTATTTTTTTCATAGCAAAGCGGCGCGCCCCTGCGCCGCGGACGGCGGGCCGGCGCTTGCCGGCATCGCCACCCTGTCGGGCCTGCGGCGCGTCCCGCGCGGCACCCCGGCCCCAGCATCCAAGGAGCCAGACGGAATGTCCCGAACCCCCTACGTCAACAACATGGCCAGCCAGACGCGCGGCGTGAAGGAACTGGTGGCCCTGGCGGGCGCGCACCCGCTCTCGCCGGAGTGCGACCACTTCTACTTCCTGCGCCATGGCCAGACGCCGCGCAACGCGCTGCGCATCTTCCAGGGCTACGACGAACCGCTGTCCGAGCTCGGGCTCGAGCAGGCGGCGCTGGCGGCCACGGTGCTGGCGGGCGAGGCGATCCGCACCATCGTGACCAGCGACGCGCGGCGCGCCTTCGACACCGCCCACGCCGTGGCGGCGCCGCACAGGCTGTCGCCGATCGCGCGCGAGGTGCTGCGCGAGCGCAACTTCGGCGGGCTGGTCGGCACCTCCTCCGCCGACCTGGACTGGACCTGCACCCCCGAGGGCGGCGAAACGCTGGAAACCTTCATCATGCGCACGCGCTCGGCACTGGCCGAGGCGCTGGCCGAGCCGGCGCCGGTGCTGGTGGTGGCCCATGGCGGCACCCTCTACGTGCTGGCGGCCCTGCTGGGCGTGCCCATCGACATCGGCGTGCTCGGCAACGCCCAGCCCCTTCGTTTCTGGCGCCAGGCCCCCATATGGCGGGTGGAGGCCTTGCAGGCCGCGGGCGATCCGGCGCAAGCTGCGATCGCCTGAACCCCCTTCCTTCCCCTTCTCCAGCACCATGGACTTCAAGGACTACTACAACGCCCTGGGCGTGGAGCGCACGGCCTCCGAGGACGAGATCCGCAAGGCCTACCGCAAGCTCGCCCGCAAGTACCACCCCGACGTCAGCAAGGAAGCCGACGCCGAGACGCGCATGCGCGACGTCAACGAGGCCTGGGACGTGCTGGGCAACAAGGAAAAGCGTGCCGCCTACGACGCGCTGGCCGAGCGGGTGCGCAGCGGGCGTGGCGCCGGGCCCGACTTCGGCGGGGCCGGCGGCGGCTTCCAGCCACCGCCGGGATGGGACGAAGGCTTCGAGTTCCACCGCGGTGCCGGCCATGCCGGTCCGGCCGACCACGCGGACTTCAGCGACTTCTTCTCGTCGGTGTTCGGCGCGGCCGAGCGGCGCAATGCGACGCGCCGCCAATACCGCGCCAAGGGCGAGGACCACCACGCCGCGATCGAGGTGCCGCTGGAGTTCGCGCTCCAGGGCGGCGAGCGCGAGATCACGCTGCGCGCCATGGAGGTGAACGACCAGGGCGAGCCCGAGTTCGTCACCCGCACGCTGCGCGTGAACATCCCGCGCGCCGTGCGGCCGGGCCAGTACATCCGCATCGCCGGCCAGGGCCTGCCCGGCCACGGCGGCGAACCGGCCGGCGACCTGTACCTGGAGGTGCGCATTGCGCCGCATCCGCTGTACCGCGTGGAGGGGCAGGACCTGTCGATGGATCTGCCGGTCACGCCCTCGGAGGCCGCGCTGGGCGCCGAGGTCGAGGTGCCCCTGCCGGGCGGCGGCACCGGCGCCGTGCGCGTGCCGCCCAACGCGCGCGCCGGCCTCAAGCTGCGCCTGAAGGGCCGGGGCCTCGGCGGTGACCTGTACCTGGTGCTGGCGATCGCGCTGCCGCCCGCCGACGGCGACGCCGCGCGCGCCGCGTATGAACAACTGGCCAAGGCGACCGCCGGCTTCGACCCGCGCCGCCAGCTCGCCGCCGCTGGAGCTTCCGCATGAGCACGCGAACCACCACCGTCACCATCACCCACTGCACGACCGTCGGCCCGGCCGATCCGCTGGCCGCCCTGCAGCTCGCGCACGCCTGCGGCGCCCCGATCGAGTGGGTGGCCGAGCTGGCCGAGGCCGGTATCCTCCACCCGCAGGCCTCGCGGCTCGAAGACTGGCGCTTCGACGGCAGCGACCTGCGCCGCGCCCTGGACGCGCGCCGGCTGCAGCGCGATTTCGATGTCGGGCTCGACGCCGCGGCGCTGATCCTCGACCTGCAGCAGGAAGTCCGGCGTCTCAAGGCCCTGCTGGGCTGAGGCGCCGGCCCGACCCGGGCGCCGGGGCGCGGCTGTCGACGCCGAAGGCGGTCAGCGCACCGCGGCCTGCACCGCGGAAGGCCGGGGCGGCGCCATCAGCGCGCCCCCCGGAGGCGCCATCAGGGCCTGGATCTCCCGGGCCAGCCGGGCCGCATCGGCCCGGGCTCCCGGTTCGCCCTGCTGGAGGGCGGTGAGTTTTCGGGCGTAAGCGTCGGTGAGTAGGGCCCACTGCGCGAATTGCGGGCCGATGCCCTGCGCGGTCGTCTCTTCCATGGCTTGTCCCCTCGGTGGCCGCTCGCGGTCGGCATGTCGCGCCGCCGCTGGTCGGCAGGCGCAGGCTCCCTGCGAACCAAAGTCTCCCCCTCGGCGGCCCACCCTGCGCGCAGCAGGGTCGGAGGCGGGGGCCGGCTTTTTGCACTATTTCACATTCCTGACGATGGCGTCAGGGAGAGAAAACGCGAATACAGCGGCCGGCAGGACGGCACTGCCCGCCAGGAATGGCGGCCCGGCCAGCTGCTTCCCGACCGGCCTCAGTCTTCGCGCATCCCGGTGGCCTTCACCACCGCGCCCAGGCGCGATCGCTCCTCGTCCACGAACTTGGCGAAGGAGGCGCGCGTGCCGCCGACGGGCTCGATCCCCACGGCCTTGAGCCGCTCGATCGTCGCCGGGTCCTTCATGGCCTTGTCCACGGCCGCGGCCATCTTGTCGAGGATGGCCGGCGGCGTGCCGGCGGGGGCATGCACCCCCGCCCAGTGGGCGATGCGGATGTCGTCGAAGCCCTGCTCCACCGCGGTGGACAGCTGCGGGTAGGCCGAGATGCGCTGCGTCCAGGTCGTGGCCAGGGCCTTGAGCTTGCCGCTCTTGATGTACGGCAGCACCACGATGCTCGCTTCCGAGGTCGCATCGACCTGGCTGCCGAGCACCGCCGTGATCGATTCGGAGCCGCTCTTGTATGGCACCACGTCCAGCTTGGCGCCGTGGTTCTTCTCGAGCAGGCCCTCGACGAAATGCGGCGTGCTGCCCGTGCCGGCCGTCGCGAAATGCAGGCCCTTGCCCTGCTTGGAGGCGGCGACGAACTCCTTGAGGTCCTTGTAGGGCGCATTGGCCGGCGCCACGACCACCGAGGGCGCCAGGCCGATCATGGCCACGGGCACGAGATCGCTGTCCTTGTAGGGCACCTGCTTGCGGATCATGCTGTTCGACACCACCCCGGCCGCGCTGACCAGGAAGGTGTAGCCGTCGGGCGCGCTCTTGGCCACCACGTCGGTGCCGAGCATCGCGCCGGCGCCCGGCTTGTTGTCGACCACCACCGGCTGGCCCAGCGCCTTGCCGGCGCCTTCGGCGGCGGCCCGCGCCATGAGGTCGTTGGCCCCGCCTGCCGAGAAAGGCACGACGAAGCGGATGGGCTTGGTGGGCCAGTTGGGCTGCGCCTGCGCACCGACGGTGCCGAGCGTGCCCGCCAGCCCCAGCAGCAACGTGGGCGCAGCGAATCGGATGAAGGTCATGGAAGGTCTCCTGTGTGTTGGATGAGGTGTTCAGGGACCGGCGCTGCCGGCGGGACCATGATGCCACCGAGCCGCGCCGATGCCGACGCCGCGCCAACTTCCTCACGAAAGCCCGGCTCGAGTGGCCGCCGGCACGCACGCGCCGAATGAAGCGCGCACTTGTGCCTGTGCCTTGCGCTTCGCGCCTCCTACAGTCCCGGGCCAGTCGCATGAACGGACGGCTGCGGGCCTGCGCCGCCGTCCACGTGCGATCCCACCCCGTTCACCACGAGCCATCCCATGTCCACACCCCGTCGCCGCCCCTTCGCTTTGCCGATCGTCCTGTGCAGCACCCTGTGGGCGCTGCACGCCACCGCACTGGCCGCCGACCCATCCGCAGACACCCATGCCGGCCTGATCAAGACGGTGCGTGGCGAGGTCCAGCTGCAGGATGCACAAGGCGCCAGCCTGCCTGCACGCGTGGGCGACGCGGTGAATGCCCAGCAGCGCATCGTGACCGGTGCCCAGTCGGGCGCCAGCGTGGTGCTGCGCGACGGCACCACCTTCGTGATCGGCCCGCTGTCGAGCTTCGATCTGCAGACCTTCCGCTACGACTCGCGCACGCACGATGGCAGCGTGATCGGCAAGCTCGTGCGCGGCACCCTGCGCATGGTGACCGGGCTGATCGGCAAGGCCACGCCCGAGGCCATCCGCATCGACACGCCCACCGCCACCATCGGCATCCGCGGCACGGACTTCATCGTCGACGCCGGCGAGACGCTCTGACCGCCCGGACCACCCGCAAGAAAAAAAACGCGCCCTCGGGCGCGTTTTCATTGGCGAGGCCGCAGGGCGTTCACTGCAGGAAGCTCGGCTTCGCGTAGCCCTGGAACTTGGCGTTGACCACGGCCTTGAAATCGTTCGAGCGGTACGCCTCGACCAGGTCCTTCGCCCAGGGCGCGTCCTTGTCGGCGCGCTTGACGGCCACGACATTGAGGTAGTGGTCGGGCGTCTTCTCCAGCGCCACCGCCTCGGTCAGCTTCAGGCCCGAGGAGATCGCGAAGTTGCCGTTGATGATGGCGTACTCCGTGTCGCCCAGCGAGCGCGGCAGTTGCGCCGCCTCGAGCGGGATGAACTTCAGCTTGCGCGGGTTGTCGGCCAGGTCCTTCTCGGTGGCGCGCAGCGGGTCGATGCCGGGCTTGAGCGTGACCAGCTTGTTCTGCTCCAGCAGCACCAGGGCGCGCGCCAGGTTGCTCGGGTCGTTGGGCAGCGTGACGCGGTCGCCCTCCTTCGCCTCGGCGAGCGACTTGCGGGTCTTCGAGTAGGCGCCCAGGGGCGCGATCGGGCCCTGGACCAGTTCGACGATGTCGAGCTTCTGGTCGGCCGCGAACTTCTTCAGGTACACGAGGTGCTGGAAGAAGTTCGCGTCGAGCGAACCCTGCGCCAGCGCCAGGTTGGGCTGCACGTAGTCGTTGAACTCGACCAGCTTGACCTTGTAGCCCTTCTTCTCGAGCAGCGGCACGATGCCGAACTTGAGCTGGTCATAGTTGGAACCGGCGGTGGCACCGATCACGAGGTCCTTCTTGGCGGCCTGTGCCTGGGCCTGCAGGGGCAGCACGGCGGCGACGGCCAGGGTCAGCGTGAGGGCGAGAGCGGAACGGCGAAACATGGGAAATTTCCTGAGGAACGAGATGGAAAGGAGACGAAGCGGGATCAACGTTTATCGAGGCGACGCGCGAGGTGGTTGCCCACGAACTGGATGATCTGCACCAGCACCACGAGCAGCGCCACGGTGAGCACCATCACGTCGGTCTGGAAGCGGTAGTAGCCGTAGCGGATGGCCAGGTCGCCGATGCCGCCGCCACCCACCACGCCGGCGATGGCCGAGTAGGACAGGAAGCTCACCGCCAGCACCGTCAACGCCAGGATCAGGCCCGAGCGAGCCTCGCGCACCAGCACGCGCCAGACGATCTGCAGTTCCGACGCGCCCATCGCATGGGCGGCCTCGATCACGCCGCGCGGCACCTCGCGCAGGCACTGGTCGACCAGCCGCGCGAAATACGGAATCGCCGCGAAGGACAGCGGCACCGCGGCCGCCAGGGGCCCGATCGAGGTGCCCGCGATGACGCGCGTGAACGGCACCAGCGCGACCAGCAGGATGATGAAGGGGAAGGACCGGACGGTGTTCACGAGCCAGTTCAGCGTGACGAAGGCCGGCTTGTTCTCCAGCGACTGGCCCGGCCCGAGCAGGAAGAGCAGCACACCCAGGGGCCCGCCGATGACGATCGCGGCCGACAGGCCGATGCCCAGCATCAGGAAGGTCTGGCCCGTGGCGGTCCAGAGCTCGGGGAGGATGGCCAGGATGTTCTCAGACATAGGCCAGCCCTCCGGCGCCCAGCGGGAGGGTGGCCCCGGCGCCCTGTGCAGCGCGTGCGGCAGCGGCCGGCGGCGCGGCATCGAGCAGCGCCTCACGCTCGCGGCGGCGCAGCAGGGCATCGAGTTCGCGGCCGAGCACGGAGGCACGCTCCGCGTCCTGCGTGCCGACGGCGAACTGCTCGACCAGCTGGCCCTGCTCCAGCACCGCGACGTGGCGGCACAGCAGCTCGACGACCGGCAGCTCGTGCGTGACGATCACGATGGTCACGCCGATCTTGCGGTTGATGTCGCGCAGCGTCTCCAGCAGCGAGCGCGTCGTCTCGGCATCGAGGGCGGAGGTGGGCTCGTCGCACAGCAGCACCTGCGGCCGCGGCGCCAGCGCACGGGCGATGGCCACGCGCTGCTTCTGTCCACCGGACAGCTGCGCCGGGTAGCTGTCGATCTTGTCGACCAGCCCCACCAGCGCCAGGCATTCGCGCACGCGCGCATCGATGTCGGCGCGGCTGTGGCGGCCGTGGATGCGCAGCGGGAAGGCCACGTTGTCGAACACGCTGGCGTTCTGCAGCAGGTTGAACTGCTGGAAGATCATGCCGATGTCCTGCCGCGTCTCGCGCAGCTCGCGACGCGACAGCGTGGTGAGGTCGCGCCCGCCGACGGACACGCGGCCCGCATCGGGCCGCTCCAGCAGGTTGATGAGGCGCAGCAGCGTCGACTTGCCGGCACCGCTCTTGCCGATGAGGCCGAACACGTCGCCTTGCGCGATGTCCAGCGACACCGAACGCACGGCGTCGAAGCGTTGCCCGTCGGGCAGGCGGAAGGACTTGCTGACCGCGTCGAGCCGGATCACCGGCGGGGCGGCTGCAGTCCCTGCAGTCTGTGTAGTCATTGGAAAGCGGGAGGAATCGGGCGGCGCTGCGTCGATGTGCTCGTGAGCCGGCGCGCCGCAAGGGGGCGGAGTATCGATTCGGCGCGTCCGAAAGCCAACGAACCATTCGTTGTCTGCTTATTCCGCATAAGCAAATGCGGCGATTCGTTGCGCATGTCGATCCGACGATTGCTTCGTTGGCGCCCGCACGGGGCGCTGGCACAGTCGCGCTCCCTGTTTTTCTTTTCTCGTGCCAAGCACCGCGTTCCTGCCATGTTGCTCTCTTCGCCGATTCGACGCCGCGCCGTCGCCCCCCTCCTGGCCGCCCTGTTCGCCCTGGGCAGCGCCACCGGCCACGCCCAGGACAAGCCCTCCATCAAGGTCGGCATCTCCGTCGGCAACGCCGAGAAGATCTTCGAGGTGGTGAAGAAGGTGGCGGCGCGCGACGGCCTCGACGTGCAGGTCATCGTCTTCAACGACTACCAGCTGCCCAACGCCGCGCTGGCCGCCGGCGACCTGGATGCCAACGCCTTCCAGCACAAGCCTTTCCTGGACAACCAGATCAAGGCGCGCGGCTTCGACATCGTGCCCGTCGGACTGACGATCACCGCGCCGCTGGGCTTCTATTCGCGCAAGGTCAAGACCGTCGGCGAACTCCCGGACGGCGCCTCGGTCGGCATCCAGAACGACCCGTCGAACGGCAACCGCGCGCTGCTGCTGCTGCAGTCGGCCGGCCTGATCACGCTCAAGCCCGAGGCCGTGCAGAACAACACCGCCACCCCGCTGGACGTGGTGAGCAACCCGAAGAAACTCAAGCTGGTCCCGCTCGATGCCGCCCAGCTGCCGCGCTCGCTGGACGACCTGACGATCGCCTCCATCAACAACGACTACGCCGAGAAGGCGGGCCTGTCCTTCTCGAAGGACAGCGTCATCAAGGAGTCGCCCCAGGGCCCGTATGCCAACCTGATCGCCGTGCGGCGCGCCGACAAGGACAAGCCCTGGGCGAAGAAGCTGGTCGCCGCCTACCAGTCGCCCGAGGTGAAGCAGTACATCGAGCGGCAGTTCAACGGTTCGCTGATCCCGGCGTTCTGAAGACCTTCGAGCCGAATCGGCCTGCAGCGCCCGCCCCACGGGCGCGAGCAGCTATCCAATCGATAGCATCCCGCGGCGGGCTCACTGCATCTGCGGCAGGTTGCCGATGCGCACCAGCATCTCGGTGAACATCTGCAGGTCGGCGTCGAGGTCGGCGACTTCCTTGTATTCCTTGGCGTTGTGCGCGGTGTACTTCTTGCCAGGCATCGCCGGGCCGAAGTTGATGGCATTGGGCATCAGCTTGGCCGTGGTGCTGCCGGCCGTGGGCACCGGCTTCGCCTCCAAGCCGGTGGTGTCGCCGAAGATGTTCAGCAACGTCGACAGCCACGCACCCTGCGGGTCGCGCGCCATCCAGTCGCCCTGGTCGTGCGCGAGCGCGTACTCGACCTTGTTCGCCGATGCCCAGGCCGCGATCCGCGAAGCCAGGGCGCTCTTCAGTTCCTCGGGTGAGCGCCCCCGCGGCATCCGCACGTTGGCCGTCACGTCGAGCTGGTTGCCATTGAGGCGCACGAAGGTCGGTGAGATCGTGAGCGGCCCCATGAACCCGTCGGCGTAGGCCACGCCGAGCGTGCGGCCGAGGTAGTCGGTGCCATACAGCTCGGCGATGTACTTGACGGCCAGTGCATGGTGGTTGCGCACCAGCGGGCCGGGCGCTTCGTGGAGGAACATCGCCAGGCGCGGGACCGGGTTCACGCCTTCCTCGGGCCGCGAGCCGTGGGCCGACACTCCGGTCACCCTGACGTCCACGCCATCGACGCCCTGCACCTCGCGCCGCGCGATGTCGATGGTGAAGCGGCCGCCCTGCGGCTCGAGGCGCTGGATGAAGCCCGCTCTGGCGGCCTCGAGCCGCTTCACCAGTGCCGGCACGTCGCCCGCCACCAGGCGCGCGGTGGCGGTCTGGGGGATCGCGTTGACCGATGCCGAGCCGTTCATCTCGACGATCCGTGGATCGACCGCATCGGGCGCGTTGACCACCGGGAACGACACCTTCAGCGCGCCCGAGCCCTTCTCCGCCACGACGGCCGGGTACTTGCTGTCGAGCACGATGTTGTAGGCCGGCAGCGGGTTCGTCTCGCGGTAGTACTTCATCGCATCGCCACCCGTCTCCTCGGTGGTCTCGACCATCAGCCGGATGGTGCGCGCGATCGGCAGGCCGCTCTGCTTCACGGCCTTCATGGCGTGGAGCACGGCAGCGATCGAGCCCTTGTCGTCGATGGTGCCGCGTCCGTACATCAGGTCGCCGACGCGCGTGAGCTGGAAGGGATCGAGCCGCGTGCCGTCGTCGAGCACCCATTCGTCGATGTTGGCCGGCACCACGTCGGCATGCGTGAGGATGCCGAACTCCTCGGCGCCCGAGCCGGGCAGCTTGACCTCGAAGATCCGGTTGTCGACGTTGCGAAAAGCGAGGCCGAACTCGCGCGCCATCGATTCGATCAGCGTGCCCGTCTGGACGATGGCCGGGCTCTCGTGCGGCGGCACGCGCGGGTTGCGCACCGTCGGCAGCGCGACCATCTTCCCGATGCTGTCGATCACCGCGCCCTGGTGCTGCAGGCGGCTGTACAACCCGAGCAGGCGCGCGACGTTGACGAGGTCGTCGCCGGCCAGCGGCCGCCCCGCAGCATAGGCGTCGACGGCGCCGCGCAAGGCAGGCTCCTGCTGCGCGGCGATGGCCGCGAAGCGCCTGAAGTCCAGCCCGGACGTGCGCAAGCCGGGCTGCACGGCCAGACGGTCGAGGGCCGGCTTCTTGAGCGTGTCGGCCTGGGCGCTGGGGGTGATGGCGAGCACTGCGGCCGACAGGGCGCAAGCGAGGAATCGTGAGGTCATCGGCGGATTGTGCGCCGCGCCCGGTGGCAGGCACCAGGACGCGGGCCGCTGCGCCCGCTTAATGAAAAACAAAGCCGGGCGGACCATCATCCGATGCGTCGCGCCTTCCCGAGAACCCATGGAACCCGCCCGAAACCGCCGGCCCGCCGTGGCCGCCACGCCGCGCCGCCGGTGGCAGGCGGTGACCCGCTGCGCCGGGGTGGCCATCGTCGTCGCGGTGGTGGTGTCGATGCTGGCGCTGCAATGCGATGTCTACGGCGCCTTCGCCGAAGGCAGCGCCCTGAGCTTCGACGGCTCGGCCCTGCGAACGCTGCTCGCGTCCGTGGGCCTGGGCAGCACGTCGACGGCGCCCTAGGGACCTCGCCGCGCAAGACGGCGCGACCGCCTCCGTCCCGGAGGCGCGAGAATCGCTCCTGACTGGAACCTGACCACGCTCGCCCCACGAAGCCCCCCATGCGCCTGATGATTGTCGAAGACGACGCCCTGC
Organism: Pseudomonadota bacterium; assembly: GCA_031119395.1. Classification (GTDB taxonomy): domain Bacteria; phylum Pseudomonadota; class Gammaproteobacteria; order Burkholderiales; family Burkholderiaceae_C; genus Xenophilus. Next base: position 46,846 of record JAVHYA010000007.1, read on the forward strand.
TCGGCGATGCGCTCGCTCAGGGCCTGCGCCAGCTCGGCCATGTGGTGGACTGGTTCCGCAGCGGCGACCAGGCCGATGCGGCCCTGTCCACCGCCCCTTTCGACGTCGTCGTGCTGGACCTCGGCCTGCCCGGCAACGACGGCATGGTCTGGCTGCGCCGCTGGCGCCAGGCCGGCGTGAAGACACCGCTCCTGGTGCTCACGGCGCGCGACGGCATCGAGCAGCGCGTGGCAGGCCTGGACGCCGGCGCCGACGACTACCTGGTCAAGCCGATCACGATCGACGAGCTGGCTGCCCGCCTGCGCGCGCTGGTGCGCCGCACCGCCGGCCACGCACAGTCGGTCTGGCAGCACGGCGCACTCGAGTACGACCCGGCCGGCAAGACCGTGCGCTGGCGCGGCGCTCCGGTCGAGCTCACCGGCCGGGAGCTCGCGCTCCTCGAGGCCTTCCTCACCGAATCGCAGCGCGTGCTGTCGAAGGCCTACCTGCTCGAGAAGCTGTACGACTGGAGCGGTGCCGAGCCCGAGGGCAACTCGCTCGAGGTCCACATCCACCACCTGCGGCGCAAGATCGACCCGGCCATCGTGCGCACGGTGCGCGGCGTGGGCTACGCGCTGGGCTCCGACGAGGCCGTGCGATGAGCCTGCAGCGCAGGCTGCTGCTGTACCTGCTGATCTGCGCGCCGCTGGTATGGGGCGTGGCGCTGTATTTCTCGATCCAGCGCGCCCGGCACGAGGTCAACGAGATGTTCGACACCCAGCTGATCCGGCTGGCGCGCCAGGTCTATGCCACGGCCGGGCACGGCGACCCGCAAGGCGGTTTCACGATGTTGCCGGCCGCGCCGAGGGAAGGCGCGCCCGATGCCGGCGAGTCCGACGTGCGCGACCTCGCCGTCGCCGTGTGGGACGACAAGGGCGGCATGGCGATGTCCGACCGCGAAGGCGTCGACCTGCCCTACCGGCCCACGGCCAGCGGCTTCGTCGACGAACAGGTCGCCGGGCGCCTGTGGCGCGTGTACTACCTGCAGACCACCGACGGCCGCTGGCTGGTCGCGGCGGGCCAGGGGGCCTACGAGCGGGACGAGCTGGTCTACGGGCTCACCGTCACCCAGGTGGTGCCCTGGCTGCTGGTGCTGCCGGTGCTGCTCGTCGTCATGACCTGGGCCGTGCGACGCGCGCTCGCGCCCATGCACCAGCTCACCGACGAACTGGCCGGCCGCGACGCGCAGGACCTGCAGGCCGTGCCGGACGCCCGCGCGCCGGCCGAACTCAAGCCGCTGCTGCGCGCCATGAACGGCCTGTTCACCCGCATCGACCAGCTGCTGGTGCGAGAACGCCGCTTCACCGCCGATGCCGCGCACGAGCTGCGCACGCCCATCGCCGTGCTGCGCGCCCAGTGGGACGTGCTGCGCCGCAGCGCGACGCCCGTCGAGCGACAGGCGGCCGAGGCCAGGCTCGGTGCCGGCCTGGACCGCATGGAGCGGCTGGTGACGCAGATGCTGGCGCTCTCGCGCGTGGAGTCGGGGGCGGCGGCGCCGCTGCGGGTGGACGTGGACTGGTGCGTGATCGTCGAACAGGCCATGAGCGACTGCCTCGCGCTGGCCGAGCGCCGCCGCATCGAGCTGGCTTGCGAATGGCCGGCGGCCGGCGTGCATCCGCTGCCGCTGCTGGGCGATCCACCGCTGCTCACGGTGATGCTGCGCAACCTGCTCGACAACGCGGTGCGCTACGCGCCGGAGGGCAGCAGCGTGGTGCTGCGCATCGACCGCGAGCACCTGGACATCGAGAACGACGGACCGCCGCTGTCGGCCGAACAGATCCAGCGCGCCGGCGAGCGCTTCTACCGGCCCGACGGGCAGGCGGAAGTGGGCAGCGGCCTGGGCATCTCGATCGTCCGGCGCATCGCGCAGCTGCACGGCCTCGAACTCGTGCTGGGGCCGCGCGCGGACGGACGCGGCGTGCGCGCCCTGCTGCAGTTCGACGCAGCACACCGCTGAGGCAGCAGATGCTCCGCGTCGTGCCCCGAGGGCTCAACGGCCCTTGATCTTCTCGAGCAGGGCGCGCGCCTCTTCCTTGCGGCCCGTGTCGGCGATCTGCCGGCCCGGCCGGGGCGGTGCCTGCAGCGCCTTGTCGAGGTAGGCCACGGCCTGGTCAGGCTGCTTGGTCTCGACCAGGTACTCGCCGTAGAAGAAGTTGGGGTCGATGCCCCTGGGATTGAGGGCCAGCGCCTTCTGCAGCAGGTCCTTGGCCTTGGCCTTGTCGCCGAAGCCCACGGGCCAGCCCGGCACCTTGTAGTACAGGACGCCCAGGCTGTTGTAGGCCGAGCCGTCGAGCACGTCGCCGTTGATCGCGATTGCCGACTCATACAGCGCCTTGGCCTGCTTCACCAGGCCCAGTGCACCGAGGCCGCCCTTCTCGCCCGCCACGGAACTCACGATGATGCCTTCCCACACCAGCGGTTCGGCTCGGCCGGGAAAGGACTCGGACACCTTGCGGGCCTTGGCGCTCAACGCCTCGAAGCGCTTCTCGCGCTCGGCGGCCGGCGTCTGGTAGCGAATCACTTCCCAGTCGTGCTGCAGTTCGGCCACGGCGTCATCGACGGGCGCAGCGCGGGCCGCGAGCGGCAGCGCGCCGACCAGCAGCGCGAGGCTGGAGACGGCGGCGAGCCAGGTACGACGGCCCGAAGCCGGGGCGACGTGAGAAGCGGAGGAAGAAAAATGGGTCATGGATCGGATTGGTAGTGAAAAGGCGTGCGCTCGAAGGCCCGTCAGAGGCTGGGATCGCGCAACGAATGCGAATCGGTGACGGGCTCGCCCACCCGCTCGGCAAGCGTGAGCACCGGCTTGGGCGGCCGGCCCGCGGGCGCGAGGCTGCCGCGATGCGCCGCGAAGGCCCCGTCGAGCAGGCCCGGTGCGAGCCCGTTGATGCGCACGGCCAGCTTTTCCGGAAAGCCGAGGAAGCGTTCGGCAGCGCCGCTCTGGATCAGTTGCACGAGCGCCGATGCCACGGTGTCGGCCGAATCCATCGCGGTCCTGGTCGCCTGGTTGTAGCGCTGCACCGCCTCGCTGTTGAACTCGGTGCGCGTGCTGCGCGGGCCGAGGTACTGAACGCGCACGGGGCTGTCGGCCAGCTCGCGGCGCAGCGCTTCGGCGAAGCCGCGCAGCCCGAACTTGCTGGCGCTGTAGACGCTGAAGCCGGGCAGCCCCAGCCGCCCCAGCGCCGAGCCCACACACACCACGCGCGCCTCGGCCTGCCCGCGCAGGTGCGGCAGCAGGGCCTGCGTGAGCAGCATGGGCACGAACAGGTTCAGGTGCAGCACCTGCGCCATGGTGTCGGCGTCGAAGGACTCCAGGCGGCCGAAGCCCGGCGCGCCCGCGCCGTGCACCACGACGTTGCAGCGCCAATCCGCGGCGACGTCGGCCAGCGGGCCGAGGCTCGCGGTCTTGGTGAGGTCGGCGGCGTACCACTCGACGCGCTGGCGGTCGATGCCGTGCTCGCGCACCAGGGCACGCGCCTGCTCGGCCAAGCGCGCAGGCGAGCGGCCGGCCAGCATGACCGAGGCGCCCGCCTTGACGAGTTGTACGGCGCATGCCGCACCGATGCCACCGCTGGCACCGGTCAGCAGCACCCGGCAGTCCGGGAGCTTCACGAGGCGGCCTCCGCCAGGGGCTGGGCCTGCGGCAGCGGCAGGCTGCGGAACACGTCGCCGTAGAGCCGGTAGAAGGCGCGGGCCGCATGCACGATCGCGTCCTGGTCCCCCTGGTCCTCGATGCGGTCCATGAGCAGCTCGAAATGCGCGGTGTGCTCCCGGTCCAGCGTGCCGTGCGAGCGCAGGTAGCTGAAGGCGCTGTCGGGCAGGCCCAGCGGCTTCTGGATCTGGTCGGCGGCCATCAGCGCGAGCGAGACGCTGGTGCCCTCGAGCACGTGCACCATGCCGAAGAAGCCCAACGGGTTGACGCGCGCGATCGTGTCGTAGGCGTAGGCCACCATCACCTCGGTGGCGTGCCCGGGCGGGCCGCGCCGCACGGCCTCGGCATCGCCGCCGCACGCGCGGATGTCGTCGAGGATCCACTCGTCGTGGCCCTGCTCTTCGTCGATGTACTCGTCCAGCGGTTCGGCCAGCCATCCGTTGCGTGCCGGCAGCGCGGCCTTGCAGGCGCGCAGCAGCGGCACCGTGTGGCGCACATGGTGGTAGGCCTCGCGCAGGAAGGCGAGGTAGCTCGGCAGCGAGACTTCGCCGCGCAGGCAGCCCTGGATGATCGGCGTGCCGAGAAGGCCGGCGCGGGCGTCCGCGGTGCCGGCGAGAAGACGTGCGTGAAAACTCATGGAAGGTCCGTTGGCTGGAAGAAAAAGAGGCGGCGGCGCTCAGGCGGCTTGCACCGCGGACGACGAGAGGCCCAGTGCCTGCGCGTGCCGCTCGAGCACGGCACCGCGCTGCGGTCGCCCGTTCGCGGTGGCCATGCCGCCCTCGACGCTGAAGGGCGCCTGGGCACGCGTCCAGCGGCGCACCTGCGCGTAGTCCGGCAGCGCCGCGTTGGCGGCGTCGACGGCGGCCTGCAGGTCGGTGTCGGTGGCCTGCGCCCGCAGCGGCCAGAGCACGGCGCTGAGCGCCGGCTGCGCATCGCCGAGCACCACGGCCTGGCCGATGGCGTTCTCGCTGCGCAATGCGGTCTCGACCCATTCGGGCGACACGTTGCGGCCGAAGGACGTGATGAGCACGTGCTTCTTGCGGCCATCGATGTGCACGAAGCCGTCGGGATCGATGCGCCCCAGGTCGCCCGTGGGCCACCAGGCGCCGACGGGTGCGCCGCTGCCCAGGTAGCCGCTGAAGAGGCTGCCCCGCACTTCGATCTCGCCGTCGGCCGCGACGCGCAACTCCGCATGCGGCAGCGCCCGCCCGGCGCTGCCCGGGCGATCGGCACCGGGCAGGTTGAGCGCCTGCACCGACGCGCCTTCCGACAGGCCGTAGCCTTCGTAAGCCGGGATGCCCAGGGCGCGCGCCATCTGCAGCAGGCGAACGCCCACCGCCGCGCCGCCCACGGCAACCAGCTTGAGCGATGCGGGCGGGCGGCCGCCACTGTGCGCGAGATGTCCCACCCACGCACGCAGCATCTGCGGCAGCAGGATCAGGCTGTCGGGCTGCTGCTGCGTCACGGCGTCGTGGAACCGTGCCGCGTCGAAGCTCGACGACCCCGTCAGCCCCAGGCTCTGCAGCGGCAGCGTGATGCAGGTCGCACCCCGTCGCAACGGCGCCATGAGGCCGGCCACGTTTTCCAGCAGCACCGCGAAGGGCAAGGCGCACAGGTGGCGCCGGATGTCCAGCGGTGCCATGGCCTGCACCAGGCCATCGGCCACGCGGGCCATGGCTTCATCCGACAGGCACACGCCCTTGGGTGCGCCCGTGGTGCCGGAGGTGAAGGTGATCTTCGCCGTGCCCGCGGGCATGTCCACCGGGCTGGCCGGCAGACGCAGCATCGCGAGCGCCTCGCCGCCGACGTCGCAGGCGCTCGCGGGCGCCTGCGGCCAGCGCGCCGCCACGGCCGGCAGCGTGAGCACGGTGTCGACGCCGGCCGAGGCGATCGCATGGCCGATCTGCTCGGGCGTGAAGAACGCGGGCAGCGGCACGTGGACCACCTTCGCCTGCATCGCGGCCGCATCGGCGATGACCCAGGCCGGCGAGTTGTCCATCAGCGTCGCGAGCACGCGCGTGCCCTGGGCACGCAAGCGCTCGGCGAGTTGGGCGCCGTGCGCCTGCACCTCGCCGAAGCGCCAGTCGCGCCGGCCGTCATGCAGCGCGATGGCGTCGGCCTGCACCGCCGTGCTCATCGGCCGCCCCGCATCGCAGCGCGCATCTGGCGCACGTGGTGCTGGCGCAGCGCGCGGCGCAGGTGGATGGCCAGAACGATCGGATGGTGCTCGTAATAGCTGCCCCAGACATGGGCCGTGGCGCCCAGGGATGCCGGATCGGCGGCGCCGAGCGTGAGCGGCGCCACGCCGAGCCGCACCAGCATCGCGCGCAGTTCCTGGGTCACGGTGCCCACGATCCAGTCGAAGCCCTCTTGCGCGAGGTGCGGGCCCAGCAACTGGATCAAGCGGCGGCCTTCGCCACCGCGCGAGGCGGCGAGGTGCCCGACTTCGACGATGCGATCGCGCTGGAGCACGGCGCCGGTCTGGCTGCCGATCAGCGTTTCGACCGGTGCAGGCAGGTAGCTTTCGAGGAAGAGCGGCCCCGTCGAGGCGGCCCGGTAGCCCGCGGCCGCGAGCACCGACTCGCCCTCGCGCAGGGCGACGAGCATGGGCGCGAAGCCCGGGACGTGGGCCCCGTAGCGCTGGGCGTAGATGGCACGCACCGACTGCTCGACGGCTTCGCGCCGCGCGTCGGTGTGGGGGTGGAGGGTGAGGCCGCTGGTCGCGGCCGGGACGGAAGAGGAAGACAAATCCGGAAGGGTGGCGCAGGAAAGCGCTGGCAGGGGCAAGGGCATGCGGTCCTCGTCGGGCCGCGCGGGATGCACGACCGATGGTTGGCAGGCGGATGCTCGTGGCAGGCCATTAACGGCACATTAAGGCCCCGCCAAGCGGGCGTCACGGCCATGCACGCCCTTGCGCGTGCAGCGATCTCAGGTCGCGTCGCCGGCCCGCTTGCGGCCCAGTTGCAGCACACCCTTGCGCTCCAGCCGCAGGAGGATCTGCGCGATCGTCGAGGGCGGCAGGTCGAGGCCCTGGCGCAGCAACTCGGCCACGGCGCCGGATGGTGTGCGGCTCTCTTCGGGCAAGGACGCGACGGCATCGAGCACGCGCTGCTCGCGCACGCGCAGCGGCCGTGCGCTGCCGGGCATGGCGGTGGGCCCTGCAGTCGCGGCAGAGATGCTGGAGCGTCGGATCGGGGCCATCGGGGCGTGCAGGTCGGCTGGGGGCCGCATGCTGTCACAGCCCGCCGCGCTTGCGAGAAACGCCAACGATTCCGTTTTTCATCGCGGGTGCATTCAGAACCGCTTCAGGCGCTGCGGCAGCCTCTCAAGCGAAAAATGCATGAAGCGCCCATGGGACGGGCGCCGCCAGCTATGCTTTTGATAGCGCGGTCTGGACGCTCCGCGCCCGCGCTGTCAGCCCGCCTTCTGCTTCTGCACCAGCTTGATGACGCTGGAGAAATCGAGCGCGCCGTGGCCCGCGAGGCTGTGTGCGGCATACAGGTTGCGCGCCATGCCGCCCAGCGGCGTGGCCGCCTTCACGGCCATCGCGTTCTCCTGCGCCAGCCCCAGGTCCTTGAGCATGAGGTCGGTGCCGAAGCCGCCGGCGTAGCCCTTGGAGGCGGGCGCGTTCTCCATCACGCCGGGCAGCGGGTTGTACTTCTCGAGCGCCCAGTTGCCGCCCGAACTGCGGCGCATGATCTCCGACAGCACCTTCGGGTCGAGCCCGTTGGCCACCCCCAGCGCGATGGCCTCGGAAGTGCCGATCATGAGGATGCCCAGCAGCATGTTGTTGCAGATCTTGGCGGTCTGCCCAGCGCCGGCTGCGCCGGCATGGAAGATGTTGGCGCCCATCTTCTCGAGGACCGGCCGCGCGCGTTCGAGCTCCGCTTCGCTGCCGCCCACCATGAAGGTCAGGGTGCCCGCGATCGCACCGCCGGTGCCGCCCGAGACGGGCGCGTCGATCACCGCGATGCCGCGTGCGGCACCGGCCTCGGCCAGCTTGCGCGAAGTCGCGGCCGCGATGGTGCTCGAATCGATGACCAGCGTGCCGGGCGCGATGCGCGTCAGCAGTCCGCCCTCCCCCAGGTACAGCGCCTCGACGTGCTGGCTGGCCGGCAGCATGCTGACCACGACCTGCGCGGCCTGCACCGCCTCCGCCGCCGAGGCGGCGATGGCCACGCCCTGCGCACGCAGCGCCTCGCAGGCGGCGGCGGACAGGTCGAAAGCGCTGACGGCGTGGCCAGCCTTGTGCAGGTTCAGGGCCATCGGGCCGCCCATGTTGCCCAGGCCGATGAATGCGATCTTCATGGTGTGTGTCTCCGGAAAGGGTTGTTGGAACACGGGAGCGGACTGCCGAACGCAGAGGGCGCAGAGTTTTCGCAAAGGACGCAGAAGGAATACCCCATGGGTGTTCGTGTTCTTCTGCCACCTCTGCGTGACTCTTTCCGCCCTCGGCGTTCGGCTGTCGGTATTCAGCAGCTCATCGAAGCGCAACCAGCTCCGGCGCCATGTCACCGCGCTCACGCAGGTGGTCGTCCACGAAGGCCGGCGTGATCTCTTCGAGGGTTGCGGGCTGCCACTTCGGGTTGCGGTCCTTGTCGACCAGCACCGCGCGGATGCCTTCGGCGAAGTCGTGGTGCGCGCAGAAGCCCAGCGAGGCCCAGTACTCGAGGCGGAACACCTCGGCCAGCGACATGCGCGGCACGCGCTGCCAGAGTTCCCAGGTGAGTGCGATCGAGCTCGGGGCGCCCTTGGCGAAGGCCTTCGCGGCGCCCTGCAGCCAGGCATCGTCGCTTTGCAGCGCGCGCAGGCGCTTGGCGATGTCGAGCAGGTCCTCGCCGGCCATCAGCGACTCGATGGCGTCGTGGTGCTCCCGCAGCTTCGAGGCCGGCCGCTCGGCGCCTTCGGCCGCGGTCGCCAGGATGCGCGAGAGCAGCGCGCGGTCGGCGCGCTGCTCGCCGCTCCAGGCCGTGGCGCCGATGGCTTCGAGCACCTGCGCCTTGCGCGCGTGCGGCACCAGCACGTCGGCCAGGCCGGCGAAGATCGCATCGCTGCCATTGACCTGCGCGGCGGTGAAGGCGAGGAACAGCCCGGTGCGGCCCGGCGCCCGCCGCAGGAACCAGCTGCCGCCCACGTCCGGGTACAGGCCGATGTTGATCTCCGGCATCGCGACACGGCTGCCCTCGGTGACGACGCGGTGCGACGCGCCCACCATCAGCCCCACGCCGCCGCCCATGACGATGCCGTGGCCCCAGCACAGGAAGGGCTTGGGAAAGGTGTGGATGAGATGGTCCAGCTCGTATTCCTCGCCGAAGAAGCGCTCGGCGTATTCGTTGCGGCCTTCGCCGCAGTCGCGCAGCGTCTGGTAGAGCTGGCGCAGGTCGCCGCCGGCGCAGAAGGCCTTCTCGCCCGCGGCCTGCAGCAGGACACCCACGATCTGCGGATCGGCCGCCCATTCGCGCAGCCGGGGCGTGAGCAGCCGCACCATGTCGACCGAGAGTGAATTGAGCGAGGCCGGCGCGTTGAGCGTGGCCACGCCGAAGCGCTTGCCGTTGGCGGTGGGAAGGGTATCGAAGAGGACGACGGGTTCGGTCATGGTGTGAGCTTGTCAGATAGGGACATCCCTACGCGAAGGACGCAAAGGTTTCGCGAAAGGCGCGAAAAATCCCATTGGATTGTTCTCGATCTCTTTCGCGTCCTTCGCGTGATCGTCGCGCCCTTCGCGTACGGCTGTCCGATTTACCGAATGTCCGCATCGCCCTCGAGCAGCTTGCGCGACACGATGACGCGCATGATCTCGTTGGTGCCCTCGAGGATCTGGTGCACGCGCGCATCGCGCACCAGCCGCTCGAGCGGAAATTCGCCCAGGTAGCCGTAGCCGCCGTGCAGTTGCAGCGCCTCGTTGCAGACGTTGAAGCCGGCGTCGGTGGCGAAGCGCTTGGCCATGGCGCAATAGGTGCTGGCGTCGGGGTGCTGCGCGTCGAGCTTGCTGGCCGCCAGCCGCACCATCTGGCGCGCGGCGACGAGTTCGGTGGCCATGTCGGCCAGCCTGAACTGCAGGGCCTGGAAGCTCGCGAGCGGCTTGCCGAACTGCTGGCGCTCGTGCAGGTAGCGGCGCGCCGCATCGAGCGCCCCCTGCGCCGCGCCCACCGAGCAGGTCGCGATGTTGATGCGGCCGCCGTCGAGCCCCTTCATCGCGATGCGGAAGCCCTCGCCCTCCTGCCCCAGCAGGTGGTTGGCAGGAATGCGCACGTTGTCGAAGGCGATGGTGCGGGTGGGCTGGCTGTTCCAGCCCATCTTGTGCTCCTTCTTGCCGTAGCTGATGCCAGGTGCATCGGCCGGCACCGCGAAGGCCGAGACGCCGCTGGCGCCCGCCCCGCCCGTGCGTGCCATGAGCACCAGCACGTCGGTCGACCCGGCGCCCGAGATGAAGGCCTTGCCGCCGTTGACGACGTACTCGCCGCCCTGCAGTTCCGCGCGCGTCTTGAGCGAGCCGGCGTCGGAGCCCGCGCCCGGCTCGGTGAGGCAGTACGACGCGAGCTTGCGGCCGCTGGTGAGGTCGTCGCCCCAGGTCGCGCAGACATCGTCGCTGCCCCAGGTGCCGAGCATCCAGGTCGCCATGTTGTGGATGGTGATGAAGGCCGTGGTCGACGGATCGACCGCCGCCATTTCCTCGAACACCAGCGCCGCATCGAGCCGCGGCAGGGCCAGGCCGCCGATGCGCTCGGGCGCATAGAGGCCGCAGAAGCCCAGCTCGCCGGCCTTGGCGATCGCCTCGCGCGGGAAGATGGCCTCGCGGTCCCACTGCGCCGCGTGAGGGGCGAACTCGCTGGCAGCGAACGCGCGGGCCGTGTCGGCGAAGGCGCGCTGGTCTTCGGTCAGTTCAAAGTCCATGGCTTGGTGTGCTGTTGGGTGCGATGTCCGGGGCGGCGCAGCAGGCGATGGCCGGCACGGGCTCATGGTGGGGCGGTCGATGCTTCGCATCGACTCCGCTGCGATGCTCGGCCGGAGCGCGCGTCGCAGAACTCACTGCGCGAACTGCGTTCGCTCCGTTCAAACAGCTGCGACGAGTCAGATCACGAAGCACGCCTGTCCTTCGGCAGGCGTGCCGCGCTCCGGCCTGCGCTTCTCGCCGCCCCACAAATCGCCCGAGCCGGCCACCACCTGCCGCGCAGACACGCCGCGCTTGATCCGTCCGCCGCGAACCGCCACGGGCCGTTCTGGGCCTGGCGTGGATGGGCACCGCGACGCGCGCCTGTGAGGCGCCGAGAAGCGCAGCGCGGACGGGCTGCGTGCCTGCCGAAGAACAGGCACGCTTCGTTGACTGACTCGGCGCAGCTGTCTGAGCGGAGCGCGCCTGTGGCGCGCGCAGCGAGTTCTGCGCCGGCCCGGCCGCGCGAGCATCGCAGGGAAGTCGGCGCACAGCGCCGACCGCCTCACCGAAGCGCGGCGCGGTGTCCATCCACGCCAGGGCCGGGGCGCAAGGCTTGCACACGCAAGGGGGAAGCGTCACTTCAGCGAAATGGTCGTGTTGACCCCATGCGCCACCGTGCTGTCGTCGAACCACCGCGCCGTCACCGTCTTGGTCTGCGTGTAGAACAGCACCACCTGCTTGCCGTAAGGCCCCAGGTCGCCCAGCTTGGACCCGCGCGAGCCGGTGAAGGAGAACAGCGGCACCGGCACCGGGATCGGCACGTTGATGCCCACCTGGCCGACGTCGATCTCCTCCTGGAACTTGCGCGCCGCCGCGCCCGACTGCGTGAAGATCGCCGTGCCGTTGCCATTGGGGTTGGCGTTGATCATCTCGATCGCCTCGTCGATGTCGGCCGCGCCGGCGACGCACAGCACCGGCCCGAAGATCTCCTGGTCGTAGATCGTCATGCCCGGCTTGACGCCCGAGAAGATCGTCGGGCCGACGAAATTGCCCTTCTCGTAGCCGGGCACCGTGGGCTTGCGGCCGTCCAGCTCCAGCGTCGCGCCGTCGGCGGTACCGCGCTCGATGAGCCCCGTCACGCGCTCGTAGGCCGCGCACGAGACCAGCGGCCCCACGTCCACGCCCTTCTCGGTGCCGGCGCCGACCTTCAGCGTCTTCGCCTTGGCCACCAGGTCCGGGATCCACCGCTGGGCCTCGCCCACCAGCACCGCCACCGACACCGCCATGCAGCGCTGCCCCGCCGCGCCGAAGGCCGCGCCGGCCAGCGCGTTGAGCGTCTGCTCCTTGTTCGCGTCGGGCATCACGATGGCGTGGTTCTTCGCGCCCATCATGCATTGCACGCGCTTGCCGCTGGCGATGCCGCGGTGGTAGACATGCGTGCCGACCCGGGTCGAGCCCACGAAGCTGATCGCCTTGATGTCCTTGTGGTCGCAGATGGCGTTGACCACCGCCTCGCCGCCGTGCACCACGTTCAGCACGCCGGGCGGGATGCCGGCTTCGAGCGCGAGCTCGCACAGGCGCATGGTCACCATCGGGTCCTGCTCGCTGGGCTTGAGCACGAAGGTGTTGCCGGTGGCGATGGCCATCGGGAACATCCACAGCGGGATCATGGCCGGGAAGTTGAAGGGCGTGATGCCCGCACACACGCCCAGCGGCTGCAGCAGCGTGTAGGTGTCGACACCGCCGGCCACGTTGTTGGCCAGCTCGCCGAGCTGCAGCGTGCCGATGTTGGCCGCGTGCTCCACCACCTCCAGGCCCCGGAACACGTCGCCCTCGGCGTCGGGCAGCGTCTTGCCCTGCTCGGCCGTCAGCAGCGCGGCCAGCTCGCCCATGTGCTCGCGGATCAGTTGCTGCAGCTTGAGGAAGATGCGCGCCCGCGCGCCGATGGCGGTCTTCCTCCAGGTCCTGAAGGCCTCCTGGGCCGAGGCCACGGCCGCGTCGACCTCGGCCTGCGTGGCGAAGGGCACACGGGCCAGCACCTCCTGCGTGGCCGGGTTGACGACGTCACGCCACTCGGTGGTCTTCGATTCGACGAACTGGCCGCCGATGAGCAGCTTGACGGTGGCGACCTGGGTGGCCGGCGCGGTGGTGGCGTCCATGGGATGTCTCCTTGTGTGTACGGGGCGAACCGACGGATGCTAGCTTTGCAAAATTGCGTGCGCAATGGAGAAAATTGCGCTTCAGGTTTGCAGAAATGCAGAATGCGGGCATCCGTACGCGAAGGACGGAACAGTCGCGCGAAGGACGCGAAAGATTTTTCTGATGTTCTTTCGCGTCCTGCGCGAGTTCTTTGCGCCCTTCGCGTACGGGTGTCCGTTTTTGTGCTGCACCCCATGGACTGGAACAACCTGCGCTATTTCCTCGAACTGTCGCGCGCCGGCACGCTGATGGCCGCGGCGCGCCGGCTCGCCGTGGACCACACCACCGTCGCCCGGCGCATCCAGGCGCTCGAGAAGGAACTGGGCAGCCCGCTCTTCGCCCGCGAAGCGGGCGGCCACCGCCTCACCGAAGCGGGGCGCCGGCTGCAACCGCAGGTGGAGGCGATGGAGCGCGCCTTCCGCACGCTGGAGAAGAACACCGCGCCGGCGCCCGAGGAAGGCCTCTCGGGCCTGGTGCGCGTCGGAGCGACCGAGGGTTTCGGCACGGTGGTGCTGGCACCCGCGCTGGCCGGCTTCGCGCGCGAGCACCCCAAGCTGGTGATCGACCTGCTGGCCATGCCGCGCCTGGTGCACCTGTCGCGGCGCGAGGCCGACATCGTGATCTCGCTCGAGCGGCCCGCGCGCGGCCCGGTCGTCGTGACCAAGCTCACCGACTACAGCCTGCACCTGTACGCGAGCCGCGCCTATCTGCGTGCGCATCCGCCGATCCGGCAGCGCGAGGACCTGAAGGGCCATACCTTCGTGAGCTACGTCGACGACCTGCTCTTCTCCAAGGAGTTGCAGTACCTGGACGAGTTGTACCGGCCCGACGCCTTCTCGCTGCGCAGCACCAGCGTGCTGGCGCAGCACCACGCCGTGGCGGCCGATGCCGGCATCGGCGTGCTGCCGGCCTTCGTGGCGGCAGGTGACCCACGCCTGCAGCGCGTGCTGCCGGCCGAAGCGGATTTCACGCGCACCTTCTGGATGTCCATGCCGGCCGAGGCCAAGCAGTTGGGCCGCATGCAGGCGGTGTGGACCTTCCTGCGCACGGTGGCGGAGCAGCAGCGCGCGCTGCTGCTGTCGGCGCCCGGGAGCCCCGCCTGAACCTCGGCGCCGCAGTCCACGTCCGACTCACGGATACAAACCGCCCGGAAGGCGCATGCAGGTTGCACGGCCAGCGATCGAAAAAGGAGCAGAGGGCACGCGGCACACCCTGCCGGACTGCGCCTCAGGCGGCGTCGCCGCCCCAACCGAACCTGCGGCGCAGGCCGTCGAGCACCGTGTGGGCCCAGGTCGCCCTGCGGCGCGGCCGTGGCGGCATCGGCAGGCCGCCGTCGTCGAGCACGTCGATCAACCCGCGCGACTGCAGTGATCGCACGAAGCGCAGGCAGACATCGCCGGGCTGCGCGCTGAGGTTCGCCAATTCGGCCAGCGTGAGCGAGCGGCGGGTCAGCAAGCTGGCCATGCGCACGCGCCGCGGGTCGTCGCGCAGGGCGGCGACCGGGGGCCATTGCCGCAGCCGGTAGCGCCCGGCTGGCAGCGGATGCAGCGCAGGCGCCGCCAGGGCGCCGTCGGGGCCGGGGACCGGCATCGGCGTTTCGAGCACGGGCACGTCGGCGCGGGTGAATTCCCGCTCCAGCCCGTGCAACTGCGCCGCGAGCCGGTCGGCACGCCATGTGTCGTCGGGCCTGCCGAGGGGGATCAGTGCACGCGTGGCCGGTCGCGCCGGATCGCGGGCGCCGTCATCGCCGTCGACGATGAGCGCATCGAAGGGCGCACGCCTCACGAAGCGCCAGGAGAAGTCTTCGAGCTGCGCGAGCCGCCGCATCAGCGCGCGGACGCGCGCGACGTCGGCGGGCGCCAGGCCGTGCGTGCCCAGCCTCAGCCCGCTCATCGCGGCGCCTCCCCCACATGCCGCGCCCGCGCGGCGTCCCCGCTGGCGGCTGTGCCGCACCCATTTCGCATCGATGGCCCCCCTGTGTGAGCGGCCATTCTGGCAGCGCGGGGAGGCGCAAAAGTCAAACAAGGTCACCCGGCGGCCCGGGCGGCCCGCGGCGCGTCAGCCCTTGGCACCCAGCGCCGTGAGCACCGCCGTCGTCATGGCCTGCACGCCGATCTTGATCGACGGCTCGGGCACCGGTGCGAAGTACGGCGAGTGGTTGAAGGGCAGCGGCTTGCCGCCCTTCTTCATCGACTCGGCCACGTCCTTGGGGTCGGTCACGCCGACGAAGAAGAACATCGACGGAATGCCCGCGTCGGTGAACACGGAGAAGTCCTCGCTGGCGGTGATGGGCTGCACCTGCACCACCTTCGGGTCGCCGAACTGCGCCTTGAGCGAGGCCACCGTGCGCTGCACCACGGCCTCGTTGTTGTTCACGGCCGCGGTGCTGCTGTCGGCGCCCAGGCGCACCTCGGGCTCCGGCGCACCGGCCATCGCGGCCGAGGCCAGCGCGGTGCGGCGGATGCCGTCGAGCAGCCGGGTGCGCACCTCCGGCTTGTAGCTGCGGATGGTGCCGCTGAGCTTCGCCGCGTCGGGGATGATGTTGCCCGCCGTGCCGGCCTGGAAGGCGCCGATGGTGACCACGCCGAACTCCGCCGGGTCCTTCTCGCGGCTGACCACGGTCTGCACGTCGGTCACGAAGTGCGCCCCGATGGCGATCGGGTCGATGGTGGCGTGCGGGGCCGAGCCGTGGCCGCCGCGGCCCTTGAAGGTGATCTCCAGGCTGTCCGACGCCGAGGTGACCGGCCCGGCGCGGTAGCCGACGAAGCCGAAGGGCGACGGGCTGGTGTGCAGCGCGAAGGCGTAGTCGGGCTTGGGGAAGCGCTTGAAGAGGCCATCGTCCACCATCGCCTTGGCGCCGAACACGGTCTCTTCGGAGGGCTGCGCGATGAACATCAGCGTGCCCTGCCACTGGTCCTTCAGCGCGAGCAGCGTGCGCGCGGTGCCGACCCAGCTGGCCATGTGGATGTCGTGGCCGCAGCTGTGGGCGACGAAGGTCTCGCGGCCGTTCCATTGCGCCTTGGCCTTGCTGGCGTAGGGCAGCCCGGTCTTCTCCTCCATCGGCAGCGCATCGAGTTCGGTGCGCACCATCACCGTGGGGCCGGTGCCGTTGCGGTACAGCGCGACCACGCCGGTGCGGCCCACGCCCTCGGTCACCTCGAAGCCCAGGGCGCGCAGCTCGGCGGCCAGCTTGGCCGCGGTGCGCGTCTCCTGGAAGCCGAGTTCGGGGTTCGCGTGGATGTCCTTGTAGATCGACTCGAGCTGCGGGTACATGCCGTCGACCAGCGGCACGATGCGCGCCGACGGGACGGCCGACTGGGCCAGGACGGAGGAAGCCGCGCATGCGGCGAGCGCGGCCAGGGTGAGGGAGCGAAGTGCGTTCATGGGCGTTGGAAGGTGGGGTCGGACTCGGGTTCGGTCGGGATCGCGGCGCGCCTCGCGCCCGCGGCCCGAATCTAGGGTCGACCGGCGCGCGCGTCCAATGCATTGTTCTATCCTCCCGGATGAGTTCGACTCATCGTTTGGCCACCATGACGCTGGTTCAGCTGCGGCACTTCCTCTCCATCGCCGAGACGGGCTCCTTCACCCGCTCGGCACGCGCCTGCTTCCTCACCCAATCCGCGCTCAGCCGCAGCCTGCGCGCGCTGGAGGACGAACTGGGTCAGCCCCTCCTCGACCGCATCGGGCGGCGCAGCGAACCGACGCCCTTCGGCCGCAGCCTGCTCGAGCGCGCACGCCAGCTCGTGCACGATGCCGACGCGCTCGCCGCGGCGGGCCGGCGCGCGACCGGCGCGGCACCGGAGCGCCTGCGCGTGGGCATGGGCTCGGGGCCCGGCGCCCTGCTCACGCCGGCCCTGCTGCAACGGGCGGCGCGGCCCGGGGCCGGCCTGCGCATCGACATCCAGCATGGCGACGTGCCCCGGCTGGTCGAGGCGTTGCGGCGACGCGAACTCGATGCGCTGGTGGTCGAGGTGCGCTCCTTCCCGCCGCTGCCCGGCCTGCGCATCGAGCCGCTGGTGGCGCTGCGCGGCGCCTTCATGTGCCGCCGCGGCCATCCGCTGGCGCGGCGGCGCCGCCCGCTGCGCTTCGACGACCTGCTCGCCTACCCGATCGCGTCGACGCCGCTGGGCGACCATGTCGTGCGCGCACTGGTCGATACCTACGGCCCCGCCGCACACCCCGACCTGTGCCTGAGCCTGCGCTGCACCGAGCTGGCACCGCTGGTCGAGGCCACGCGCCACAGCGACGCGGTGCTCATCGCCATACGCGCGGCGGCGCCCGACCTGGTTGAATTGCGCGTCGGGCCGAGCGGCACGGGCGGCGCCCATTTCGGGCTGGTCACGCTGGCCCGGCGCACCGAGCCCGCAGCCGTGGCGCAACTGCGCGAGGCGATCGCGCAGCACCTGCGCGAGGACGCTGCGCCTACTTCAGCTCGAAGCTCTGCGACTTGACGTTCTCCGAGTCGAGGCCGACCTGCACGTTGAACTGGCCGGGCTCGGCCACGTGCTGGAGCTTCGCGTTGTAGAACTTGAGCTTGTCCTCGCCGATGGTGAAGCGCACTTCCTTCTTCTCGCCGGGCTGCAGCATCAGCTTGCGGAAGTCCTTCAGCTCCTTGACGGGCCGCACCACGGAGGCCGCCACGTCCTGGATGTAGAGCTGCACCACCGTCTCGCCCGCACGCTCGCCGGTGTTGGCCACGGTGACGCTGGCTTCCACCTTGCCGCCGCGTGCGATGGCGGGTGCCGACAGCGTGACATCGGACACGCTGAAGTCGGTGTAGCTCAGGCCGTAGCCGAAGGGGTACAGCGCACCCTGCGGTTCGTCGAAGTACTGCGAGGTGTAGTTCCCCGGCTTGCCCGGCGTGAACGGCCGGCCCAGCCGCGGATAGTTGTAGTAGGTGGGGACCTGGCCCACCGAGCGCGGCAGCGAGATCGGCAGCTTGCCCGACGGGTTCGCGTCGCCGAAGAGCACGTCGGCAATCGCGTTGCCGCCCTCGGTGCCGGCGAACCAGGTCTCGAGCATCGCGTCGGCGTTGGCCTTCTCCCAGCCCAGGGTCAGCGGGCGGCCGTTCATCAGCACCAGCACCAGGGGCTTGCCGGTCGCCTTGAGCGCCCTGAGCAGCGCCTGCTGGCTCTCGGGCAGGTCCAGACGCGTGCGGCTCGACGACTCGTGCGACATGCCGCGCGACTCGCCCACCGCCGCCACCACCACGTCGGCCTGCTTCGCCGCGGCCACGGCCTCGTCGATCATTTCCTGCGGCGATCGCTTGTCCTGCACCACCTCGGGCTCGTCCCAGTTGAGGAAGTTGAGGTACTCGACGACGGCCTTGTCCTCGCTCACGTTGGCGCCGCGCGCGTACACGAGCGAGCCCTTCTGGCCGGCGATCGCCTGCTCCATGCCCTTGCGCAGCGTGACCGACTGCTTCCACACCGCCTGGGCCGACCACACGCCCATGATGTCGATCGGCGCGTCGGCCAGCGGCCCGGTGAGCAGCACCTTGGCGCCCTTGGCGATGGGCAGCGTGCGGTTCCTGTTCTCCAGCAGCACCAGCGAGCGGCGCGCCACGTCGCGCGCCGGGGCGCGGTGCAGGCGCGAATCGGCCTTGAGGTCCGGCGGGTCGTCCTCGGCCTTGCCGATGCGCAGGAAGGGGTCGTGGAACAGGCCCAGGTCGTACTTGGCGCCCAGCACCTCGCGCACGGCGTTGTCCAGCACCTTCATGGGCACCGCGCCGGACTTGACCAGTCCCGGCAGCTCCTTCAGGTAGACCTGGTCGGCCATGCTCATGTCGACGCCGGCGGTGATGGCCAGTTTGGCCGCCTCGCGCTCGTCGCGCGCCACGCCGTGGCGCATCAGCTCGGTGATGGCGCCGTGGTCCGAGAAGGTCACGCCCTTGAAGCCCCACTGCTTGCGCAGCAGGTCCTGCAGCAGCCAGGTGTTGGACGTGGCGGGCTGGCCGTTGACGGTGTTCAGCGCGATCATCACGCCGCCCGAACCGGCCTCGATCGCCGCCTTGTAGGGCGGCAGGTAGTCGTTGTACATGCGCATGGGGCTCATGTCGACGATGTTGTAGTCGCGCCCGCCCTCCACCGCGCCGTACAGCGCGAAGTGCTTGACCGAGGCCATGATCGCGTCGCGCTTGAGCACGCTGCCCCTGCGCGCGAAGTTCTCGCCGTTCTGGAAGCCCTGCACCATGCTGCGCGCGATCTGCGAGACCAGGTACGGGTCTTCGCCGAAGCCTTCGGAGGTGCGGCCCCAGCGCGGGTCGCGCGAGATGTCGACGGTGGGCGCGAAGGTCACGTCCACGCCGTCGGCTGCGGCCTCGACCGCGGCGGTGCGCGCGGTGAGCCGGATCGCATCCATGTCCCAGCTCGACGCCAGGCCGAGGCCGATCGGGAACGAGGTGCGGTGCCCGTGCAGCACGTCGTAGGCGAAGAGGATCGGGATCCTCAGCCGGCTCTGGCCCACCGCGGCTTCCTGCAGCGGGCGCTGCTCCTTGTGGTTGATCGAATTGAAGGTGCCGCCCACGCGGCCGGCCGCCACCTCCTGCGCGAGCTGCGGCGCCGGCATCTCGGGGCCGATGCTGATCAGGCGCAGCTGGCCCACCTTCTCCTCCAGCGTCATCTGGCGCAGCAGGTCGGCCACGAAGGCGGGCTTGTTGTTCAGCAGCGCGGGCTTGGGCTGCGCGAAGGCCAGCGGTGCGGCCACGGCGGTGGTCGCGGCGACCAACACGGCAATGCGTTTCATCGGCAAGCGGATCCTCGGGTCGAAGAGCGAAGCCGGGCATCTTAAGGGGCTGCCCCCTTTGCGCGACACGCATCGACCCCACGCACGACCCGCTCCTACAGCAAGGCGGGCACGCACGATGCTAAGCTTGGCCGCGCTGTCTGCGCCGGTCCCGCCCATGCTGCGGGTCTGCACCGGTGTGCAGATGTTTCCATCCCACATCGACGACCTTCGCCACGGCCCATGATCGACAGGCTCGCCCACACCGCCCGTTCCTCCCTCCTCGTCGGCTGCATCAGCCTGCTCACGGCCTGCGCCGTGCCCTCCACGCAGAGCGCCCCGGCCGCCCCCGCCGCCAGCGGCAAGGTGTTCTCGCTGGACGACGTGACGGCGCGTGCGCGCGAACTGGCCGCCCGCCCCTACGCGGCGCCCGCAAGCAATCTGCCGCCCTTCTTCGGCACCATGCAGTTCGCCGACTACATGCAGATCCAGCCGCGCTCGGACCGCTTCGAGTGGCGCGACCTGCAGACTCCCTTCCGCCTGAACTTCTACCACCAGGGGATGCAGTTCAACTTCCCGGTGAAGATCAACGAGATCACCGACGCCGGCGTGCGCGAGATCCGCTACGAGCCCGACCGCTTCGACTTCGGCAAGCTCAACTTCGACCGCGAGGCGACGCGCCAGCTCGGCTACGCCGGCTTTCGCGTGCTGTACCCGGTCAACCAGGCCGGCAAGTACGACGAGGTCATGAGCCTGCTGGGCGCCAGCTACTTCCGCGTCATCGGCAAGGGCCAGGTGTACGGCCTGTCGGGCCGCGGGCTGGCGATCGACACCACCTCGGTGGGCAAGGAGGAGTTCCCGAACTTCCGCGAGTACTGGATCCAGCGGCCCGGACCGAACGACAAGCAGCTGGTGATCTACGCCCTGCTCGACTCGCCCAGCGCCACCGGCGCCTACCAGTTCATCCTGCAGCCGGGCAGCGACGCCGTGCTGGACGTGCAGGCCAACATCGTGATGCGCCAGGACGTGGCCACGCTGGGCATCGCGCCGCTGACCAGCATGTTCCTCTACGGTCCCAACCAGCGCTGGCCGGAGTTCCTGCGCAACTTCCGGCCGGCCATCCACGACTCCAACGGCCTGGCGATCCACGCCGGCAACGACGAGTGGATCTGGCGCCCGCTGAACAACCCCAAGGGCGCCGTCGCCGTGAGCAGCTTCCAGGTCGACAACCCGCGCGGCTTCGGGCTGCTGCAGCGCGGCCATGCCTTCCAGGACTTCCAGGACCTGAAGGACCGCTACGACCTGCGGCCCAGCGCCTGGATCGAGCCGCAGGGCAACTGGGGCAAGGGCAAGGTCACGCTGATGGAGATCCCCACGGCCGACGAGACCAACGACAACATCGTCGCCTTCTGGAACCCCGACACGCCAGCGCGCAAGGGCCAGACGATGCAGTTCGCCTACCGCATGCACTGGACCATGGACGAGCCCGCCCTGCACGCACAGAACAACGCCTGGGTGCGCCAGACCTTCCAGACCGAAGGCGAGCGCTACCAGCCCAACCTGATCCGCCAGAGCGACGGCACCACGGCGCTGATGGTCGACTTCGTCGGCCCGGCCGTGGCCAACCTGCCCGCCGGCACCGCGCTGGAGACGCAGCTGAGCGGCAACGCCAATGCCGAGATCCTCGAGAGCAGCCTGCTGCGCAACGACGCGATCAAGGGCTGGCGCCTGTCGCTGCGCGTGAAGGTCAAGGACCCGGCGCAGGTCACCGAACTGCGCGCCGCGCTGACCCAGGGCGGCAAGCCGCTGAGCGAGACCTGGAGCTTCCAGATTCCGCCGGTGCCGGCGCCGCCGCCGCCCGCGGCCCCGGCAGCTGCCGCGTCCCAACCGCAAGCTGCAGCTTCCAAATGAAAAGGGGCGGAAACGTCCGCCCCTCCTGCACCACCAGCTATCAAAACGATAGCAAACGGCAGGTCATCGCACCAGCGTCACGCCCGTCTTCGACTGCAGTTCGTCGAAGCTCACGCCGTCGGCCAGCTCGACGACCTTGAGCCCCTGGGGCGTCACGTCGAGCACGGCCAGGTCGGTGATGATGCGGTCGACCACGCCCACGCCCGTCAGCGGCAGCGTGCAGGCCGGCAGGATCTTCATGTCGGTCGTGCCGTCCTTCTTCTTGGCCACGTGCTCCATCAGCACGATCACGCGCTTGACGCCGGCCACCAGGTCCATGGCACCGCCCATGCCCTTGACCATCTTGCCGGGGATCATCCAGTTGGCCAGGTCGCCCTTCTCGCTCACCTGCATGGCGCCGAGGATCGACAGGTTGATCTTGCCGCCGCGGATCATCGCGAAGCTCTGGTCGCTGCCGAAGATGGCGCTGCCCGGCAGCGTCGTCACGGTCTGCTTGCCGGCGTTGATCAGGTCGGCATCGACCTGGTCCTCGGTCGGGAAGGGGCCGATGCCGAGCATGCCGTTCTCGCTCTGCAGCCACACCTCCTTGGTGCCGGTGTGGTTGGCCACCAGCGTCGGGATGCCGATGCCGAGGTTCACATAGAAGCCGTCTTCCAGCTCCTGCGCCGCACGTGCGGCCATCTGGTCTTGGGTCCAGGGCATGTCGGGCTCCTTACTTGGCGTTGTTCTTGACGGTGGCGGGCACTTCGGCTCCCGCGGCGGCCTGGGCGATCACCGCCTGGGCCTCGACCTTGGCGGCCGCGGCATCGACCGGGGCGGCGGCGCTCACGGTGCGCTTCTCGATGCGTTTTTCGGGATTGGAATTGAGCACGATGCGGTGCACGTAGATGCCCGGCAGGTGGATGTCGTCCGGTGCCAGCTCGCCCACCTCGACGATCTTCTCGACCTCGACGATGCAGACCTTGCCGGCCGTCGCCGCGGCCGGGTTGAAGTTGCGCGCCGTGAGGTTGAAGCGCAGGTTGCCCGACTTGTCGGCCACGGCCGCCTTCACCAGGGCCACGTCGGGCACCAGCGCGCGTTCCATCACGTAGGTCTCGCCGTCGAATTCGCGCAGTTCCTTGCCCTCGGCCACCTGGGTGCCCACGCCGGTCTTGGTGAAGAAGGCCGGGATGCCGGCGCCACCGGCGCGCAGCTTCTCGGCCAGCGTGCCCTGCGGCGTGAATTCCAGCTCCAGTTCGCCGGCCAGGTACTGGCGCTCGAACTCCTTGTTCTCGCCCACGTAGCTGGCGATCATCTTCTTGATCTGCCGCGTCTCGAGCAGCTTGCCCAGCCCGAAGCCGTCGACACCCGCGTTGTTGGAAATGCAGGTGAGGTTCTTGACGCCGCTCTCCTTGAGGGCCTCGATCAGCGCCTCCGGGATGCCGCACAGGCCGAAGCCGCCCACGGCCAGCATCTGGTTGTCGGCCACCACGCCGGCCAGCGCCGACTTGGCGTCGGGATAGATCTTGTTCGCCATGCTTCCTCGCTCTGGAACTGTGGAAAGAAAAGGGATGGTTGGGGTGCGAAAACGCCGACTACGATACTACGTACAGTCATACGTAGTATTACGTCATGGAGACCCCCGAGCATCGCCGCGGCGCCAGCCGTGCGCAAGCCAATTCCCCTGCTGCGACGCCCGCGCAGGGGATCGACTACCGCCTGGCCTTCGAGCACGCGCCGGTGGGCATGGTGCTCTCGCGCCAGCGCATCATGGTCGACTGCAATGCGCGCCTGTGCGAGATGTTCGGCGCCACCCGCGACGAGCTCGTGGGCCGGTCCTTCGCGCTGCTCTACCCCAGCGTGGCGGAGTACGAGCGCATCGGGCAGCGCATGCTGCCCATCCTCAACGCCAGCGGGCGCTACGCGGACCACCGGATGATGCGGCGCGTCGGCGGCCTGCACGGCGCCCTGGCCGGCGAGACCTTCTGGTGCCACGTGACCGGCCGCGCGCTGAACCGCGAGGCACCGCACGAAGCCGGCATCTGGACCTTCGAGGACCTGGGCGCGCGACGCAGCACCGGCACCAAGGCGCATCTCACGCCGCGCGAGCGCGAGGTGGCGGCGCAGCTCATGCAGGGCCTGACCAGCAAGCAGATCGGCAAGCAGCTGGGCATCAGCCACCGCACCGTCGAGCTGCACCGTGCGCGGCTGATGCGCAAGTACGCGGCGGCAACGACGGCGGAGCTGGTGCAGAAGTTGATGGCCGGCTAGGCGCCGGGCGCGCCGGGCGCGAGCGTTCGCCTTTCAGGCGAGCGCCGGCACGTGCTCGCCGGCGAACTCCTCGGCGCTCGCCGAGTGCGAGAGCGTGTACAGGCCGCCGACGGCGCCATCGGCCGCACCCGCATGGCGCAGGGCTTCCTCCGACAGGTCGGCATGGAGCAGGCGCTCGAGCACCTCGCCCGTGTAGCCGAGCACGACCAGGACCCGATCCGCGAACCGGTCGGCGGACTGGCGGATGCGTTGCTCGGTGGTTTCCGGCATGTCCGGTGTCTGGTGCCGCAGCAGGTGGGCACCCACGAGCCCCGGACGTTGCGCAAGGTCTTCGCACAGCGTGCGAAGCGAGGCGAGCAGATCCTCGCCCCTGCCCGGCAGCGGCGAGAGCCGCAGCGTGAGCGCATGCCGCGCGAGCGCGCTGCCGGCGGACGCCAGCACATGGCATTGGCTGCGCACCATGTGCCTGTGGTGCGGCATCATCTTCGTCGACCAGGGCGTCGGGCTGTTCAGGTGGTCCACATAAGCCTGCGACGAGAGCACCGCATGGGACGCCACTTCGTACATGACGAAGACCCCCTCGCCGCCGCCGGCACTCGTCCAGCGCGACGCCCGGCGGAACCCCGGCACGCCCAGCCGCTCGGGAAAGTGCTCGTGCGAATGCCAGTGCTCGAACTCGGGCATCATGTCCGGCGCCATGTCCCACCACATGGCCAGTGCTGCGGTTCCGCGAAGCGGCATCTTGTCGGTCTTTTCGTTGGAAGCGGAAGGCCTCAACCGGCGTCGAGCACCAGCGCCATCTGGGACACGCACTCCTCGACGTGCGTGACCAGAATCCGCTGCGCCTGGGCCCAGTCGCGCGCGATGGCGCATTCCAGCAGCTCGCGGTGTTCGGAGGCCGCGAGCTCGCCCCTGAACACGGCCGCGATCATCTGGTAGCGCAGGTACTTGTCGCAGATCGAGTTGTAGGTCTCCAGCAGCAGCTCGGAGCCGCAGGCGGAGATCAGCGCGACGTGGAAGGCCCAGTCGTACTGGCGCCAGATCTCGGCGGGGTACGGATCGTTCGCGGCCATCTTCTTTTCCATCGTGGCCAGCTTGTGGTGGGCAGCGACCACGCGGCCTTCCCATTCCAGGTCGCCGCGCTGGAAGGACTCCTTGATCCCGTGGCCTTCCAGCAGCAGCCGCATCGACGCCACCTCGCGCAGGTTGGCCGAGGACACCTCGCTGACCTGGAAGCCGCGCGAGCCTTCGGCCACCAGCAGGCCCTCGGTGGCCAGCCGGTTGAACAGCTCCCGCAGCGTGCTGACGCTGGCGCCGTAGGCCTCCTTCATGCGCTCGAGCGGCAGGCGACGGCCGGGCGACAGCCGGCCCAGGACGATGTCGGACCGGATCCGACGGTAGGCCACCTCTCCGGCGGTCGCCGAGTCCAGGGACGCCTGGGACATGTCGGTCACGGAGGGTTCAGGAATCACACCGGGTTTCATGGCTGCTTTCTACGACAAAACGTCGCGGGCTCGCTAAGAGAATACCCCAATGCTCATATTTATTGAAAATCATCTGATGATTCCATAACATTCAGATGCCGATCGAGTTGTCGATCGCCAGGGCCGGACGCATCGGCACCCACCAAGGAGACATTCATGGCATCGAAACTCTTCAGGCTCGCCGGCGCGCTGGCGCTGGTCGCGGCTGCGGCCGTGGCGCACGCGCAGGACATCCAGCAGCGCACCATCCGCATCGGGCACCTGAACAACACCGACCACCCCACGAGCTGGGGCGTCAAGAAATTCGCCGAGATCGTGGCGGCCAGGAGCGGCGGCAAGATCACCGTGAAGGAGTTCGCGAGCAGCCAGCTCGGCAACGAGCTGCAGCAGCAATCCGCCTTGCAGGGCGGCGTCCAGGAGATGCTGGTCGCCTCCACGACCTCGCTGACCGGCGTGGTCAAGGAATTCGGGCTCTTCGACTTCCCCTTCCTCTTCAGCAACGGCCAGCAGGCCGACGCGATGGTCGACGGCCCGCTGGGCAAGATGCTGAGCGCCAAGCTGGCGGACAAGGGCATCGTGGTGCTGGGCTTCTTCGACCTGGGCTTTCGCAACGTCACGAACAGCAAGCGCCCCATCACCAAGGGCGAGGACCTGGACGGCCTGAAGCTGCGCGTCATCCCGAACCCGGTGTTCCTGGACACCTTCAAGACCTTCAAGGCGAACCCGCTGCCGATGCCCTTCGCCGAGCTGTACAACGCGCTCGAGAGCAAGGCGGTCGATGGCCAGGAGAACCCCTACTCGGTGATCCTGTCGAGCAAGTTCTACGAGGTGCAGAAGTTCGTCAGCGGC
Source organism: Pseudomonadota bacterium (assembly GCA_031119395.1). Classification (GTDB taxonomy): domain Bacteria; phylum Pseudomonadota; class Gammaproteobacteria; order Burkholderiales; family Burkholderiaceae_C; genus Xenophilus. The sequence continues at coordinate 72,824 of JAVHYA010000007.1, forward strand.
ACCAACCACGTGTACGCCACCAACCCGGTCCAGGTCAGCAAGCGCTTCTGGGACAAGCTGTCGGCCACCGAGCAGAAGCTGCTGCAGGAAGCGGCCATCGAGGCACAGAACTACCAGCGCACCGCGAGCCGCGATGCGGCCGGCAAGGCGCTGGTCGAGCTCCAGGCCAAGGGCATGACCTACAACGCCGTCGCGCCCGCCGAAGTGGCCCGCATGCGCGAGCAGGCCAAGCCGGTCTACGACAAGTTCTCCGCCGCCTACGACCCGGCCGTGATGAGCCTGTTCAAGACGGAGCTGGAACGCGTTTCCAAGCTCTGATCGAACACTGAAGAAGGACCCCGGGCGCCGCTCGGGTCCACGCCTGAATGCTTGGCCGAGGAATGGGCATGGTGAGACTTGTCAACGGGTTCTGTCGCGCGGTCACGGTGCTCATGGCCGTGGCACTCATGGTCATGGTGGCGCTCGTGTTCGGCAACGTGGTGTTGCGCTACGTCTTCAATTCGTCGATCACGCAGTCGGAAGAGATCTCGCGCTGGCTCTTCGTGTGGATCACCTTCATGGGCTGCGTGGTGGCGCTGCGCGAGCACACCCACCTGGGCACCGATGCCCTGGTGTCTCGGCTTCCTCCGCTGGGCAAGAAGGTCTGCCTGGTGCTGGGCCATCTGACCATGCTGTACGTCTGCTACCTGGTCCTGCGCGGCGCATGGGAACAGACGCGCATCAACATGGACGTGCTGGCCCCCTCGACGCAGTTGCCCATGGCCGTGCTGCACTCGGCCGGCGTGGCCTTCGCCGCCTGCGCAGGCGTCGTCCTGCTGCTGGACCTGTGGCTGCTCTTCACGGGCCACATGGGGGACGCGGACCTGGTGACCGTGCAGGAATCCGAAGACCTGGCCGCCCTGAAGCTGCCCGGCGGCGAGTCCGCAGGCGCCGTGAACAACCACAAGCACTGACACCGGCGATCCACCATGACCCTCACCATCTTCGTCGGATCGCTGCTGCTGGCGATGGCCATCGGCATCCCCATCTCGTTCGCGCTGCTGGTCAGCGGCGTCGCCCTGATGTGGCACCTGGACATGTTCGAGGCGCAGATCCTCGCGCAGAACCTGCTGGGCGGCGCCGACAACTATCCGCTGCTGGCCGTCCCCTTCTTCCTGCTGGCCGGCGAGATCATGAACGAGGGCGGCCTGTCCAGGCGCATCGTCGACTTCGCGATGGCGCTCGTCGGGCACATCCGCGGCGGCCTGGGCTACGTCACCATCGTGGCCTCGATCATGCTGTCGGCCCTGTCGGGCAGCGCGGTGGCCGACGCTGCGGCGCTGACCACGATGCTGCTGCCGATGATGGTGGCCGCCGGCCATGCGCCGCACCGCGCCGCCGGGCTGATCGCCGCGTCCGGCGTCATCGCGCCGGTGCTGCCGCCCTCGATCGGCCTGGTGATCTTCGGCGTGACCGCCAACGTGTCGATCTCCAAGCTCTTCATGGCCGGCATCACGCCCGGCCTGCTGATGGGGCTGGCCCTCTGGATCACCTGGGCCTACGTGGCCCGCAACGAAGGCGCGGTGCCGCCGCCCCGCAAGCCGTTGAAGGACCTCCTGGTGACCTTGCGACGCTGCAGCTGGGCGCTGATGCTGCCGGTGATCATCCTGGTCGGCCTGCGCATGGGGGTGTTCACCCCGACCGAGGCCGGTGTCGTGGCCGCCGTGTACGCCCTGTTCGTCTCCACGGTCATCTACCGCGGGCTGAAGCTGTCGCAGCTGTACGGGATCTTCGAGAAGGCCGCCAAGACGACCGCGGTGGTGATGTTCCTCGTCGCCGCGGCCATGGTCTCGGCCTGGCTCATCACCGTGGCCGACCTGCCCGGCAAGGTGGTGGGCATGCTCGAGCCCTTCCTGGGCAGCCCGATCCTGCTGATGATCGCGATCATGGTGCTGGTCATGATCGTCGGCACCGCGATGGACATGACGCCCACCATCCTCATCCTCACGCCGGTGCTGATGCCCGTCGTCGTGGCGGCCAAGATCGACCCGGTGTACTTCGGCGTCCTGTTCATCATGAACAACGCGATCGGGCTGGTGACCCCGCCGGTGGGCGTGGTGCTCAACGTGGTGGCGGGCGTCGGCCGGATGTCGATGGACACCGTCACCAGGGGCGTGATGCCTTTCATGATCGCGCAGTTCCTGATCATGTTCCTGATGGTCCTGTTTCCCTGGCTGGTCACCGGCCCGGCGAAGCTCTTCCACGGCGGGCCCTGATCACCGCGTCCTTGCTCCGACAACCCTCCCCATGACGAAGGCAAGCATGTCGAAAATCCTGATCCTCAACGGCCCGAACCTCAACCTGCTCGGGGAGCGGGAGCCGCACATCTACGGCCACACCACCCTGGCCCAGATCCAGGCGCAGTGCCACGCCGCGGGCCAGCGCCTGGGCCTGGAGGTGGACTTCAGGCAGTCCAACTCCGAAGGCCAGCTGGTCGACTGGATCCACGAGGCACGTGGCACGATGGCGGGCATCGTCATCAACCCCGCCGCCTACTCGTTCACCTCGATGGCCATCCTCGACGCGCTGAAGGCCTCGCAACTGCCCATCGTCGAGGTCCACATCTCGAACATCCATCGACGCGAAGAGATCTACCACAAGAGCTACGTGTCGCTGGCCGCGACGGGCGTCATCTGCGGCCTCGGCCCGCTGGGCTACGAGGCGGCCTTGCTGTTTCTTGCGAAGCACCTGGCGACGTAGCCGGGCCGCACCCCGGCGCCGCGGCCGGGTCAGGCCCCGGACGCGCCGAAGATCCGTGTGCATCGCGCCCGTCACGAAGCCGGCCTCGGGCCCCGGCCGCCAGGCGCGTCCTGGCCCGACCCTCGGCCCTGCAGGGCGAGCGTCCGTCAGGGGCCGGAAAGAAATGAGCGCCAACGGCCGTGCGCGAGGCCTTTGGCGCTGCGGGATGCAGACACGTCGTGCCTGCAGCCGGTCACCTGGCCTTGGCCGTCGTGGCGACGTCGCCCGTGTAGCTCAGCGACGGCAGTTCGGCCTTCGCCTTGTCGGGCGTTTCCAGCTCGACGACGATGCGACCGACCATGACGCCGAACGATGGCGAGGTACGCAGGTACTTGGTCTCGCCGGCCTGCAGCGTGAAGCTGGCCGACTTCTCGGTTTCGGTCGAGGTCGACGCGATGTAGTTGCCCGCGGGCCGGTCCACATAGAAGAAGCCGCCCGGCTTCGAGGTGCCCACGACGGCACCGTTCAACCGAATCTCCGGCTGGATGGCCGCACCCATCATCGACGAGGACCGGAAGAAATAGATGCGGCCGTCGCCGCTCTTCAGGCTGGGCATCGACCCGGCCATGTCCTGGTACTTCACGCCGCTGGCGCAGCCGGCCACCAGCGCCACCAGCGCCGCTGCGCCTGCCATCTTCAAGACAGTTCTTCTCATCGTTCCTTCTCCTCGTGGTTGAAAAATCATTTCGGGGCCATCGGCAGTTGCATGGGCTCGTCCAGCGGGGCGTATTGCGCCTCCGCCGGCAGATAGAAGCCGACGAGTTGCTGCCCACGCACGACCAGCCAGGCCTCGTGCACTTGCTGGCCCTCGATGCTGAAGACGGTATCGACCGGGCGCAGCACCGCGCCTTGCGGCAGCCGCCCCGCTGGCCGCCATGCGGTGGCAGGGTCAAGCGTCCTGCTGTAGCCGGTGTCGAGCCGGATCTTGACGGGCTGCTGCACGCGGACATCCGCTGCGCCGCCGCCCGTGCCGCCCGCAGGGTCCAGGCGCGCAGCGCTGCTCTTGACGGCGGGCGCGCATCCGCCGACCAGGCACGCGCCGGCGGCCAGGGCGGCCATCGACGCCCAGCGTGAGGTGAGAAGCAAAGGAAAGTCTCCCGTCGCCGGACTTGCGCGGCGAATGTGTCAGATTGTTTCCTGACTTGGGCCTCGGCGGCGGGAACACCGGACCGTGCGTCGACAAATGGAGATCGGGTGTTGAATATTGCTCACTCGAACGGGGCCGCGTCTCCATCGCCGGCGCAGCGAAAGGTCAGATTGATCCTGCATGCCCCCATGAACGCATGCTCGCCCTCGGCCAGCGGCATCACGCCATGGAAGCGCAGCCGCGCCGGCCCGCCCCACACCACGACATCGCCATGCGCCAGGGGCACGCGACGCGTGCGGTCGCCGCGCTGCGCCCCACCCCACAGGAACACCGCCGGCAGGCCGAGCGAGACCGACACGATGGGCTGGCCCAGCTGCCGCTCGTCGCGGTCCTGGTGCAGGGTCAGGCGCGCACCGGGGGCATAGCGGTTGACCAGGCAGGCATCGGGCGCGAAGCCGTCGAAGCCGGCGTGCGAGGCGGCGGACACGGCCAGCGCGCGGAAGCTCGCGGGCATCGCGGGCCACGGGCGGTCGCCGAGTGGATCGCAGGGGGTGTAGCGGTAGCCGCTGCGATCGCTGACCCAGCCGAGCGCGCCGCAATTGGTCATGGCCACCGACATGGTCTTGCCTCCGGGCGTGACGAGGTGGCGCAGCGGCGCCGCGGCGATCACTGCATCGAGGTCGCGGCGCAGGGCGTCCACCTGCGCCAGGGCAAAGCCGCGCAGCACCGACGCGCCGGGCTCCAGCACGAGCGGTTCGGTGGCCGAGGGGTCGGCAGCGGCGTCGAAGAGATCGAAGGTGCTCACGGGTTCATTGCGCGTCGTGGAAGATCAGCCCCAGCGTGTGCCGCCGGCCGCTGCGCACCCGGCTCACGCCGTGGCGCAGGTTCACACGGTACACGCCGCGCGTTCCCTGCACCGGACGATGGTGAACGGCGAACACGGCCCCATCGCCCTGGCGCAGCGGCAGCACCATGGGACGCGACTGCATGCGCGGGCGCTGCTCGGTCATGACGAACTCGCCGCCCTCGAAGTCGCGGCCGGGCTCGGACAGCAGCACCACCACCTGCAGCGGGAACACGTGCTCACCATACAGGTCCTGGTGCAGGCAGTTGAAGTCGCCCTCGCCATAGCGCAGCAGCAGCGGCGTGGGGCGCTGCTGGCCGGCGGCGTGGCAGCGGGCCAGGAATTCGTCATGCGCGGGCGGAAAGCGCGCCGGCAGTCCCATTGCCGCCTGCCAGCGGTTGGCGATGGGCGCCAGGTGCGGGTAGAAGGCGCTGCGCAGGGCCGCGACGGCCGGCGGCAGCGGATAGGCGAAATACTGGTACTCGCCGCGGCCGAAGCCGTGCCGGGCCATCACGACCCGGCTGCGGAAGCGCGCGGGCTGGTCGTACAGCGCCGCGGCGGCCTCGCACTCCGACGGCGTCAGCAGGCCGGGCAGCACGGCTGCGCCTTCGGCGTCGAGGGCTGTGCGGGCCGCGGCCCAATCCAGCGCGTCGACACGCACGGCACAGCGCCGGGCCGCGGCGTCGAACGGGCTCGCGCTCACGTGGCCGGGCCGGCGGCCACCGGGGCGCCCTCGCGCGCCAGCAGGCTGCGCTTGCGCTCCACGCCCCAGCGGTAGCCCGAGAGGCTGCCGTCGCGGCGCACCACGCGGTGGCAGGGAATGGCGACGGCCAGCGGGTTGGCGCCGCAGGCCTGCGCCACCGCACGCGTGGCGGCCGGCGCCCCGATGCGCTCGGCGATCTCGGCATAGCTGGCCGTCGTTCCGGGCGGGATGGCGCGCAGCGCCTGCCACACGCGCTGCTGGAAGGCGGTGCCGCGCACGTCCAGCGGCAGCTCCGCGCCCTGCCCCGGCGCCTCGACCAGGCCGACCACCTGCGCGACCAGGCGCTCGAAGTCCGCATCGCCGCCGACCAGGCGCGCCCGCGCGAAGCGGTCCTGCAGCTCGCGCGCGAGCTGCTCGGGGTCGTCGCCCAGGCTGATGGCGCAGACGCCGCGCCCGCTGCGCGCGACCAGGATCGCGCCCAGCGAACACTGGCCGATGGCGAAACGGATGTCGGTGTCGGCGCCGCCGGCGCGCCACGCGGTGGGCGTCATGCCGAGCACCTCGTCCGCTTCCTCGTAGAAGCGGCTGGCCGCGCCGTAGCCGGCGTCGTAGATGGCATCGGTCACGCGGGCGCCCGGGGCGTCGAGCGCCGTGCGCAGGCGCTGCGCGCGGTGCGCCGCGGCCCAGGCCCGCGGCGTGAGCCCGGTCACGGCCTTGAAGGTGCGGTGCAGGTGCGACACGCTCAGCCCGGCGCGCTCGGCCAATGCCTCGAGCGATGGCGGCCCGTCGGCCGACGCGATGGCGCGGCACAGCTCGGCGACGAGCGCGGCCTGGCGCTGCGCCAGCGGCGGCGCCTCCGGCCGGCAGCGCCGGCAGGGCCGGAAGCCCGCCCCCTCGGCCTCGGCCGGCGTGGCGTGGAAGGCCACGTTCTCGGGCCGGGCCGGCCGCGCACCGCAGGAGGGGCGGCAGTACACGCCGGTGGTCTTGACCGAGTAGACGAAGTGGCCGTCGGCGGCGGCGTCGCGGGCCTGCACCGCGGCCCAGCGCGGGTCGGCGAGGGTGGCGGCGGCGCGCAGCGCGCGGGCTTCGGTGCGGGTGCTCATGTTCATGGGGTCCTTCCTTTCGGTGTGGGTGCGAAGGACTGTAGGAAGCATGCCCCGAAGCGGCACCCCGCGTCCTGCTTTCGAATTCGCCCGTGTCGGCACTCGACCGGAGCGCTATGAAATCCATAGCTGCTCACGCCCGCCGGACGGGCGCTGGAGGCCGAAAAGGCGGCGAATGGACGAAGCGCGGGCGAGCATGCGCGCCGCCCGTGCTGCGCCCATTGTTGGTCCCCAGGAAACACTCTTCTGGCCTGCCGCGCCTTGGTCGGCCCGGGCCCGGCGCTCAGACTCGCCCGTTCGCTGTCCCGGCAGCCTGCCCTTGCTTTTCCCTCGACAGGAACCCCATGTCCGCCACCTGCCCCACCTGTGACGACTCCCTGCTGGCCCCGGCCGGCCAGCCCGTCGCCGCCACCGCCCCCACCCCGGCGCCCGCCTCGGCCGCCGCAGCCTGGCCCGCCGTCGCCGCCGTCGCGGTCGGGACCTTCGTCATGGTGTCGACCGAGTTCATGCCCATCGGCCTGCTCACCGACATCGCGCGCGGCCTGCAGGTCACGGACGGCGTGGCCGGGCTGATGGTGACCATGCCCGGGGTCCTGGCGGCCCTTGCGGCGCCCGGGCTGGGCGTGGCGGCCGGACGGCTCGACCGGCGCACGGTGATGGTCGCGCTGACCGCACTGCTGCTGGTGTCCAACCTCATGGCCGCGCTGGCGCCCAACTTCGCCACCATGCTGGCGGCCCGCCTGCTGCTGGGCCTGTGCGTGGGCGGGTTCTGGACCTTCGCCCCCGGCGTGGCGACGCAGCTGGTGCCGCCCGAGGCGCAGGCGCGCGCGGTGTCGATGGTGCTGGCGGGCGTGTCGGTGAGCACCGTGTTCGGCGTGCCCGCCGGCTCGCTGCTGGGCAGCTTCGCGGGGTGGCGCTTCGCCTTCTTCGCCTCGGCCGCGCTCACCGCCGTCGTGCTGATCGCGCAGTGGCGGCTGCTGCCGGCGCTGCCGCCCTCGCGCCCCATCCGCGCGCGCGACCTGCTCACGCCGCTCACACGCCGGCTCTCGCGGGCCGGGCTGATCGCCGTGGTGCTGATGGTGATGGGCCATTTCGCCGCCTACACCTACCTCAAGCCCCTGCTGCTGCAGGTCTTCGGCCTGTCGGCCACGCACGTGACGGCGCTGCTGCTGACCTATGGGGCGGCCGGCTTCTTCGGCAACTTCCTGGTCGGCACGATCGTGGCCCGCAGCGCGCGCCTGGGCATGGTCGCCACCACGGGCCTGCTGGCCGTGGCGCTGCTGATGTCGACCCTGGCGGGCGACGGGCTGTTCGCCGCGTCCGCCGTGGTGCTGGCCTGGGGCGTGGCCTTCGGCATGGTGCCGGGCGCCGCCACGAGCTGGATGCTCCATGCACTGCCCGAGGCGCCGGAAGCCGGCCAGGCCATGCTGGTGACGGCCTTCCAGGTCGCCATCGCCAGCGGCGCCACGCTGGGCGGCCGCGTGGTCGACGGCAGCGGGATCACGAGCGCGATGCTGGTGGCTGCGGCGCTGGTGGCAGGCGCGATGCTCGCGGCGGCCACGCTGGGCCGCGGCGACCGCAGCGCGCGGGGCGCGGTCAGCGCCCCTTGATCGCGATCAGCTCGACCTCGAAGTTCAGCGTGGCGTTGGGCGGGATCACCCCGCCCGCGCCCCGTGCGCCATACGCGATGGCGGGCGGGCACACCAGCTTGGCCTTGCCGCCGACCTTCATCTTCTGCACGCCCTCGGTCCAGCAGGGGATGACGCGGTTGAGCGGGAATTCCGCCGGCTCGCCGCGCGAATAGGAACTGTCGAATTCCTTGCCGCTGTCGGGGAAGGTGCCGCGGTAGTGCACGCGCACGGTGTCGGTGGCGGCCGGGCTGGCGCCGGTGCCTTCCTTCACGCTCTGGTAGACCAGGCCGCTGGGCAGCGTCTGCGCGGCAGCGGGGGCCTGGGCGTGGGCCAGGGAGGTCATGCACAGGGCGGCGAGTGCCGCGCAAAGGGAAAGTCGCACGGGAAAAGTCCTTCTTCGGATGGGAGGCGGCCATTATGGGCGGGCAGCCACACAGGCTCGAACGCTATGGAATCGATAGCTGCCGGCGCCCGCCCCACGGGCGCTGGAGGCCGATCCGGCCTGCAAACATGGGGCACGCCCTGGCACCGGTCTTGCTGCGGGTGACAGGCACCCCACGTCGGGGTCATCATCACCCAGGGAGCCACCGCCCATGTCGAGCCTCACCCCCCCACCCCACACGCCCGCCCTCAAGAAGGTGCTCGGCCCGCTGCAGCTCTGGGGCATCGCCGTCGGGCTGGTGATCTCGGGCGAATACTTCGGCTGGAGCTACGGCTGGAACACCGCCGGCACGCTGGGCTTCCTGGTCGCCACGGTGCTGGTGGCGGCGATGTACACCACCTTCATCTTCAGCTTCACCGAGCTGTCCACCGCCATCCCGCACGCCGGCGGGCCCTTCGCCTATGCACGGCGCGCCTTCGGCCCGACGGGCGGCTTCATCGCCGGTTTCGCCACCCTGATCGAGTTCGTGTTCGCGCCTCCGGCCATCGCGCTGGCCATCGGCGCCTACCTGAACGTGCAGTTCCCGGGCATCAACGCCAAGTACATCGCGCTCGGTGCGTACGTGGTGTTCATCGGGCTGAACTGGCTGGGCGTGGGCATCGCGGCCGCCTTCGAGCTCTTCGTCACCGTGCTGGCCATCGTGGAGCTGCTGGTCTTCATGGGCGTGGTGGCGCCGGGCTGGTCGTGGACGAACTTCGTCGCCCACGGCTGGGCGGGCGGCGACGTGCTCAATGGCGCGGCGCTCTCGGGCATCTTCGCCTCCATCCCCTTCGCCATCTGGTTCTTCCTGGCCATCGAGGGCGCGGCCATGGCGGCGGAGGAGGCGCGGGACCCGCACCGCACCATCCCCGTGGCGTACATCGCCGGCATCCTCACCCTGGTGCTGCTGGCCTTCGGCGTGATGGTGTTCGCCGGCGGCGTGGGCGACTGGCGCCAGCTCGCCAACATCAACGACCCGCTGCCGCAGGCGATGAAGGCCGTGGTCGGCGCGAGCAGCGGCTGGCTGCACATGCTGGTGTGGATCGGGCTGTTCGGCCTGGTGGCGAGCTTCCACGGGATCATCATGGGCTACTCGCGGCAGATCTTCGCGCTGGCCCGCGCCGGCTACCTGCCGCGCTACTTCGCGGCGCTGAGCCCGCGCTTCGACACGCCGCACCGCGCGCTCATGGCCGGGGGCGTGATCGGCGTGCTGGCGATCTTCAGCGACGAATGGGTGCAGTTCGGCGGCCAGACGCTGACGGCCAACATCGTGACGATGGCGGTGCTCGGCGCCATCGTGATGTACCTGGTGTCGATGGCCTCGCTCTTTCAGCTGCGCCGCACCGAGCCCGGCCTGCCGCGCCCCTACCGCGCGCCCTTCTACCCGGTGTTCCCGGCCATCGCGCTGGGCCTGGGCCTGGTGTGCCTGGGCGCGATGGTCTGGTTCAACGGCATGCTGACGCTGCTGTTCGCGCTGCTGATGGCGCTGGCCTACGCGTATTTCCGAAGCACGGCCGCCCAGCGGGCCGCCGCCGCGCCCGACGATCTGCTGTCCACCCCCTCCTGAGCCGATGCGCTACCGCACCACCATCGACGGCCACGTCTTCGCGTTCGAGGACCTGAAGCAGGTCATGGCCTGCGCCAGCCCCGCGCGTTCGGGCGACTACCTGGCCGGCATCGGCGCCGCGACGGCGCAGCAGCGCATGGCGGCGCGCCATGTGCTGGCCGAGACGCCGCTCGCGCAGTTCCTCACCGAGGCGCTGGTGCCCTACGAGAGCGACAACATCACGCGGCTCGTGATCGACACGCACGATGCGCCGGCCTTCGCGCCGGTGGCGCACCTCACCGTGGGCGACTTTCGCAACTGGCTGCTGTCCGAGCGCGCGACGCCCGCCGTGCTGACGGCGCTGGCACCGGGCCTCACGCCCGAGATGGCGGCGGCGGTGTCGAAGCTGATGCGCAACCAGGACCTGATCGCGGTGGCGAAGAAGTGCCGCGTGGTCTCGCGTTTTCGCGACACGCTGGGGCTGCCGGGGCACCTGGCGGTGCGCCTGCAGCCCAACCACCCGACGGACGACCTGCGCGGCATCGCCGCCTCGACCCTCGACGGCCTGCTCTACGGCGCCGGCGACGCGGTGATCGGCATCAACCCCGCGTCGGACAGCCTGCCCGTGCTGGACAGGCTGCTGCGCATGCTCGACGAGCTGATCGCGCGCTTCGAGATCCCCACGCAGAGCTGCGTGCTCACGCACGTCACCAACACGCTGCGGCTGGCGCAGGAAGGGGCGCCGGTCGACCTGGTCTTCCAGTCCATCGGCGGGACCGAGAAGACCAACCGCTCCTTCGGCGTCACGCCCGAGCTGCTCGACGAGGCCCATGCCGCGGCGCAGGCCCTCGGGCGCGGCACCGTGGGCGACAACTGCATGTATTTCGAGACCGGCCAGGGCAGCGCCCTGTCGGCCGATGCCAACTTCGGCGTCGACCAGCAGACCTGCGAGGCGCGGGCCTACGGCCTGGCGCGGCGCTACCGCCCGCTCCTGGTCAACACCGTGGTCGGCTTCATCGGCCCGGAGTACCTCTTCGACGGCAAGCAGATCATCCGCGCCGGCCTGGAAGACCATTTCTGCGGCAAGCTGCTGGGCCTGCCGATGGGCTGCGACGTCTGCTACACCAACCATGCCGAGGCCGACCAGGACGACATGGACACGCTGCTGGTGCTGCTGGGCACCGCGGGGCTGAACTTCATCATGGGCGTGCCCGGCGCCGACGACGTGATGCTCAACTACCAGAGCACCTCCTTCCACGACGCGCTCTTCGTGCGCGAGACGCTGGGCCTGGCGCGCGCACCCGAGTTCGAGGCCTGGCTGCAGCGCATGCGCATCACCGGGGACGAAGGCCGGCTGCTGCCGCCGGCGGCGAACCGCCTCCTGACGGACATGCGCGGCCTGTCGGCCCTCGCTGCACCATGAACGATGCCGACCCGCCCCTGGTGACGCCCAACCCCTGGCAGGACTGGCGCCAGGCCACGCCCGCCAGGCTGGCGCTGGGCCGTGCCGGCTCTGGCATGCCCACCGACGAGACGCTGCGCTTCGGCTGGGCGCATGCCCTGGCGCGCGATGCCATCCACGCAGCGCTCGACGTCGACGCCCTCGCGGCGCAGCTCGGCGACGACGGTTGGTCCGTGGCGCGCGCCCGCAGCCGGGCGACCGACCGCACCACCTACCTGCGCCGCCCGGACCTCGGCCGGCAGCTCGATCCGCAGGACGCCGAGGCCTTGCGCGCCCTGCCGCGCGACGGTGCCTGCGACCTGGCGGTGGTGGTCGGCGACGGCCTGTCCTCCCTGGCCGTCGAGCGGCAGGCGCGGCCGCTGCTGCAGTCGCTCAAGACCGTGCTGCCCGGGGAGCTGGTGCTGGCGCCGCTGGTCATCGCCACGCAGGCGCGCGTGGCGCTGGCCGACGAGGTGGGCGAGATCTTCGGCGCGCGGCTGGCCGTGATCCTCATCGGCGAGCGGCCGGGCCTGAGTTCGCCGGACAGCCTGGGCATCTACCTCACGCACGCGCCGCGGCGCGGCCGGAACGACGCCGAGCGCAATTGCATCTCGAACGTGCGGCCCGAGGGCCTCGCACCTGCGCTCGCGGCCGCCAAGCTGGCCTGGCTGGTGCGCGAGGCCTTGCGGCGCGGGCTGACCGGCGTGGAACTCAAGGACGAAAGCGATCGGGCCGTGCTCGACGACGGCGGTGCCGCCCCGTCACCGCGCATCAGTACTTGATCTGCACGCCGGCCTTGACGCCGTGCTTGTCCTTCCCGTCGGACTCGGCGCCGGCCGAGAACGACACATTGCCCCCCGTGCTGCCGCCGACCGAATAGGTCGGGCGCGTGCTGGAGGTGTCCATGCCGCCGTAGAGGCTGCTGCCGTCCTTGCGCTGGACGCCGACGGTGGCACCGTGCGCCTCCACCGCGGTCTCGGTGGGCGAGACCTTCGGGGCGATGTAGACGGAGCCCTTGTCGTCGCTGTCGATGGGAAGCTTGGGCTCCTCGGCACTGGCCAGCGCGGGCGCCAAGGCCAGCAGCAGCATCGCGACGGTGGACGAAGGGAATGAAGGAGCGGGCATGGAGGATCGCGCCGGCAGGCTGGCGCCTGCGCGGCCGTGCATCGATGCCTTCGACTGTTCCAGAGCCCGGGGGCCCCGGCTGTCGGACGGCATCCTGTCCGGCGGCCATGCGGGCACGAAGAAGGCCTGCCTATGATGTGTCGATCCGACGATCCCAGGAGACAGCCATGCCCGCCGCCCGTTACCCGCTCGCCGAACTCCAGGACCTGCCCGAGGACATCCGCGCCAAGGTGCTGGAGGTCCAGGAAAAGGCCGGCTTCGTGCCCAACGTGTTCCTCGCCCTCGCCCGCCGGCCGGCCGAATGGCGCGCCTTCTTCGCGTATCACGATGCGCTGATGGAGCCCGAGAGCGCGGGCCGCACGAGCTCGCTCAGCAAGGGCGACCGCGAGATGATCGTCACCACCACCAGCGCCGCCAACCAGTGCCTGTACTGCGTGGTGGCGCACGGCGCGCTGCTGCGCATCTACGAGAAGAAGCCGCTGGTGGCCGACCAGGTCGCGGTGAACTGGCGCAAGGCCGACATCACGCCGCGCCAGCGTGCGATGCTGGCCTTCGCGATGAAGGTCTGCGAACGCTCGCACGAGGTCGACGAGGCCGATTTCGAGGCCCTGCACGCGCACGGCTTCGACGACGAGGACATCTGGGACATCGCCGCCATCACCGCCTTCTTCGGCCTGTCCAACCGCATGGCCAGCTTCAGCGGCATGCAGCCCAATCCGGAGTTCTTCCTGATGGGCCGGGTGCCGCGCGAGAAGAAGTGAAGACGGCCTGCCGATTGCTATCTTTTCGATAGCTGCTTGCGCAGGCGCAGCGGGCGCTGCAGGCCGATCCGCCCTGGACGATCAGCCCGCCGCCGCGCTGCGGCAGCGCGCGAAGGCGTCGAGCGCCGGCTTGTAGGTCGGCGTCCGCACGTCCATCAGGCCGAGCACCGTCGGGTACAGGTTGTCGTGCGTCAGCTCGGCGTCCTTGCCGCTGCGCAGGCACGCATCGGTGATGCCCTCGCGCCGGCCGAGGCCGCCGTCGAGCCACGCGACGAAGGGCACGTGCTTCTGCACCTCGGGCGCCAGGTTGTAGGGCATGCCGTGCAGGTACAGCCCGTATTCGCCCAGCGACTCGCCGTGGTCGCTCATGTAGACCAGGCCGGTCTGGTAGCGGTCGGATTGCGACTTCAGCCAGTCGATGGTGCCGGCCAGGAAATGGTCGGTGTAGGCGATGGTGTTGTCGAAGGCATTCATCAGCTCGGCATGGCTGCACTCCGACAGGGTGTTGGTGCGGCACTCGGGCTGGAAGCGCTTGAGCGCATCGCTCGAGCGCTTGTAGTACGCCGGGCCGTGGCTGCCGAGCTGGTGCATCACCAGCACCACCCCCTTGGCGGCGCGCTCGGGCGGCAGTGCGGCGATGCGCTGGTCCAGGCCCTTGAGCATCACCTCGTCCAGGCATTCGTCGCCGCTGCACAGCGACGGGTAGGCCGCCTGCTGCTTCGGGTCGTTGGCCTGCACGTTGGGCACGCGCACGCACACGCCCTTGCAGCCGGCCTGGTTGTCGATCCACAGCACCGCCAGGCCGGCCGCCTGCAGCACGTCGAGCAGGTTCTCGTACTCGTTCTTGCGCGACTCGTAGCCCTGCTTGCCCAGGTGCGAGAACATGCACGGCACCGAGGCCAGCGTGTTGGTGCCGCAGGAGTGGACGTTGGCGAAGCTCACCGCCTGGCGCGCGGCCAGCTCGGGGTTGGTGTCGCGCGCATAGCCGTTGAGCGAGAAGTGATCGGCACGGGCCGTTTCGCCGACGACGAGCACCAGCATCGGCGGCTTGGCCTGGCCGGCGTAGCTCGCGCCCAGGGCCGTCCCGGCGGTGATGGGCACCAGCTTGCGGCTGCGCTGGAACATCGGCCGCGCCAGCGCCGCGCCGGCCGAATACACGCTGGCCAGCGGGTTCATCATGTAGCGCACGTGCGGCTCGTTGCGCATCAGCGGCGCCAGGGTGCGCGACATCGCCATGCCGCCGGACACCACGGCCGCGATGGCGACCACGAACAGCACCGCGTTGCGCCACAGGCGCGACCACCAGGGCTCGGCCACCACCGGCACGCGCCACAGCCACGCCACCGCGGGCAGGGACACCAGCAGCACGCTGCCGAGCATCGACAGGCTCATCAGGTCGCGCGCCTCGCCCGGGTCGGTCTGCATCACGTTGGCCGCCATCGACGGGTCCATCACCATGCGGTAGGCGAACATGTAGTACTGCACCAGGGCTGCCACCACCACCAGCAGCATCCACAACGGCTTCATCCACCGCGACCAGGCCGTGAGCGCCAGCAACGCCACCGTGCCGGCCAACAGCAGCCAGGCCATGCCGACGATGGAGAACAGGTACACGCTGGGCGCGCGGCCGATGCGCGCGAGGTCGAGCCACAGCGGCCAGTTGGCGGCCAGCAGCAGGTACACCGACAGGGTCAGCACGATGGCGCGGATCGACCGGGGACGGGTCATCCAGGCATCGATGGCGGCAAGGAAGGAGCGAAGGCCGAAGGACGAAGCACCTGTTTCGATGCGCGCGGGCGCGAGGTGCACGGGAGGCAGAGCAGACATCCGACGAGCGTAGGCAGAGGCACTGAAACCTCCCTGAACACCTGCCTCAGGATTCGTTCAGGCTGACGCCCCGGCCCGCGCCATCGCCTCGGCGCGGGCCGTGCGGCGGGCCCGCCAGGCCTGGGCCAGGGCGTCGATGGCACCGCCCACCACCCAGCAGATCCACGCGGTCCAGAGGGTGTGGCTCAGGTAGTGCGCGCCCCGCATCTGCTGCCCCAGGCCGAAGACCGCGCCCGCCAGCAGCGTCAGCGACAGCCAGACCCCGGCAGCCCGGGGCGCATGCCGCCGCAGCACGAACCAGCCGCCCAGGAAGGCGAAGGCCGCCGAGGCGTGGCCGGCCGGAAAGCAGCCGCCCGGCCCGCCGTCGCGCGCGGTCCAGTCCCAGTGCGACACGTAGGCCGCGGCACCGCCGAAGGCCTGGACGTCCCACGGACAGCTGGTGTGGTTGGCATGCTTGAGCAGGGTGATCGCGCCCACGGACGCCAGGGTGGCGAGCACGAGTTGCCAGCGCTCGCTGCGCGACAGCCGGCGCAGCACGCCCACCGGCCACCAGACGGCGAGCAGCAGGGCCACGACGAGGACCCAGCTGAGGTTCTTGCCGCCCTGGTGCACGACGGCCGTGAGCCACCAGTTCCCACGCAGCGGAAAGCCGAAGGGCGTGCCGAAGAGGCCGGCCAGCCAGAGATCGCCGGCCGTCGCGTCCCAGGCGAGCAGCAGGACCAGGGCGACGAGCGTGACCGGGAGGAAGGCGCGAAAGGGGGAATGGCGAGAGCGCATCGGGAGCAGGAAAGGCGCCCGGGGGCGCGGCAACGGAGGCGCAATGCGGCCTCGGCCGCAGACAATAGGGCCATGCCATGAACACAGCCTGAAATGCTCGTGCCTGCGCCGACGTAGACTCATCCCCACCGCCTGCCGCCAAGGACCCGACCCGTGCGCATCCTCCTCGTCGAAGACGACACCACGCTGTCCGATGCCGTGTGCAGCTACCTGCGCGCCAAGGCCTTCGTCGTCGATGCGGTGCCCAGCCTGGCGCTGGCCCGGGCCTCGCTGCTGTCGGCGCAGTACGCGGCCATCCTGCTGGACCTGCACCTGGGCGACGGCGATGGCCTGCAGCTGCTGCCCGAGATCCGCGCGTTGCGCGAACGGCCGATCGTCATCGTGCTCACCGCGCGCGACCAGGTGACCGACCGCATCCGCGGCCTGGACGCCGGCGCGGACGACTACCTCATCAAGCCCTACGACCCGGCGGAACTGCTGGCCCGGCTGCGCGCCGTGGAACGGCGCCGCAGCACCAGCCAGTCGGCCGTGGTCAAGCTCGGCGCGCTGGAAATCGACCTGAGCAACGACCTGGTGCGCAAGCGCGGCGTGTCGGTGCCCCTCACGCAGAAGGAGTGGGCGCTGCTGCGCGTGATGGCGACGCGGCCCGAGCGCATCCACACCCGCGAGGCGCTGCAGGACGCGCTCTACGGCTACGACGACGAGACCGACAGCAACACGCTGGAGGTCTTCATCAGCCGCCTGCGTCGCAAGCTCGGCCGCGCCCACATCCAGACGCTGCGCGGGCTGGGCTACCGGCTCGCCTTCTCCGAGGCGGACGAGGAATGAGCCGCGCCGCACCCGTGCGCGGGGCCGCGCGCTGATGGGCCTGCTCTCGCGCGCCCGTGCGTTGCCCGCGGTGGTCGACTCGCTGGCCGGACGGCTGGCACGTACGCTGATCCTGTCGGTCGGCAGTGTCTGGCTGGCGTGCGTGCTGGGCGTGGTCTGGTACATCGACCGCGAGATCAACTACAACTTCGACAACGAACTGGTGGAGGTGGCGCACCGCATGTTCGACATCGCGATCGAGCAGTACGACGCCATGTCCAGGGGCCACGAGCCGACGCAACCGCTGATCGCGCCGCCGCCCCTGTTCATCGAGGACGAAGTGATCTACCAGATCGTGAACGGCGGCACCCGCGTGCTGCAGCGCTCCTCGAATGCGCGCCCCGAAATCTTCGACGTGCCGCTGGCGCCGGGCTTCGCGAACAACCGGCCCGACTGGCGCATCTACACCGTGCGCCATCCCACGCGCGACCTGTACATGCAGGTGGCCGACCCGATCGAGGAACGCCGCCGCGCCGTGAACCGCACCCTCCTGGGCCTGATCGTGGCCATGGGCGCGCTGCTGCCGCTGCTGGCGTTGGTGCTTCGCCAGATCGCCCGGCGCGAGCTGCGCGTGTTGCAGCGACTGGCCGGCGAGATCAGCGTGCGCAGCAGCGTCGACCTGCGGCCCATCACCCTGCCCGGCCTGCCGCACGAGCTGCGCTCGGTGGCGGACGACGTGAACCGGCTGCTCGAACGCCTGTCGCACGCGCTCGACGTGGAGCGCGCGCTGGCTGCCAACGCGGCGCACGAGCTGCGCACGCCGCTGGCGGCGGCGCGGCTGCGCCTGCAGACCGCGCTGGAGCACGACCTGGCGCGCAGCGACGTCGAGGCCGCGCTGCACGCGCTGCAGACGCTGAGCCACCGCACCGAGAAGCTGCTGCAGCTCTCCCGCGCGGAATCCGGCGCGTCGCTCGCCCGCACGCCGGTCGACGTGGTGCGCCTGGCCGGCACCGTGGCCGAGGAGTTCTGGCAGGACGAGCGCACCGTCAACCGCCTGCACCTGAACGTGCCCGACGAGACGGCGCCACTGGCACGCGGCGACGTCGACGCACTGGCGATCGCCCTGCGCAACCTGATCGAGAACGGGCTGCGCTACAGCCGGGGCGGCCGGGTGGAACTCGCCGTCGAGTTGCCCTGCACGCTGGTCGTGCGCGACAACGGGCCGGGCGTCACGGCCGAGCAGCTGCAGACGCTCAGGCAGCGCCATGTGCGGCACAGCGACGACCAGGCCGGCTACGGGCTGGGCATGTCGATCGTGTCGACCATCGTGCAGCAGCACGAGGCCGTGCTTGAGCTCAACTCGCCGCCGGCGGGCGAGCGCTGCGGCTTCGAGGCGCGGATCGTGCTGCAGCCGGCCTGACGACGTTCCCGCTCACACCTTCTCAGGCCGGGGCGGACACGATCTCCCGCAGCCAGCCCGGCAGGTCCCTGGCCTTCTGCTTCGGGAAGTCGACCCAGATCGTGGTGGCGCCGCCCGCAGCGCAGACCACGTCCGGCGCATCGCGCCGCGCCATGGTGGCCCAGCTCTCGAAGGTGGTGCGGCCCGGATCGCTCACGTACATCTTCAGCAGCACGTCGCCCGGGTACTCGATCTGCCGGTAGAAGTTGCAGAAGGCGTTGACGATCACCATGCCTTCGCCGCCCGGGTCGGGCTGGAAGCCGATCGAATGCATCCAGTCGATGCGCGCGGTCTCCATGTAGCGAAAGTAGGTGCCGTTGTTCAGGTGGCCCATCGCGTCCATGTCGCCCCAGCGGATGGGAATGACGGTCTCGTAGACCAGCTTCTTCGTCTCGGGGATCTCGATCTTCATGGGTCTGCGGGGAAGGGGTCGGCGGGCCTCGTGGAGTCGCACCGGCGACGGGCCGGCCCCAGGGGGGTGCCGAATAGAATGCACGAGGCCGCCGACGGGGCGGCCCACGCCTGCCTCGAACCATTATCAGCGACACCCCCGATGACCCAAGACGAAATCCTCGCCCAGTTCGGTCCCCGCGAAGCCATGGAATACGACGTGGTGATCGTCGGTGCCGGCCCCGGCGGCCTGGCCACCGCAATCCGCCTCAAGCAGTTGGCCGAACAGGAAGGCAAGGAGATCTCGGTCGTCGTGCTCGAGAAGGGCTCCGAGCCTGGCGCGCACATCCTGTCGGGCGCCATCATGGACCCGCGCGCGCTGACCGAGCTCATCCCGGACTGGAAGGAAAAGGGCGCGCCGCTGAACCAGCCGGTCAACGCCGACACCTTCCTCTTCCTCACCGAGAAGGGCGCCATCCGCACGCCCAACTTCATGCTGCCGGGCAACTTCCAGAACCACGGCAACTACATCATCAGCCTGGGCAACGTGGTGCGCTGGCTGGCGCAGCAGGCCGAGGCGCTGGGGGTGGAGATCTTCCCGGGCTTTCCGGCCGCCGAGGTGCTGTACAACGAGGACGGCTCGGTCAAGGGCGTGGCCACCGGCAACATGGGCATCGGCAAGGACGGCGAGCCGACCGAGAACTTCCAGCTCGGCATGGAGCTGCATGCCAAGTACACGATCTTCGCCGAGGGCGCGCGCGGCAACCTGGGCCGCCAGCTGATCAGCCGCTTCAAGCTCGACGCGGACAGCGATCCCGCCAGCTACGGCATCGGCATCAAGGAGCTGTGGGAGATCGACCCGGCCCGCCACGAGCCCGGCCTGGTGCTGCACGCGGCCGGCTGGCCGCTGGATCCGAACACCTACGGCGGCGCCTTCCTGTATCACGCCGAGAACAACCAGGTCATCGTCGGCTACGTGGTCGGCCTGGACTACCAGAACCCCTACATCAGCCCCTTCGAGGAGTTCCAGCGTTTCAAGACGCACCCGAACATCCGCTACTACTTCGAAGGCCAGGACAAGGGCCTCAAGCCCGCCAAGCGCCTGAGCTACGGCGCGCGCGCCATCAACGCCGGCGGCCTGCTGGCGCTGCCCAAGACCGTGTTCCCGGGCGGCGCGCTGGTCGGCTGCGACGCGGGCTACCTCAACGTCAGCCGCATCAAGGGCAGCCATGCCGCCATCAAGACCGGCATGCTGGCCGCCGAGGCAGCGTTCGACGCCGTGACCTCCGGCCGCCAGCACGACGAGCTGAGCGCCTACCCCGCCGCCTTCGAGAAGAGCTGGCTGCATGCCGAGCTCTACAAGGACCGCAACTTCAAGACCTGGTTCAAGAAGGGCCTGTACACGGCCACCGTGATGAACGGCATCGAGCAGTTCCTGCTGCGCGGCCACATCCCGTGGACCATCCACCGCAAGGAGCCCGACTACGCGCGCCTGAAGCCGGCCGCGCAGTACAGGAAGATCGACTATCCCAAGCCCGACGGCAAGCTCACCTTCGACCGCCTGGGCTCGGTGTTCATCAGCAACACCAACCACGAAGAGAACCAGCCCGCGCACCTCACGCTCAAGGACCCCACGGTGCCGGTGCGCATCAACCTGCCCGAGTACGCCGGGCCCGAGTCGCGCTACTGCCCCGCGGGCGTCTACGAGTTCGTGCCCGACGAGGCCAACGCCGGCAAGGAGCGCCTGCAGATCAACGCCCAGAACTGCGTGCACTGCAAGACCTGCGACATCAAGGACCCGACACAGAACATCGTGTGGGTCACGCCCGAGGGCGGCGGCGGGCCGAACTACGTGGGGATGTGAAACAGGGCGCCGCGGGCGCCCTTTTCGTTGGCGCGCGGACCGTCAGGCCCGCGCCGGCTCGCCGGCCTGCTCGCCGCGCGGGTCGTGGCCCACGAGCAGCACCAGCACGAAGCCCAGCACCGACAGCGAAGCCAGGAACATCACGGCGTAGATGTCGTTGCCCATGCGGTCGCGCAGCAGGCCGAAGAGGGTGGGGCCGATGTAGCCGCCGAGGTTGCCGATGGAGTTGATCCAGGCGATGCCGGCCGCTGCCGCGGTGCCGCTGAGGATGGCGGTGGGCAGCGTCCAGAAGACCGGCAGCGCACTGAAGATGCCGAAGGCGGCCAAGGTCACCGCCGCCATCTTGGACACCGGCGCGCCGATCTCGGCAGCAGCCATCAGGCCCAGGAAGATGCAGGCCAGCGGCACCAGGAGAAAGCCCTTGCGCTCGCGCCGCGCGTCGGACCACCGCGTCCACAGCAGCATGGCGATCGCGCCGACGAGGTAGGGGAAGGCGTTGATGAAGCCGATCTCCACGTTGCCCAGGCCGCCGAAGCCCTTGATGATCTGCGGCAGGAAGAAGCCCAGGCCATACAGCGGCACCGTGATGCCCATGTAGATGAAGCCCATCGCGATGACGCGCCAGTTGAGCAGCGACTGCTTCCAGGAGATGGCGTGCAGCGATTCGCGGTTGCGGCGCTCGGCGTCCAGCGTGCCCTGCAGCCACCGGCGCTCCTCGGCCGTCAGCCACTTCGCATCCTTCGGTCCGTCGGGCAGGTACAGCAGCACGAAGACGGTGAGGATCACCGCCGGAATGGCTTCGAGGATGAACAGCCACTGCCAGCCGTGCAGGCCGGCCAGGCCTTCCATGTTCAGGATGTAGCCGGAGATGGGCGAGCCGATCACGCTCGAGATGGGCACCGCGAACATGAACCAGCCCACGATGCGCGCGCGGTACGCCGCGGGAAACCACAGCGTGAGGTAGAAGATGACGCCGGGGAAGAAGCCCGCCTCCGCCGCGCCGAGCAGGAAGCGCACGATGTTGAAGCTGGTCGCGCCCCCCACCCAGGCCTGCGCGGCGGAGATCAGTCCCCAGCTGAGCATGATGCGGGCGATCCACCGGCGTGCGCCGAAGCGCTCCAGCGCCAGGTTGCTCGGCACCTCGAGCAGGAAGTAGGCGATGAAGAAGATGCCCGCCGCGTTGCCGAACACGGTGCTGGTGAAACCCAGGTCCTTCGACATCGCCGCACCGGCGAAGCCGAGGTTGACGCGATCGAGGTAGGCGACGAAGTAGCTGACCATCAACAGCGGCAGCAGCCGCCAGCTGATCTTGGCCACGGTGCGTTGCGCGATGCCGTCCATGCGGAGTCTCCTGTCGTTCCGACGAAGGCCGCCTGTCCCGACGGCCGGGGCGGCAAGTATGTGCCTTTGCACCGATTCGTGCAGGCTCAGCCAGCGGTCAGCTTCGCCGCTAGACTGAAGGCGAAGGAGACACCCATGCACATCGTCATCACCGGCGGCGCCGGCTTCATCGGCGCTCGGCTCGCGCGCACCCTGCTCCAGCGCGGGACGCTGGCGCCCGCGGGCGGCACGGCGCAGCCCGTCACCCGCATCACCCTGGTCGATCGCGCGCCGGCGCCGGCCGACCTCGCGGCGGATCCGCACATCGTCGCGGCCACCGGCGACCTCAATGCGCAACTGGCAGACCCGGCCGCCGCCTTCTGGTCGCAGGCCGACGTGGTCTTCCACCTGGCAGCCGCCGTCAGCGGCGAGTGCGAGGCCGACTTCGACCTCGGCATGCGGAGCAACTTCGCCGCCACGCATGCGCTGCTCGAGCGGCTGCGCGCCGCCGGCACCACCCCGGTCGTGGTGTTCTCCAGCTCGCTCGCGGTGTTCGGCGATTCGCCCGCACAGCCGCTGCCGCCCGTGATCGGCGACGACACGCTGCCCACGCCGCAGACCAGCTACGGCATCCAGAAATTCATCGGCGAGCAGCTGGTGGCCGACTACACGCGAAAGGGCTTCGTGCACGGGCGCAGCGTGCGGCTGATGACGGTCAGCGTGCGCCCGGGCCGCCCCAACGGCGCCGCATCGAGCTTTTTCAGCGGCATGGTGCGCGAACCCCTGGCCGGCGTGCGCGCGCCCTGCCCGGTGCCCGACGACACGCCGGTCGCCCTGGCGTCCCCGGCGCGCACCATCGAAGGCATCCTGCGTGCCGCCGAGGCGAGCGACGCCGATTGGGGCGCGCGCACCGCGCTCAACCTGCCCTCGCTGTCCACCACCGTGGGCGAGATGGCCGCCGCGCTCGGCCGCGTGGCAGGGCCCGAGGCGCTGGACCTGCTCGACCGCACGCCCGACCCGGCCATCATGCGCATCGTCAAGACCTGGCCCGGCCGCTTCGAGACCCCGCGTGCCCGCGCGCTGGGCCTGGGCAGCGACACCTCCTTCGACGACGTGATCCGCGACTACGTCCGTGAAAATCCCGACGCTGTGAAGCTGGCAATCAGGGCATAGTCAGCCTCCTGCCTGCCGCGGCCCGTTCTGGGCCGCGGCCACTTTCCACCGAGGAGACACCCCATGAAGTTGAACCGCTTGGCCGTCGGCCTGGTTCTCGGCTTTGGCATGGCCTGCGCCGCGATCGCGCAGACCACGATGAAGATCAGCATCTCGACCGCGCAGAACTCGCACCAGGGCGTCGCCATCGACACCTTCGCCAAGGAGGTCGACAAGCGCACCGGCGGCCGCTACAAGGTCCAGACCTTCTACAACGGCTCGCTCGGGGGCGAGCGCGAATCGATCGAGGCGGTGCAGCTCGGAACGCAGGAGCTCGCCTTCTCGTCCACCGGCCCGGTGCCCAACTTCGTGCCCGAGACCAAGATCCTCGACGTGCCCTTCCTGTTCCGCGACAAGGCGCATGCGCGCGCCGTGCTGGACGGCCCCATCGGCCAGGACCTGCTCAAGAAGTTCGACGCCAAGGGCTTCAAGGCGCTGGCCTGGGCCGAGAACGGCTTTCGCCACATGACGAACAGCAAGCGCGACGTGAAGGAGCCCGGCGACCTGAAGGGCCTGAAGATGCGCACCATGGAGAACCCGGTGCACATCGCGGCCTACAAGGGCTTCGGCATCATCACCACGCCGATGGCCTTCCCCGAGGTGTTCACCGCGCTGCAGCAGGGCACGGTGGACGGGCAGGAGAACCCGCTGCCGGTGATCATCTCGGCCAAGTTCGACCAGGTGCAGAAGCACCTGACGCTCACGGGCCACGTGTACTCGCCCTGCATCTTCGTGATGAACAAGGGGGTGTTCGACAAGCTGGCGCCGGCCGACCAGCAGGCCTTCCTCGATGCCGCCAAGGAGGCCACCAAGGCCAACCGCGCGCGCGTCGACGAAGACGACGCCAAGGGCGTGGCCGACCTGCGTGCCAAGGGCATGACCGTGATCGACACCGTCGACAAGTCCAAGTTCGTCGCCGCGCTGGCGCCGGTCAACGCCCAGTTCGAGAAGGACTTCGGCAAGGCCAACCTGGACCGGATCCGCGACTTCAAGTAAGCACCGCACGCTATCTTTTCGATAGCTGCTCGCGCCCGTCCAGCCTGGCCTGGCGGGCTTTTTTGTTTAGAACGACTGGGTTGGAGATGAAAGACCTGTTCCTCGGGCTGGAGCGCCGCACCACGGCACTCTCGATGGCCCTGGCCTGCCTGATGCTGGTGATCGCGGCATCGCTGGGCATGTTCCAGATCGTCACGCGCTTCGTGCTCGAGCAGCCGGCCGAGTGGAGCGAGATCCTGATCCGCGTGAGCCTGATCTGGATGGTCTTCCTCGGCATCCCGATGGCCTTCCGCCAGGGCGCGATGGTGAGCGTGGACGTGCTCTATCGCTGGAGCCCGCCGAAGATCAAGCGCGTGCTCGACGCCGTGGTGAGCATCGCCGCGCTGGCATTGATGCTCGTCGTGCTGTGGTGGGGCTTCGACTACGCCATGCGCGGACGCGTGCAGTCGATGGCCGGGCTCGAGAGCATCTCGATGGTGTGGGCCTACCTCGCGCTGCCGGTGGGTGCCGTGTTCTCGCTGATCGGCATCGTGGGCAACTACCTCGACCCCAAGCGCATGGAACTGGAGACCGCGCAATGAGCATCGCCCGTCATCCGCGCCAAGGAGTCCACGCATGACCCCCGTGATGGTCGCCACGATGGTGCTGTGCTTCGCACTGTCGATCTCCGTCGCCGTCTCGATCGGCCTGGCATCCGTGCTGGGCATGCAGGTCACCGGCGCGCCCATGCTGATCTCCGCCAAGGAGATGTTCAACTCGATCAACAAGTTTCCGCTGGCCGCGATCCCCTTCTTCATCCTGGCCGGCAACCTGATGGAGACCGGCGGCATCTCGCGCCGCCTGGTGGAGTTCGCCAAGAGCATCGTGGGCGGCGTGCAGGGCGGCCTGCCCATGACCTGCGTGCTCACCTGCATGATCTTCGCGGCGGTGTCGGGCTCGTCGGTGGCGACCACCTTCGCCATCGGCGCCATCCTCATCCCGGCGCTGATCAAGCATGGCTACCCGACGAGCTACGCGGCCGCGCTGCAGGCCACGAGCGCCGAGCTGGGCGTGATCATCCCGCCCTCGATCCCCATGATCCTCTACGGCGTGAGCGCCGAGGTGTCGATCGGCGAGCTGTTCATCGCCGGCTTCGGCCCCGGCATCCTCATCAGCGCCGCCCTGATGCTCTTCGTCTGGGTCTACTGCAAGTGGAAGGGCTGGGGCAAGAACGACGGCGAGGGCCGCATGCCTTTCGGCAAGGCGCTCTGGCAGGCGGGCTGGGCGCTGCTGATGCCGGTCATCATCCTGGGCGGCATCTACGGCGGCGTGTTCACGCCGACGGAAGCCTCGGCGGTGGCGGTGTTCTACGCGCTGATCGTCGGCGTGGTGATCTACCGGGAGATCAAGCTGCCCGATCTGTACAAGATCCTGCGCAAGTCGGTGATCTCCTCGTCGGTCATCATGTTCATCATCGCGAACGCCGGCCTGTTCGCCTTCCTCATCACCCGCGCCGGCGTGCCCGAGGCGATCGGCCTGTGGCTCCAGGACGTGCTCAAGTCGCCCGCGATGTTCCTGCTCGGCGTCAACGCCGCGCTCTTCGTCATCGGCATGTTCATCGAGACCAGCGCCGCGATCATCGTGCTGGCGCCCATCCTCGCGCCCGTGGCGCAGCACTTCGGCATCGACCCGGTGCACTTCGGGCTGATCATGGTGGTGAACCTGGCGCTGGGCATGATCACCCCGCCCTTCGGCGTGAACCTGTTCGCTGCCTGCACCGTGGCGCGCATCTCGCTCGACCGCATCGTCACGCAGCTGGTTCCCTTCGTGCTGGTCGTGCTGGCCTGCCTGATGGTGATCACCTACGTGCCCGGGATCTCGCTGGGGCTGCGCGACCTGGTCTACGCGCGCTGAAGAGAGCGCAGCGTCGCGCGGCCGAGCCCTGCGCTGGCCGGCGAGCTGCGCGCTGCCCTGCGTGGGGCACGCGACCGCGCCTCGATGCCCGCCGGGGCCGGCCGCCGGGTACAGTGCCGGCCTGCCCACCACCGCC
>JAVHYA010000008.1:0-36754 GCA_031119395.1 Pseudomonadota bacterium
TGGCGGAAACGGAGGGATTCGAACCCTCGATGAGGCTCTACACCCCATACTCCCTTAGCAGGGGAGCACCTTCGGCCACTCGGTCACGTTTCCTGAAGGAAGCTCGCATTATGCCAGCTTCCGCAGCGCTTCAAGCCGTGGGCTGGTCCAGATCGAAGGCCTTGTGCAGCGCGCGCACGGCCAGTTCCATGTACTTCTCGTCGATCACGACGGAGGTCTTGATCTCGCTGGTGGAGATCATCTGGATGTTGATGCCCTCTTCGCTCAGCACGCGGAACATCTTGGCTGCAACGCCCACGTGGCTGCGCATGCCGATGCCCACGATGCTGACCTTGCAGATCTTGGTGTCGCCGACGATGTCGGTCGCGCCCAGCGAGGGCAGCACCTTGGCCTTGAGCAGGTCGACCGTTCGCGCGTATTCGCTGCGGTTGACGGTGAAGCTGAAGTCGGTCTTCCCGTCCTTGGACAGGTTCTGGATGATGACGTCGACCTCGATGTTGGCGTCGGCCACGGCGCCCAGGATGTGGTACGCGATGCCCGGCTTGTCCGGCACGCCGAGCACCGAGATCTTGGCCTCGTCGCGGTTGAAAGCGATGCCGGAGACAACGGCTTGTTCCATGGTTTCGTCTTCCTCGAATGTGATCAGGGTGCCCGACTTGGCTTCTTCGTTGATGTCGATGTCCCAGGGCGTGAAGCTGGACAGCACGCGCAGCGGCACCTTGTACTTGCCGGCGAATTCCACCGAGCGGATCTGCAGCACCTTGGAGCCCAGGCTGGCCATCTCCAGCATTTCCTCGAAGCTGATCTTCGAGAGGCGGCGGGCGTCGGGTTCGACGCGCGGGTCGGTGGTGTACACGCCGTCGACGTCGGTGTAGATGAGGCACTCGTCGGCCTTCATCGCGGCCGCCACGGCCACGGCCGAGGTGTCGCTGCCGCCGCGGCCCAGCGTGGTGATGTTGCCGTCGTCGTCCACGCCCTGGAAGCCGGTGATGACGACGACGCGGCCCGCGGCCAGGTCGCCGCGCACGCGCTTGTCGTCGATGCTCTCGATGCGGGCCTTGGTGTAGCTGCTGTCGGTGCGGATGCCGACCTGCCAGCCGGCGTAGCTCACGGCCTCGACGCCTTCGGTCTGCAGCGCGATGGCCAGCAGGGCCGACGAGGCCTGCTCGCCGGTGGAAGCCAGCATGTCGAGCTCGCGCCGGTAGTCGTCGCCGGGCTGGCTGGGCGCCAGCTCCTTGGCCAGGCCGAGGAGTCGGTTGGTCTCGCCGCTCATGGCGCTGGGGACGATCACCATCTGGTGGCCCGCACGCGCCCACTTGGCGACGCGCTTGGCGACATTGCGGATGCGCTCGGTCGAGCCCATCGACGTGCCGCCGTACTTGTGAACGATCAATGCCATGGGTGAAATGGGAAGAAGGAAGCCGCTGCAGGTGCCGGCAGGTGCAGCGAAGCTGCGGGCCGGCGTGCCCTTCGGGAACCGATCAGCGCGTGGCCTTCGGCGAGGGCGGGCAATTGTAGCAACGCAGTGCGTCGCCCTCGCGCCGCACCGCCCCGCGTCCCACCTTGAGGTGGATGTCGTGGCCGCGCGTGGTGCAGGCGGCGATCTGGCCCAGCAGCGCGTCGATCTGCACCGTGCTCGGCGCGCCGCCCTGCTCGCGCACCAGCCAGTGGCGCAGCACGTTCGCCTGCCGGGGGCGCGACAACGCCTGCAGGGCCGCGATGCGAGGCGGTTCGCCCACCGTCGCCAGGTCCTGCACCGCCACCTCGGCCAGCAGGGCCTGGGCCTGCGCGGCATGCGCGGCGCTGCGTGCGAAGGTCGTGCGGAATCGAGGAAAGGCGCGCTCCAGCGCCGGCAGCACGTCCGCCCGGATGCGGTTGCGCGTGAAGCGCGTGTCGGCGTTCGTGGGGTCGTCGATCCACGGCAGGCCGCGCGCCAGCAGCCAGGCGCGGATGTCGGAGCCCGGCACGGCCAGCAGGGGGCGATGCAGCATCACACCGCCGCGCTGCGCCTGCCGTGGCATGGCAGACAACCCCGGCAGGCCGGCGCCGCGCGAGAGCGCCAACAGCAGCGTCTCCGCCTGGTCGTCGGCATGATGGCCCAACGCTACGGATTTGATAGCACCCCCCGCCCGCCCCGCCTGGGCCAGAGCCGAAAAAGCGTCATAACGCGCGCGCCGCGCCGCGTCTTCGGGGCTGTCCCCGGCGGCAGGCCTCGCATCGACCCGCAGCACCTCCAGCGGCACGCCCAGGCGCTCGCACAGCACGCGGCAGTGCTGCTCGAAACCATCGGCCGCAGCCTGCAGGCCGTGGTGGACGTGCACGGCCCGCACCCGACCCGGCCAGCGCTCGGCGCATGCGACCAGCAAGGCCGTGGAGTCGGCGCCGCCGCTGAAGCCCACGGCCAGCGGCCAGGCCGGCTCGAAGGCACCGATGGCCGATTCGAAGGCCGCGCTCACGCGCGCCTCCGGATTCCGGGGCGCGTTCCGGGGAACCATCGGGCGTCGACGCCCCCTCCAACCGATACAGGCCGCATGTCGCCATTCTTGCCGCGATCGTGCGGCGCCGGCCTTGTCATCGCGGGGCGCCGCCCCACGTTGAGGACATCCCATGCGCCGATCGGCGCGCCCACCGGAAGGACTTCGTCACCATGTGGAAACTCGGACGTCTGTGGCTGCTGATGCGCAAGGAACTCGCCCTGGTCTGGGCCATGTTGCGAGACCCACGCGCGCCCGCTGCCGCCAAGCTCACCGCCCTGCTGGCGGTGCTGTATGTGCTGAGCCCTGTGGATCTGGTGCCCGACGTGGTGCCGCTGCTCGGCTGGCTCGACGACGGGGTGGTGGCGGTGCTGCTCCTGCGGCTGGCGATGCAGTTCCTGCCGCCGGAACTGCACGGGGCGCTCAAGGCCCAGGTCGAGCAGCGGGCCGCACGCCGCACGCGGTGAAGCGCGCGGCGGCGCGTTTCACTTGCCCGTGTCCTTGGTGTCGGCGTAGCGGCCGTAGCTCTGAAGCCGCTCGTAGCGGCGGTCCAGCAGTTCGCGCGGCTTGAGGTCGCTGACCTGGCGCAGCGCGTCGTTGAGCGCACGCTTGAGGAAGGCGGCCATCTGCCGATGGTCGCGGTGCGCGCCGCCCACGGGCTCGTTGACGATCTTGTCGATCAGCCCCAACGCCTTCAGGCGGTGCGCCGTGATGCCCAGCGCGTCGGCCGCGTCCTGGGCCTTCTCGCTGGTCTTCCACAGGATCGAGGCGCAGCCTTCGGGGCTGATCACCGAGTACACCGAGTACTGCAGCATCAGCACCTGGTCGGCCACCGAGATGGCCAGCGCGCCGCCGGAGCCGCCCTCGCCGATGATGGTGGTGATGATCGGCACCTCGAGCTGCGCCATCTCGTAGATGTTGCGGCCGATGGCCTCGGACTGGCCACGCTCCTCGGCATCGATGCCGGGGTAGGCGCCCGGCGTGTCGACGAAGGTGAAGACCGGCAGCTTGAACTTCTCGGCCGTCTTCATGAGGCGCAGCGCCTTGCGGTAGCCCTCCGGCTTGCTCATGCCGAAGTTGCGTGCGGTGCGCTCCTTGGTGTCGCGGCCCTTCTGGTGGCCCAGCACCATGCAGGGCGTGCCGTTGAAGCGGGCCAGGCCACCGACGATCGAGAGGTCGTCCGAGAAGTGGCGGTCGCCGTGCAGCTCGACGAAATCCGTGAAGATCTCGCGCACGTAGTCCAGGGTGTAGGGCCGCTCGGCGTGACGCGCGATCTTGGTGATCTGCCAGGGCGTCAGGTCGCTGTAGATGTCCTTGGTGAGCTGCAGGCTCTTCTTGCCGAGCTGGTCGATCTCTTCCGAGATGTCGACCGCCGATTCGCTCTGCACATAGCGCAGCTCTTCGATCTTGCCTTCGAGCTCCGCAATAGGCTGTTCGAAGTCGAGAAAAGTTCGTTTCGCCAACGTCGTTTCTCCTTTTTGTGTCTTAGTACGCAACCGGAACCGGTTCGAGCGACCGCCAAATATACCAAGTGGCCACGCTGCAGTAGGGCGCCCAGGCCACCGCCACCTCGCGCGCATCGCTGCGGCTCACCGGGTCGCCCGAGAAGTAGTTGGTGCTGATGCCGTTGATCAGGCCGATGTCGTCCAGCGGCAGGATGTTGGGCCTCAGCAGGTGGAACATCAGGAACATCTCGGCCGTCCAGCGGCCGATGCCGCGGATGGCGACCAGTTCCTCGATGATGAGCTCGTCCGCCATGTCCTTCCAGGCGTCCACGTGCACGGTGCCGGAATCGAAGTGCAGCGCCAGGTCGACGAGGTACTCGATCTTGCGCGCCGACAGGCCCGCCGCGCGCATGTCGTCGACCTTGAGCTTGAGCACGTTGGCCGGCGTCAGCTTGCGCGGCAGCTTCTCGAAGCGCTCCCACACCGACTGCGCGGCCTTCACCGAGATCTGCTGGCCGACGATGCTGCGCGCCAGCGTGGTGAAGGCATCGCCGCGCGACTGCAGCCGGGCGTCCCCGAACTGGGGGATGAGACGGCGCATCACGCGGTCCTTCTTGACCAGGTGGCGGCAGGCGTCTTCCCAGTAGTCGGGCGTGACGAACTCGAACTCGGCGGGCGCAGCGGACTTGCGGGCAGGCGACATGGGCGGCGGAACGGGGAGCAATTACTGGGCCGCGGCCCACGTCGTGCCATTCGGGCCGTCCTTGAGGACGATGCCCTGGGCGAGCAGATCGGCACGGATGCGGTCGGCCTCGGCGAAATCCTTCGCCGCCTTGGCTGCGGCGCGATCGGCGATGCGCGCGAGGATGGTCGCCTCGTCCAGCGAGGAGCCGGCCTGCAGGAAGGCCTTGGGCTCGCCCTGGAGCAGGCCCAGGGTGGCGCCCAGCGCCTTGAGCAGGCCTGCCGCCTCGGCGCTGCGCGTGCGATTGACCTCGCCGGCCAGATCGAAGAGCACGGCGACCGCCTCGGGCGTGCCGAAGTCCTCGTCCATCGCCGCCCTGAAGCGCGCCGCGTGAGGGCCGGACCAGTCGATGGCCACGTCGGCCGGCGGCACGGCGTCGAGCGCGGTGTAGAGACGACGCAGCGAGTTGCGCGCATCGTCGAGGTGCGCGTCGCTGTAGTTCAGCGCGCTGCGGTAGTGCGTGCGCACGAGGAAGAAGCGCAGGCTCTCCGCATCGTATTTCTGCAGCACTTCGCGGATGGTGAAGAAGTTGCCCAGGCTCTTGGACATCTTCTCGTTGTCGACGCGCACGAAACCGTTGTGCACCCAGAAGCGCGCCAGCGGCTTGCCGTGTGCGCCCTCGCTCTGAGCGATCTCGTTCTCGTGGTGCGGGAACTGCAGGTCGGCACCGCCGCCATGGATGTCGAAGGTCTCGCCCAGCGTCGCGCAGCTCATCGCCGAGCACTCGATGTGCCAGCCCGGCCGGCCCGTGCCGAAGGGGCTCTCCCACTTCGCATCGTCCGGCTCCGACGGCTTCGCGGCCTTCCACAGCACGAAGTCGAGCGGATCGTCCTTGCCATCGAGCACCGCCACGCGCTCGCCCGCATGCAACTCGTCGAGCGACTTGCCCGACAGCTTGCCGTAGCCCGGGAACTTGCGTACCGCGTAGTTCACGTCGCCATCGGGCGAGCGGTAGGCCAGGCCCTTGTCTTCCAGCGTGCGAATGATCCCGAGCATCTGCGGCACGTACTCGGTGGCGCGCGGCTCGACGGTCGGCGGCTCGATGCCGAGCGCGCCGATGTCCTGGTGCATGGCCGCGACGGTTTCTTCGGTCAGCGCGCGGATGGTGATGCCGCGCTCCAGCGCACGGCGGATGATCTTGTCGTCGATGTCCGTGATGTTGCGCACGTAGGTGACGCGGTAGCCGCTCGCGCGCAGCCAGCGCTGCACGACGTCGAAGGCCATCATCATCCGTGCATGCCCGATGTGGCACAGGTCGTACACCGTCATCCCGCACACGTACATGCGCACGTGCCCCGCTTCGAGCGGCGAAAACTCTTCCAATGCACGCGCGAGCGTGTTGTAGATGCGCAAGGTCATGGGATTCGGGAGCGGCACCGCCGGGCGGGCCCAAAAAGCAGAACGCCGTCCAGGGAACGGCGGTGCATTGTGCAGCCAAACGTGCGGGCCCGGCACTGCGCTCCGTCAGGGGATTGCAGGGAAGCCGGAGGGAGGCCCGCGGCTACAATCCGGCGAGTATAAGCGGCCCTCTGGCCGACTTCGGGCGACCGGCGCGGGCACACCCTGGCGCAGCGGCCGCCCCCATCACGAGGCTCTTCGAGGCTCCATGACGCACGCCGCCCTTCCCTCCCGCACCCCCCGACCCGCCTCTGCCCTGCGCGCCTTCGCCGCCGGCACCCTCTTCGCCTGCGCGCTGCTGGGCATGGGTGCCGCACACGCCGACGACTACGGCGACGTGAACGCGCTGCTGCGCTCGGGCAAGCCGGCCGAGGCGCTGGCCAAGGCCGATGCGTACATCAAGGCCAACCCGCGCGACCCGCAGATGCGCTTCCTGCGCGGCGTGATCCTGTCGGAGCAGAACAAGCCCGCCGACGCGATCGACACCTTCACCAAGCTCACGCAGGACTACCCCGAACTGCCCGAGCCCTACAACAACCTGGCGGCGCTCTACGCCAACCGCGGGGAGCTCGACAAGGCGCGTGCCGCGCTCGAATCGGCGATCCGCCTCAACCCCAACTACGCGACCGCGCACGAGAACCTCGGCGACGTGTACGCGCGCCTGGCCGCGCAGCAGTACGCCAAGGCGCAGCAATTCGCCACCGCCAATGCGAGCGTGCAGCCCAAGCTCACGCTGATCCGCCAGATCTTCAGCACGCCGGGCACCGCGGAAGCGGGCGCCCTGCCCGCCGCATCCGGCACGCCGCCGCGCGTGCTGCGCAACAAGTGACCCGTCGCCGGCGCCCTGCGCGGCGCCGGTGCGTTCAGCGTCTTCCTTCACCCATCCTTCGTTCCCCGAAAGCGAGCCTGACGTGACCTTTCCCTCGTTCTCCCGCCGCGCCGCCTGCGCCGCCCTGCTGGCTGCGGGCCTCGCGCATCTGCCCGCGATGGCACAGAGCACGCCGCGCGTGAAGCTGGCCACCTCGCTGGGCGACATCGTGCTCGAACTCGATCCGTCCAAGGCCCCGAAGACGGTCGAGAACTTCCTGCAGTACGTCAAGGACAAGCACTACGACGGCACGGTGTTCCACCGCGTCATCGACGGCTTCATGATCCAGGGCGGCGGCTACTCGGCCCAGCTCAAGGAAAAGAGCACGCGCGCGCCGGTCCCGCTCGAGGCGTCGAACGGCCTGAAGAACGACCGCGGCACCATCGCCATGGCGCGCACCAGCGATCCGAACTCGGCCACCTCGCAGTTCTTCATCAACGTGAAGAACAACGACATGCTCAACGCACCCAACCCCGACGGCCACGGCTACACCGTGTTCGGCAAGGTGGTCTCGGGCATGGACGTGGTCGACAAGATCCGCGCCGTCGCCACCGGCGTGCAGGGCGGCATGCGCGACGTGCCCACCGTCCCGGTCGAGATCCGCTCGGCCACCGTGGTCAAGTAAGAACCTGTCCAGCGGCCCAGGCCGCTGCATTTCAACCCGACATCCGAAGGAGTCCCATCATGAGCAACCCGCAAGTCGAACTGAACATCAAGGGCCACGGCCCCATCGTCCTCGAACTCGATCGCGAGAAGGCGCCCAAGTCGGTCGAGAACTTTCTCGCCTACGTCAAGAGCGGCCACTACGACGGCACCGTGTTCCACCGCGTGATCGACGGCTTCATGATCCAGGGCGGCGGCTTCGAGCCCGGCATGAAGCAGAAGCCCACCCAGGCCGAGATCACCAACGAAGCCAACAACGGCCTGAAGAACGACATGTACACCGTCGCCATGGCGCGCACCAGCGCGCCGCATTCGGCCACGGCGCAGTTCTTCATCAACGTGGCCAAGAACGACTTCCTGAACCACACCGCACCCACCGCCCAGGGCTGGGGCTATGCCGTGTTCGGCAAGGTGGTCTCGGGCACCGAGATCGTCGACGCGCTGCGCAAGGTCAAGACCGGCCGCAAGGGCTTCCACGACGACGTGCCGGTCGAGGACGTGCTGATCGAGAAGGCCACGGTCCTTTCCGAGTAAACCGGGCCGGAACAGGCGCGACCATGTCGGTGCACGAGTCGGTCGACTTTGCCGAGCTGGTCGCGCCCGCGGCCTGGCGCACGGTCGACGTCGTCTCCGACCTGCACCTGCAGGCGGGCGAGCCCGCCACGCTCGAGGCCTGGCATGGCTACCTGCAGACCACGCCGGCCGATGCCCTCTTCATCCTCGGCGACCTGTTCGAGGTCTGGGTCGGTGACGACGCGGCCGAGGCCGACGGCTTCGAGCACGAGATGGCGCAGTGGCTGCGCGATGCGGCCCGGCGGCTGCCCGTGCACTTCCTGCATGGCAACCGCGACTTCCTCGTCGGACAGGTCCTGGCGGACGCAACCGGCATGCGCCTCATCGCCGACCCCACCGTCCTGACCTTCCAGGACCGGCGCTGGCTGCTCAGCCACGGCGACCTGCTGTGCCTGGGCGACACCGACTACCTCGCCTTCCGCGCCCAGGTGCGCACCCCCGGCTGGCAGCAGGCCTTCCTGGCCCGGCCGCTGGCCGAACGCCGAGCGCTGGCGCGCGAGATCCGCACGCAGAGCGAAGCGCGCAAGGCCGACCCGCAGACCCCGTGGGCCGACGTGGACGACGCCGCAGCCGCGCAGTGGCTGCGTGCCGCCCGTGCCGACAGGCTGATCCACGGCCACACCCACCGGCCGGCCGACCACGACCTCGGCCATGGCCTCGCACGCATCGTGCTCAGCGACTGGGACGCCGCCGCCCGCCCGCCGCGCGCGCAGTTGCTGTGCCTGTCGGCCGCCGGCGCGCAGCGCGTCGACCTGCGCTGACGTCCCGCCCATGTTCCGATGGCTGCGCGGCCTGCGGGCCGCCCCCGAGATTCCCGAGACCGACTGGCGGGCCACGCTCAGCGCCTACCCCTTCCTGGCGCGACGCGGCGCGCAGGACCTGCAGCGCCTGCGAGAACTCACCGCCCGCTTCCTGCAGGACAAGGAATTCCACGGTGCACTGGGCTTCACCATCACCGACGAGGTGGCGCTCGCGATCGCCGCGCAGGCCGTGCTGCCGGTGCTCCACCTCCATGCGCCGCTGAAGGGCCTGGACTGGTACGACGATTTCGTCGGCATCGTGGTGGTGCCCGAGGAGGTGACGACGCCGCGCGTGGCCATCGACGAGGCCGGCGTGGTGCACGAGTACGACGAGGCCATCATCGGCGAGGCCCGCGAACACGGTCCCGTGATGCTGAGCTGGCCGCACGTGCAGGAAGGCGGCGGCCAGGCGACGGGACCGATCCTCAACGTGGTGATCCACGAGTTCGCCCACAAGATCGACATGCGCGGCGGCGGCGTCGACGGCTGCCCGCCCCTGCCGGCCGGCTTCGGCGGCCATGCGAGCGCACGCGAGGCGCATGCGCACTGGCTGGCGACGATGCAGGCGGCGTACGACGCCTTCCGCGAGCAGGCCATCGTGGCCGAACGCTTCGGCGGCGAGCCGCCCTGGCTGGACGGCTACGCCGCCTCGTCGATGGGCGAGTTCTTCGCCGTCGCCTGCGAAGCCTACTTCGTCGACCCGGGTCGCTTCGCCACCGAGATGCCGACGCTGCGGCCGCTGTTCGATGCCTTCTTCCTCGGCCACGCGGACGGGCGCACGGGCGGCAGCACCTGAGCGCCGGTGGCACGGCCCGCCATGACCGGGATCGGGCTCAGCACATCCTCAAGAAAAAAGAGCTGGCAGCGCCCGTACCATGGGCGCTGCCAGCTATCGATTCCATAGCAAGGCGAGCGCGGCCGCCGGCACTCAACCCTTGCGCAGCAGCGTGCGCAGTGCGCTTTGCAGGCGCCGTGCCTTGGCCGCGTCGTGTGCCGTCGCCAGCACCCGGCCAGCGTCCTGTGCCCAGGTCTCGGCCGGGCCGGGCTGGTTGCGCTGGGTCAGCAGCTTGAGCTGCAGCGCGCGTCGCGCGTCGAGCTGGTCGGCCGGCGTCGGCACGTCGGCCGCCATCTCCAGCCGCAGCAGCGCTTCGCCCGCGTCGCCGCCGGGCGCGCCGCCGATCGCCTGCGCCCATTGCGAGCGCACCGACGCCGACACGCCGCGGCCCAGGTCCTGCGGGCTGGGCAGGGCCGAACCGTCGCGCTGTTCCCAGGCACCCAGCAGTTGGGTGACGACTTCGCCCTGCGCCTGCGCCGCGAGCTTGCGCAGCGCGGCCTGGGCGTGTTCGAGCGCGTCACGCTGGGCGCGGAAGGCGGTGTCGCCCAGGCGCGGGCCGCGGTCGTCGCGCGGGGGGCGGTCGCCGAAGCGGCCACCCCGGTCGCCGCCGAAGCGGTCGGCACCACCACGGCGGTCATCGGTGCGCGGGCCACCGCGGTCGTTGCCACGGCCTGCCGGTGCGCCACGTGCGTCGCGACGGTCGCCGGGACGGCCGCGGCCGCCCTGCACCGCGGCGGTGGCCGGGCGCTGGGCACCGGGCCGGTCGTCGCCACGCACGGCGACCACGGGACGTGGTGCCGGCTTGGGCGCCGCGGCGGGCGCCGTGGCCTCACGGGCTTCCTCGGCGTCGGCGCGGGCCGACGGATCGGCGCCATCGGCCGGCGCGACCAGGTCGGCCGGCGCCGGAGCAGGCGCGGCGCTGCCGGCGTCGGCCATGCCTTCGTCGCTGAGCTGCGCGCTCTGCGCGAACTCGGCGGCCGCCTGGCCGGGCGCTACAACTTCCGTAGCACCCTGCGCAGGCCCGTCGGGCGCTGCAGCCGGATTGGCTTCTGCAACGGGAGCCGACTGCGCGGCGCGCTGACCGCGCAACGCCGCTTCGAGTGCGGCCATCGCGGCGCGGATCTTCTGCGCATCGCCGGTGCCGTTGGCCGCCTCGAGCGCCTTGGACGCTTCGAGCACGGCGCGGTCGTGTTCGCCCAAGGCCGCGGCGGCACGCTCGCGGTCGGCCGTCTTGCGCTGGAAGGCGTCGTCGATCGGCTTGCGGAACGCGTCCCACAGCTTCTGCTCGTGGCGGCGCTCCAGCGGCACCGCCTGCGCCTCGGCCTGCCAGCGCTGCTGCAGCGCCTTGACGGCGTCGATGCGCAACTGCGGCGCGGCGCCGAGCTCGGTGGCCTCGGCGATCATCTGCTGGCGCCGCTCGACGCTGGCCTTCTGCGCCGCCTCGAGCGGGCCGCGGGCTGCGGCCATCGCCTCGTTCCACTGCGGCTGCAACTCGGCGAACACCTTCTCGCTGACATGGCCCGCATCGCGCCAGCGGTCTGCGAACTGGTGCAGGCTGCGGTTGCGCGACTTGAGGTCGTCGTCGGCATGGGCGGCCGCCCAGGCCTTGAGCTCCTCGATCAGCGCCAGGCGCTGGGCGCGGTGCTCGGCGGCGTCGGCGCGCACCTTCTCCAGCCAGGCCTCGACCACCTTGTGGGCCTGGTTGCAGGCCTCGTCGAAGCGCTTCCACAGCGCGTGGTTGGGCGCGCCGCCCTGGTCCGCCTGCTTCCACTGCTCGCGCAGGGCGCGCAGCTGTTCCTGCATCTTGCGGCCACCGAGCGCCTGGCCCTCGGGGCGATGAAGCAGCCCCTCGGCCTTGGCGACGAGCTCCTCGCGCACCTTGTCGGCGCTCCAGCGCTGCCAGCCTTCGAGTTCGCCGGCGGCCACCAGCGCGGCATGCACCCGCGCCTCGAGTTCGTTGCCGACCAGGCGGCCGTGTTCCTTGAGCACCGCACGCAGCGCCGCGGCGGCGCCCTGGCTGGCCTTGCCGTGGCCCTCGGCGGTTTCCTGCTCCAGCTTGGCCAGTGCCGCCTGCACGGCCTGCTCCGCAGCGGCGCGCGCCGCGGGGTCGACCTTGGGGGCCGCCGGCTTGGCCGGTGCGGGCGGCGCCGATTCGAGCGGCTGCCCGCGTGCGGCGCGGATCTCGTCGGCCCACACGGGCACGGGGGGCAGCGGCGCGGTGGCGTCCGCGGCCGCAGCCACGGTCTGCGCCAGGGCGCTGTGGAAGGCGTCCGACACCACCTGCAGCTGCGCCTTCGAGGCGTCGAGCTGCGGCGCGAAGCGGGCATCGAGGCTGCCCCAGTTGGCGTCCTGCGTGATCTCCTGCGCCTGGGCCAGCCAGTGCTGCACGTCGCCGCGCAGGCCCTCCTCGGCCGCCTGTGCGTCCTGCCAGCCCTTGGTCGACAGCACCTCGAAGCGCTGCGCGAGCAGCACGGCCGCCTCGCGGTGGACCTGTGCGCGGTGCTGCAGGTCCTCGATGCCCTTGACACGCTCGGCCAGCTGCGACTTGAAGCCGGCCAGCGGCTCGCGCGAGAGCGGCGCGCCCGCCTTGGCGGCATCGCGCTGCCAGGCCATGGCGTCGGCGATGTTCAGGCGCGGCTGCTCGAGCAGCGCGCGCGCCTTGTCGGACCACTCGGCGGCGATCGCCTCCTGGCCCTTGGCGCGCTTGATCTCGTCCAGGCGCTCGCGCAGCGCACGGGCGGCGCCCTTGTCGCGCCCGCTGAGCTCCTTGAAGACCTCCTGCATCAGCTCGGTCGACGGGTCGGTGGCAAGCCAGTCGCGGATGCGCTGTGCTCGCTCGCCCGAGGTGGGCGCAGTGAAGGCGCCGCCCGTGAGCTGGTCGAGGGACGAAAGGTCGTGTTTGGGGGTAGCTTGGGTCACTGCGCGTGAGAAGGTGTCGTGTGGCTGAAGGCCCGGCGCCGGTGCATCCGGCGCGCAAGCGAAGGCGCCGGCAAGGCCGGCGCGAACTGCGTATTGTCTCCGAGCTTGCCGGCCGCGTCAGCCCGGGGGTGACGCGGCCGCCCGCGCTCAGCGGGTGTCGAGCTTGAGCTCGGCCCCGGGCTTCCAGTCGGCGCCGGCGCCGTCGGTGCGCACGGCCCCGAGGAAGAGCCGTTCGGAGGCCAGCTTGTGCTCCAGCAAGTAGTCGCGCACGGCGGCGCCGCGCGCCACGGCCAGTTCGCGGATCGCCTGCTCGTCGACCTGGATGCTGGCCAGCAGCAGCTTCTCCATCTCCTCGGTGGGCAGGTCCTTGGCCAGGCCGACCATGTTGCGCGGCTTGGTGATGTCGGCGCGCTTGTAGACCGCCTCCAGCAGCTTCGGGTATTCGGCGTCGGTCACGGGCTCGACCTGGGCCGGATCCTGCCCGGCGCGAACGGCGACACGGCGCTTCTCGGCCAGCGCGAGCTGGCGCAGCCGCTGGCGCTTGTAGGCCTCGCGCTCCTTCTCGAAGCTGGAGACACCCACCACCGTCATGCGCAACGCCGGACGGTCGTTCAGGGCCTTGACCACCTTGTCCAGGCTCTGGGTGGCGGCCGGCGTCAGGGTGGAACTGCCCGGATCGAAGGGCACCACGCTGGAGTCGCCTCCGCCACCGCCGAGGCCGCCCGTCAGCAGGCTGAAGGGCGCCGTGACCGCCTTGGTGATGAGGTTGAGCACCGCCTTCCAGATCAGCGGACCCACGCTGAACTGGGGGTCGTTGAGCGAGCCCGACAGCGGCAAATCGACATCGATGACACCGTTGCGGTCGGCCAGCAGCGCCACTGCCAGCCGCACCGGCAGGCTGTTGGGTGCGCCCTTGACTTCCTCGCCGAACTGCAGCTGGTTGAGCACCAGGTTGTTGGTCGCCGTGAGGCGGCCGTCGGGCGCCACCTTGTAATTGACGTCCAGGCTCAGCTTGCCGCGCTCGATGCCGTGGCCGGCGTAGCGCACCGAGTACGGCGACAGCGGCGGCAGGTCGAGGTCGCGCATCTTGGCGGTGATGTCCAGCTCCAGCGGCTTGACCAGCGGATTGAGCTTGCCGGTGATCTCCAGCGCCGCGGTCTGCTGCGCCTTGCCGCGCAGTTCGAGGTCGGCCAGCGCGGGCTGGCCCTCCTTGGGCCGCGACGAGAAGGCGCTGAGCTTGCCGGTGAGCTCGCTCAGGTCGGCCGAATAGTTGGGCTTGATGAAGAGGTCGGTGAAGTCGACCTTGCCGTTGACCACGCTGACCGGGCCGAAATTGATGACCGGCGCCATCGGGTCGGGCGCCGCCTCGGGCCGGGCAGCCTGGGCCGCGGGCGCCGCCGGCGCCGCGCCGCCGACCATCTCCTCGGCCGACACCGGGCGCGCGGGGGCTGCCGCCGGCTCGTTGGTGGTCACGGTGCCGCCGCCGCGCTGGCGTCGCGTCGCCGGGTCCTGCTTGGCCGCATCGGCAGCCGCCGATTCCTGGGCGCCCTTCTTGGTCAGGCCCTGCAGGTTCAGACGGCCGCTCTCCTCGACGATGATCCGCGCGAAAACGTCCGTGAGCGTGGTCTCGCGCACGTCGACCTTGAGCGGCGCGCCGGGCGACAGGTCGACCTGCAGGCCGCGCAGGCTCAGCGCCTTCCAGCTCAGCAGTTGCTGGTTGCCGTCGCCGAAACTGCCCTTCTGCGTGAGCGTGGCGCTGTTGGCGCGGAAGTCCTCGATGGCCGTGTCCCCGGCCAGCTTGAGGCTGAGGCCGGCCGGCAGCTGGGCGAAGCGCACCGTGCCGCGGTAATTGGTGTACGAACGGCGGATGTCGACGTTGAGCGTGTCGGCGTAATAGGCCTTGAAGGCGTGCGACGGAATGGCCGAGGTCTCCAGCCGGCCCTCGGCCGACAGCGGCTTGAGCACCACCTGGCCCTTGAAGTCGAAACGGCCGGGGTCGGCCCGCCGGCCCGCGCCGATGCGGCCCGACAGCTCGACGGGCGACGGCGTGGCGGTGTCGGGCGACAGCTTGTTCACCTTGAGCTTGAGCGCCGTGATCTCCACTTCGACCGGCGTGTTGGCATTGGCCTTGTCGGCATAGCTGACGGCGCCGTTGTCGACCGCCAGCGTGGCGATACTGAGCTGCCAGGGCTTGGCACTGCCCGGCGCGGCCTCTGCGCCCGGCGCCTTGGGCGCGGCCACGGGTGCATCGCCGCCGCCCGCGGGCGTTCGCATCCAGCGCTCGAACATCCAGCGCTTTTCGCCGTCGCGCTCGACCCGCACCTTGGGGTTGGTGGCGGTGAAGCTGCCGATGGCCAGCGTGTGGGCCGTCAGGTCGGCCTTGGCGTCGGCGAGCTCGAAACGGCCGGCACTGGCAAGCGCCGTCTTGCCCTGCGTCAGCGCAAGGTTGTCGACGGAGACCTTGCGGGCATGCAGCTGCAGGTTCGGTGCCGCCCAGGTGATATCGACCTGGCCGCCCAGCTTGCCGTCCAGCGTCGGTTCCAGGCTCTTGGCCAGGTAGGGGGCGGCCAGCGACAGCGGCAACGCCTCGACCTCGGTCTGGACCTGGGCTGCCTTGTCGGTGCCCTCCCCCTGGAACTTGAAGGGCGCGCCTGCCAGGTTGAGCGAGCCGCCGAAGCGCGCCGGCCTCGCCATGGGCCAGACGATGTCGCTCGCCTCCACCTGCATCTCCTTGACCTGGACGGCGGCGGCGGGCTGCGTGGTTTCGTCACGCCAGGTCACGCTGCCGCCCTGGAGCGCCACCTTGTCGACCTGCAATGCCCAGCCTGCGGGTTGTGGGGCACTCTGGGCCGGAGCGCTCGCCGCTGCTGCGGGAGGCGCTACCTTTTCCGTAGCACCAGTGACCGGGTTGGTGGCCAGCAGGTTGAGCTTGCCGGCCGCATCGCGCGCCACGGCCAGTTGCGGATCGGCCAGCGCTACGCTGCCCAGGTGGACCCGGCGGTCCAGCGGCCGGACGTCGGCCAAGCCGATCTTGAGCGAGCCGAAGCCCAGCAGGTCGCGGCCCTGCGCGTCGGCCACCTTGATGTTGCGGGCCTCGACCGTGCCGCTGATGCTCAGTGCCGCCGCGTTGGCGCGCTCGAAGTCGACCTTCAGGTCGGCGCCGAGCGTCCCGGCCAGCACCTTCACCGGCACGCTGCTCGGGACGTAGCCCAGATAGGGAGCGATATCGAGGTCGGCGAAGCGCAGTTGCGCGTTGGTCTTCCGGTTGTCGGCGAAGGGCGTGCTGAAGGCGGAGGAATCGAAGTGCGAGCCGTTCAGCACGAAGGCGAGCTTCGGCTCGACCTTGACCTCGCGCTTGGATGCCAGGTTGCTGACGAACGGGACCTTGAGCTCGAAGTCGCGCAGTTCGTGCTTGCGCTTGACCGGCTGGTCGTCGAAATCGACCGCACCGCCGGTGATGGCGATGTTGTAGATGGCGAAACGCTGCATGTCGCCCGGCGGCGGATCGTCGGGCTTGGGCGCGAAGCGCGCCAGGACATCGTCGATGTCGTATTTGCCGTCGGCCAGGTGGGCAAGCCGGAGGGTCGGGCCCTCGATGCTGACGGCGTCGATGACCGGCGCCAGGCGGAGCACGGACTGGAGCTCGGCATCGGCATAGAGGCGCCGTACCTCGACCTGCGGCGGCGCGCCGGCCTGGGCCGAAGCGATGCGCAGTTCATCGATGGTGAGTTCGAGGCTCCAGGGTTTGAAATCGACCTTGCCGACCGTCACTGCGCGGCCCAGCTTCTCGCTGGCGATCTTCTGCAACTGGCTCTTGGCGATCGGTGGCACCGCCAGCCAGAGCACCAGCCACAGCACCAGGAGCGACGCCAATGCGACGATCCCGCGCCGCACCCATTTGTTCTCTTTCAGCCAAGCAGCGTTCTTCATCATCACGGCCGAGTGTGCCCCAAGTGCGTGGCCGTTCCCCCAAATGAAAAAGCCCGGTGGCTCGACCGTGAAGTCTTGCCACCGGGCTTGATGGCCGGCTCAAGTCCGCTGCCATCTCTTTGCTCGGACGGAAGGTCAATGGTTCCGTCCTTGCAGGTGGCAAGAGATTGCCACCGTTGGGGGCCTCGGCTGGCGAATCGGTTGGGCGGAACGCCACGTCGATCCTGGGCCTCGGCAAGCGCCTGATGAACAGGCAGCGCCAGATTAGGCTTCCGTGCGCGACGGCGCAAGTCGATTTCTTTATGGGACCTCGCAGGCCCATCGGCAAGCTTCAACATGCCCCAATAGCATAAAAATCGACAACTTAATTATTGACCGGGTATTAAGCGGTTTTTAGAATGCGCGTTGCCCCAGGACTTCGCTTGTGTCCTTTCCGGGCCCCACCGCCGCCGGACTCCCCGGCGAGACCGGCTCCGTGTGCGAACCTCCACAGCACACGCCGGTTCCTACCAATCCAAGCGATGCATCGATGCCCGGCCGGCTGCCACCTCAGGGTGCCTGCCTCCGCTCGACACCCGCACCGAAAGGAAGAGCGAAGAATGAAACAGGCCCTGCAAGCCGGC
This sequence comes from Pseudomonadota bacterium, assembly GCA_031119395.1. Classification (GTDB taxonomy): domain Bacteria; phylum Pseudomonadota; class Gammaproteobacteria; order Burkholderiales; family Burkholderiaceae_C; genus Xenophilus. The sequence continues at coordinate 17,271 of JAVHYA010000008.1, forward strand.
GCGCGAAGTCTGCGGACTGTGGCCGGCGATGTCGCCGATGGCTTTTTCGAGATCACGCACAACGGCTTCGCCCTCATCGGCCTGGCCCTCGTGTTCGCCGTGGTCGCGCTGATGGCCCGCCCCGACCTGCAGCACGCCGGCGAGCAGCAGCTCGTGGCGTGGCTGGAGTCGCGCAAGCCCGCGCCCGAGCCGACCGATCTGCAGCCGAACGCGATCGAACGCACGACGGCGGCGAGCCCGGCGGAGTTGCCGAAGCAGCAGGCCGCAGTGGCCTACTGGCTCAGCAAGAAATACCGTGTTGCGGTGGAGCCGCTGAGCGTGCTGGTTTCCGAGGCTTACGAGATCGGCGGCAAGACGAAGCTCGATCCGACGCTCATCCTGGCGATCATGGCCGTGGAGTCGAGCTTCAACCCCTTCGCACAGAGCCACGTCGGCGCACAGGGCCTGATGCAGGTCATGACCCGCGTCCACGGCGACAAGTACGAAAGCGCAGGCGGGATCCTGACGGCGTTCGACCCGGTCACGAACATGCGCGTCGGTGTGAAGGTCCTGCAGGAGTGCATCGCCCGCGCGGGATCGCTGGAAGGCGGCCTTCGCTACTACGTCGGCGCGGCCAACCTCGAGGATGACGGCGGCTATGCCGGCAAGGTGCTCGCGGAGCACGCCCGCCTCCAGCAGGTCGCCGGTGGCCGCGCAGTCCCCACCCTGCCGCCCAATGTCCGGCCGCAGCCGCTGCCCGTCGTGGCACCTGCCAAGCCGGAAGCCTCCGAGCAGAAGGTCGCCCTGCTGTCCGCGTCCTGAGCCGGCCTGGCGCCTGTGGAATGCAGGCTCTCGGCTACACTCTGCGCGTGCGCGACTGGCGATAGGCGCAGCGCCCTCACCCACGGTGACGGACGCCTGCGCTGACGTGGAATGACCACTGGGAAGCGCACCGCCTGCTCCGCAGGCGTTCAGCCGTTCGCCTGGGCAGCCCTTGTCTGGTTTGAACCCGCAAGGACCATCTTCATCGAAGGACTGCCATGTACCACCGCGACATCCTGGTCGAACAGACCGACCCCGAGATCTGGGCCGCCATCCAGCAGGAGAACGCCCGCCAGGAACACCACATCGAGCTGATCGCCAGCGAGAACTACGCCTCGCCGGCCGTCATGGCCGCCCAGGGCTCGCAGCTCACCAACAAGTACGCCGAGGGCTATCCCGGCAAGCGCTACTACGGCGGCTGCGAGTTCGTGGACATCGCCGAGCAGTTGGCCATCGACCGCGTCAAGCAGCTCTTCGGCGCCGATGCCGCCAACGTTCAAGCCCACTGCGGCGCATCGGCCAACGAGGCCGTGATGCTGGCCTTCCTCAAGCCCGGCGACACCATCATGGGCATGAGCCTGGCCGAAGGCGGCCACCTGACGCACGGCATGCCGCTGAACATGAGCGGCAAGTGGTTCAACGTGGTGAGCTACGGCCTCGATGCGAACGAGGTCCTCGACTACGACGAGATGGAGCGCAAGGCGCACGAGCACCATCCCAAGCTCATCATCGCGGGTGCGTCGGCCTACTCGCTGCACATCGACTTCGAGCGCTTCGCCAAGGTCGCGAAGGACGTGGGTGCGATCTTCATGGTCGACATGGCGCACTATGCCGGCCTCATCGCCGCAGGGGTGTATCCCAACCCCGTGCCGCATGCAGACGTGGTCACGTCGACGACCCACAAGAGCCTGCGCGGCCCGCGCGGCGGCATCATCCTGATGAAGTCGCAGCACGAGAAGGCGATCAACAGCGCCATCTTCCCCGGCCTGCAGGGCGGACCGCTGATGCACGTGATCGCGGCCAAGGCCGTGGCCTTCAAGGAAGCGCTGACGCCCGAGTTCAAGACCTACCAGCAGCAGGTGGTCAAGAACGCCGAGATCGTTGCCAAGACGCTGACCGAGCGCGGCCTGCGCATCGTGAGCGGCGGCACCCAAAGCCACGTGATGCTGGTCGACCTGCGCGCCAAGGGCATCACCGGCAAGGAAGCCGAGGCCGTGCTGGGCAACGCCCACATGACCATCAACAAGAACGCGATCCCCAAGGACCCGGAGAAGCCGATGGTCACCAGCGGTGTGCGCGTCGGCACGCCCGCCATGACCACGCGCGGCTTCAAGGACGAAGAGGCCCGCATCACCGCGAACCTCATCGCCGACGTGCTGGACAACCCGCGCGACGAGGCCAACATCGAGGCGGTGCGCGCCAAGGTGCATGCCTTGACCAGCCGCTTCCCGGTCTACCGTTGAGCACCACAGGGGCCGCAGCGGTATGAAGTGCCCCTTCTGCGGCCACCCCGAAACGCAGGTCGTCGAGACCCGCGTTTCGGAAGATGGCGACTTCGTCCGGCGCCGGCGCCAGTGCAGCGCCTGCGACAAGCGCTTCACCACCTACGAGCGACCGGACGTCAACTACCCCGTGGTCGTCAAGAAGGACGGCAGCCGCGCCGACTTCGATGCCGGCAAGGTGCGTGCATCGATGATGCTGGCCCTGCGCAAGCGGCCCGTGAGCATCGAGCAGATCGATGACGCGCTGCTGCGCATCGAACAGAAGCTCCTCGCCAGCGCGCAGCGGGAGATTCCGTCGCACAAGCTCGGCGAATTGGTGATGCGCGAGCTGAAGAAGCTGGACAAAGTGGCCTATGTCCGGTTTGCGTCGGTGTACCGGAGCTTCGAGGATGTCGAGGAGTTCAGGCAACTCCTCAAGGACATCTGAGTCCGCACGCACAGTCCCGGGGCCGAGCCCCGAGGGCCGCCCTCGTGCCCTTGCAACGGCCCGACCTCCGGGTCCTCCCAGCATGTCGGGTCGCGCCATGAAATAGTTCGCACCCCGCGGCTCGAGGGGATGAGCGGTACGAACTCTGGGACGAATGGCCGCCGTTCGCGACCGGTTCCGCCGCACCATCCGGGCCCAACGCGCCAGGTTCCACAGAGAACTCGCGCGGGCCAGCAGGGCGGGCTATGCATAAATACAGGTTTCAGGGACGGCACCAGAGCGGGCTGACGGCCATCGAATTGATGGTCACGCTCTCCATTCTCGGCATATTGATCGCGATCGCCGCGCCATCCATGACGCGGTTCGTCGCGCAATGGCGCGTGTCGAACGCGGTGAATTCGTTCACCGGTGCGCTTCGCATCGCTCGAACCGAGGCCATCGCGCGCAGCCGCCCCGTCGTGCTGTGCCGGGTGGCGTCCAACACGTCCACGAGTTGCCAGACGACCATCGGCACCAACGGGCTCGCCAGTGGCTGGATCGTCTTCGTCGACATGGATGGCAACGCAGCCTTCTCGACGGCCGGTGGCGACGAACTGCTTCTGCGTCAGGAAGCGCTGTCCGGCATCGACAGCATCGAACCCACCGACAGTTCCATGCCCAAGTTCACCTTCTATCCCAGTGGCCTGAGCAACAAGCCGGCCGGATTCAACTTCGATGCCGCCGGCTTCGCCAACACCAGCATCCCGGATTGGGCACGCAAGGGCATCTGCATGACCAAATCCGGGCGCATCCGCTATGTCGCGGACTCCGCGGACTGCGGCACCAACGAGCAGCCATGACCCCACGTCAGTCCTGCAGCCGGGTGCCGTCGGTGCCGGCCGCGACCACCCCCAGGCGCTCGCAGTGCGGCGCGCTGCTCATCGAAGTGCTGGTGGCCATGGTCGTGCTGGCCATTGCGTTGCTGGGCATGGCCGGCCTGACCTCGTCGTCGATGCAGGTCAACCAGTTCTCGCGCATGCGTGCGACGGGCCTGAGCCTGGTGGCCGACTACACCGAGCGCGCGCGTGCCAACCCCGAGGGGTTCAATAGCTACGCCTACACCCCGGCGGCCTACACCCCCAGCCAGCGCACGGCCGCGACCACCGATCCGACGGCGCCACCCAACGCCTGCCAGGTCGACACCAGCAACCCCCTTGCACCGGTCAACACCTGCAGCGCGGCGATCGCCGACTACGACCAGCGCCAATGGCTCACGAACGTGGCCAACCGGCTGCCGGGTGGAACGGCATACGTGACCGCGGAATTCACCGCGGCAGACCCGGCCGTTCACGGTCTGCCGGCCACCCGGATCCTGAACCTCTGGCTGATCTGGCGGGCGCTCACCGAGGACCCGGCCAAGGTCCAGACCTGCCCCGATGGCCTGAACATCCCGAACCTCAGCGCCGTCAACTGCATGTACTTCCGGGTGACCCTATGAAGCCTCTTCGTGCGCTTCATCGCCCATGCCGGCCGCCTCGGTCCAAGGCCGGCGGCTTCACGCTGGTGGAACTGATGGTGGCACTCGTCATCGGGCTGGTCATCCTCGCAGCAGTGCTCGCCGTCTACCTGTCCTCCGGCCGCGCGAGCCAGTTGTCTCAGGCGGAGACACAGCTGAACGAAGACGGCGTCATCGCGCTCAACCTCATCCAGCAGCAGTTGAAGCAGGCTGGGTACTCGCAGCAGATCATCCCCGCGAGCGGCGCTTCCATCGCGGGCAATTTCGCGGGCCTGGCGGTGCGTGGGTGTGACCACGGCTTCACCTCCAATACCGCGGCCTTCGACAGCCTGGCGTGCGCCAGCACCGGGTCCGGGAGCGCAGCCATCGCCATCCGCTACGAAGCGACCAAGGACAACACCATGCCGGTCGGCGGCAGCGCACCGCTGCCGAGCAACTGCATGGGCAACGGCATCGTGGAAGACCTCGATTCGCAGGCGTCGCCGGCGCCCGCCACCGCGCCGGCCAAGCACGCCCTGGCCGACAACCGCTACATGGTGACGGTCGCCACCGGGCAGGCGCCGATGCTGTCGTGCAGCGCCAAGGAAAAGACCCAGAGTGTCAACGCCATCGTGGCGGCGCAGCCATTGCTGGCCAACGTGGAAGACATGCAGATTCTCTACGGCGTGGCGAGCCGACCCAGCCTGGAGTTGGCATCGACCTACGACCTCATGCGCCACCAGATCGTCGGCTACTACGACGCGGCCAGCGTCGACGCGCTCACCCCGTCCGGCGCGCTCGCCAATGCGACGGAAGACCGCTGGGGCCGTGTGCTGAGCGTGCGCGTGTGCCTGACCATGCGCAGCGACAAGCCAGTGAAGGACGCGCCGCCGGGCGCCTTCACTTACAAGAACTGCAAGAACGTGGACGTGACGCCCACCGACGGCTATCTGCGCAAGACCTACACCACGACGGTGCTGCTGCGCAACCGGATGCTCATCCAATGATGATTTCCTCACTCCGCCCCTGCCGGCCTCAGGCCGGCCCGGCATGCCGGCGCCTGGCCGCCGCCCGCCGCAGAAAGGACCAGCGCGGCGCGGTCCTCGTCGTGGCACTGGTGCTGGTCCTCGTCATGAGCCTGCTGGGCACCTTCGCCATTCGCAACGCCACGCAAAGCGAACGCAGCGTCAACGGCGTGCGCAGTGCCGAGATCAGCCGCGAAGCGGCTGAAACGGCACTGCGGTTCTGCGAGCAGGTCGCGATCTTCGATGCCGACGGCAAGGACTACACCGCCTACGGCACCGCCTCCGAGCAACTGCGCAGCAAGATCATCGCAACGCCGGTCACCTCCGAAATCGACGCGAGCGCGAGTTGGCGGGTGCCCGCGTCCTGGACGGGCACCAACGTCATCAAGGTGCCCCAGCCGTACTTCATGAAGTTCGATGGCAGCGCACCCGACGCCAAGGTGCCCCAGTTGAACAACGCGCCGCTGTGCCTCATCCAGAAGCTGCAATCGACCGGCGTTCCGCCACTGAAGGGCTACCTGATCACTGGCCGCGGCTTCGCCAACAACGCCCGGTTCGATCCTGCAACCGGCAAGACCTCCCAGGGCGCCGAGGCGTGGCTCCAGTCGGTGCTCACCCAGATGAACTGACCCTGCGCATCGCCCTTCATCCGACATGACACGCCCACACTTCCAGCGCGCCCACTCCTTGCGCGGCTTCACCCTCATCGAACTGATGATTGCGGTGGCGATCCTCGCCATCCTGGCCGCCATCGCCCTGCCCAACTATCAGGAGCACGTGCGCAGGTCCAGACGCGCCGAAGCGCAGGCCGTCCTGATGGAGGCCGCGCAGTTCATGCAGCGCTACTACTCGGGCAACGACCGATACACCGCGGTCAGCGCGGCTACCACCACCGAGTCGGTCCAGGCGAACGTCCTGCCGCCGTCCCTGCAGCAATCGCCGAAGGACGGCTCGGGTGGCGGCATCAACTACACCATCGCCGTGCACGCCCAGGACAACCCGCCGACCTTCACTCTCCGCGCGACCCGCGCCGGCAGCATGGCGAGCGACAAGTGCGGCACCATGACCTTGACCAGCAAGGGCGTGAAAGGCGTCGACAGCAGCACCACCAGCCTGCCGGCCACGGAGTGCTGGCGCTAGCAGCCCGCCGGGCCGCACGACCGAAGTCACACAGGCAGACCGGCCCCTCGCGGTGGAAGGTCCACCGCCGGGCGCAACGGTCCCACGACAAGACTCGAAGGGGAGATCACCATGAAAAACACATCCCAGGGACGCGCCACCAAGCGCCACGCACATCGGCGGGCGACCGGCATGGCCGTCCGGAGGACGGTCGCGTTGATGTCGGGCGCGCTCGCGGTCAGCCTGGCGTCGGCCGCCGGTGCGCCCAGCCAGTTGCCGCTGTACACGGCGGTGGCAGGCGCCAAGCCCAACCTGATGTTCGTGCTGGACAACTCCGGCTCGATGGCCTTCGAGTTTCCCGAGGGCGGGTATTCCATGCCCAGCGCCTGCAACACCGCCGCCTGCGGCAACGCCTGGTACCGCATGCGCGACAGCAGCATCAATCCGCAGTACTACAACCCGTCGACCACCTACCTGCCCCGCGTGCAGCCGGACGGGACGCCGCTGACAAACCCGCTGGTCTTCGTGTCCAACCAGGATTCCGGACCGTTCTCGGTCAATGCGCCACTCGTCGGCTACGCATGGACCCCCACCAACGCACCCTACGTCCCGACCCACGTCCCGTACACCCCCGGCACCGCCATCCCCGCGGGCGCCACGTTCACCTATGCGCAATGCGCGACCGCCAGTTGTGCTTCGTACACGACGGTGGACCTGAGCTATCCCCTGGGCAACAGTGCCATCGCCTTGCCCGCGGGCCACAAGCGTACCGATTGCGGGACCGGCGCCATGACCTGCACCCAGGCCGCGGAGATGCAGAACATCCTGAACTGGTACCAGTGGTACAGGACGCGGGCGCTCGCCGTCAGCACGGCGGTCGGCCAGGCGATGCAGACCTACGACAAGAAGTTCCGCATCGGGTATTCGCAATACAACGCCACGGACACCGTGGCACACACATGGGGCACCGCCGGCAGCATCGTCCGGGGCGTTCGCACCTTCACGGACGACCCGGCCAGCCCAGGCAACAACTGGAAGACGCAGTTCTACAACTGGCTCTACGGCATCATCCCGGCGGGCGGGACCAACAGCCACACGGCGCTGTCCCTGGTGGGCGACTACTACGCCGGTGCCGTGAAGGCCTACCACGGCAACCCCTGGAAGAACGATCCCGCCAGCACCGCCGACACCGATGGCGCCACCGACCTGAGCTGCCGGCGCGCCTACTCGATCGTGCTGTCCGACGGCGCATGGAACGCGGGCACGGCGAGCAACGTCGGCAGCACCTACGCCAGCAGCGCCGGTCCGCTGTTCAACGGCAATCCGTTGGGCAATCCAGCGTCGCTGGCATTCGCCCCGAGCGGCGCCGTGGGCTACAACAGTGGCAACATGAGCACGCGCCTGGCCGCGCGCAGCCTCTATGTCCCCTTCGGCGATGGCGCAACCAGCAGCAATGGTTTCGCCGACCTGACGGCGCGCTATTTCTGGCACACCGATTTCTCCAGCGCGCTGGCGAACAACGTGCCGCCCATCGCCGGCCAGCACAACCCCACCTTCTGGCAGAACATGACGACCTTCACCATCGGGTGGGGGTTGACGCCGTCCGGTGAGGCCGGCACGGCAGGCGGGCTGACCTGGGCGCAGATCAACAAGTACATCAACGACTGGCTGGCGGGCGGCACCGCGACGCCTCCGTTGTGGCCCGTCGGCGACCTCAGCAACGCGGCAGCCGATTCGCAGCGCGTGGACGACTTCATCCGCGCAGGCTTCACCGGGGGCGGCCGCGCCTACAGCGTGTACTCGAGCGGCGATGTCCGGCGCGCGATCGACAACGCGCTGAGCAGCATGGTGGGCTCCGGCAAGGACGCGGGCGTGGCGGTCTCCGGCAACGCCGGCGGGTTCCAGACCCTCTCGAACCAGCTGAAGTACACGACCGAGTACCAGACCTCGGACAACAGCGGCGACATCAAGGCGTTCAGGCTCGACGCCAATGGCGGCTACGTCGATCACGACGCCAGCGGCAAGCCCGTGCCGGCCTGGTCCGCCAACGGCAAGATGCCGGCGGTGGACAACCGCAGCATCTTCGCGCTGTCCGCCTACGATGCGAATTCGCCCGATGCGTCCGCCAGCAAGCGGCAGGTACTGGACGCCACCACGACGCTGACGAGCCTGCCTGCGGACATCAAGGCACTGCTCAATGCCGACGGCCTGCAGAAGCTCGACAACAGCTTCATCCGCTACATGCTGGGCGAAGATCCGCAAGCCGATGTCAACGGCACCATCTACCGACCGCGCGCACAGCCGATCGGGGCATCGGTCAACTCGGCCCCGCTCTTCGTCGGTGGCCGCATCGACATGGGCTACGGTACCTTTGGCGCGGTAGACGGCAAGAGCAGCTACGCGGCCTACAAGGCACTCAAGACGTCGCTGCCCCCCACCATCTTCGCGGCCACCAACGACGGCAAGGTCCATGTGCTGAACGCCGCCAAGGACGACGTTACGGTGCCAGGCGTGGCCGCCGGGCAGGAACTCGCGTCGTTCATGCCGCACGGTGCCATGGCATCGCAAATCGACCTCGCCAAGGCCAACTACCGGTTCCGCTACATCCTGGACGGGCCGCTGGTGGAGCAGGACGTCTTCGACAAGGCGGGCAGCACGCCGGCCGCCGTCACGAACACATGGCGCCAGGTGGTGGTGGGCACCGGGGGCCGGGCGGGCAGTTTCATGTACGGCCTCGAGTCGCCTCAGAACGCCGCCAGCCGAACGCCGACGAAAGACCACTTCCTTTGGCAGCTGGACAACCAGACCCAAGGCTATGCGGACCTCGCCAACGTCACGAACAACCCCACGGCAGGCCAACTCGACGACGGCACCTGGGTCGTACTCACCGGCAGTGGCCACTATGCGGGCGGGACCAAGCAGGTCGGCCTGTCCGTGGTGGAGGCGCTCACGGGCAAGCGCAAGGCCTTCATCGCGCTGCCACCGGGCTTCGGCAACGACGACACGGCCAATGGGGGCAACCGCGGCATCGGCGGCGTGGTCGCGGTGCGCGACACGGCGCGCCACATCGTCGCCGCGTACGCCGGCGACGCCAACGGCAACCTGTGGCGCTTCGACCTGCGCGGCGGCCACATGAACGTGTCCTACGGCAAGCCGCTCTTCACCACGCCCGGCGGCAAGGCGCAGCCCATCTATGCCACGCCCACCTGGCAGGCACACCCCGGCCATTCGACCGTGTGCCAATACAGCACCACCTCGCAATGCGGCGCGATCGTCGTCGTGGGCACCGGCATCCTGCTCGACGAAGACGACCTGGCGACGCCGGCGACGCGCCAAGCCATCTACGGCATCTGGGACCCGACGCCGATCGGTGGCGACGACAAGGCGGGCTTCAACAAGATCGTGCTTGCTGACCTGGTCGAACAGACCGTCGACCTGACCTCCGCCAAGCCGGGCTCGGGGATCGAGAGTGGCCGCACCTTCTACCAGGTCAGTGCCAATCCCGTCGACTGGTCGCTGAAAAAGGGCTGGCTGCTCAAGCTCGGTGTCATCCAGTTCAGCGGCACGGTGGTGAACGGCGAGCGGGTGGTGGGCGACTTGTCCAACCTGGGCAGCAACGTGCTGATCCCGTCGTTCCTGCCGCAGGACAAGGACCTGAACCTGGAGTCGTGCACCGCCACGGGCAACCCGCCCAACATCATCTACGCACTCGATGCGCTGACCGGCCGGAACAAGTACTCGTTCGACGTCGATTCGAACGGCACTTTCGACTTCTACGCCGTGGCGGCCGTGCGCGATGGCGGCTTCAATCGCGGCACGCCCAATTCGCACAACGTGATCGGCATGCCCAACGAAGGACGTCCCGACCTGAAGCCGGACACGCAGTGCACCGACGAGACCGGCTACCTGTCGGGCGTCGGCGACACGCAGAAGGTCGGCGATGGCTGCTTTGCGAAGGCCTGGCGGCGCAGCTGGCGCACGGTGGTCAACGCACCCTTCTGAGCCCCCGCGCAGGCCGTGCGGGCGGCGCCCTCGCCCAGCGGCCGCCTATCATCGCCCGCATGACCCACCGCACCCCACGCGTCGACATGCTTGCCCTCGCGCACCGGGCGATCGGGCTGAGCGACCCGAATCCGCGGGTCGGTTGCGTGATCGTCAATGCGCAGGACCAGGTGCTGGGCCAGGGCCACACCCAGCAGCGTGGTGGGCCGCACGCCGAAATCATGGCCCTGCGCGACGCCGCCGCGCGCGGCCATGCGACCGAAGGCGCGACCGCCTACGTCACGCTGGAGCCCTGCTCCCACCACGGCCGCACCGGTCCCTGCTGCGATGCGCTGATCGCCGCGGGCGTGCGCAGGGTGGTCGCCTCGATCGCCGACCCGAACCCGCTGGTCGCCGGCCAGGGCTTCGCGCGGCTGCGGGCGGCGGGGGTCGAGGTGGAGGTCGGCCCGGGCGCCGCCGAGTCGCGCGAGCTGAACATCGGCTTCTTCAGCCGCATGGTGCGCAAGACCCCCTGGGTGCGACTCAAGGCGGCGGCTTCGCTCGACGGCAAGACGGCGCTGCCGAACGGCGCGAGCCAGTGGATCACCGGCGAGGCCGCGCGGGCCGACGGGCATGCCTGGCGCGCCCGTGCCAGCGCGATCCTCACGGGGGTGGGCACGGTGCTGGACGACAACCCCCGGCTGGACGTCCGGCATGCGGACACAGCCCGCCAGCCGCACCTGGTGCTGGTCGACAGCCAGCTGCAGACGCCCCCGGACGCTCACATTTTCATAGCGGATCGCGCAGTCTGGGTCTACGCTGCAGCACGAAACGATGCCAAGGCGGCGGCGCTGGAAGCCCGCGGTGCGACGGTCAGCTACCTGCCCAACCCCCAGGGCAAGGTCGACTTGCCGGCCCTGATGGCCGACCTGGCACGCCGAGAAGTCAACGAACTGCACGTCGAGGCCGGCCACAAGCTCAACGGCTCGCTGCTGCGCGAAGGGCTCGTCGACGAACTGCTGCTGTACCTCGCCCCCAAGCTGCTCGGCGACGGCCTGGGCATCGCCTCCAACGCGTTCGCCGGCGGTCCGCTGGAGGCGCTCTCGGGCGCGCTGCCATTGGCATTTCGCTCGGTGGACCGCCTCGGCGACGACCTGCGCATCGTCGCCCGCGCGACCGGCCGCGACGCCTTCTAGGGTTTGCCCGGAGCGGCGCCCCGCTTCTCTGCGAAAATGCCGGGTTATGTTCACCGGCATCATCACCGGCGTGGGGCGCATCGCCGCCGTCCACGACCTCGGCTCCTCCCCCGCCCACGGCAAGCGCCTGGCCATCTCGGCGCCGCCGGGCTATCTGGACGACGTGGGGCTCGGTGACAGCATCGCGCTCAACGGCGCCTGCATGACGGTCACCAGCTTCGATCCGGCCGCCAGCGCGTTCACCATCGACATCTCGGCCGAATCGCTGGACAAGACCGCCGGCCTGGCGGATGCCGGCACCGCCGTCAACCTCGAGAAAGCGCTGCGCGCCCACGACCGCCTCGGCGGCCACATCGTGTCGGGCCATGTCGACGGCATCGGCACCGTCAGCCACTTCGCGCCACAGGGGGAGAGCTGGGAATTGCGCATCGTGGCCCCGCCCGCCCTCGCCCGCTTCCTGGCCTACAAGGGCTCGATCACCGTCAACGGTGTCAGCCTCACGGTCAACAGCGTCAGCGATGCGGACGACGGCACCGAGATCAGCATCAACCTCATCCCCCACACGGTGGAACACACGGGCCTGGGGCAATTGCGCGCCGGCAGCCGGGTGAACCTCGAGATCGACACCGTCGCCCGCTACGTGGAGCGCATGCTCCAGGCAGGCGCCCTGCCCACCACCGGCCTCAAGCCATGAACGCCTCCGTCACTTCCCTGAACCCCGCCGCCGTCCGCAAGGCGCCCATCGAAGCTGCGCCCATCTCCTCGGTGGAGGAGATCGTGGCCGACATGCGGGCCGGCCGCATGGTCATCCTGGTCGACGAGGAAGACCGCGAAAACGAGGGCGACATCGTCCTCGCGGCCGACCACGTCACGCCGCAGGCCATCAACTTCATGGCCCGCCACGCCCGCGGCCTGATCTGCCTGACGCTCTCGCGCGAGATGTGTGAGCGCCTGAACCTGCCGCCCATGGTGGCGCGCAACGGCGCCAAGCACTCGACCGCCTTCACCGTGTCCATCGAAGCCGCCGAAGGGGTGACGACGGGCATCTCCGCCGCCGACCGGGCCCGCACCGTGCAGGCTGCGGTTGCACCGAATGCCGTCGCCGCCGACCTGGTGCAGCCCGGCCACATCTTCCCGCTGCAGGCGGTCGATGGCGGCGTGCTCATGCGCGCCGGCCACACCGAAGCCGGCTGCGATCTGGCCGCCATGGCCGGCTGCTCGCCTGCCTCGGTCATCTGCGAAGTGATGAACGAGGACGGGACCATGGCCCGCCTGCCCGACCTGCAGCTGTTCGCCGCCGAGCACGGGCTGAAGATCGGCACCATCGCCGCACTCATCGAGTACCGCAGCCGCACCGAGACCCTGGTCGAGCGCGTCGGCAGCCGCGAGATCCGCACCGCGCACGGATGGTTCACGCTGCATGCCTTCAAGGACAAGCCCAGCCGCGGCGTGCATCTCGCGCTGGTGCGCGGCCAGTGGGACGCCGACGAGGTGATCCCCGTGCGCGTGCACGAGCCCCTCTCGGTGCTCGATGCGCTGGAGCTCGAGCGCCCGATGCACTCCTGGAGCCTGGACGCCAGCCTGGCCCACATCGCGGCCCACGGCAAGGGCGTGGCCGTGCTGCTCAATTGCGGCGAAAGCGCCGCCGAACTGCTCGCCCAATTCGAGGGCACGGCCCGGCCGGCGCAGGCCCCCGAGCGCGGCCGCATGGATTTGCGCAGCTACGGCGTGGGCGCGCAGGTGCTGCGCGAGTGCGGCGTGCAGAAGATGCAACTCATGGGCACGCCGCGGCGCATGCCCAGCATGGCGGCAGGCTACGGCCTCGAGATCGCCGGCTACATCACCAAAGAATAGACCTCCAAGAAAATGCTCAACGCCAACAAGGGAGCGGCCGGTCCGCTCGACGGCAGCAGCCTGCGCATCGGCATCGTGCAGGCCCGTTTCAATGAAGACATCACGAACGCGCTGGCGTCGGCCTGCCTGGCCGAGTTGGGCAGGCTCGGCGTGAAGGCCGATCGCATCGACCACCAGCGGGTACCCGGTGCACTCGAAGTGCCGCTGGCCTTGCAGGCCATGGCGCGGCGTGGCGGCTACGACGCGCTGGTGGCGCTGGGCTGCATCATCCGCGGCGAGACCTACCACTTCGAGCTGGTGGCCAACGAATCCGGTGCTGGCGTGACCCGCATCGGCCTCGACCACCACCTGCCGATCGCCAACGCCATCCTGACCACCGAGAACCTGGAACAGGCCGTGGCGCGCCAGACCGACAAGGGCCGCGACGCGGCCCTGGTGGCCGTCGAGATGGCGCTGCTGGTGAAGAGCCTGGCGGTCGCGGCATGAGCGAGACCACGCCCCCGCGCACCGGCGCGCCGCGCAAGGCCTCGTCCCGCTCGGCCCGCACGCGGGCACGCGAGTTCGCCGTCCAGGCGCTGTACCAGCACCTCGTCGGGCGCAACGAGCCCGAGTCCATCGACGCCTTCACGCGCGACCTCTCCGGCTTCCACAAGGCCGACTCGGCCCACTACGACGCGCTGCTGCACGGCTCGATCCGCGAATCGGCGGAACTCGACGGCCTCATCGCCCCGCTGCTCGACCGCAAGCTCGAGGAGATCTCGCCCATCGAGCATGCGGTGATGTGGATCGGCGTCTACGAGTTCCGCCATTGCGCCGACGTGCCGTGGCGCGTGGTCATCAACGAGTGCGTGGAACTGGCCAAGGAGTTCGGCGGCACCGACGGCCACAAGTACGTGAACGGTGTGCTCAACGGCCTGGCGCCCCAACTGCGCGCGCCCGAGGTCGAGGCCGACCGCGCCGCCGGCAAGCTGCGCGGCTGAGGGACGGACGCACCATGCGGATCGCGTCCCGCGCCCAGCGCATCGAGCCCTTCTACGTGATGGAGGTCGCCAAGGCCGCCGGCGTGCTGGCGCGCGAGGTGGCCCACACCGAGCAGCCGATGATCTTCCTGAACATCGGCGAGCCCGACTTCACCGCGCCGCCGCTGGTGCAGGAAGCCGCGGCACGCGCCGTGCGTGCCGGCGCCACCCAGTACACGCAGGCGACCGGGCTGGAGGCCCTGCGCGAGCGCATCAGCGGCTGGTATGCGCAGCGCTTCGGCCTGCAAGTGCCGGCGCGCCGCATCGTGGTCACGGCCGGGGCTTCGGCCGCGCTGCAATTGGCCTGTCTGGCGCTGATCGAGGCCGGCGACGAGATCCTGATGCCGGACCCGAGCTACCCCTGCAACCGGCACTTCGTGAGCGCGGCCGAAGGCACGGCCGTGCTGGTGCCGACCACGGCCGCCGAGCGCTACCAGCTCAGCGCCGACAAGGTGGAAGCGGCCTGGACCGACAAGACGCGGGGCGTGCTGCTCGCCTCGCCGTCGAACCCGACCGGCACCTCCATCGCGCCGGACGAACTGCACCGCATCCACGAGGTCGTGCGCCGCCGCGGCGGCATCACGCTCATCGACGAGATCTACCTTGGGCTTTCGTACGATGACGCCTTCGGCCAGAGCGCGCTGGCGATCGACGACCAGGTCATCAGCATCAACAGCTTCAGCAAGTACTTCAACATGACCGGCTGGCGCCTGGGCTGGCTGGTGGTGCCCGAGGCGCTGGTGCCGGTGGTCGAGCGGCTGGCGCAGAACCTGTTCATCTGCGCGAGCACCGTCGCGCAGTACGCCGCCCTCGCCTGCTTCGAACCCGAGAGCATTGCCGAGTACGAACGCCGCCGCGCCGAGTTCAGGGCACGGCGCGACTGGTTCATTCCGCAACTGCAGGCGGCGGGCCTGGACGTGCCGGTCACGCCCGACGGCGCCTTCTATGCCTGGGCCGATTGCAGCTCGCTCGCCGGGCGTCTGGGCATCGACAGCGCGGACACGAGCTGGGACTTCGCCTTCGAGCTGATGAAGCGCGCCCATGTCGCGATCACGCCCGGGCGCGACTTCGGCACGGCCGAGACGCGGCGCTTCGTGCGCTTCTCCACCGCCAGCTCGATGGCCCACCTGCAAGAGGCCGCGGCGCGGCTGAAGGGGTTGACGGCATGAGCGCCGCTCGGCCGCTCCGGAGGCGCTCGCACCCGCAGTGCGCAGCACGGAGGGTAGTCCAATGAGCGCCGACACCTTCGCGCTGCCGCTGCGCGTGTACTGGGAAGACACCGACGCCGGGGGCATCGTCTTCTACGCCAACTACCTGAAATTCATGGAACGCGCCCGCACCGAGTGGCTGCGTTCCATGGGCATCGAGCAGCGCGTGCTGCGCGAGCGCAGCGGCGGCATGTTCGTCGTCAGCGAAACCCAGCTCAAGTACCACCGGCCCGCGCGCCTGGACGACGAACTGCTGGTCACGGCCACGCTGCAGCAGATCGGGCCGGCGTCGATGATCATCGGCCAGCGTGTGCTATCAAAAACAGAGCACAATACCGTCCTTTGCGAGGGGTCCATCCGCATCGGCTGGGTGGATGCAGGCCGCATGCGGCCCGCGCGCATGCCCACCGAACTGGTGGGAACCCTCGAACGTTTTCTCGGCTCCATGTCTCCCAGGGATGCGCAGCGCCCGGCCCGCGTGAGCCTGCTGTCCTGAACGCCACCGTGCCGGCCCGCTTCGCGTCCGACCCTTTCATGCCATGAACCAAGACCTGTCGATCACCACCCTCCTCCTGCATGCCAGCCTCGCCGTGCAGCTCGTCGTGCTGCTGCTGGTCGTGATCTCGGTGGCCAGCTGGGCCGCGATCATCCGCAAGTTCTTCGCGCTCAAGCGCATGCGCGCGCTCAACGAGGATTTCGAGCGCGAGTTCTGGTCGGGCACCAGCCTGAACGAACTCTTCGCCTCGGCGGCGCAGAACGCCAAGTTCGCCGGCCCGATG
The DNA here is from genome assembly GCA_031119395.1 of Pseudomonadota bacterium. Classification (GTDB taxonomy): domain Bacteria; phylum Pseudomonadota; class Gammaproteobacteria; order Burkholderiales; family Burkholderiaceae_C; genus Xenophilus. Next base: position 33,656 of record JAVHYA010000008.1, read on the forward strand.
GAGCGCATCTTCGCCTCCGGCATGCGCGAGTACCAGAAACTGCGCGAACGCCACATCAGCGATGCCGGCACGCTGCTGGACGGCGCCCGCCGCGCGATGCGCGCGAGCTTCCAGCGCGAGATGGACGCCGCCGAATCGAACCTGTCCTTCCTCGCCACGGTCGGCTCGGTGTCGCCCTATGTGGGCCTGTTCGGCACGGTGTGGGGGATCATGCATGCCTTCACCGGCCTGGCCGCGCTGGCGCAGGTGACGCTGTCCACCGTCGCACCCGGCATCGCCGAGGCGCTGGTCGCCACCGCCATCGGCCTGTTCGCCGCCATCCCGGCCGTCGTGGGCTACAACCGCTTCGCGCGCGAGATCGACAAGATCGCCATTGCCCTGGAGACCTTCATCGAGGAGTTCTCCAACATCCTGCAGCGCAACCTGTCGGCTGCCAGCGCCCACGCGACGCAGAGCAGCGCGGCCTCGGGCCACTGAGCCCCGGAGAGTCCTGCCATGCCCGCCGTCTCCTCCCGCGGCCGCGGACGCCGCACGATCAACGAGATCAACATGGTCCCGTTCATCGACGTGATGCTGGTGCTGCTGATCATCTTCATGGTCACGGCCCCGCTCATCACGCCGAGCGTGATCAACCTGCCCAGCGTCGACCGCGCGAACAAGCAGCCCGACAAGCCGCTGGAGATCGTGGTCAAGAACGACGACGTGATCGAGTTCAAGAAGGACTCGACCGGCGCCATGCCCGCGCAGCAGATCCCGATGAACCAGATCGGCCAGGCCGTGAAGGCCGCCCAGGGCGGCGACGACCAGCGGCCGGTGGTCATCAGCGCCGACAAGTCGGTCAAGTACGAGACCGTCGTCGCCACCATGAACCAGCTCAAGCGCGCCGGCATCGAGCGCGTGGGCCTGTCGGTGCAGACCACCGGCGGGCGCCGCTGAGGCCGGGAGCCGAACGCACGCATGTCGCTCGTCGCCGACCGCCCCGAATTCGCCCCGCCGCCCCAGCGCGGCACGATGCGCGCCCTGGTGCTGGCGCTGATCGCGCACGCGCTGCTCATCGCGGCCCTGACCTGGGGCGTGCGCTGGAAGCGCGAGGGCGACGACGACGCGATCGAGGCGGAGATCTGGTCGTCCACGACCCAGCAGGCCGCGCAGCGCACGGCCGTGGCACCGCCGCCGCCCCCTGCACCGGCACCTCAGCCCGCGCCGCCGCCGCCACCCCCTGCGCCCCCGCCGCCGCCCGAGGCGGTGAAGCCGCCGCCGGCGCCACCGCCGCCGAAGGACCCGGACATCGCCCTGGAACGCGAACGCCGCCTGCGCGAGCAGCAGCAACAGCGCGAACGCGAGCAGGAGCAGCAGCGCCAGCAGGAACTCAAGCGCCAGCAGGCCGAGAAGGCGGCGCAGGAGAGGAAGGACCGCGAGGCCCGCGAGCGCGAACAGGAGCGCAAGGAGCAGCTCGAGGCCCAGCGCAAGCAGGAACAGCAGCAGAAGCTGGCCGAGCAGCGCAAGCGCGAGGCGGCAGAGAAGGCGGCGCAGGACAAGGCCGCGCAGGAAAAGGCGGCGCAACAGAAGGCAGCCCAGCAGAAGGCCGCCGCAGCGGCGGCCGAGAAGGAGCGCCAGGCCAACATCGCGCGCATGATGGGCCAGGCGGCCGGCTCCGCCAGCGGCACCGCCGACCAGAACAGCGGTCCGCGCTCGGGCCGCGGCAACGGCAGCGGCGGTGTCTCGGCCGGCTACTTCGGCCGGGTGGCGGCGCTGATCAAGCGCAACGTGGTCTTCGACCCGACCTCGGTCCCGGGCAACCCGGAGGTCATCGTGAAGATCGAGACCTCGCCCGACGGCACCATCGTCGGCACCCCGCGCATCGTCAAGTCCAGCGGCAACCCGGCCTGGGACGACGCCGCGATCCGCGCCATCCAGCGCACGGAGGTGATGCCCCGCGACACCGACGGCCGCGTGCCCTCACCCTTCCCCGAGATCTCGCTGCGGCCCAAGTCCTGACGCGGCGGCAGGCCCACGCGGGCGCGGGGAACGACAAAGTGCAATCGGGCTGCAGCGCTCGCCAGCCGGGCGTTGCGGCCGAATTCGTCACGAACGTGACGATCTGCGCAGCGGCGCTTCAGCCCGCCTCGGCGAAACGGTCGGTGCTGCGAATCAGCGCATCCAGGATGCCCGGCTCCGAGTACGCGTGGCCGGCGCCCTCGACCAGGTGGAAGTCGGCGTCGGGCCAGGCCTGGTGCAGTTCCCAGGCATAGCGCAGCGGGCACGGCATGTCGTAGCGGCCGTGCACGATGGCGCCGGGGATCCCGCGCAGCCGGTGCGCGTCGCGCAGCAGCTGGCCCTCCTCGAGCCAGGCGCCATGGGTGAAGAAGTGGTTCTCGATGCGCGCGAAGGCCAGCGCGAAATGCGGATCGCGGAACGGCGCCGAGAAGGCCGCATCGGGCAGCAGGGTGATCGTCTCGCCCTCCCAGATCGTCCACGCCTGCGCGCACTGCAGGCGCGCCGCCTCGTCATCGCCCGCCAGGCGCCGGCGGTAGGCCGCGATCATGTCGTGCCGTTCCTCCGGCGGGATGGGCGCCTGGAAGCCGGCCCACTTGTCCGGGAACATCTCCGACACGCCGAACTGGTAGTACCACCGCAGTTCGGCGCGCGTCACGGTATAGACGCCGCGCAGCACCAGCGCGCTCACACGCTCGGGATGCGCCTGTGCATAGGCCAGTGCCAGCGTCGAGCCCCAGGAGCCGCCGAACACCAGCCAGCGCTCGACACCGGCCAGCAGCCGCAGGCGCTCGATGTCGGCCACCAGGTGCCAGGTCGTGTTGGCCTCCAGGCTCGCATGCGGCGTGGAGCGGCCGCAGCCGCGCTGGTCGAACAGCAGCACGTCGTAGCGCGCAGGATCGAACAGGCCGCGCTGCGCGGGCGAGATGCCGCCGCCGGGGCCGCCGTGCAGGAACACGGCGGGCGTGCCGCCCGGCGTGCCGCAGCGCTCGTAGTACAGGACGTGGCCATCGCCCACGTCCAGCGTGCCGGTGGCGTAGGGCTCGACGATGGGATAGAGGGTGCGCAGTGCGGTCATCGGGCGATTGTGGAGCGCCGCAGCCG
>JAVHYA010000008.1:36854-72124 GCA_031119395.1 Pseudomonadota bacterium
CCGAGCGCCGGTGTGCTCCCCACCCGTTCTCAAGAGCCCCGGAGGCTTTTGAGCTTGCGAATGGCCGTCCACGCGCCGGATTTGGCGCTGTCGCGCCACTGCGCCCGCCCCACGGCCGCGGGCTTCAAGCCCAGGCGCCGCAGGACCGGCCGCGCGGCGTGGTTGAAGCGAAGCGCCTGACGCCAGGCATGGCTCTGGTCGGTGCTGAAGAAGATGGACATCGAGATCGACACGTCCTCGCTGCCGTTGCGGACGTGATGGCCGGCCGAGAAAGGAATATGCAGCGCCTCGCCGGGATGGAACTCGAACGTCTTGCCCAGTTCGTTCATGTTGTGGTCCCAGGGCAGGCGTGTGTTCTTGTTGGCGACGTAGGCTTCCTTGTTCTGAGAACTCACCACACGCTCGTCCCATTGCGGAAAGATCGAGACGTGCTTGCTGCCCCGGAATTGCATCAGGAAGCCCGAGTACCGGTCGATATGGAACGGCGTCACGCTGTTGGGGGACGCGATGAACAGATAGAGCTTCGGGCTGATGGCCGCGTTGCCCAGGCCGCGACGCTTCATGATCTGCTCGACGTCGGCGATCAGTTCCCTGTACAGCGGCTGGAACGACGGATGCGCCTCCGGTCCATTCACCATGATGTAGGAGTCACTGGTGCGGATGTTCTCGATCACGGCCTCGATCGCGAACCGGCTCCCCGTGTTTCCGCACATCACGTCTTCGAAATCGTCGCCGTTGCTCAGCAGCCCCTTGGACGACATCACGCTGTCGGCAGGCAGCGCAGGCAGCACATTGGCCAGGTTCTGCAGGCTCAGCGCAGGGTGGTCCATCAACTGGTGCTGGAACTTGAAAGTCTGCCGGTCCAGCAAATCCAGACAGGCCTCATCCCGGAAACAACGCATCCATTACTCCTCGTCAAACCGGTGGTGCGTTTTGCCCACCGTCTCGCGTCTTTGCGGTGAAATGTATCCTTTTTACTGACAAATGCAAATGGCTGTTTCAAGGGGCGCGCAAGCGCAGCGCCCGGCGCGCCATCTCCCCAGCCACCCCGGCAGGACGCGATGATCGACATGGAGATCGACACATCGCCTGCGTCGTTGCACACGGGGTGGCCCGCGCCGAAGGGACTATGAGGGCTGTCGCCGGCCCGAACGCGGATGCGTCTGCGGACCGCCGACCATGATCTAGGAGTCGCTGGTGCGAAGGCGCTCGATGGTTGCCTCGAGGCTGCAATCCCCAGGTCGTCGGGCGAAGGCGCCTTCGAAATCGTGACCGTGACGGCATCCGTTCGTCATTCGTACACGATGGTTGCCTTGCCCGCCTCCGCCGCCGCCATCCAGCTGGCCAATGCCGCGTCGACCGGGAAGAAGCGCGCCGCCTCGCCCAGTTGCAGCTCGACCTGGGCGCCCGAGCGTGCCATGGCCAGGCGCACGCCCAGCCCCTGCTGCACCTCGCCGTGCTCGGTCGCCTCCCTGCGCGGCGGGAAGTCGCGCACGATGCGCGCGATGTCCGGCAGCTTGCCGTTGACGGCCACGCGCAGGAACTTGCCGAAGCGGCAGCGCGCTGCCGCGAGGTCCCACACCTGCTGCACGTTGAAGCGCGCCTCGAAACCGCCGCGGCCCGGCTGCAGCCGGCCGCTGACGATCACCAGTTCGTCTTCCTTGAGCTGGTTGCGCGCGGCGTCGAAGACGGCCTCGTCGGCGACGGCCTCGATGGTGTCGGTCTTGTCGTCGAGCACGAAGATGGCGAGGCGCCCTCGGTTGCCGTTGATGACGCGCAGCCCGCTGACGATGCCGGCGATGACCTGCGGCTCGCGGCTGTCGAGCAGTTCGTCGATCTGCCGGCGCGCGAACTGGCGCACCTCGCGCGCCACCTCGTCGAAGAGGTGGCCCGAAAGGTAGAAGCCGATGGCCGTCTTCTCCAGCGTCAGGCGCTCCTTCACGCCCCAGGGCGTGGTCTCGACGAGGTCGGGCTCCTGCGTGCTCGAGCCGTGCACGTCGTCGCCCAGGTCGAACAGGCCGCCCTGGTTGGCATGGGCCTCCTGCGCCGCGGCGTACTCGAAGGCGCGGTCCAGCGAGGCCACGAGGGCCGCGCGGTTGGGCTGCAGCGCGTCGAAGGCGCCGGCCTTGATGAGCGCCTCCACCGTGCGCTTGTTGATGCGCTGGCGGTCCACCCGCGCGCAGAAGTCGTACAGGCTCTTGAACGGCCCGCCCTCCTCGCGCGCCCTGACGATCGCCTCGATCGCCAGCTGGCCCGTGCCCTTCACGGCGCCCAGGCCGTAGCGGATCACCTTGTCGCTCACCGGCTCGAAGCGGTAGAAGCCGCGGTTCACGTCCGGCGGCTCGAAGCTCATGCCGAAGTTCTTGGTCGCGTCCTCGAACAGCACCTTCAGCTTGTCGGTGTTGTCCATTTCCACCGTCATGTTGGCGCAGTAGAACTCGGCGGTGTAGTGCACCTTCAGCCAGCCCGTGTGGTAGGCCAGCAGCGAATAGGCGGCGGCGTGCGACTTGTTGAAGCCGTAGCCCGCGAACTTCTCCATCAGGTCGAAGATCTCGTCGGCCTTCTCCTGCGGGATGCCATGCGTGGCCAGGGCACCGGCGCGGAACTTCTCGCGGTGCTCGGCCATTTCCTCGGCCTTCTTCTTGCCCATGGCGCGGCGCAGCAGGTCGGCGCCGCCCAGGCTGTAGCCGCCCAGGATCTGCGCGGTCTGCATCACCTGCTCCTGGTAGACCATGATCCCGTAGGTCTCGCTGAGCATCTCCGCCACCGCCGGGTGCGGGTACTCGACCTCCTCGCGGCCGTGCTTGCGCGCCACGAAGCTGGGGATCAGGTCCATCGGCCCCGGGCGGTACAGCGCGTTCAGCGCGATCAGGTCTTCCAGCCGCGTGGGCCGCGCGTCCTTGAGCATGCCCTGCATGCCGCGCGATTCGAACTGGAACACGGCCTCGGTCTTGCCGTCGGAGAACAGCTTGTAGGTGGCGCGGTCGTCCAGCGGGATGTTCTCGTAGGCGAAGCCCTCCTGCCCCTTGTGGCGCTTGACGATGAACTCGCGCGCGATCTCCAGGATGGTGAGCGTGGCCAGCCCCAGGAAGTCGAACTTCACCAGGCCGATGGCCTCCACGTCGTCCTTGTCGTACTGGCTCACGGCCGAGTCGCTGCCCGGCTGCTGGTAGAGCGGGCAGAAGTCGGTGAGCTTGCCCGGCGCGATCAGCACCCCGCCGGCGTGCATGCCGATGTTGCGCGTCATGCCCTCGAGCTTCTGCGCCATCTCGACCAGCGACTTGACCTCTTCCTCGCGCTCGATGCGCTCGGCCAGCTGCGGCTCCGCGGCGATGGCGTACTTCTCCCTGTCGTCGTCCGAGAGGTTCGCGGGCGGGTACTGCAGGGTCACGGGCTTGCCCGGCTTGTTCGGAATCAGCTTGCTGATGCCGTCGCAAAAGCCGTAGCTCATGTCCATCACGCGGCCCACGTCGCGGATCGCGGCGCGCGCGGCCATGGTGCCGAAGGTGGCGATCTGGCTCACCGCGTTGCGGCCGTACTTGTCCTTGACGTAGTCGATGACGCGGTCGCGGTTGCCCTGGCAGAAGTCGATGTCGAAGTCGGGCATCGACACGCGCTCCGGGTTCAGGAAGCGCTCGAAGAGCAGGTTGTATTCGAGCGGGTCGAGGTCGGTGATCTTCAGCGCATAGGCCACCAGCGAGCCGGCGCCCGATCCGCGGCCGGGGCCCACCGGGCAGCCGTTGTTCTTGGCCCAGTTGATGAAGTCGCCCACGATGAGGAAGTAGCCGGGGAAGCCCATCTTCAGGATGGTGCCGATCTCGAACTCCAGCCGCTCGACGTAGCGCGGGCGCTGCGCGTCGCGCTTGGCGGGGTCGGGGTACAGGTGCGCGAGCCGCTCCTCCAGCCCCTCGAACGACAGCACGCGGAAGTACTTCTCGATCGGCATCGGCACGCCGTCCTCGAGCGGCGTCGGGAAGTTGGGCAGCTGCGGCTTGCCCAGCACCAGCGTGAGGTTGCAGCGCCGGGCGATCTCCACCGTGTTGGCGATGGCGCTCGGCACGTCGGCGAAGAGCGCCTCCATCTCGGCGGCCGACTTGAAGTACTGCTCGCGCGTGAACTTGCGCACGCGGCGCTGGTTGCCCAGGATCTCGCCTTCGGAAATGCACACGCGCGCCTCGTGCGCCTCGAACTCGTCGGGCTGCAGGAACTGCACCGGGTGCGTCGCCACCACCGGCAGGTTCAGCCGCGCGGCCAGTTGCACCGCCGCCACCACGTGCGCCTCGTCGTCGGCGCGGCCGGCGCGCTGCAGCTCGATGTAGAAGCGGTGCGTGAACAGGCCCGCCAGCTGCAGCGCGATCTCGCGCGCGCGCTCGGCGTTGCCGGCCATCAGCGGCGCGCCCAGCGGGCCCGCCTGCGCGCCGGCCAGGCAGATCAGCCCGCCGTTGAGCTCCTGCAGCCAGGCCCACTTGGCGACCGCCTGCGTCTGGCCGCGGCCCACGTTCTGCGTCCAGGCACGCGCCAGGATCTCGCACAGGTTGAGGTACCCCTCGAAGCTCTGCACCAGCAGCACGATGCGGGCGGGCCCGGCGTCGGCATCGACGCCCTCCAGGATCAGCTCGCAGCCCAGCACGGGCTTGACGCCCTTGCCGCGCGCCTGCTTGTAGAACTTGACGCCGCCGAACAGGTTGTTCAGGTCGGTGATGGCCAGCGCAGGCTGGCCGTCCTTCGCCGCGGCCTTGACGACTTCGTCGATGCGGGTGGTGCCGTCGACGACGGAGAACTCGGTGTGCAGGCGCAGGTGAACGAACATCGACGCATTGTAAAAAGCCGCCCCCGCCCATCTCGCCGCCAAGGCCGCGAACGGGCGCTTTTTACAATCGCCGGGTGTCCGACGTCCTCAACATCTCCGCCTACCTCTTCGTCCCCATCCACGACCGCGAGACGCTGCGGCCCCGGCTGCTCGAATCGGCGCGCGCGCGCCAGCTGATGGGCACCGTGCTGCTGGCGCAGGAAGGCATCAACCTGTTCCTGGCGGGGGCCGCCGACGACGTGCGCGGCTTCCTCGACGAGTTGCGGGCCGACCCGCGTTTCGCACCGCTGGAAGCCAAGGAGAGCTGGTCGGCGCAGCAGCCCTTCCGGCGCCTGCTGGTCAAGCTCAAGCGCGAGATCATCCGCATGGATCACCCGGCCATCCAGCCGGCGGCCGGCCGTGCGCCGGGCGTGGATGCGCGCACGCTCAAGCGCTGGCTGGACCAGGGCCACGACGACGCCGGCAAGCAGGTCGTGCTGCTCGACACGCGCAACGCCTTCGAGGTCGACTACGGCACCTTCGAGAACGCGATCGACTGGCGCATCACGAAGTTCACCGAATTCCCCCAGGCGGTGATCGAGCACCGCGCCGAGCTGGAGGGCAAGACGGTCGTGAGCTTCTGCACCGGCGGCATCCGCTGCGAGAAGGCCGCGATCTACATGCACGAGGCCGGGCTGCCGAACGTGCTGCAGCTCGACGGCGGCATCCTCAAGTACTTCGAGGACGTCGGCGGCGCGCACTACCGCGGCGACTGCTTCGTGTTCGACGGCCGCGAGGCGCTGGCGCCCGACCTGAGCGCCCGCGCGCAGCACGCCAGCGCCCGGCGCGGCGAAGACCCCGACATTGCTATCAAAAAGTGAGCTGCCTGCGCCCGCCGGACGGGCGCTGCAGGCACTTTCGGCTTGAATCCTTTCGCGAGGATCAGGCCGGCGTGCTGCCGGTGTCCGGCGTCGGCGACTGCACCTGGAAAGGGTGGCCCGGCAGCGGGATGAACTCGGTCTCGCCCGGCACGTGGCCCATGCGCTGCGCGGCCCAGTCCTCGCCGGCCTGCAGGATGCGCTCGCGGCGGCTGGAGACGAAATTCCAGGTGATGTAGCGCGGGCCGTCGAGCGGCTCGCCGCCGACCACGACCAGGCGCACGGCCTGCGCAGCGGTCAGCACCACCGCCTGGCCGGCGGGCAGCGCGGCCATGGTGTGCGCGGGCACGGCCACGCCGTCGAGCTGCACGTCGCCGTCGACCGCGTAGATCGCGAGTTCGGGCGCCAGCGCGGGCAGCTCGAAGCGGCCGCCGGCGGGCAGTTCGATGTCCAGGTACAGGGTCTGCATCACCGTGGGCACCGGCGAGCGGGCACCGAAGGCCTCGCCGACCAGCACGCGCACCGGCACGCCCTGCACCCTCAGCGCGGGAATGTCGGCCGCGGCGGTGTGCGAGAAGCTGGGCTCGTCCTCCTCGTGCGCCTGCGGCAGCGCGCACCACAGCTGCAGGCCGTGGTTGACGTAGGTCTCGGTCTTGAGCGGCTCGGGCTTGCGCTCCGAATGCACGATGCCGCGGCCGGCCGTCATCCAGTTGATCGCGCCGGGGCGGATCTCCTGCACGGTGCCCAGGCTGTCGCGATGCATCATCGCGCCCTCGAAGAGGTAGGTCACCGTCGCCAGGCCGATGTGCGGGTGCGGCCGCACGTCGTGCTGATCACCGGGCTTCTCGGTGGCCGGGCCGAAATGGTCGAAGAACACGAAGGGCCCCACGGCCCGCTTCTGCGCCGCCGGCAACAGGCGGCGCACGTGGAAGCCGCCTCCGAGGTCCTTGTCGTGCGGCTTCAGCAGCAGGGTGTCGCTCATGCGGGGCTCCTTCGTGTGGGGGGAAACAAGGCGGCAGTATCCCGCCTTTGCGCACTGCGCTCAGCCGCGCGCGGCCGTCACCTCGGCGATGCGTTCGCCAAAGGCGCGCGCGGTGTCGAGGTCGCCCTGCGGCACCTCGGCGGCGCTGGCGTCCGAGGGCGAGGTCGTCAGCAGGCCGCCATAGCCGCCCACGTAGTTGGGCGAATGGCGCGTGGCCGCCTTGTCGTTGTGCGGCTTGATGCCCAGGCTGAGCCACAGGCCGCTGTGCTGCATGGCCAGCTGCCACAGGAAGGTCAGCGTCGAGAACTTGTCGCCGTTCATGGTCGCGCTGTTGGTGAAGCCGGCGAAGAGCTTGTCCTTCCAGCCCTGGGCGAACCAGACCTTCGACGAGGCATCGGCGAACTTCTTGAACTGCCAGCTCGGGCCGCCCATGTAGGTGGGCGAACCGAAGACGATGGTCTTGGCGCCGGCCAGCAGCTCCCAGCCGCCTTCGGGCAGGTTGCCCTCGGCGTCGATGGCCAGCACGTCGGCCTGGGCGCCCTGCGCCACGGCCTGCGCCACGCGCTGGGTGTGGCCGTAGCCGGAGTGGTAGACGATGACGATGTCGCTCATGGTGCGTGATCTCCTGTCCGGATTACTTCTTGTCGATGCTGAAGCGGCCCGGGCCGAAGGCGAAGAAGGCCAGGAAGCCGCCGGCGATCGCCAGGTTCTTGAAGAAGTTGGTCTTCTGGGCCATCAGCATTTCCGGCGGCGCGTTCCAGAACGCATGGCCGAGGAAGGCGGTCGCCACCGTGAAGACGGCCAGGATGATGGCCATCAGGCGCGTCTTGAAGCCGACCAGGAACAGCAGCGCCACCAGCAGTTCGCACACGATGGCCACCACCACCGCGACCTCGGGCAGCGGCACGCCGATCTTGGTGAAATAGCCCGCCGTGCCGGCAAAGCCCATCAGCTTGCTCCATCCCGCCGGGACGAAAAGCAGCGCGATGAGCACGCGGCCGATGAGGGCGGCGCCATCCTGCGTGGGGGTGGTGGACGAGGTGTTGGTGATGGCCATGGAAAACTCCTGTTGAAAAAGAAAAACGAGGAAGGAAGAAAGAGCGGAACAGTCGAACGCGAAAAAGGGCCGGCACCGCGTTTCGGCGGTGCCGGCCCGGGGGGACTCAGGCGGCGAGGTCGAAGACCAGCACCTCGGCGTCCTTGCCGCCGGCCAGGTGCAGGGCACTCTCGTCGGCGATCAGCGCGGCATCACCGCCGCTGAGCTTCTGGCCGTTGACCTCGAGCTCGCCGCGCACCAGGTGCACATAGCTCTTGCGCTTCGGGTCCAGCACGAGGTCGGCCGATTCGGCGCCGTCCAGCAGGCCGGCATAGAGTTTCGCATCGGCATGCACCGTGACCGAGCCGTCGGCACCGTCGGGCGATGCGACCAGGCGCAGCCTGCCGCGCTTGTCGGCCGCGTCGAACTTCTTCTGCTCGTAGCCGGGCGTGATGCCGCGCTGGTTGGGCTCGATCCAGATCTGCAGGAAGTGCGTGGTCGAGTCGCTCTTGTGGTTGAACTCGCTGTGCATCACGCCGCGGCCGGCGCTCATGCGCTGCACCTCGCCGGGCGGGATCGACTCCACGTTGCCCATGCTGTCCTTGTGCGCCAGCTCGCCGTCGAGCACGTAGCTGATGATCTCCATGTCCTTGTGGCCGTGGGTGCCGAAGCCGGCACCGCCTGCCACGCGGTCCTCGTTGATCACCCGCAGGTTGCCCCAGCCCATGAAGCGGGGGTCGTAGTAGCCGGCGAAGGAAAAGCTGTGGAAGGACTTGAGCCAGCCGTGGTCGGCGTAGCCTCGTTCCTGGGACTTGCGGACTTGCAACATCGTTGAACTCCTTGCTTGCATCGGGGGCGGGCCTGGCCTCGCCCCTCTCGTGAGCAGCGCCGGATGCGCCGCGATGGAATGAACTTTAGGCCGTCGGCCGGCGCGCAAAGACGTGTGGCCTTGAAGACATCGTTCAAATTTTTTGAATGAAAATCGGCCCATGCCGACCGCACGCCGAACCACCGTGTCCTCCAGCGCCCCGCCAGCGCCGCCCAGTGCGCGCGACGTGCTCACGCCCGACGCGCTGGCGATGCTCCAGACCATTGTGCAGGCCGGCAGCTTCGCCGGGGCGGCGCGCACGCTCGACCTCGTTCCCAGCGCGCTGAGCTACCGCGTGCGGCAGATCGAGGATGCGCTCGACGTGCTGCTCTTCGACCGCAGCGCCCGCCAGGCGCGCCTCACGCAGGCCGGGGCCGAACTGCTGCGCGAGGCCGGCCGCCTGCTCGGCGAGATCGATGCCGTGGCCAACCGCGTGCGCCGCGTGGCCACCGGCTGGGAGCCGCAGTTCACCATCGCCATCGACAGCGTCATCGCGCGCGACCCGCTGTTCGACCTGGTGGGCGCCTTCTACGCCGAGGAACCGCCCACGCGGCTGAAGCTGCGCGACGAGACGCTGCTGGGCACCATCGAGGCGTTGACCCGCGGCGAAGCCGACCTGGCCATCGGCACCGTGCTCGATGCCGCCAGCCTGGCCTTCACCGCCACCGGCATCCGCAGCCGGCCGCTGGGCGAGATCCGCTTCGTCTACGCCGTGGCGCCGCACCATCCGCTGGCGCGTGCCGCCGAGCCGTTGAGCGACGCCACCATCCGCACGCACCGCGGCGTGGCGGCGGCCGACTCGGCACGCCAGGGCCAGAGCATGAACGTCAACCTGGTGGGCGGGCAGGACATCCTCACCGTGCCGACCATGCAGGCCAAGCTGCACGCGCAGCTGCACGGGCTCGGCGGCGGCTTCCTGCCCGAGCCGATGGCGCGGCCCTACGTGGAGGCCGGCCACCTCGTGGTGCGCGCCACCGAACGCGTGCCGCCGGCCGGCGCGCTGCATTGCGCCTGGCGGGTGCGGGCTGCCGGCAGCCCGGGCCTGGCGCTGCAGTGGTGGCTGCAACGCTTCGAGCACGAAGGCACGCGCGAGGCGCTGCTGCACCGCCACCGCGGACGCTGATTGCCCGGGGCCGCCGCGGGAAGCGGTAGAGTCGGCCCGGCATCCATCCCTCTCGCCGCCTCCTGCACAACAACCATGACAACCCGCCGCCCTCGCACCGCCCGCTCCCCCGCCTCTGCCCCGGCCCCCCGCCGCATCGCCATCGTCGGTGCCGGCCTGGCCGGACTCACGGCCGCACGCACCCTGGTGCAGGCCGGCCACGAGGTCACGGTCTTCGAACGGGCGGCGCAGGTCGGCGGCCGCATGGCCAGCGAGGACACGCCCTTCGGCAGCTTCGACTCCGGCGCGCAGTACTTCACCGTGCGCGACCCGCGCTTCCAGCAGGCGCTCGACGCCACCCGCGCGCCCTGCAAGCGCTGGAGCGCCAACGCCGTGCGGGTGCTCGACGCCCACGGCCGCGTGGCCGAGGCCGCGCTGCCGGGGCGCGAATCGCACTGGGTCGCGACGCCCCGCATGGATGCGCTGGCCGCGCACTGGGCCGCCCCGCTGGGCACGCGCGTGCGCACCGGCTGCGGCGTGACCGCGATCGAGCGCGATCCGCTGACCGAGCGCGGCTGGCAGCTGCGCATCGCGGAGGCGGAGGGCGCGCAGTCGGTGCAGCCCGGCTTCGACGCGGTGCTGCTGGCCGTCACGCCCGGCGCCGCGCGCGTGCTGCTGCGCGGCGCGGCGCCGGCGCTCTTCGAAGCGCTCGGCGGCGTGACCATCGCGCCGTGCTGGTCGCTCAACCTCGCCTACCCGCAGGCCAACCAGCCCGCGCTGTGGTCGCTGGGCCCGCAGTGGAACGCCGCGCTCTCCACCCACCACCGCGTGGCCTGGCTGGCGCGCGAATCGTCCAAGCCCGGCCGCACGCAGGTCGAGCGCTGGACGGTGCAGGCGAGCCCCGCGTGGTCGCAGGAGCACCTGCGCGACGACGCGCCCCGCATCGAGGCCAAGCTGCAGCGCGCCTTCGCCGAGATCACCGGCATCCTCGCCACGCCCTCCTTCGCCCAGGCGCGCCTGTGGACCGAGGCCAAGACGCTGACACCGCTGGGCAAGTCGCACCTGTGGGACGCCGCGACCGGCCTCGGCGTCGCGGGCGACTGGTGCATCGGGCACCGCGTCGAGGACGCGTTCGTCTCGGGCCTGTCGCTCGCGCTCGACATCGCCTGAACGCGTGAACCAGGGCCCCGAGCCGCCGCCGGGCCGCCCCAAGGCGGCGAGCACCCCCTCGGGGGGCAGCGAACCTCGCGCAGCGGGGAGCGTGGGGGCCACATACATCGGCCGCTTTGCGCCATCGCCCACCGGGCCGCTGCACGCGGGCTCGCTGGTCGCCGCGCTGGCCAGCTGGCTCGATGCGCGCGCCGCGGGCGGGCGCTGGCTGGTGCGCATCGAGGATGCCGACACCGAACGTTGTCTGCCCGGGCTGGGCGAGCACATCCTCGGCCAGCTCGCAGCCTGCGGGCTGGTCGCCGACGAGCCGCCCGTGTGGCAGGGCGGCCGCACCGCGCTGTACGAAGCGGCGTTGCAGCGCCTGGCGACGGCCGGCCTGGCCTACCCCTGCGGCTGCACGCGCCGCGAGATCGACGCCGCCCTGGCCGCACGGGGCGTGGCCCACGAACGCCACGGCGAGCGCGTCTACCCCGGGACCTGTCGCGACGGGCTGCACGGCAAGGCCGCACGGGCCTGGCGGTTCGCGACCTGGAAATTCGAACAAAAAATAGCTCCAGCGCCCGCCCCACTTGCGCAAGCAGCTATCGAAACAATAGCAGACGAGGTGCACTGGACCGACCGCCGGCTCGGCCCGCAGCGCCAGCGCGTGGCGAGCGAGGTCGGCGACTTCGTGCTGCGCCGCGCCGACGGTCCCTGGGCCTACCAGTTGGCGGTCGTGGTGGACGATGCGGCACAGGGCATCACCGACGTCGTGCGCGGTGAAGACCTGGCCGACAACACGCCGCGCCAGATCCTGCTGCAGCAGGCGCTGGGCTTGCCCGCGCCGCGCTACCTGCACACGCCGCTGGTGATGGGCGCCGACGGGCAGAAGCTGTCCAAGCAGAACGGGGCGACCGCGCTGGCCACCGACACGCCGGCGCAGGCCCTGGGCGCCCTGCAGGCGGCCGCGGCCGTGCTCGGGTTGCCGCCTTCCGCCGCGACCACGCCCGCCGAGGCGCTGGCGCAATGGGCGGCCCCCTGGGCCGCTCTCTACAATCCGCGCCCGTGATCGACACCCCTGCCTCGCCCCCGGCCGCCGACGGCGCCGACAACGACGACGACGCCACCACCCCGCCAGGCTTCCCGCACCGGCGCCTGAAGAGCTTCGTGCGCCGCGCCGGCCGCACCACCGGCGGCCAGGCCAAGGCCTTCGAGACCTGGGGCCCCGAGTTCCTGCTGCCCTACCGCGAGCAGCGGCTCGACCTCGACGCCGCCTTCGGCCGCCATGCGCCCACCATCCTGGAGATCGGCTTCGGCATGGGCGAGGCCACGGCCCACATCGCCCGCGTGCGGCCCGGGGACAACTTCCTGTGCTGCGAAGTGCACGAGCCCGGCGTCGGTGCGCTGCTCAAGCGCATCGGCGAGCAGCAGATCGGCAACATCCGCATCTGCGCGCACGATGCGGTGGACGTGCTGGAGCACATGATCGCGCCCGGCTCGCTGGCCGGCATCCACGTCTTCTTCCCCGACCCCTGGCACAAGAAGCGCCACAACAAGCGGCGTCTGATCCAGCCGCCCTTCGTCCGCCAGCTGGCCGAGCACCTGCAGCCCGGCGGCTACCTCCACTGCGCCACCGACTGGCAGCCCTATGCCGAGCAGATGCTCGAGGTGCTGGGCGCCGAGCCGCTGCTGGCCAACACCAGCACCGCCGCCGACGGCTGGGCGGCCAAGCCCGACTACCGGCCGCTGACCAAGTTCGAGAACCGCGGCCTCAAGCTCGGCCACGGCGTCTGGGACGTCGTGTTCCGCCGCCTCTGAGCCGCGCGCGGCGGGCGCGCGCGCCCCGCCTTCAGTCCCCGATCCGGAAACGGAAGACCTGTCGCACCGGCGCGGCCACCGCCTGGCCGGCCGCATCGCGCGCCGGCCGGAAGCGCCAGCGCGGCAGCACTTCGCGCACCGCCTGGGCGAACGCCGCATGCGTGGCCTGCGCCTCCACATCCCGCGCCCGGCCCTCGTCGTCGACGACGAACGTCGCCACCACCCGGCCTTCGACGCCGCGGTCGCGCAGCGCCACCGGATAGCGCGGCGCCCACTGCGCGATCGGCCGCGGCGGCTCGGCGACCCTGCCCGGGACGGGCCGCGTGCGGGCCACGCGCGGCGGCACCGCCGAAGGCCCGAGATCGACCGGCCCCGGAAGCGGTGCGGCGCCGACCGGGGGCGCCGGTGCGGGCTCCATGACGCCCGTGCCGCCCGCACGCACCGAGTCGGGCGTGGGCCGCGCCTGGATGTCCTCCACGCGCCGTGGAGGAATGCACCCCGCCAGCACCACCAGGCCAGCCAGCAGAAGACCCCGCCACACCGCACAGGCATGCCGCGATGCGGGACATTCATACCGCCGAGGCACACATGTTGCTAACATGAGTAAATTGTTACTAAAGGTCATAACGCCATGAAATTGCGTCGACGCGCGTGGATCCAGTGGGCCGGTGCCGCGGCCGTGTCTCCCATGGCCTGGGCCGCGCCGCCCGCCGGCGGCCGGCCCGTGCTCGTGCTCGGCCAATCGGCGCCGCTGACCGGCGCGGCCAGCGAGATCGGCCTGGCCTTCGCCGCCGGCGCCAAACTGTACGTGGACGGCTTCAACCAGCGGCCCGATGCCCCGGTGCGCGTGGAACTGCGCCAGCTCGACGACGGCTACGTGCCCGAGAAGGCCGCCGCCAATGCGCGCCAGCTGCTGGCCGGGGGCGCGGACGCGCTGTTCGGCTTCGTGGGCACGGCCAGCTCGCTCGCGGCGGCGGCCGTGGCCAAGCCGCAGGGCGCCGTGCTCTTCGCGCCCTACGCCGCGCCGGATTCGCTGCGCGACGCGTCCCATCCCAACGTCTTCCTGGTTCGCCCCAGCATGGCCGACGAGGCGTTCAAGATGGTGCAGCACTGCGCCACCCTCGGGCTCACCCGCATCGCCGTGGTGGGCGAGGACGACGCCATGGGCCGCGCCGGCGTGGAGGCCGTCAACCGTGCGATCCAGGAGCTCAAGCTGCCCCCGCCGGTGGCGACGGCCTTCATGCCCAGCCAGTCGAAGCAGGTCGACGCGGCGGTGGCCACCGTGCATGCGGCCCAGCCGCAGGCAGTGATCCAGGCCGCGCTGTTCCAGAGCACGGCGGCCTTCATCCAGAAGATGCGCAAGACCGGCTACGCCGGCGCCTTCCTCAACTTCTCGGCGGTCGGCATCGACCCGCTCTACATCGCGCTGGACAAGGACATCGGCGGCGTGGTGGTGTCGCAGGTGGTGCCCTCGCCGCGCAGCCGGGCCACGCCCATCGTGCGCGAGTACCTGGCTGCCATCGAGCAGTCCGACCTGAGCCCCGGCTACGAGGGCCTGGAAGGCTTCATCGCCGCCAAGACGATCTGCGAAGCGGCACGCCGCGGCGGGCGCGGGCCGACGCTCGCCCGCACCCTGGCTGGCATGACGAACTACGACGCGGGCGGCTTCCGCCTGAACCTGCGCGCGGGCGTGCGCGAGGCCACCTCGGCGATCGAACTGGTGTCGATCTCCGCCGACGGCCGCGTCATCCGCTGATCGGCGGGCCCGGCGCCGGCGGCGCGCGCGACTACCGCGCGCGCTGCGCGAGCGCCTCGGCGTCGAGGATGTCCACACGTCGATAGCCCAGGCGGATCACGCCCTCGCCGGCCAGCGTGTTGAGCTGCAGCGACAGCGTCTGCCGCGTCACGCCGAGCATCATGGCCAGCGCCTCCTGCGGCAGCGTCACATGCGACCGCGCCCGCGGCGACTGGGTGGCATCGCCGCGCGCCAGGGTCAGCAGCCGGCGGGCGACGCGCGAGCGCAGGTCGCGCAGCGTGTTGTCCTCCGCCAGGCCGTAGAGCATGCGCACGCGACCTGCCAGAAGGCGCGCCATCGCGTTGGCGAAGGCGGTGTCCCGCATGAGCTGGGTGAACGCGGCCGGCGGCACCACCAGCACGTCGGCCGCCGACAGGGCCGTGGCATCGTGGGTGCGCGCTTCGCCGTCGATGAGCGTGATCTCGCCGAACCAGTTGCCCGGCTCCAGCACGGCCAGGATCGCCTCGCGTCCGTCGCCGCGCAGCGTCGACGCCTTGAGCCAGCCCGCCGCCAGCCCGTAGAAGCCGCTGCCGGCCGCGCCCACCGGATCGCCCTGGCGGAACAGCATCTCGCCGCGGCGCAGGTGCAGCAGTTCGGCCGCGCCGACCAGCGCCTCGCGCTGGCCGCGCGCGAGCGATGCGAACCACGGGTTGGCAAGAAAGGCGCTGCGCTGGGCAGCGGCGAGGCGGAAGGCGGGGGCCATGCGGAAAAGAGGAGCGGCGTGCACCGGGGCCGGGTAAACGCGGGCGCTGGAATGTCCGATTCCGGACAGTTTGCCACCCCGGACCGGCCTACAGTGGGCCGTTCCACCCCCCACGACCCCGGAGACAACAATGAACGCAAGGGCGAATTTCGTGCGCATGCAGGACAGCACGCGCGAGGACTGGCAGGCCATCGGCGGCGAGTTCATGCACTTCACGCGCGGCCTGCCCGACCGCGTGATGGCGCACCTGAAGATCCTCGAGGGCGACTACGGCGGCTTCCCGGTCGACCGGTACACCCATTCGCTGCAGACCGCCACGCGTGCGCTGCGCGACGGCCGCGACGAGGAGTACGTGGTGTGCGCCCTGCTGCACGACATCGGCGACACGCTGGGCAGTTTCAATCATCCCGACATCGCCGCGGCCATCCTCAAGCCCTTCGTGAGCGAGGCCAACCACTGGATGGTGCAGAACCACGGCATCTTCCAGGGCCACTACTTCTTCCACCACATCGGGCTGGACCGTGACATGCGCGACCAGTTCAGGGCCCATCCGCACTACGAGCGCACCGCCGAGTTCTGCGAGCTCTACGACAACCCCGCCTTCGACCCCAAGGGCGAGACCTTGCCGATGCGCGAGTTCGAGCCCATGCTGCGCCGGCTGATGGCCCAACCGAAGCAGAGCATCTACAAGGCCGCGCTGCAGGAGCCGGCGGCGGCCTGAACCTCGAAGTCGGACTTCCGGGCGCAGAGGTCGAACAGAGCACGCAGGGGACGCACAAGGAGCCAGCCACATGCTCCCTGTTGCGACTTGCGCGAAACCTTGGCGACCCCTGCGTCCGGAAGTCCGCGTTCATCACCCCCCCACAGGAGACCTCCCCATGAACGCCAACACCGCCTCCGAAATCCAGAAACTCGTCTCGGCCGAGGAATGGCAGCTGCGCGTCGACCTCGCCGCCTGCTACCGCCTCGTGGCCCTCTACGGCTGGAGCGACCTCGTGTTCACGCACATCACGGCGCGCATCCCCGGACCCGAGCACCACTTCCTCATCAATCCCTACGGGCTGATGTTCGACGAGATCACGGCCTCGAGCCTGGTCAAGGTCGACATGCAGTGCAACAAGCTCATCGATTCGCCCTACCCCGTCAACCCGGCGGGCTTCGTCATCCACAGCTGCATCCACGCCGCGCGCGACGACGTGCAGTGCGTGCTGCACACCCACAGCCGCGCCGGCGTGGGCGTGAGCGCGCAGAAGTGCGGCGTGCTGCCCATCAGCCAGCAGAGCACCTTCGTGCTGTCCTCGCTGGCCTACCACGACTACGAGGGCGTGGCGCTGCGCGACGACGAGAAGCCGCGCCTGCAGCGCGACCTGGGCAGCAAGAACTTCCTCATGCTGCGCAACCACGGCCTGCTCACCGTGGGCAAGACGGTGGCCGACGCCTTCCTCAACATGTACACCTTCGAGAACACCTGCCGCATCCAGATCGATGCCCAGGCCGGCGGCGAACTGGTGCAGGTCGACCCGCGCATCCTCGACGGCATGGCACAGGTGATGAAGACGGTGACCAGCGGCCAGGGCGCGAACATCGCCTGGCCCGCCCTCCTGCGCAAGCTGGACCGCGAGAACCCCGGCTACAAGGACTGAGTCCGGCAGGTCGTCACGTTCGTGACGAATTCGCCGCCAACGCCCGCCGGCCGGGCGCCGGCGGCCGATTGCACGTAGCGCCCAGCCGCCCGCCGCGGCAACGCCTGCGCCGTCAGGTGCCTTCCGGTGCCCCGGTGTAGGCCTGCTCGATCAGGCGCACCAGGTCCAGCGCCGCGGGGCTCGTGGCGCGGGTGCTGCGCGCCACCAGGCCGATGTCGCGGAAGAAGGCCTGTTCGCCCAGGGGCAGCGCCACCACGCCGTCGGGCCATCCCTCGCGCCCGAAGGCCTGCGGGACCAGCGCCACGCCCATGCCGCAGGCCACCATGCGCACCATCGCATCCAGGTCGTCGATCTCCACGCAGTCCTGCACGGCGATGCGCGATTCGCGCAGGAAGCGCTCCACCAGCCGCCCGCCGAAGGAGGTGCGGTCGTAGCGGATGAAGGGATGCGTGCCCAGCAGTGCGCGCCAGTCGTGCGGCGCGGGCAGGCCGGCCGGCACCACCAGCCGGAAGGGTTCGTGGGACAGCGTCGTCCAGTGCAGGTCGGCCTGCAGGTCGAACACCGGCCGGATCATGATGGCCGCGTCCACCTCGCCGGCATCGACCTGGTGAAGCAACTGGAAGGACACGCCCGGCACCACCCGCACGTGCACGCCAGGGTGCCGCGCACGAAAGCGCGCCAGCACGCCAGGCAACACGATGGCCTGCGCGGAGGCGATGGCGCCCAGCACCACGCGGCCGCCGAGCGGCCGGCTGCGGCGCTGCGCGGCCATTTCCTCGAACAGCCGCACCACCTCGCGCGCCTGGACCAGCGCATCCAGCCCCTGGGGGTTCAGCCGCGCGTTGCGGCCGGCGCGGTCGAACAGGGCATGGCCCAGTTGCTCTTCCAGCCGCTGCATCTGGGCGCTGACGGCGGCCTGCGTCAGCCCGATCCGGTGGCCGGCCCCGGCGAACGTGCCCTCCTCGGAGACGGCAATGAGGGTCTTGAGTTCGCGGATCATGGCTGATCAATTTTTGTGATCATTTATCCAAATATATATTGATTTTATTTTGGCCACCCGCTTTCTAGACTTCGTCCCGATCCCACACCCAGGTAACCCCATGATCGACGTGACTGCCAATCCCACCCTGATGTCCCCGTTCCACCTTGCGTTCCCCGTGGATGACCTGGCCAAGGCACGCAGCTTCTATGGCGATCTGCTGGGCTGCCCCGAGGGCCGCAGCGCCGACGACTGGGTGGACTTCAACTTCTACGGCCACCAGATCGTGGCGCACCTGGCACCCGCCGAGTGCGGCGCTGCCCAGCGCAATGCGGTGGACGGGCAGGGCGTGCCGGTGCGCCACTTCGGCATCGTGCTGCCCATGGCGCAGTGGGAAGACATGGCGGGCCGGCTGCGCGCCGCGGGCCTCGAATTCGTCATCGAACCCTATGTGCGGTTCAAGGGCGAAGTGGGCGAACAGGCCACCATGTTCTTCATGGACCCGGCAGGCAATGCCATGGAAATCAAGGCCTTCAAGGACATCACGCGGCTTTTCGCGAAATAGGCTTTTTTGCATCCGGCAGTCCGGCGGACTGCTGAAATAAAAGCACCCGCTGGACGAGCGGGTGCTTTTATTTCAATAAGACCCGATTACCCGGAATTCCTGTGCGAATTTGCCGGGCGGGTTGCGCTGGCCCCGCCCGATCGCCGCGCCTTCTCATTCGCAAGTCACTGTCGATAAAGAAGAATTTCGCACTTCATTTCGAATTCAATTGCACCTCGAACTGGTGCATCCGCCATCGCCAGGGGCTGACCGCGGCGCGAATCGCGCGTGTTCTGGTGCACGCCCTTCAAATTGCGGACCCAAATAATTGGCATGGATCATGCGTTATTGAAGCCATCTTGATCCCGGTCAGTTTTTTGAAGCAATTTCCATGAAACGCCGCATTTCCATGGCTGCGGCGACCCGCCCGCCACAGCCCGCAACGCCTGGCGGCCGTGCCGTCCACGAGCCAGGCGCACGGGGCCGCCCAAGGGCAGCCGATGCGCCAGGCGTGCGGGCGGCGGCCGGCCGCGCCTCGGCCGGCACCGCCCCCTGGGGCCTGCCTCTATTTGCCGGCGCCCAGGGTCCCGTCGCCCAGTTGCCGCGCATAGACGGCCAGCACGATGCGTTCCGAATGCACGAGGTAGTCGTTCAGCGTCGACGAGGCCTTGGCGAAGTCGCCGGCCTCGGTCAGTTCCAGGATGCTCCGGTTCATGTCCACGTAGGGCGCGTGCAGGAACTCCGGGTCGCGCAGCAGGCCGAAGGCCAGCCGCAGTTCGGCCAGCACCTGCGCGAACAGCAGGTTGAGCCGCTCGCTGTCCGCCAGCTGGACGATGCCCATGTGGAAGGCCATGTTGGCCGTGCCCACGCCCAGCCAGTCGCCGGCCTCGCGGGCGCGCAGGGCCGCGTCGACCGCTTCGCGCATGCGCTTCTTGGCCGGGTGCCGTGGGTAGGCCTGCGCCAGCGCCTGGCACTCGATCAGGCGCCGCACCCGGTAGATGTCGATGATGGCCGCGATGCTCGGCACCGACACGAAGACACCCCGGTTGGGCTCGTGGCGCAGCAGGCCGTCCTTGGTCAGCACGCGGAACACCTCGCGCAGCGTGTTGCGCGAGATGCCCAGGTGATCGCTCAGCGCCTGCTCGGACAGCCGCTGGCCGGGCTGGAACTCCCCCGCGGTGATCTTCTGGCGCAGTTGTTCGGCCACGCGTTCGCTCAGGGGCGGGGCGGGCAGGTCGGCAGTGGGAGCAGTCATGGGCGTTCCGTGTGGGCGCTTTGTAGCAGATCGCCTGGCGCCGCCCGCAGCGCACCACGGCGACCCGATCGTGCACCGGTGCAGGGCAAACCCCGACCTGCGATGCGCCAATATTGTTCAACAATTCATTGTTCTTTGTTGATCTGAACAAGTTTTGTTGTTGATTCATGGCACGGGTTTTGCGTGATCAACACGACCAACCTGTAGCCGCCGGTGCGGCGCCGGCACCTGACGCCGATCAACCTTTTTTGGAGTTGCTGATGAACCGCAGAGAAATCCTGATGCAGATGGCTGGCCTGAGCGCGTTGGCGCTGGCGTCGCCCGGCTGGGCCGCCGACGACGACATCGTGGTGGGGGCGATCTACCCCATGAGCGGGCCCAACGCCCAGGTGGGCGTCGATGCGCGCCACGCCATCGACACCGCCCTGCAGATCATCAACACGCCCACGCAGGTCGATCTGCCGGGCGCCGCCGGCGCCGGCATCGCCAGCCTGGGCGGGCGCAAGCTGCGCGTGGTCTATGCCGACCACCAGGCCGACCCGCAGAAGGGCCGCGCCGAAGCCGAGCGCCTGATCACGCAGGAGAAGGCCGTGGCCATCATCGGCTGCTTCCATTCCTCGGTCGCCGCGACCGTCGGCACCACCTGCGAGCGCTACGGTGTGCCCTTCGTGTGCGCGGACTCGTCCTCGCCCAGCCTGCACCGCCGCAACCTCAAGACCTTCTTCCGTCCGGCCGCGCACGACGAGATGTTCTCCGAGGCGATGTTCGACTTCATGGACCTGCAGAAGAAGCAGGGCAAGAAGGTCGAGACCGTGGCCCTGTTCTTCGAGGACACGATCTTCGGCACCGACTCTTCGACCGTGCAGCGCAAGCTGGCCGCCGAGCGCGGCTACAAGGTGGCGGCGGACGTCAAGTTCCGCGCCAACTCGCCCTCGCTGTCGGCCGAGGTGCAGCAGCTCAAGTCGGCCAACGCCGACGTGCTGCTGCCCTCCTGCTACACCACCGACGTCATCCTGCTGATGAACACCTGCACGCAACTGGGCTACAAGCCACGCAACATCGTGGCGCAGGCCGCCGGCTTCGTCGAGAAGGCGGCGCTGGACGTGGTGGGCGACAAGCTGCAGGGCATGATCACCCGTGCCAGCTTCGCGCTGGACACCGCCGGCAAGCGGCCCTCCATCGCCTTCGTCGATGCCGCCTTCAAGGCCCGCGCCGGCCGCGACCTCAACGACGCCAGCTCGCGCCAGTTCATGGCCGCCATCGTGCTGGCCGATGCGCTGCAGCGCGCCGGCTCCACCGACGGCGAGAAGCTGCGCGCCGCCCTGGCGGCCACCGACATCCCGGGCGACAAGACCATCATGCCGTGGTCGCGCGTCAAGTTCGACGCCAGCGGTCAGAACACCTTCGCCAGCCCCGTGCTGCAGCAGTTCAAGGGCACGGGCTTCGTCACCATCTTCCCCACGGCGGTGGCCATGGCCCAGCCCGTGTGGCCGATGAACGGCTGAGACGGGACCCACGAATGAACGCGCAAGCAATCGCGCAGGTGCTCGCCAGCGGCGTGCTGATGGGGCTCATGTATGCCCTCATCGCCGTCGGCCTGTCGCTCATCTTCGGGCTGATGGACGTCGTGAACTTCGCCCACGGCGAGTTCCTGATGATGGGCATGTACCTCACCTTCGGCCTGGCCGTGGGCCTGCACCTGGACCCGCTGATCGGCATGCCGCTGGTGGGCGCGGTGCTGTTCATGGCCGGCGTGCTGGTGTACCTGCTGATCGTGCGCCATGCCATGCGGGCCAAGGCCAACGTGGGCATGGTGCAGATCTTCTCCACCTTCGGCCTCGGCACGCTGATGCAGGGCCTGGCCCAGTACTTCTTCACCCCCGACTACCGCCAGATCAGCGGCAGCTGGCTGGCCAACAAGACGGTGGAGATCGGCGGCGTCTTCCTGCCGCAGCCGCAGATCGCCGGGGCCGTGGTCTCGCTGCTGGCCTTCGGCGGGCTGTACCTGCTGATGTCGCGCACCGACTTCGGCCGCGCGCTGGAAGCCACGCGCGAGGACCAGGGCGCGGTGGCGCTGGTGGGCATCGACCGCAACCGCGTCTTCGCCCTGGGCTGGGGCCTGGGCCTGGCGATGGTCGGCGTGGCCGGCGCCATGCTGGCCAACTTCTACTACATCCATCCGCAGGTGGGCGGCGCCTTCAGCGGCATCGCCTACGTCGTCGTCGCCCTGGGCGGCTTCGGCAGCGTGTTCGGCGCACTGGTGGGCGGCGTGGTGGTCGGGCTGGTCGAGGCCATGACCACCCTGGTGCTGCCCGCGTCGCTCAAGACCGTGGGCGTGTATGCCCTGTACCTGCTGGTGGTCCTGCTGCGGCCCAGCGGCCTTTTCGGGAGACTCTGATGACCGACGCAGCGATTGCTGTTCCCGCCGGCCCTGCGCCGGCCTCGGGTGCGCTGCAGGCCCATGCCGCACAGCGGCGCCGCCAGTTGCTGACGGGCGCCGTCGTGCTCGTGCTGATGGCCGCCGTGCCACTGCTGGTGCGCGATGCCTACATGCGCAACATCCTGATCCTCACCCTGATGTACGCCGCGCTGGCGCAGGCCTGGAACATCCTGGGCGGCTACTGCGGGCAGATCTCGCTGGGCCATGCGCTGTACTTCGGTGCCGGCGCCTACGCCACCAGCGTGCTGTTCGTGAATTTCGGCGTGCTGCCGTGGTTCGGCATGGTGGCCGGCGCGGTGCTGGCGGCCGTGCTGGCGCTGCTGCTGGGCTGGCTGTGCTTTCGCCTCAAGGGCCACTATTTCGCCATCGCCACGCTGGTGATCGCCGAGATCGGCCTGCTGTTGGTGCACAACTGGGACTACGTCGGCGCCGCCATGGGCATCCAGTGGCCGCTCGGCGCCGACAGCTGGGCCACGCTGCAGTTCGCGCGCGACAAGGCGCCGTACTTCTACTTCGTGCTGGGCCTGTTCGCACTGACCTGGCTGATCACCTTCTGGGTGGAGGGCTCGCGCTGGGGCTACTGGTGGCGTGCCGTCAAGGACAACCCCGAGGCCAGCGAGAGCCTGGGCGTGACGGTGTTCCGCTCCAAGATGGCGGCGGCCGCCCTGTCGGCCAGCCTGACGGCCGTCGCCGGCGGTTTCTACGCAGCCTTCGTGGCCTACATCGATCCGGACAGCGTCATGCACTTCCGCTTCTCGCTGCTGATGGTGCTGCCGGTGGTGCTCGGCGGCATCGGCACCCTGTGGGGGCCCCTGCTGGGCGCGGTGATCCTGATCCCGCTGACCGAGGCCATCCGCAGCTACATGGGCGGATCGGGCACCGGCACCGACCTGATCGTCTACGGTGCGCTCGTCATGGGCGTGGCGGTGCTCAAGCCCGAGGGCCTGATCGGCCTGTTCAGCGGCTGGCGCCGCAAGGCAGGTGCCGCATGAATGCCGCCAACGACGCCCGCCTGGCGACGACGCCGGGCGCCGACCGGCCCATCCTGCAGCTGACCGACATCTGGCAGCGCTTCGGCGGCCTGGTGGCCAACGCCGAGGTCAGCTTCGACGTGCCCCGCGGCCAGATCCTCGGCCTCATCGGCCCCAACGGCGCGGGCAAGTCGACGCTGTTCGGCATCATCGCCGGCGCCCGTGCGCCGGTGCAGGGCCAGGTGGTGTTCGAGGGCCGCGACGTCACCGCGCTGGACGCGCCCGCGCGCTGCGCGCTGGGCATCGCCCGCACCTACCAGGTGCCCCGCTCCTTCGACAGCATGAGCGTGCTGGACAACGTGATGGTGGGCAGCTTCACCCGCCACACCCGCGCCGCCGCGGCCCGCGAGGCGGCCCTGGACGTGCTGCAGTTCGCCGGCCTGATCGGGCGCGCATCGGCGTCGGCCGGCGACCTCACGCCGCCCGAGAAGCGCCGCCTGGAAGTGGCCCGCGCCCTGGCCACCGAACCGCGCCTGCTGCTGCTGGACGAGGTGATGACCGGCCTGACGCCCAGCGAGGCGCGCAAGGGCGTGGAACTGATCCGCCGCATCCGCGACCGCGGCATCACCGTCATCATGGTCGAGCACGTGATGGAGATCGTCATGCCCCTGGTGGACCGGGCCATCGTGCTCAACCTCGGGCGCGTGCTCAGCCAGGGCACGCCGCAGGAGGTGGTGCGTGATCCGGCCGTCGTGGCCGCCTACCTCGGAGACCGCCATCGTGCTGCTTGAAGTGTCCAACCTCACCACGGCCTACAACGGGCTGATCGCCATCTCGGACATCTCGGTGAACGTGGCCGAGGGCGAGATCGTGGTGGTGGCCGGCGCCAACGGCGCGGGCAAGTCCACCCTGCTGAAATCCATCGCCGGCATGGAGCGGCCGCAGTCGGGCAGCGTGCGTTTCGACGGCACGCCCATCGACACCATGCCCGCCCACCAGATCCCGCAGCGCGGCCTGGCCTACGTGCCCGAGAACCGGCGCCTCTTCCCGCGCCTGTCGGTGGCCGACAACCTGCGGCTGGGCAGCTACCTCTACCGCAAGCAGGCCGACCGCGAGGCGCCGCTGGAGCAGGTCTTCACGCTGTTCCCGCGGCTCAAGGAGCGCCTGTCGCAGCGGGCCGAGACGCTCTCGGGCGGCGAGCAGCAGATGCTGGCCATCGGCCGCGCGCTGATGACCCGGCCGCGCCTGCTCATGCTCGACGAGCCCTCGCAGGGGATCATGCCCAAGCTGGTCGACGAGATCTTCGATGCCGTCAAGACCATCCGCGCCGGCGGCGTGACCGTGCTGCTGGTCGAGCAGCGCCTGGTGGAAAGCCTGGAGATCGCCGACCGCGCCTACGTGCTGCAGACCGGCCGCGTGATGCTCAGCGGCACCGCCGAGCAGATCAGCGCCGACCCGGACGTGCGGCGCGCCTACCTGGGCATGTGAGGCCGGCCATGTCGCATCCCCCCATCTGGCAGCAGCCCGGCGACCTGCGCCGGGCCATCCGCCGCAAGGAATTCCGCGGCCACACCGCCGGGCAGGCGCCCGGGTACGCGCAGGGCAACCTGGCCATCCTGCCGCGTGCCTACGCCGACGAGTTCCTGCGCTTCTGCCGCCTCAATCCCAAGGCCTGCCCCGTGATCGGCATGACCGAGCCGGGCGACCCGCGCGTGCCCGAGCTGGGCGCGGACATCGACCTGCGCCACGACGTGCCCGCCTACTGCGTCTTTCGCGACGGCGAATTGGTGGAGGAAGTCGCCGACCTGGGCAGCCTCTGGCGGGACGACCTGGTCGGCTTCGTGCTGGGCTGTTCGCTGTCCTTCGAGGCCGCGCTGCTCGACGCCCGCGTGCCGGTGCGCCACATCGAGGACGACCACCCGGTGCCCATGTACGACACCAGCCTGCCCAACGGCCGCGCCGGCCGCTTCGGCGGCACCATGGTCGTCAGCATGCGGCCGATGACGCCGGCGCAGGCCATCCGCGCCATCCAGGTCACCTCGCGCTTTCCGGCGGTGCACGGCGCGCCGGTGCACTTCGGCGACCCGGCCGCCATCGGCATCGCCGACATCGCACGACCCGACTACGGCGTGCCGTCCGGGATGCGCGAGGGCGAGGTCCCCGTCTTCTGGGCCTGCGGCGTGACGCCGCAGCAGGCCATCCGCGTGGCCCGGCCGCCGCTGGCGATCACGCACAAGCCGGGCTACATGCTCGTGGCCGACGTTCGCAACAGCGAACTCGCGGCCTTCTGAGCCCGACCGGCAGGCGCATGAATAGTCACGATCGTGACGAATTCGGCGCCCGCGCCCGTGCGACGGGCGCGGGCGGCCGATTGCACTTTCCCGGCGCGGATTCCCGGCGGCATGGCCCGACGGCCGGGGTCTCCACGCCGCCATTGCCCTGAAGAGACCGGACATGCAGATGGACCTCAACAGCGACCTCGGCGAAAGCCTGGGCGCCTGGCGCATGGGCGACGACGCCGCCATGCTCGACATCGTGACCAGCGCCAACGTGGCCTGCGGCTTCCACGCGGGCGACCCGGCCGGCATCCTCGCCACGCTGAAGGCGGCGGCCGCGCGCGGCGTGGCCGTGGGCGCGCACGTGGCCTACCCCGACCTCGTGGGCTTCGGGCGGCGCGCGATGGACATCGCCAGCGCCGACCTCGTGGCCGGCGTGATCTACCAGATCGGCGCCCTGCGCGGCCTGGCCGCCGCCGCCGGCACGCAGGTGCGCTACGTCAAGCCGCACGGCGCGCTCTACAACACCATCGCGCACGACGCGCGGCAGGCGCGCGACGTGATCGCCGCGATCCGCGCCGCCGACCCCGGCCTGGCGCTGGTCGCGCTGGCCGGCTCGCCGCTGGTGGGCTGGGCCCGCGAGGCGGGGCTGCGCGTGGTGTCCGAGGCCTTTGCCGACCGCGCGTACACGGCCCAGGGCACGCTGGTGCCGCGCGGCCAGAGCGGCGCGGTGCTGCACGACCCGGCGCAGGTAGCGGCGCGCATGCTGCGCCTGGTGCGCGAGGGCGTGGTCGAGGCGATCGACGGCAGCCTGGCGCGCATCGAGGCCGACTCGATCTGCGTGCACGGCGACAGCGCCGGCGCCGTCGCGATGGCGGCCGAACTGCGGCACGTGCTGCGCGACGCCGGCGTCGAACTGCGCGCCTTCGCCTGAAACGGCGCAGGCGCACCGCCCCCGAATTCGTTCACCGAGGAACCCGTTCCATGAGCTTCCCGCTTTCCACCTCCACGGCCCGTGCGCAGGCGGTCCAGGCTGCCCGCACCGCGCGCGAGGCCTACCGCGCCGGCCGCGCCGAACCCACCGCCGGCGTGGCGCCGGGCATGACGCAGGCCAACATGATCGCGCTGCCGCGCGACTGGGCCTGGGACTTCCTGCTGTACGCACAGCGCAACCCCAAGCCCTGCCCCGTGCTCGACGTCATCGAGGCCGGCGAGCACCGCACCGTGCTGGCCGAGGGCGCGGACGTGCGCACCGACATCCCGCGCTACCGCGTCTGGCGCGACGGCCGGCTGGCCGGGGAAGTGGCGGACGCCACCGCGCTGTGGGCCGAGCATCCGGACCTCGTCACCTTCCTCATCGGCTGCAGCTTCACCTTCGAGACGCCGCTGCAGGAGGCCGGCATCGAGGTGCGCCACATCACCCAGGGCTGCAACGTGCCCATGTACCGCACCGCGCGCGCCTGCCGGCCGGCGGGCCGCCTGCACGGCGAGCTGGTGGTCTCGATGCGGCCGATCCCTGCCCATCGCGTGGCCGATGCGGTGGCCATCTCGGCGCGCTTTCCCTCGGTGCACGGCGCGCCGGTGCACGTGGGCGACCCGCAGGCGCTGGGCATCGCCGACCTGGGCCGGCCCGACTTCGGCGACCCGGTGCGCATCGAGCCCGGCGAAGTGCCGGTGTTCTGGGCCTGCGGCGTCACGCCGCAGGCCGCGGTGATGGCATCGGGCGTGCCCTTCGCCGTGACGCACGCACCGGGCTACATGTTCATCACCGACGTGCCGGACAGCACGTACCACGTATGAGCTCCCGCCCGGCCGTACCGACGGGGACGCGCACCGCAGGCGAATCCGAAGCGCCCTCCCTGGGCGCCCGCACCGCCCAGGACGCGCCGCAGCGCGCAGGCGCCTCGATGCGCGTGCTGCCCGCCAGCCGGTCCACCGTGCTGGTGGAGCTGGAAGACCTGCCCCAGACGCTGGGCCTGCTGGCCTCGCTGCAGGAGCGTCCGATCCCGGGCGTGCTCGAGATCGTGCCCGGCGCGCGCACCCTGCTGATCGATTTCGACCCGCTGCGCATCGACCGCGCAGCGCTGGCCGCCGAGCTGGCCACCCGCCCGCTCACGCTGCGCGAGTCGGAAGCCGGCACCCGCGTGGAGCTGCCGGTGCACTACGACGGCGAGGACCTCGCCGAGGTGGCGGCGCTGCTCGGCATGACGCCCGAGGAGGTGGTGCGCCGCCACACGGGCACCGACTGGTTCGTGGCCTTCTCCGGCTTCGCGCCCGGCTTCGCCTACCTGACGGGCGGCGACGAGGCGCTGCACCGGGTGCCGCGCCGCAGCTCGCCGCGCACCCGCATCCCGCCCGGCGCGGTGGCGGTGGCCGGCGGCTTCAGCGGTGTCTACCCCAAGGCCAGCCCCGGCGGCTGGCAGCTCCTGGGCCAGACGCCCGTGGCCATGTGGGACCTCGACCGGGACCCGCCGGCGCTGCTGCAGCCCGGCCAGCGCGTGCGTTTCGTCGACGCCGGCCCGCGCCCCGCCACGCCCTTGGCCGCCGCGGCGCCCGCCGCCCCGTCCGCGCCGCCCGAGGTGCAGGGCCCGGCCCTGGCGGTCCGAAGCCCCGGCCTGCAGGCCCTGCTGCAGGACATGGGCCGTCCCGGCCAGGCCGGCCAGGGCGTGTCGGTGTCCGGCGCCATGGTGCGCGGTGCGCTGCGCGCCGCCAACCGGCTGGTGGGCAACCCCGCCGATGCCGCCTGCATCGAGGTGGCCCAGGGTGGCTTCGAGCTGCAGAGCCGGGGCGACACGGTGGTGGCCGTGACCGGCGCTGCCGGCCCCCTGACCCTCACCGCACCCGACGGGCGCAGCTGGCCGGTGCCCCGCCACGCGCCCCTGGCGCTGGGCGACGGCGACCGCCTGCGCCTGGGCGAACCCGACGCCGGCGTGCGCAGCTACATCGCCCTGCGCGGTGGCATCGACCGCGCGCCCGTGATGGGCAGCCTGGCCTTCGACACGCTGGCCCAGGTCGGCCCCGCGCCGCTGGCGGCGGGCGACCTGCTGCCCGTGCGCACCCCCCGGGGCCTGGGTGCCGTGGCCGAGCCCGATGCGCCGCAGCCCGATCTGCCGCGGCC
This sequence comes from Pseudomonadota bacterium, assembly GCA_031119395.1. Classification (GTDB taxonomy): domain Bacteria; phylum Pseudomonadota; class Gammaproteobacteria; order Burkholderiales; family Burkholderiaceae_C; genus Xenophilus. The sequence goes on from JAVHYA010000008.1 coordinate 65,201, forward strand.
CGGCGAGCTCGTCGTGCTCGACGTGCTCCTCGGCCCGCGCACCGACTGGTTCACGCCCGAGGCGGTGGCGCTCCTCGCCGCGCAGGAATGGACCGTGACGCCGCAGTCCAACCGCGTCGGCCTGCGCGTGCAGGGTGCCGAGCCGCTCGCCCGGGCGGTCACCCGCGAGCTGCCCAGCGAAGGCACGGCCCTGGGCGCGATCCAGGTGCCCGCCAGCGGCCAGCCGGTGCTCTTCCTGGCCGACCACCCGCTGACCGGCGGCTACCCCGTCATCGGCTGCATCGCACCCTGGCACCTGGACCTGGCCGGGCAGATGCCCGTCGGCGCCCGCATCCGCTTTCACATCGTCGCGGGCTTCGAGCCCATCGATCTCTCACGCTGAACACACCATGAAGAAAGTCCTGATCGCGAACCGCGGCGAAATCGCCGTGCGCATCGCCCGCGCCTGCGCCGACTACGGCGTGCGCTCGGTCGCCGTGTATGCCGACCCCGACATCGATGCCCTGCACACGCGCGTGGCCGACGAGGCCTGGGGCCTGGACGGCCACCGCCCGGCCGACACCTACCTCGCGATCGACAAGCTGCTGGCCGTGGCACGCAGGAGCGGCGCCGACGCCGTGCATCCGGGCTACGGCTTCCTGTCGGAGAACGCGGGCTTCGCCCAGGCCGTGATCGACGCCGGGCTGACCTGGATCGGCCCGCCGCCCGCGGCCATCGCGCGGCTGGGCGACAAGGTCGAGGCGCGGCGCATCGCGCTGAAGGTCGGTGCGCCGCTGGTCGAAGGCACGGCCGACCCGGTGAAGGACGCGGCGCAGGTCGAGGCCTTCGCGCGGCAGCACGGCCTGCCCATCATCATCAAGGCGGCCTTCGGTGGCGGGGGGCGCGGCATGAAGATCGCGTGGCGCCTCGACGAGGTGGCCGAACTCTACGAATCGGCGGTGCGCGAGGCCGTCACGGCCTTCGGCCGAGGCGAATGCTTCGTCGAGCAGTTCCTCGACAAGCCGCGCCACATCGAGGCCCAGGTGATCGCCGACGCGCACGGCCATGTGCTGGTGCTGGGCACGCGCGACTGCTCGCTGCAGCGACGCAACCAGAAGCTGGTGGAGGAAGCGCCCGCGCCCTTCCTCGACGCGAGCCAGCGCGAGCGCATCCACGCCGCGGCGCGCGACATCTGCGCCGAAGCCGGCTACGTCGGCGCCGGCACGGTCGAGTTCCTGCTCAGCGCCTCCGGCGCGATCTCCTTCCTCGAGGTGAACACCCGGCTGCAGGTCGAGCACCCGGTGACGGAGGAGACCTGCGGCCTGGACCTGGTGATCGAGCAACTGCGGGTGGCCGACGGCCTGCCGTTGACGCTGAAGGAGACGCCGGCGCCGCGCGGCCACGCGATCGAATTCCGCATCAACGCCGAGGACGTGGGCCGCGGCTTCCTGCCCGCGCCGGGCCCGGTCGACGTGTTCGAGCCGCCGGGCGGACCCGGCGTGCGGGTGGACAGCGGCGTCCACGCCGGCGCGGTGGTGCCCGGCAGCTTCGACTCGCTGATGGCCAAGCTGATCGTGACGGGGGCCACGCGCGCGCAGGCGCTGGCGCGTGCGCGCCGCGCGCTGGCGGAGTTCCGCATCGAGGGCCTGCCCACGGTGCTGCCCTTCCACCGCGCCGTGCTGCAGCAGCCGGACTTCATCGGCGACGACGGATTCAGGGTCCACACCCGCTGGATCGAGACCGACTTCGCCGAGACGCTGGCCGCCGCCGCGCGCGCCGAACCCCAGGCCGCCGAGCCCCTGCAGCGCACCGCCATCGAGATCGACGGCCGGCGCGTCGTGCTGGGCCTGCCCGCCGTGCTGCTGCGCGCGCTGGCCGCCGGCGGCCCGGGCACAGGCGCGCCGGTGCAGGACGCGCCGGCTGCCGACCCCGCCGCCGTGACGGCGCCGATCGCCGGCACGCTGCAGGCCTGGAAGGTGGACGACGGCGCCGAGGTGACCGAGGGCGAAACCCTGGCCGTCATGGAGGCGATGAAGATGGAGATGCAGGTGACGGCGCATCGCGGCGGGCGCCTCACGCGCCAGGCCGAGGCCGGCCGGCACGCGGCGGCGGGCAGCGTGATCGCGCGCATCGACTGACGCGGCACGCACGGCGTCGGCCACCCGCCGGCTCCAAGCTATCGTTTTAATAGCACTGCGCGCCCGCCCCGCGGGCGCTGCGGCCCGATCCGGCGCTGAATCCCGACCGGTGCCCTGTGGCGGGCGGTCGGGCGGGCACGACCGCCACAGCGGCGCGGCATACTTCACGGTTGCCGCCACCGGCCCCTGCGCGCCGGGCCGCGCCGCATTCGGCGCGACAATGCCCGCCGGCCCGTTCCGTTCACTTTCTTCCCAAGGACATCCAGCGCCATGAGCACGACGCCTCCGACCATCATCTACACCCTGACCGACGAGGCGCCCGCGCTGGCCACCGCGTCCCTGCTGCCGATCGTGCGCACCTTCGCCCAGGCCGCGGGCATCAACGTCGAGACCAGCGACATCTCGGTGGCCGGGCGCATCCTGGGCCAGTTCCCCGAAGCGCTGACCGAATCGCAGCGCGTGACGGACAACCTCACCGAACTGGGCAAGCTCACGCTCAAGCCCGAAGCCAACATCATCAAGCTGCCCAACATCAGCGCCTCGGTCGCCCAGCTCAAGGCCGCGATCAAGGAACTGCAGGAGAAGGGCTACAAGATCCCCGACTTCCCCGAGAACCCGAAGACGGACGAAGAAAAGGACATCCGCGCGCGCTACAACAAGTGCATCGGCTCGGCCGTGAACCCGGTGCTGCGCGAAGGCAACTCCGACCGCCGCGCACCCAAGGCGGTGAAGGAATTCGCCCGCAAGAACCCGCACAGCATGGCCGAGTGGAGCCAGGCCTCGCGCTCGCACGTGTCGCACATGCACGCCGGCGACTTCTACCATGGCGAGAAGTCGATGACGCTGGACCGCGCCCGCGACGTGAAGATGGAGCTCATCACCAAGAGCGGCAAGACCATCGTGCTCAAGCCCAAGGTCGCCCTCAAGGACCGCGAGGTGATCGACTCGATGTTCATGAGCAAGAAGGCGCTGCTCGAGTTCTACGAGAAGGAGATCGAGGACGCGCACAAGACGGGCGTGATGTTCTCGCTGCACGTCAAGGCCACGATGATGAAGGTGTCGCACCCCATCGTGTTCGGCCACTGCGTGCGCATCTTCTACAAGGACGCCTTCGCCAAGCATGCCAAGCTCTTCGACGAACTGGGCGTGAACGTCAACAACGGCATGGTCGACCTGTACAACAAGATCGCCACGCTGCCCAGCGCCAAGCAGGACGAGATCAAGCGCGACCTGCACGCCTGCCACGAGAACCGCCCCGAACTGGCGATGGTCGACTCGGCCAAGGGCATCACCAACTTCCATTCGCCCAACGACATCATCGTCGACGCGTCGATGCCCGCCATGATCCGCAACGGCGGCAAGATGTGGGACGCCAACGGCCGCCTGAAGGACGTCAAGGCCGTGATGCCCGAATCGACCTTCGCCCGCATCTACCAGGAGATCATCAACTTCTGCAAGTGGCATGGCGCCTTCGACCCCAAGACCATGGGCACGGTGCCCAACGTCGGCCTGATGGCCCAGCAGGCCGAGGAATACGGCTCGCACGACAAGACCTTCGAGATCCCCGAGGACGGCGTGGCCAACATCACCGACCTGGCCACGGGCGAGGTGCTGATGAGCCAGAACGTCGAGCAGGGCGACATCTGGCGCATGTGCCAGACCAAGGACGCCGCGATCCGCGACTGGGTCAAGCTGGCCGTCACGCGCGCGCGCAACTCGGGCATGCCGGTGGTCTTCTGGCTCGATGCCTACCGCCCGCACGAGAAGGAACTCATCACCAAGGTGAAGATGTACCTGCACGAGCACGACACCACCGGCCTGGACATCCAGATCATGAGCCAGGTGCGCGCCATGCGCTACACGCTGGAGCGCGTGATCCGCGGCCTGGACACCATCAGCGCCACCGGCAACATCCTGCGCGACTACCTGACCGACCTGTTCCCGATCATGGAACTGGGCACCTCGGCCAAGATGCTGTCGATCGTGCCGCTGATGGCCGGCGGCGGCATGTACGAGACGGGTGCCGGCGGCTCGGCGCCCAAGCACGTGCAGCAGCTGGTGGAAGAAAACCACCTGCGCTGGGATTCGCTGGGCGAGTTCCTCGCGCTGGCGGTGAGCCTGGAAGACCTGGGCCTGAAGAACAACAACGCCAAGGCCAAGCTACTGGCCAAGACGCTGGACGCCGCCACCGGCAAGCTGCTGGACAACAACAAGGGCCCCTCGCCCAAGACCGGCCAGCTCGACAACCGTGGCAGCCACTTCTACCTGGCGCTGTACTGGGCGCAGGCCCTGGCCGAGCAGACCGAGGACGCCGAGCTCGCCAAGCAGTTCAAGCCGCTGGCCGAGACGCTGGCCGCCAACGAGAAGAAGATCGTGGGCGAGCTGGCCGACGTGCAGGGCAAGCCGGCCGACATCGGCGGCTACTACAAGACCGACGAGAAGAAGACCGAGGCGGTGATGCGCCCGAGCAAGACCTTCAACGACGCACTCGCGGCCGTCAAGGCCTGAGTCCCCGTCGCCGCGCGTCGAGCGCGAGCGCCGAGCCGTCCTTCGGGACGGCTTTTTTCATTTCATGCACCTGCTGTGCGAAGCGCAACAGGGAGCCGGCCAATCCGGCATCGCTACTGCCTTTCTGCGGCGGAAGATCTCGCGAAGTCGACAAAGGCCCGCAAGGCCGCGGAAAGGAACCGCTGCCTGGGGTAGTAGAGATAAGGGGCGCCGATGCCGGGCGACCACGCCTGAAGCACCCGGACCAGGTCTCCATCGGTCAGCTCGCGTTCGACGTACTTCTCGTGCACGTAGGCGAGCCCTCCTCCAGCCGCGGCAGCGTTCACGGCGATCTGGGCATCGTTGACGATGAGCCGCGCCGTGGGCATCTCCGGCGCGGCGTTGCGGCGCTGGAATGCCCACTCCTGCAAGCCTCCCGCCGGGAATCGACGGCGAATGCAGTCGTGTCCTGCGAGATCGCGGGGCGATTGCGGCACGGGTCGCCGCCTGAAATAAGCCGGCGAACCCACCACCGCATAACGCTGCGGCGGCCCGATCCGGACCGCGATCATGTCCTGCTGCAGGTCCTTGGTGATGCGGACGCCCGCGTCGTAGCCATCCCGGACGATGTCGGCCATTGCTGCATCGGCGGTGATCTCCATTGAAACGCCGGGGTGCAGCGCGGTGAACCGCGCCGCCAGGCCGGCCAGCAGGAACTGCGCGATCGGCGCCGGCGCGTTGATCTTCAGCGTGCCCAGCGGAGACCCGCGGTGCTGGTTCAGCCGTTCGAGTGCACCCTTGATGGTCGCCAGGCTGGGCTCGAGCTGCGCGAGCAGGTCATTTCCGGCCGCCGTGGGCCTCACGCTGCGCGTCGTTCTCGTGAGCAAGGTGACGCCCAACTCTTCTTCCAGACGACGGATGGTCTTGCTGACGAGCGAGACCGAGACCTCCTTCTCGGCTGCGGCAGCACGGAAGCTCCGATGCCTCGCAACCGCACAGAACATGTCAAGGTCCGGAAGAACGGATCTGTCCATTGTTGAATCGCAGTAAACAACCCATGCCCGATTATCCAACTAGTGCGTCGCGGACCGAACTCCTAGCATTCGCACGTCGATGTCGTCGAATCGAGTCACGCAAGCCGCACCGGCTTCACACAAGGACAGCAATGACCACTCCTGATTTTTCTTCCACACGGCGCAGGCTGTTGCAAGCGGGCACCGGGATGACGGCTGCCGTGCCGCTCGCGCTGGCCAGCTTCTCGGCGCGCGGCCAATCGTCGCCGCCTGCGCCCGCACGGTCCAGCCTTCCTCCGCCGCCTGCCGATGTGTTGACGAAGACCATTGCGCGCACGGGCGAATCGGTAACGGCCCTCGGGCTCGGGACCTTTCTGACATTCGATGCCTTGCCGGGGCAGCCTCGCGACAATCTGCGTGAGGTCGTCAAACGGTATTGGAACGGCGGCGTGCGCTTGCTCGACACTTCACCTCTCTATGGAAGCGGCGAGACCAATGTCGGCGACTTCATCACAGGCCTGGGCATCAACGCCGAGCTGTTCATGGCCAACAAGCTATGGACCACCGGCGACTACCTGACCGATGAGACTCATGCCAATCGGAGCCTCGAGCAATCGCAGCTGCGCCTCTGGCGTCAACGCTTCGACCTCATGCAGTGCCACAGCATCGTCAACGCCGAGTCGGTGCTCCCCCTGCTGAATGCCTGGAAAAGGGAGGGACGGATACGACTCGTCGGCGTCACTCACCACGAGAGCGACTATCACGATCTGCTGGCGCAATGGATCGACCGTGGCAGCGTCGACTTCGTCCAGGTGAACTACTCGATCTTCAACCGCAATGCCGAGAAGCGCGTGTTTCCGGCGGCCCAGCAGCATGGGGTCGGCGTTCTGGTCAACATGGCGATGGAGAAGGAGCGACTGCACAAGGTCGTCGAGGGGCAGCAGTTGCCTGCGTTTGCGCGAGAGTACGGCGTCGAGAACTGGGCCCAGTACTTCCTGAAATTCGTGATGTCGCATCCCGCCGTGACCTGCTGCCTGAGCTCCACGGCCAATCCCGAGCATGCTGCAGAGAATGTGGGTGCATTGAAGGGCCCGCTGCCCGACGCCGCCCTGCGCGCGCGGATGCTGCAGCACCTCGAGCGTCTCCCTGGATTCACTCGGATCGCGTCGATGCCTTGGTATCCCGGCAAGAACAATCAGTACCAGGGCTTCATTCGACGGGGCCAAGCCTCGCTGAGGGCACGCAACTCGCTGTAGCTCACAAGAGTCCTGCTCTTGCCTCGTGCCTCGTGCCTCGTGCCTCGTGCC
>JAVHYA010000008.1:72224-97838 GCA_031119395.1 Pseudomonadota bacterium
GTAGCTCACAAGAGTCCTGCTCTTGCCTCGTGCCTCGTGCCTCGTGCCTCGTGCCTCGTGCCTCGTGCCGCGTGCCGCGTGCGCAGTCAAAGCCCTGTTCGAAGACTGTCGAACGCGTCGCGCAAGAACTGGGCCGCCGGCTTTCGCTTGCCGGTCTGCTCCCGCCAGGCTTGCAGCGCCAGCCTCATGGCGCCGACGGACGCCATGGCCACCATCCGAAGCGCCGTCTGCCGTTCCGGCTGCCGCCAGACCTCCCGCAGCGCGAGAAACAGCGCCTGCTCCTGCTTCGCGTAGAACGCCTGCTTGCGTGCGAGCAGCGATTCGCTTGAGAGCATGAGGTTGTCGATGGCCGTCATCTCCTCGGTCGTGTAGCGTGCAATGCGCTTGACCATCACATCCCGGACGGCGTCCAGTGGCGGCACGTCGGGCGATGTCTTGAGCAGTTCGGCGATCAACTCGGCCGAGTCGGCTTCCATCCCGAACAGGATGATGTCGTCCTTTGACTTGAAGTACGAGAAGAAGGTGCGGCGGGAGATCCCCGCGGCGCTGGCAATCGCATCCAGCGTCGTGCCGTCGTAGCCGTGCTCAAGGAACAGGCGCAGCGCCAGCTCCGCGATGCGCTGGCGGGTTTCACGTTGCTTTCGCTCCCGCAGGCCTTCCGAGGCCGGAGCGTCCGTGGCGTTCAAATTTCCTGGCATTCCCGAGGCCTTTTGCCAAAACTGCACTGAGTGCAATAATATTTGCATCAAGTGAATTAATTTTCGCACTTAGTTTAGCCCCACCCACACCTTTTCAGGCCGGCCCCATGACCCATTGGACAGCTTCCGACATTCCCTCCCAGCGCGGCCGCACGGCGGTCGTCACGGGCACCGGCGGCTTGGGATTCCAGGATGCGCTGGCACTGGCCCGTGCGGGTGCGAGCGTGATCGTCGCAGGGCGAAACCGATCCAAGGGGGCCGCAGCCGTGCATCGGATCCGGCAGGAAGTTCCAGGAGCACAGGTGGCGTTCGGCTTGGTGGACCTTGCCAGCCTCGACTCCATCCGAACGTTCGCGGAAAGCCTGTGCAGTTCGCAAGAGCGCCTGGACCTGTTGATCAACAACGCGGCGGTGATGGCGCCGCCGAAGCGCCAATCGACCGCCGACGGCTTCGAGCTGCAGTTCGGCACGAACTACCTGGGGCACTTCGCATTGACAGCACGGCTCTTGCCGCTGCTGCGCAAGGGCAACCAGGCGCGCGTCGTCACCCTGTCGAGCGTTGCAGCCCGCAGCGGAACGATCGATTTCGACGATCTGCAAGCCGGAAGGGACTACAAGCCGATGCAGGCTTACAGCCAGTCGAAACTCGCCTGCCTGATGTTCGCCCTCGAGTTGCAGCGCCGCAGCGATGCGGGCGGCTGGGGGGTCCAAAGCATCGCAGCCCATCCCGGCATTTCGCGCACGGACCTGCTGCCCAACGGGGCCGGGGCATCGAGCGTTGCAGGCATGCTTCGTCGCTTCATGTGGTTCCTGTTCCAGCCCGCAGAGCAGGGCGCGTTGCCGACACTGTTCGCGGCGACTTCGCCGCAGGCGCGCGGCGCAGCCTACTACGGCCCGGCCCGGCTCGGCGAGACCCGCGGGCACCCGACCTCTGCCGCGATCCCCCCGCAGGCATTGGATGCAACGGCTGCCGCGCGACTCTGGTCGGTCTCCGAGGAACTGACTGGCACGGTGTTCCCTGCGGATCCGGTGCCTTCCGACGCCCATCAGGGTGTTCGCCACCTGCACGCGCCATGAAAGGCTGGACTTCCACGTTGGGCCCTCGCGGACCGAAGGACGCGCACGTCGACATGCGACGGCGGAAAGTGAGCGCCGCGCTGCTGGGGGCTCCCCTGGCCCTGGGGTGGGCGCAGACGAGGGCACAGACCGCCGGGCAGCCCTACCACGTGATGGACTACGACTGGGTCGATCCCACCCGTTCCCGGCCGGTGCCGGCGCGCCTCTACTGGCCGGCGAGACCAACGCCCGAGGGCACGGTGCCGTTGGTCGTGTTCTCGCATGGCATCGGCGGTTCGAGACAGGGCTACAGTTATCTCGGAAAGCACTGGTCGAGTCATGGCATCGCCAGCCTGCACGTCCAGCACGCGGGCAGTGATGCGAGGCTCTGGTCGGGCAACCCGTTCGCCGTGGTCGGCCGCCTGCAGGCAGCGGCGCAGGAGCGCGAGGCCATTGCGCGTGCTGCCGACGTGCGATTTGCGCTCGATCGAATGCTCTCGGACGAGATCGGCGAGCGCCATGCCGCAGTGAACCGGCAGCAACTGATCGCGGCGGGCCACTCGTACGGCGCGAACACCACCTTGCTGACGATCGGCGCAGAGGTCGTCAGAGATGGCCAGACGATCAGTTGCCACGACCCGCGCTTTGCTGCCGCAGTCATCATCTCGGCGCCGCCGTTCTACAACGAGCCCGATCTGGCGGCCGTGCTGAGCAAGATCGCTGTGCCGACCATCCACGTGACAGCGACCGAGGATGTCATCGAGATTCCTGGCTATCGCTCCGGCATGGCAGATCGGCTGGCCGTGTTCAACGCCATTCCCCACCCGCACAAGCTGCTGGCCGTGTTCCAAGGCGGCTCTCACAGCATGTTCACCGACCGTCGACTGACCGGCGGGCTGGCACTGAACGTCAAGGTCAAGGCCGCCACGGCGGATCTGGCCCTGGCGTTCCTCGATCTGGCTTTTGGACGTGATGCCGCGGCGCTCGCGCGGTGGCAGGCGAACTGGATGCCCATCCTCGCGCGAACACCCATGCCCCGCGAATTGCCGGCCGCACTTCGTCCGCTACCGGTGTGATGGGCGTGGCGCACGGAATGCCTGATCGGCACTTGGCAGAACCCAGGCAGTCGGGGTCGTCTCAGCCCGGTCCGCCCAGCGCCTGCGGCAGTTCCTGGAGGCTGCGCACCCGTGCCCAGCCGCCGGGGCCGAAGATGCGCGCTGCAGCGCTGCCGTCGTCGTCGGCGCAGACCAGCGCACGCATGCCGATGCCCTGCTGGCGGGCCGCCTGCACCGCATGGCGCGCATCCGCCGCGAGGTAGCCGGGCTCGTGGATGTCGATGTCGTGCGCATCGGCATCGCCCAGCAGCCACAGCATGCGTCGCGATGCCGGACAGGCCGCCAATCGGTCGATGGCATGGCGCAGGGCGGCGCCCAGGCGCGTGGAATGCGCCGCGCGCAGCGCGTGCAGGCGGCCCCGCGCGTGGTCGTCCCAGCGCTCGCCGGCGTCGAGGACCCGCCACAGGGTGACGGCACGACGGCCCTCCGACTCGAAGCCCTGCACCACCACCTGCCAGCCCGCGTCGCGCAGGGCTGGCGCCAGCGCCTCGGCCGCGGCCAGCGCGAGCGGCAGGCTGGCCTCGCTCGAGGCCGAGGTGTCGATCAGCAGGAAGGCGGCACCGCCCCCGGGCGCCGCGGTCGGTCGGCGGTGCACGCGCGGATCGAAGGGCAGCCGATGCCGACGCGCGGCCGCGGCCTCGATGGCGGCGTCGAGGTCGAAGCCCTCGCCGTCCAGGGCCCGCAGCCCCGCGCGGCGCGACGGCGCGCGGGCCAGCGGCCGCAGCGCGGCCGTGAGCGCGGCATGAAGCCCCGGCGGCTGCGGCGCGGCCGCATGCGGGCCCGCCGGCGGGGGCCGGCGCTCGCGCACTTCGCACCACGACGCCCGAAGGCGGCCGATGCGCGCATCCCATTCGGGATACACGCGCTCGGGCGGCACGACCGCTGCATCCGGCGCACCTTCGGCATGGGCCGATGGCGACATCCCCGGCGGCCGCGCCGCCTGCTCCTGCTCGGGCGCCAGCCACAGCCAGCGGTTGTCGTCGCGGTACGAAGGCGCGATGCGGTGCGTGCGCGGGTCGAAGGCCATGCGCATCTGGCCGAGGTCGTGCCCGAGCGCGGAGGCCATGCGCCGCAGCGCCAGGCCCTGGGCCGGTGAGACCACGTCCCCTGCTGCGTCGAGGAAGAACAGCGCCCGGCCCTTGCGCACCCAGGGATGCGGGTCGTCGTAGCCGGGGTCGGCCAGGGCACGCGCCAGCCGTGCCAGGAGCGCCGCGAAGCCCTGGCCATCGGCGGGCGATGCGGTGTGCCAGCGCGTCCACAGCGCGCGCAGCCCGGGCAGTGCACGCCGGGCCAGGGCCTCGACCCGCGCATCCTCCAGCACGTCGACCAGGGCCTGCGTGACGGGTGCGACGCCGGCGCGCGCGAAAAGCCGCCGCGAGAACACCAGGTGCGCCGCCGCATGGGCCGCGGCGGCGCGCTGCCACGCGGCGGCCTCGGCGGCTTCGAGCCCGGGCGGCGGAGGCGGAAGGTGCAGCCCCTGCTGCGTCAGGCAAGGCGCCGCGTCGGCATCCGCGCCGGGTGCCAGCGCGCGGATCGGCGGCGCGAGGTTCCACAGCAACCTCAGGTAGGGCGCCAGGACCGCATGGCCCGCCGCCGCAGGCTCCAGCTCAGAAGGACGCATCGATGGCCGCGGCCAGCGCGTCGGACAGCGTGGGGTCGTCGGTCAACGGCGCCATCAGCGCCATGCGGCAGGCCTGGCGCGGCGCCATGCCGGCCCGCACCAGCTCCGCCGCGCGCACCAGCATGCGGGTCGAGGCCCCCTCCTCCAGCCCCTGCCCCGCCAGCCGGCGGGAGCGCCGGCCCAGCGCGACCAGGGCGCTCGCCAGTTCGACGTCGATGCCCACCTCCTGCATCAGGATCTGCGCCTCGTCCTCGGCCTGCGGGTGGTCGAAGGCCAGGCCGCAGAAGCGCTGGCGCGTCGCACTGCGCAGCAGGCGGCTCCCGTGGCCCGGGTTGAAGGACACCACGAGCATGAAATCGGCATGCGCCCGCAGCAGTTCGCCGCGGCGGTCCAGCGGCAGCATGCGCCGGGTGTCGGTGAGCGGGTGGATGGCCACCGCCGTCTCCGGCCGCGCCTCGGCCAGCTCGTCGAGGTAGCAGATGGCACCGTGCCGGGCAGCCAGCGCCAGCGGGCCGTCCTGCCAGCGCGTGCCCTCGGCGTCGAGCAGCCAGCGGCCCACCAGGTCGCCGGCGCCGGTGTCCTCGTGGCAGGCCACGGTGACCAGCGGCCGGCCCAGGCGCCAGGCCATGTGTTCGACGAAGCGGGTCTTGCCGCAGCCGGTCGGCCCCTTCAGCAGCAGCGGCAGGCGCCGCGACCAGGCGGCCTCGAACTGCGCGCATTCGTCGCCCACGGGCCGGTAGAACGGCTCCCGGGCGATGCGCCAGGCGTGCAGCGGGTCATGGGCGTCCATGCCTGCGGTCTGTCAGCGGTGCAGGTTCGCCGTCTCTTCGTTCGGGATGCCCTCGATCGGCGCCTCGGCGGTGCCGACGGTGCTGCGCGTGAAGGACTCCACCATCGCCCGCGTGCCCTCGGGGTCGGACACCCACTTGCCGTAGAAGGAATAGGGGCAGTCGGCCACGCCCTTGTCGCCCTCGCGCGAGTTGATGACGCCGGTGTAGCCGCGGTGCAGCAGCTTGAACAGGTGGTTCTCGCTCTGCCCGTTCTTGCGGAAGTCGCGGATCAGGCTCTTGGACAGCGCGGCGTACTGCACGCCCATCTCTTCCTCGCCGCATTCGCCCAGCGTGCGGCCGTCGAAGCCGATCAGCGCCGAATGGCCGAAGTACGAGTACACGCCGTCGAAGCCGCTGGCGTTGGCCACCGCCACGTACACGTTGTTGGCGAAGGCCATGGCCTTGCTGATGAGGATCTGCTGCTCCTTGGCCGGGTACATGTAGCCCTGGCAGCGCACGATCAGCTCGGCGCCCTTCATGGCGCAGTCGCGCCAGATCTCGGGGTAGTTGCCGTCGTCGCAGATGATGAGGCTGATCTTCAGGCCCTTGGGGCCCTCGCTGACGTAGGTGCAGTTGCCGGGGTACCAGCCCTCGATCGGCACCCAGGGCATGATCTTGCGGTACTTCTGGACGATCTCGCCCTGGTCGTTCATGAGGATCAGGGTGTTGTACGGCGCCTTGTTGGGATGCTCCTCGTGGCGCTCGCCGGTGAGCGAGAACACGCCCCACACCTTGGCCTTGCGGCAGGCCTCGGCAAAGATCTCGGTCTCGAATCCCGGCACGCTGGCCGCGTTCTCGTACATCTCGGCGCTGTCGTACATGATCCCGTGCGTGCTGTACTCGGGAAAGATCACCAGGTCCAGCCCCGGCAGGCCGGCCTTCATGCCCACCACCATGTCGGCGATCTGCTTCGCGTTCGCGAGCACCTCGGCGCGCGTGTGCAGGCGCGGCATCTTGTAGTTGACGACGGCGACGCCGACGGTGTCCTTGCTGCTGGAAATGTCGCCGTGGATCATGGCTGCGCTCCGGGGAATGTCGATGCCGGCATTCTGGAAACCGCCGCCCGGCCGGCCCATACGTTGATTGACGTACGGGCCCGCCGCAGGCCACTGCAGCGGCTCAGCCCTTGTGCGCCGCCAGCGTCGTGCGCAGGGTGCGGATGAAGCTCAGGCTGGCCGCCGACAGCGAGCGCCCGCGCCGCGTGACCACCGACACGTCGCGCGACACGCGCGGCGCGACCAGCGGCAGGATGGCCAGCGCGGCATCGCCCGCCGCCCGCGCGAAGGCCGAGGGCATGATGGCCGCGCCCATGCCGCTGGCCGTCATCCACAGCGCGGTCGAGAGGAACGACACCTCGTGCACCACGTCCAGTACCACCCCGGCGCGCGCCGCCGCCGCCTCGATCTGCGGACGGATGCCGTAGCCCGGCCGCACGGTGGTCAGGGGCTCGCCGGCCAGGGCGCGCCAGCACACCGAGCGCTGCGCGGCCAGGGGATGCGTGCGCGGGCACACCAGCGCCAGGTGATCGCGCAGCAGCGTCTGCGTGTCGACCTCGGCGCCGGGCCGCTCGGGCGTGCCGATGCCGAAGTCCACGTGCTCGCCGATCACGCGCGAGACGAACTGGTCGGGCGCGCAGTCGTCCACCAGCACACGCACCTGCGGGTGGCTTCGCGCGAAGGCGCGAATCGCCTCGGGCAGGAGGAAGGACGCCAGCGTGGGCGTGATGGCGATGCTGACGCGCCCGCGCTCGAGCTGGGCCAGCTCGCGAAAGCCCGTGGCCAGCGCGTCGACGTCGCGCAGGATGCGCTCGGCCACCGGCAGCATCTCCGACGCGGCGGCCGTGGGCTGCAGCGAGCGCGTGGTGCGGTCGAACAGGCGTGCGTCCAGGCCCTCCTCCAGCTGCCGAATCAGCATGCTCACGGCCGACTGCGTGACGAAGAGCTGTTCGGCCGCGGCGCTGAGCTTGCCCAGCCGGTGCACCTGCACGAAGGCCCGCAGCTGCCGGATCGTCGGCGCAAAGGTGGTATTCATCAGGTGATCTTGAGAATGCTTTCGAATTTATTGATTTACGAATGAATCCGTCGCGGTTTCAATGCGGAAAACACCGAAACCGGAGACACGCATGCATTCCTCTTCAGGCCGCGCGCACGCCCGGCCCTGCCCGGCCCGCCGCCGCGCGCTGGCCACCCTGGCGGCCGGCGCCGTCGCACTGGCCGCACCGCTGCATTCGCTGGCCCAGGCCGACTATCCCAACAAGCCGATCCGCGTGGTGGTCACCTTTCCGCCCGGGGGCAGTTCGGACGCCGTGTTCCGCATGCTGGTCCCGCGCCTGAACGAGCACCTGGGCCAGCCGGTGGTGGTCGACAACCGGCCCGGCGCGGGCGGAAACGTCGGCCTGACGGTGGTGGCCCGCGCCGCGCCCGACGGCTACACGCTGGGGCTGGGCGCGGCCGGCGCGCTGTCGGCCAACGCGAGCCTGTACGCGCAGATGCCCTTCGACCCGGCACGCGACCTCAAGCCCGTGGCCATGGTGGCGGCCATTCCCTTCGTGCTGGTCGGGCACCCGTCCCTGCCGCCGCGCACGCTCAAGGCGCTGATCGACAAGGCGAAGGCCGAGCCGCGCAAGCTGTCGATCGCGCACGGCGGCAACGGCACGGCCATGCATCTGTCAGCGGCCCTGTTCTCGCAGATGGCCGGGGTGGAACTGGTCGAAGTCGCCTACCGCGGCTCCGGCCCGGCGGCGCTCGACGTGCTGGGCGGCCAGGTGCCGCTGGGCATCGTCGACCTGCCCTCGGCCCTGCAGCAGATCCGCGCCGGCAAGCTGGTCGCCTATGCCGTCACCAGCACGGCCCGCCTGCCCATGCTGCCCGACGTACCGACGATGTCCGAGGCGGGCGTGCCCGGCTACGACTCCACCGGCTGGTTCGGCATCGTCGCGCCGGCCGGCACGCCCGAGCCCATCGTCACGCGGCTGAATGCCGAGATCAACGCCGGCCTGGCCGACGAGGCGACGCGCGCCGCCATGCGCAACCTGGGCGTCGAGCCGGCGCCGCAGAGCACCGCGGCCTTCGCGCGCTACATCGGCAGCGAGACCACCAAGTGGGCGCAGGTCATCCAGCGCGCCGGCATCAAGCTCGACTGATTCCTCCCTCCCTCCCCCCTGTTTCTCATGAGCCTCGAGACAACGAACACCGACGTCCTGATCGTCGGCGCCGGCCCGGTCGGCCTCACCCTCGCGATGGACCTCGCCTCGCGCGGCATGCGCGTCACGATCGCCGAGACCCGCCACCGCGGCGAGCCGCCCAATGTCAAGTGCAACCACGTGTCGGCCCGTACGATGGAGCAGTTCCGCCGCCTGGGCGTCGCCGCCCAGGTGCGCGACGCCGGACTGCCCGCCGACCATCCCAACGACGTCGTGTTCCGCACCTCCTTCACCGGGCAGGAGCTCACGCGCATCCCCATCCCGAGCCGGCGCGAGCGCTACACCGCCACCGGCGGTCCCGACACCTGGTGGCCGACCCCCGAGCCGCCCCACCGCATCAACCAGATCTACCTCGAGCCCATCCTGCTGGAACATGCCGCGAGCCGGCCGGGCGTGACACTGCTCAGCCGCACGAAGGTGCTGGGCTTCGAACAGGACGCCGACGGCGTCACGGCGACCGCGCTCGGCCTGGACGACGGCAGCACCCGCACCCTGCGGGCGCGCTACCTGGTCGGCTGCGACGGCGGCAGCTCGATGGTGCGCAAGGCCATGGGCGCGCAGCTGGCCGGCACGCCGGTGATCCAGCGCGTGCAATCGACCTACATCCGCGCACCGGGGCTGCGCGAGCGCACCCGGGGCACGGACGCCTGGTGCTGCTACGCCGTCAATCCGCGGCGCTGCGGCACCGTGTTCACCATCGATGGCGGCGACCGCTGGCTGGTGCACAACCACCTCAACCCGCACGAGCCGGAGTTCGACTCGGTGGACCGCGACGCCTCGATCCGCGAGATCCTGGGCGTGGAGGCCGACTTCCACTACGAGGTCATCAGCAAGGAGGACTGGGTGGGCCGGCGGCTGGTGGCCGACCGCTTCCGCGCCGGCCGCGTGTTCATCGCCGGCGATGCCGCGCACCTGTGGGTGCCCTACGCGGGCTACGGCATGAACGCCGGCATCGCCGACGCCGTCAACCTCGGCTGGCTCCTCGGCGCGTGCCTGCAGGGCTGGGCCGACGAGGCCATCCTCGATGCCTACGAAGCCGAGCGCCAGCCGATCACCGAACAGGTGTCGCAGTTCGCGATGGAACATGCCCAGAAGATGATCCGCGCGCGCGGCGCGGTGCCGCCCGATCTGGAAGCACCGGGGCCCGAGGGCCAGGCGCTGCGCGACGCCGTGGGCCGCGAAGCCTACGAACTCAACGTGCAGCAGTTCTGCTGCGCGGGCCTGAACTTCGGGTACTTCTACGAGGCCTCGCCCATCATCGCCGCCGACGGCGAGGCGCCGCCGCCCTACACCATGGGCGGCTTCACGCCGTCCACGGTGCCGGGCTGCCGGGCACCGCACGTCTGGCTGGCCGACGGGCGCTCGCTCTACGACGCCTTCGGCCCCGGCTACACGCTGCTGCGCCGCGACCCGTCGGCCGACGTCGCGCCGCTGCAGGCGGCCGCGCAGGCCGTCGGCATGCCGCTGGCGCTGGTCGACGCCACGACCGACGAACTGCCGGCCGAGGCCGGCTACCGCCACCGCCTCGTGCTGTGCCGGGCCGACCAGCACGTCGCATGGCGCGGCGACCGGCTCCCCGCCGACGTGGGCGCCCTGGTCGCACGGCTGTGCGGACGGGCCGAGGCCCGTGTGCCGGCGCTCAGTGACTGATCATCCAGGGCCGCTTCGAGGGGAAGGCCTTGGCGCCGTTGGGCGCCGTCACCGTCGCCTTGCTGCGGCCCGGGCTGCAGCAGCCGCATCCGGCCGGGTGGCGCAGCCGCTGGTAGTCGCGCGAGCTCCTGGGCTCGTGCCGCGCGCGCTCGTTGACATCCATCGCGCGCCGCGTGCCGCCGTCGAGCAGCGCCAGCCGCGGCGCGCTCGCCAGCACCCGCGGCGAGGGGGCGGCGCACACCGGGCAGGCCGCGGGCTCGTTGCGCTGGCTCATGCTGCGGAAGGCATCGAAGCCCCCGCAGCCGGCGCATTCGTACTCGTAGGCCGGCATCTCAGAGCAGGTCCGGCGAGAGCGGCATGTCGATGCTGCCGTCCAGGAACTTCGTCGGCCCGGCGGCGCTCGGGTTGATGTCGAAGTCGAAGATCTGCGTCGGCAGCCACAGCGTGGCGCAGGCGTTGGGCACGTCGACCACGCCGCTGATGTGGCCCTGCACGGGCGCGGTGCCGAGGATCGAGTAGGCCTGGGCGCCCGAATAGCCGAACTTCTTCAGGTACTCGATGGCGTTGAGGCAGGCCTGGCGGTAGGCCACGTTGACGTCGAGGTAGTACTGCTTGCCGCTCTCGTCGACGCTGATGCCCTCGAAGATCACGTAGTCGTCGTAGACGGGCTTGATCGGGCTGGGCTTGAAGATCGGGTTCTTGATGCCGTACTTGGCCATGCCGCCCTTGATGATCGACACCTTCATGTGCACCCAGCCGGCCATCTCGATGGCGCCGCAGAAGGTGATCTCGCCGTCGCCCTGGCTGAAGTGCAGGTCGCCCACCGACAGGCCCGCGCCCTCGACGTAGACCGGGAAGAAGATCTTCGAGCCGCGCGACAGGTCCTTGATGTCGCAGTTGCCGCCATGCTCGCGCGGCGGCACGGTGCGCGCGCCGGTGGCCGCCGCCTTGGCCTTGGCCTCGCCCGTGAGCTTGCCCATGTGCGCCGTGCCGGCGAAGGGCGGGTTGGCCAGGCCGCTGGTGGCCGGGTCGGAATCGATCAGCGCCTGCTCGCGCGTGTTCCACACCTCCAGCATCTTGGGGTCGGGCAGGCAGCCGATCAGCCCGGGGTGGATGAGGCCCGCGTACTTCACGCCCGGCACGTGGCGCGAAGTCGTGAACATGCCGTGGAAGTCCCAGATCGACTTCTGCGCCTGGGGAAAATGTTCGGTGAGGAAGCCGCCGCCGTTCTTCTTGCTGAAGAAGCCGTTGAAGCCCCAGAGGCTGTCGTCCTTGGCACCGATGTCCAGCAGGTCGACCACCAGCAGGTCGCCGGGCTCGGCGCCCTTCACGCCCACCGGGCCGCTGAGGTAGTGCACCGTGGTCAGGTCGATGTCGCGCACGTCGTCGGCGCTGTCGTTGTTCTTGATGAAGCCGCCGGTCCAGTCGTAGGTCTCCAGCACGAAGTCGTCGCCCGGGTTCACCCAGCAGGCCATCGGGATGTCCGGGTGCCAGCGGTTGTGCACCAGCTCGTTGCTGGGCGCGGGTTGCGATAGATCGACCTTGATCAGGGTGTCGGGCATTTGGGAAGGCTCCTGGTTGAAATGGCGGGAGGGGAAAGCGGGGGGCCGTCAGACCGAGAGGTAGGCCTTGATGTGGGCCTCGTCGGTCTTGTCGCGGGCGGTCTCGTGCACCAGGCGGCCTCCCTCGATGACGAAGAGGCGGTCGGCCACGTCCATGGCGAAGGACAGCACCTGCTCCGACACGACGATGGTGATGCCCTTCATGCGGCGGATCTCGTTGAGGGCGCGCGCGATGTCCTTGATGATGGAAGGCTGGATGCCCTCGGTCGGCTCGTCCAGCAGCAGCACCTTGGGCTCGGTGACCAGCGCGCGCGCGATGGCCAGCTGCTGCTGCTGGCCGCCGGAGAGGTTGCCGCCCTTGCGCCGCTTCATGTCGAAGAGCACCGGGAAGAGCGCGTAGATCTCCTCGGGAATGCGGCGCGTCTTGCTGTTCTCCAGCCCGGTCTGGATGTTCTCCTCCACCGTCAGGGTCGGGAAGATCATGCGGCCCTGCGGCACGTAGGCGATGCCCTTGGCCACGCGGCGGAAGCTCTCGTCCCGGGTCACGTCCTGGCCGGCCACCTCGATGCGGCCGCTCTTGACCGGCAGCACGCCCATGAGCGACTTGAAGAGCGTGGTCTTGCCCATGCCGTTGCGGCCCATGATGGCCACCGTCTCGTTGGCCATGCCCTCGAAGGAGACGCCGTGCAGCGCCTCGCTCTGGCCGTAGGCCACGTGCAGGTCCTCGACCTTCAGCATCACGTTGCTCATGTCAGTGCCCCAAATACACGTCGATGACTTTGGGATCGGCCTGGACTTTCTCCATCGGGCCTTCCGCGAGGATCTTTCCCTGGTGCATCACGGTGACCTTGTGGGCGATCTGCTTGACGAAGTCCATGTCGTGCTCGATCACGATCACGGCCCGGTTCTGGCAGATGCGCTTGAGCAGCTGCGCCGTCAGCTCGCGCTCCTTGGCGCTCATGCCGGCGATGGGCTCGTCCAGCATCAGGAGCTCGGGCTCCTGCATCAGCAGCATGCCGATCTCCAGCCACTGCTTCTGGCCGTGGCTGAGCAAGCCGGCCTCGGTCTCCAGGCGGTCGGCCAGGCCGATCTCCTCGGCGACCACCTGCACCCGGGCCTTGACCTCGTCGGTGCAGCGGAAGGCCAGCGCACCCAGCACCGAGCGGCCGGCGGGGTACGACACCTCCAGGTTCTTGAACACCGAGAGGTTCTCGTAGATCGAGGGCGTCTGGAACTTGCGCCCGATGCCCAGGCGCACGCGCTTGTGCTCGGCCATGCCGGTCAGCTCGGTGTTCTTGAACTTGATGCTGCCCGCGCTGGCCTTGGTCTTGCCGCAGATCAGGTCCAGCAGCGTGGTCTTGCCGGCGCCGTTGGGGCCGATGATCACGCGCAGCTCGTTCCGGTCGATGTAGAGGGTCAGGGTGTCGATGGCCTTGAAGCCGTCGAAGGAGACGGTGAGGTCTTCCACGGCGAGGGCGAAGTCGGTGTTGCTCATGGCTGCGGTCTCCTCAGGCGCCCTGTCCGCTCATGCCCTCGGGCAGGTCGGCGGCAGGCTTCTTGCCCTCGCGCGGCGGCAGCGCTTCGGGATAGGCGGCGTGGGCGGCGGCCACGCGCTCGGCATCGGCCCGGCGCTCCATGCGGCTGCGCTTCCACCAGGGCTTGATCTTCTCGTCCCACAGGCCCGCCAGGCCCATGGGGAAGGCCATGGTCACGCCGATGAACAGGCCCGCCATGAGGAAGAGCCACAGGTCCGGAAAGCTCTCCGAGAAGAGCGTCTTGCCGGCGTTGACCAGCAGCGTGCCGTACACCGCGCCCACCAGGCTCATGCGCCCGCCCACGGCCGCGAAGATCACCATCTCGATCGAGGGCACGATGCCCACGAAGCTGGGCGACATGAAGCCCACCTGCAGCGCGAACATCGCGCCGCCGATGCCCGACAGCCCGGCCGCCAGGCAGAAGGTGAAGACCTTGAAGTTCGACACGTCGTAGCCGGAGAAGCGCACCCGGTCTTCCTTGTCGCGCATGGCCAGCAGCAGCGTGCCCAGCTTGCTGGTCTGGATCCAGCGGCACAGCACGATCGAGCCGATCAGCAGCGCCACGCAGACGAAGTAGAGGATGTACTTGGCGCTGTCGGTGCGCGTGTCCCAGCCCAGCAGCGTCTTCAGGTCGGTCATGCCGTTGACGCCGCCGGTGTAGCCCTGCTGGCCGATGATGAGCACGGTGCAGATCAGCGCCACCGCCTGCGTGATGATGGCGAAGTACACCCCGCCCACGCGCCGCTTGAACATCGCGAAGCTGATCAGCCAGGCCAGCGCCATCGGCACCAGCACCACCGCCAGCAGCGCCAGCGGCAGGCTCTTGAACGGCACCCAGAAGGCCGGCAGCGAGGTGATCTGGTTCCAGTCCATGAAGTCGGGGATGCCCGGCGTGGACTGGATCTTGGTGCTCTCGGGGTCCGAGGCCTCGAGCTTGAGGAACATCGCCATCGCGTAGCCGCCCAGGCCGAAGAACACGCCCTGCCCGAGGCTGAGCACGCCGCCGTAGCCCCACACCATCACCAGCCCGACGGCGACGAAGGCGTAGCAGAGGTACTTGCCCACCAGGTTGAGGCGGAAGATGTCCAGCGTGAGCGGCAGCACCACCACGAGGAGCAGCGTGAGCAGCAGCAGGCTGCCGAGCTGGTAGCGCTTGATCAGGGCCTTGAGGGAGTCCATGGCGTCGTTTCGAGGGGAAGTGGAATCAGCGGCGGACCTTGGAGGCGAAGAGACCCTGCGGCCGCATCATGAGGATCAGCACGATCAGCGAGAGCGTCAGCACCTTGGCCATCGAGCCGGTCATGAAGAACTCCGAGATCGACTGCGTCTGGGCGATGCCGAAGGCCGACACCACGGTGCCCAGCAGGCTGGCGGCGCCGCCGAAGGTCACGACCAGGAAGGAGTCGACGATGTACAGCTGCCCCGAGGTGGGCCCGGTGGAGCCGATGGTGGTGAAGGCCGCACCCGCCACGCCGGCGATGCCGCAGCCGATGGCGAAGGTCAGGCGGTCGGTCTTCTTGGTGTCGATGCCGGTGGCGTTGGCCATGGTGCGGTTGGCCACGGTGGCGCGCACCCGCAGGCCCCAGCGGCTCTTGTGCAGGGCGATCAGCACGCCGACGGTCACGACGGCCGTCAGGGCCAGCACGAACAGGCCGTTGATCGGGATGTCGACGCCTTCCATGGGCGCCCACGAGCCCATCAGCCACTCGGGCAGCGTCGGGCTCACCTCCTTGGGGTTGATGAAGGTGCGGAAGCACTGCTGCAGCCCCAGGCTGACGCCCCAGGTGGCCAGCAGCGTGTCGAGCGGGCGGCTGTACAGGTGGCGGATCAGCGCCCATTCCATGAGCCAGCCCAGCGCGAAGGCCACGCCGAAGCCCAGCACGATGGCGACGGGAAAGTAATAGGCCATGGCCCCCGGCGCGGTGCGCTCGGTGAACAGGGCCGACATGTAGACCGTGTAGGCGCCGATGGCCATGAACTCGCCATGCGCCATGTTGATGACGCCCATCTGGCCGAAGATGATCGCCAGCCCCAGGCCCATGAGCAGCAGCACCGCGAAGAGCGAAAGCCCCGCGAAGCCCTGCATGAGGCCGATGTTGAGCATGTCGGAGAGGGTCATGGATCAGCTTTCAGAACGCGAGCCGGTGGAAGCGGGAGCCGGCACCTCGACCGCGGCCAGCACGGCGAGGCCCGCCCGGGGACACCCACGGAACCGGCTTTGCCGGGCCGTGGGGTGTGCCCCCGTGAGGGGGTATGGGCTCGCCGCAGGCGAGCCGGACGGGGGTGGGCTTACTGATATCCCTTGGGGAACGGGTCCGGCTTGATCAGGTCCGGCGACTCGGCCACCACCTTGAAGGTGCCGTCGGGCTGGCCCTGCGCGATGCGCGACTTGCTCCACAGGTGGTGGTTGGCGTCCAGCTTCACGTAGCCCTCGGGCGCGGTCTTGAGCTCGATGCCGGGCGAGGCGGCCACCACCTTGTCGACGTCGAAGCTGCCGGCCTTCTCCACCGCGGCCTTCCACAGCCAGGGGCCCAGGTAGCCGGCCTGCGTCACGTCGCCGATCACCGCGTCCTTGCCGTACTTGGCCTTGAAGGCCTCGACGAACTTCTTGTTGTTCGCGTTGTCCAGCGTCTGGAAGTACTTCATCGACGAGTAGAAGCCGGCGAAGTTCTCGCCGCCCACGCCGGTCATCTCGTCCTCGGTCACCGACAGCGTCAGCAGGAACTGCTTGTCGCCGGTGATGCCGGCGGCCTTGAGCTGCTTGTAGAAGGCCACGTTCGAGCCGCCCACCACCGCCGCGAAGATGCAGTCGGGCTTGGCGACCTTGATCTTGTTGATCAGCGAGTTGAAGTTGGTGTGGCCCAGCGGGTAGTACTCCTCGCCCTTGACGCTGCCGAGCTTGCCCACGGTCTCGATGTGCTTGCGCGCGATCTTCATCGAGGTGCGCGGCCAGATGTAGTCCGAACCGACCAGGAAGAAGGTCTTGGCCTTCTTCTCCTTCGCGCCCCAGTCCAGGCCGTAGATGATCTGCTGCGTGGCCTCCTGGCCGGTGTAGATCACGTTCTTGCTCTGCTCCAGGCCTTCGTAGAAGGTGGGGTAGTACAGCAGGCCGTTCTCCTTCTCGAAGACCGGCAGCACCGCCTTGCGCGAGGCGCTGGTCCAGCAGCCGAAGACGCAGGCCACCTTGTCGTTGACCAGCAGCTTCTTGCTCTTCTCGGCGAAGGTCGGCCAGTCGGAGGCGCCGTCCTCCTTGATGACCTTGATCTTGCGCCCCAGGATGCCGCCCATGGCGTTGATCTGGTCGATCGCGAGCTGTTCGGCCTGGATGGAGCCGGTCTCCGAGATGGCCATGGTGCCCGAGGACGAGTGCAGCTGGCCCACGGTGACTTCGGTGTCGGTCACCGCCAGCTTGGTGGTGTTGACCTTGGCGGTCGGCGGGGTCTGGCCGAAGGCCAGGCCGCCCAGGCCCATCACGGGCAGGGCCGCCGCGCCCTGCAGCAGCCGGCGGCGGCGCAGCGCGAGGAGGTCGGAGGGGTCTTGGGGTCGGGACATCGAAGGCTCCAGGTTGAGTGACGAAGGGGCCTCGCCGCACCATCGGGGTGCAGCGGGAGGTGCCGCGAAGCACCATGGCCGCCACTGTAGGAACGCCCCTACGCACGGCGAATACGTCATTCAACGTAGCGGCACGCCGCCGCCCGGGCGGCAGACTGCGCGGGCGTGCTGCGGTGCCCTGCGCCAAGACGACACCGCCCGCGGATCGCTTCTTGCAAGGACGGCTCGCCTGCCCGCCATTCGCGAGACCCCTCGATGCAACCCCTTTCCGGCCAGAAGATCTTCCGCATCCGGCGCGACTACAACACCTGGGTCGCGAACGAGACGCTGGAGGACTACGCCCTGCGCTACACCCCGCGCAGCTTTCGCAAGTGGTCGGAGTTCCGCGTGGCCAACGCCGCCTTCGGCGCCACCTCCTTCCTGGCGCTGGAGGCGATCGGCGGCGCCATCGCCCTGTCCTACGGCTTCTCCAACGCGGTCTGGGCCATCCTGGTGGTGGGCATCATCACCTTCCTCACCGGGCTGCCGATCTCGTACTACGCGGCCCGGCACGGCGTGGACATGGACCTGCTCACCCGCGGCGCGGGCTTCGGCTACCTCGGCTCGACCATCACCTCGCTGATCTACGCCAGCTTCACCTTCATCTTCTTCGCGCTGGAGGCGGCCATCCTCGCGCTGGCGCTGCAGATGTACCTGGACTGGCCGCTGCCGGTGCTGTACCTGGCCTCGTCGCTGGTCATCATCCCGCTGGTGATGCGCGGCATCACGCTGATCTCGGGCCTGCAGCTGTGGAGCCAGCCGATCTGGATCGTGCTGTTCTTCCTGCCCTTCCTCGCGGTGCTGGCGAAGAATCCGCAGCTGTACGCCGACTTCACCAGCCTCGTGGGGCGCGTGTCGGGCAGCAGCGGCTTCGACCCGCTGATGTTCGGCGCCGGGGCCACCGTGGCCTTCGCGCTGGTGGTGCAGATCGGCGAGCAGGTCGACTACCTGCGCTTCCTGCCCGAGAAGACGGCCGCCAACCGGGGGCGCTGGTGGGCCGCGGTGCTGATCGCCGGCCCGGGCTGGATCGTGCCCGGCATGCTCAAGATGCTGGGCGGCGCCTTCCTGGCCTTCCTGGCGCTGCAGCACGAGATCCCGGCGGAGCACGCCGTCGAGCCCACCCGCATGTACCTGGCCGGCTTCGCCTACGTGCTGAAGGACCCGGCCATGGTGATGGCGGTCACCACGCTCTTCGTGGTCGTCTCGCAGATGAAGATCAACCTGACCAACGCCTACGCCGGCTCGCTGGCCTGGTCGAACTTCTTCGCCCGCCTGACGCACAGCCACCCGGGGCGCGTGGTGTGGCTGGTCTTCAACGTGCTGATCGCCGTGCTGCTGATGACGCTGGGCGTGTTCGGCGCGCTGGAGAAGGTGCTGGGCCTGTACAGCAACATCGCCATCGCCTGGGTCGGCGCGCTGGTGGCCGACCTGGTCATCAACAAGCCGCTGGGCTTCAGCCCGAAGGTGATCGAGTTCAAGCGGGCGCACCTGTACGACATCAACCCGGTCGGGCTGGTCGCCACGCTGGTGGCGGCCGGGCTGGCGATGGTGGCCTACGCCGGCCTGCTCGGGCACTGGGCCGCCGCCTTCTCGCCCTTCATCGCGCTGGCGACGGCGCTCGTGGTGTCGCCCCTGCTGGCCTGGCGCACGCGCGGGCGCTACTACCTGGCCCGGCAGGACCTGCAGCACTGGACGCCCGGCCAGAGCGTGACCTGCCATGTGTGCGACAACCGCTTCGAGGCCGAGGACATGGCCTTCTGCCCGGCCTACAGCGCGCCGATCTGCTCGCTGTGCTGCACGCTCGAGTCGCGCTGCCACGACCGCTGCAAGACCGACTCGCGCGCCGCCGAGCAGATCAGCGGCTGGCTGCAGGCGCTGCTGCCGGCCCGGCTGTCGGCACGGCTGAACTTCCGCGTGGCCCACTACCTGGTGGTGGCCTTCTCGCTGGTGGCGCTGCTGGCCACCATCATGGGCATCGTCTACGCGCAGGAACTGATCGGCGCCGGCGGCATGCCCGACGAGGCCCTGCGCACGCCCTTCCTCAAGGTCTTCGCGCTGCTGTCGCTGGTGGCGGCGGTGGCCGCCTGGTGGGTGGTGCTGGGCAGCGAGAGCCGGCACATGGCGCAGGAGGAATCGAACCGCCACAACCACCTGCTGACGGTGGAGATCGAGGCCCACCAGCGCACCGACGCCGCGCTGCAGGCCGCCAAGGAGGCGGCCGAGGCCGCCAACCAGGCCAAGACGCGCTACGTGGCCGGCATGACGCACGAGCTGCGCACGCCGCTCAACAGCATCCTGGGCTATTCGCAGATCCTGCTCAAGTCGGAGCCGGCCGCGACCACGCCGGCCTCGGTGCACGGCGCCGTGCAGACCATCCACCGCAGCGGCGAGCACATGCTGGGCCTGATCGACGGCCTGCTCGACCTGGCGCGCATCGAGGCCGGCCGCCTGCAGCTGGAGCCGGCGCCGCTGGCGCTGCCCGCCTTCCTGGAGGAGCTGGTGCGCATGGTCCGGCCGCAGGCCGAGAACAAGGGCCTGGCCTTCGTCTACACCCACCTGGGCCGTCTGCCGGACTGGGTGCAGGCCGATGCCAAGCGCCTGCGGCAGATCCTCATCAACCTGCTGGCCAACGCGGTGCGCTTCACCGAGGCCGGCACCGTCACGCTGCAGGTGGACGCGCGCCGCGAGGTGCTGCGCTTCGACGTCATCGACACCGGCCCCGGCGTCGCCCCGCAGGACCGCCAGCGCATCTTCCTGCCCTTCGAGCGCGGCAGCGTCGGCCGGCGCGCGGGCGAGCCGGGCACCGGCCTGGGCCTGACGATCACCGGCCTGCTCACCTCGCTGATGGGCGGCGAGCTCGCGCTGGCCGACAGCTCCAGCCGCGGCAGCACCTTCAGCGTGCGCATCTACCTGCGCGAGGTGGCCGACCCCGGCCCGCAGGCCGAGCCGCAGCGGCCCATCTCGGGCTACTTCGGCCCGCGCCGCACGCTGCTGGTGGTGGACGACCAGCCGGTGCAGCGCCAGATGCTCGCGGGCCTGCTGATGCCCCTGGGCTTCGACGTGCGCGAGGCCGCCAGCGGCACCGAGTGCCTGGACAGCCTGCGCGACCACCAGCCCTCGGCCATCCTGCTGGACCTGAGCATGGACGACATGGACGGCTGGGACACGGCGCGCCACGTGCGCGCCGCCGGCTTCGACCGGGTGCCGATCATCATCGTCTCGGCCAATGTGTTCGAGAACCAGGCCGAGCGGCTGCGCGAGGCCGGCTGCCAGGGCTTCGTGGGCAAGCCGGTGATCGAGTCCGAGCTCATCGCCGCGCTCGAGCGGCACCTGGGCCTCGAATGGCTGGTGCACACCCCGGCCCCGCCGGTGCGCATGGACGCACCGCCGACGCCCGGCACCATCGCCCTGCCCGAGGAGGCGCGCGCCGAACTGCTGCAGCTCGCCCAGATCGGCCATGTGCGGGGCCTGCAGCAGGCGCTGGACCGGATCGCGGCCGAGCGGCCCGATCTGGCGGCGGCCTGCACGCAGCTGCGCGGCCTGGTCTCCCGCTTCGAACTCGACCAACTCAGGAAAGTGATCGCCGATGACGCCGTCGCCCTCGACCTCTGACGCCGAACGACCCGTCGTCCTCGTGGTGGACGACGCGCCCAGCAGCCTGGGCATGCTGTGCGACACGCTCGAATCCAGCGGCTACACCGTGCTGGTGGCCGGCGACGGCGAGAGCGCGCTCGAGCGCCTGGAGCTGGTGGTGCCCGACGCCATCCTGCTGGACGGCATGCTGCCGGGCCTCTCGGGCTTCGACACCTGCCGGCGCATCAAGGCCAACGCGGCGCTGGCCCACATCCCGGTGCTGTTCATGACCGGCCTGTCGGAGACGCCGCACGTGGTGGAGGGCTTCGAATCGGGCGGCGTGGACTACGTGGTCAAGCCCATCCGGGCGCAGGAGGTGCTGGCCCGGCTGCACACGCACACGCGCAATGCGCGCATCACCCGCATGGCACGCGACGCGGTCGACGTGGCGGGCATGGGCGTGGTCTTCGTCGACGCGCAGGGCCGCATCGCCTGGCTGTCGCCGCAGGCCGCCACCTGGCTGCAGGGCCTGCCGCAGGCCGCGTTGCCGGGCCACCTGCCGCCCGCCCTCGAGCCGGTGCTCCAGGGCGGCACCGGGCGGCTGACCACGGCGACCGGCCAGCGCCTGTCGGCGCGCAACCTGGGCACCGCGACCCTGGGCGAGACGATGCTGCTGCTGGCGCAGGACCGCGGGCCCACCGGCGCCTCGCGCCTGGGCGAGGCCGCGCTCACCCCGCGCGAGACCGAGGTGCTGTCCTGGCTGGCCAAGGGCAAGACCAACCGCGACATCGCCGAGATCCTCGGCATGAGCCCGCGCACGGTGAACAAGCACCTGGAGCACATCTTCGAGAAACTCGGCGTGGAGACGCGCGCCGCCGCCGCCGCACTGGCGAGCGGCCACCTCGACTGACGCCAGGGCCACCTCGAACGGCGCGGCGCGCGGGGGCCGGGCCGTACACTGGCCCGCTTCGTCGTCCCTCGCCGCCGCGCCATGACCTCACCGTCCCCCGCCCTCCTCCAGGCCTTCGCGCCGACCGGCGTGCTGCGCGCCTCCATCAACCTCGGCAACCCCATCCTGGCCGGTCGCGATGCGGCCACGGGCGAGCCGGCCGGCGTCTCCGTCGACCTGGCCCGCGCGCTCGGCGAGCGCCTGGGCCTGGCGGTCGAGCTGGTGGTGTTCGACAAGGCGGCGCAGTCGGTCGAGGCGGTGCGCGGCGAGCAGGCGGACATCGGCTTCTTCGCCATCGACCCGGCGCGGGGCGAGGGCCTGCGCTTCACCGCGCCCTACGTGCTCATCGAAGGCAGCTACCTCGTGCCGGCCGCCTCGGCGCTGCGGGACAACGCCGACGTCGATCGCGCCGGCACGCGCGTGGGCGTCGGTGCGGGCAGCGCCTACGACCTGTTCCTCACGCGCGAGCTCAAGGCCGCCGCCATCGAACGCCTGCCGAACGCCGGCGCCGTTCGCGACGCGGTGATCGCCGGCGGCATCGAGGTGGCGGCGGGCATCCGCCAGTTGCTCGAAGGCTGGGCACGCGACGATGCATCGCTGCGCATGCTGCCCGGCCGCTTCATGGTGATCCAGCAGGCGATGGGCCTGCCGGCGGGCCGCGGCGCCGAGGCGGCGGCCTTCCTCGCGGCCTTCGTCGAGGACGTGAAGGCCGCCGGCTTCGTGGCCGACGCGCTGGCGCGGCACCGCATCGAAGGCGCCTCCGTGGCGCCCGCCGCCACCCCCTGAGGGGCGCGGCGGCAGATCGTCACGTTCGTGACGAATTCGGCCGCAGCGCCCGGCGGGCGTGCGCTGGCGGCCGATTGCACTTTCGGAATTCGGGACCGTCTCAGTAGGTCTTGTAGGGCAGGAACTTGCCCGAGAGCACCACATTCACGCGATCGCCCTTGGGGTCGGGCTCGCGCACGATGTCCATCTTGAAGTCGATGGCGCTCATGATCCCGTCGCCGAACTCCTCGTGGATCAGCTCCTTGATGGTGGTGCCGTAGACGCTGACGATCTCGTACCAGCGGTAGATCAGCGGATCGGTGGGCACGGCCGTGGGCAGCGAGCCCTTGTACGGCACCACCTGCAGCCACTTCTGCTCCTCGGCGTCGAGGCCGAAGATCTCGCCGACCACCTGGGCCTGCTCGGCGTCGAGGGTCATCTGGCCCAGGCAGGCGGCCGTGACCCATTCCTTGGACAGGCCCACCTTCGTGGCCACGTCGGCCCACTGGATGCCCTTGGCGACCTTGGTGCCAATGATCTTCTCGGTAACGTCGTTGCGGTTCATGGATAGCACTCCTTGTTGTGCGGGGGGAAGCGGAAGGCCTCAGGCGGCGTGCGCCCGGGTGACGAGGAAATCGACGATGTGGTTGCGCAGCTCGTAGTAGCCGGGCATGTGGTGCAGCGTGCCGCGGGTGCGCTCGCGCGGCAGCTCGATGCGAAGCGCCTCGGCGATGCCGCCGGGCCGCCAGCCGCCGCCGGGCAGCTCGACGCCGTTGCGCATCATCAGCACGCGGTCGGCCAGCAGGATGGCCTCGTCCACGTCGTGCGTGATCATGAAGACGGTCTGCTGCGTGCGCCGCACGATGGCCACCAGTTCGTCCTGGATGGTGCCGCGGGTGAGCGCATCCAGCGCACCGAAGGGCTCGTCGAGCAGCAGCATCTTCGGCTCGATGGCGAAGGCGCGCGCGATGCCCACGCGCTGCTTCATGCCGCCCGAAAGCTCGGAGGGCTTCTTGTCCAGCGCCGCGGACAGGCCGACCATCGCCACGTACTTCTCCACATGCGCGGCCACCTCGGCGCGGCCCCAGTCGGGCCGGCGCGACTCGACGGCGAAGGCGATGTTGCGCCGCACCGTGAGCCAGGGCAGCAGCGCGTGGCTCTGGAACACCACGCCCCGCTCCAGGCTGGGGCCGGCGACCTCGCGGCCGTCCATGAACACGTGGCCGGCGCTGGCACGGTCGAGGCCGGCGAGCACGTTGAGGATGGTCGTCTTGCCGCACCCGGAGTGCCCGATGATGCAGACGAACTCGCCGCGCGCGACGTCGAAGTCGACGTCCGCGAACACCGGGCGGCCGGCCTGGAAGGACCGCGCCAGGCCCTGGACGCGGAGGAACTCGGGCGCAGGGGTCGACGCGCTCATCGTGGCCCCGGGGGATGCGTTGCCATGTTCACTCCACATAGGTCACGGCTTTCTGCAGGCGGCCGAACGCGAGGTCCAGCAGCATGCCGACCACGCCGATCAGCAGGATGGCGAAGATCACGTTGGTCAGCGACAGGTTGTTCCACTCGTTCCAGACGAAGTAGCCGATGCCCGTGCCGCCGACCAGCATCTCGGCCGCGACGATCACCAGCCAGGCGATGCCCATGCTGATGCGCATGCCCGTCAGGATGGTGGGCGCGGCCGCCGGCAGGATCACCCGGAAGGCCTTGCGCAGGGGGCTGACCTCCAGCGTGCGCGCCACGTTGAGCCAGTCGCGCCGCACCGAGGCGACGCCGAAGGCCGTGTTGACCAGCATCGGCCAGACCGAGCAGATGAAGATCACGAAGATGCCGCTGACGCCCGAATCCTTGATGGTGTAGAGGGCCAGCGGCATCCACGCCAGCGGGCTGATCGGCTTGAGCACCTGGATGAACGGATCGAGCGCCCGGTAGGCCAGCGGCGACATCCCGATCAAGAAGCCCAGCGGGATCGCCACCAGGCAGGCCAGGCCGAAGCCCAGCCCGACGCGCGCGAGCGAGTAGCCCAGCTGGATCGCGATGCCCTTGTCGTTGGGGCCGTTGTCGTAGAACGGGTGCGACAGGTGCTTCCAGGCCGTGCGGCCCATCTCCAGCGGCGTGGGAAAGCCCCCGGCCTTGGCGGCGCCGGGGTCCTTGCCCATCATGCGGGCGTACTCGATCTCCTCGGCCGTCATGCCGGCGGCGGCGCCGCCGGCCGCGCCCGTGGCGGTGGCCAGGTGCCAGATGCCCAGCACGACCAGCAGGAGCAGGACCGACAGCAGCGCGGCCTTGGCGTTGAGCGACTTCATGACCTGGAGATCGCGAAGCTCTTGGCGTAGGCCGCCGCCTTCTCGGGATCGAACTCCCTGCCCATCACCTTGAACGAGGGGTAGGCGCCCTGCGGCACCGGCTGGCCCAGCTCCTTCATGTACTTCTTGGCGTCGGTCAGCAGGAACACCTTCTCGGCGATCTGCTTGTAGTTCACCTCGCCCTTGACGTAGCCCCAGCGCTGCATCTGCGTGAGCATCCACACGGCCATGCTCTGCCAGGGGATCGGGTCGAAGTCGGCGCGGTCGGGCACCGTCTGGATCTTGCCCAGGCCATCGGCGAAGCGGCCGGTCAGCACCTGGGCGATCACCGTCTCGGGCTGGTTCAGGTACTGCGCCGGCGAGATCACCTTGGCGATCAGCTCGCGGTTCTTGGCCTCGCGCGCCATCGCCGAAGCCGTGAGCACCGAGCGGTACAGCGCCGCGAAGGTGTTGGGATTCTTCTGGATGAACTCGGTGCTGGTGCCGAAGGCGCAGCAGGGGTGGCCGTTCCACAGCTCCCGGGTCAGGAGGTGGATGAAGCCCACTTCCTCGTACACCGCACGCTGGTTGAACGGGTCCGGTCCCAGGTAGCCGTCGATGTTGCCGGCCCGCAGGTTGGCCACCATCTCGGGCGGCGGCACCACGCGGATCTGGATGTCGGTGTCGGGGTTCAGCCCATGCTCGGCCACGTAGTAGCGCAGCAGGAAGTTGTGCATGCTGAACTCGAAGGGCACGGCGAACTTGAAGCCCTTCCACAGCTTCGGGTCGCGCTTGTCCTTGTGCTTCACGGCCAGCGTGATGGCCTGGCCGTTGGTGTTCTGGATGGTGGCCACGTTCATCGGCACCGGGTTGGAGCCCACGCCCATCGACATGGCCAGCGGCATGGGGCTGAGGAAGTGCGTGGCGTCGTACTCCCTGTTCATCATCTTGTCGCGGATCAGGGCCCAGCCGGCCGTCTTGACGACCTCCACGTTCAGGCCCTCGTTGCGGTAGAAGCCCAGCGGGTGCGCCATGATCAGCGGCGTGGCGCAGGTGATCGGGATGAAGCCGATCTTCAGGTCCTTCTTCTCCGGCGTCTTCTTCTCCTGCGCCATGGCCTGCAGCGATGCGACCGGCAGCAGCGAGGCGATGGCGGCACGCGCCGTGCCCGCACCCACCGCCT
>JAVHYA010000123.1 GCA_031119395.1 Pseudomonadota bacterium
GTGTGGGTCGGCAACTACGTGCTGATGAGCTACGGCGACGGCGCCGTGATGGGCGTGCCGGCGCACGACGAGCGCGACTTCGCCTTCGCCAACAAGTACGGCATCGACATCATCCAGGTGGTGCTGGTCGACGACGAGCCGCACTTCGACTACCACCGCTGGCAGGACTGGTACGCCGACAAGGAACGCGGCATCACCATCAACTCCGACAACTTCAGCGGCATGCGCTACCAGGAGGCGGTCGACGCCGTGGCCCACGCGCTGCAGCAGAAGGGCCTGGGCGAGAAGAAGACCACCTGGCGCCTGCGCGACTGGGGCGTGAGCCGCCAGCGCTACTGGGGCACGCCGATCCCGATCATCCACTGCCCCGAGCACGGCGCCGTGCCGGTGCCCGAGAAGGACCTGCCGGTGGTGCTCCCCACCGACTGCGTGCCCGACGGCAGCGGCAACCCGCTGAACAAGCGCGAGGACTTCCTGGCCTGCGAATGCCCGATCTGCGGCAAGCCCGCGCGGCGCGAGACCGACACGATGGACACCTTCGTGGACAGTTCGTGGTACTTCATGCGCTACTGCGACCCGAAGCTCGACACCGCGATGGTGGGCGAGGGCGCGGCCTACTGGATGCGCCCGCAGGGCGACGCGCCCGGCGCGACTGGCGGCAGTGGCATGGACCAGTACATCGGCGGCATCGAGCACGCGATCCTGCACCTGCTGTACGCGCGCTTCTGGACCAAGGTCATGCGCGACATGGGCCTGGTCAGCATCGACGAGCCCTTCACCAAGCTGCTGACGCAGGGGATGGTGCTCAACCACATCTACTTCCACCGCGACGAGAAGGGCGGCAAGCACTACCACCCGCCGCTCGAGGTCACGCCCACGCTCGACGCGCAGGGCCGCATCGTCGGCGGCACCACCGCGGACGGCCGGCAGGTCGAGTACGGTGGCGTGGGCAAGATGGGCAAGAGCGAGCGCAACGGCGTCGACCCGCAGGACCTGATCGAGAAGTACGGCGCCGACACCGCGCGCCTGTACACCATGTTCACGGCGCCGCCCGAGGCCACGCTGGAGTGGAACGACGCCGCCGTGGAAGGCAGCTTCCGCTTCCTGCGGCGTGTCTGGAACTACGGCGTTGCTATGAAAAACATAGCTGCTTCCGCAGACGGGACGGGCGCTGCAGCCGCTTTTGGCAAGAACGCGAAGGCGCTGCGCCACGAGGTGCACACCGTGCTGCGGCAGGTCGACTACGACTACCAGCGCATGCAGTACAACACCGTCGTCTCGGGCGCGATGAAGCTGCTGAACGCGCTGGAAGGCTTCAAGCCGCAGGCCGGCGATGCGGGCGACGCGCTGGCCGCGCGGGAGGGCTTCGGCATCCTGCTGCGCGTGCTGTATCCCGCCACGCCGCACCTCACGCACCAGCTCTGGCACGCGCTGGGCTATGCGGCCGAGGGCGGCGAGCTGCTCGACGCGCCCTGGCCGCAGGTCGACCCGGCAGCGCTGGAGCAGGACGAGATCGAGCTCATGCTCCAGGTCAACGGCAAGCTGCGCGGCTCCCTGCGCGTGCCGGCCGGTGCGGACAAGGCGGCGATCGAGCAACTGGCCATCGCCTGCGAGGACTTCCTCAAGCACGCCGAGGGCGCCAAGCCCAAGCGCGTGATCGTGGTGCCGGGCCGCCTCGTGAACATCGTCATCTGAACCGGAGCCCGCGCATGGCCTCTTCTTCCCGCCTTCCGCGCCGCGCCCTGCTGCTGGCTGCGCCGGCCTTGCTGCTGGCCGGCTGCGGCTTCGAACTGCGGCGCGCGCCGGACTATCCGTTCAAGACCATCGCCGTGACCGGCGGCAACCCGCTGGCCGCCCAGGTGCGTCGCGACCTCAAGGCCCAGGGCCTGGAGGTGCTCGACGCTTCGGCCAAGCCCAACGATGCCCAGGTGGTGTGCGAGATCCTCGCGCAGGACCGCGGCACCGCCATCGCCGCCAGCACCTCGGGCGGCACGATCCGCGAGCTGACGCTCTCGCTGGCCGTGCGCTTTCGCCTGCGCACCGCGGGCGGCAAGGAGCTGATCGCGCCGACCACGGTCACGCAGTCGCGCGACATCAGCTACAACGAAACCTCGGCGCTGGCCAAGGAGAACGAGCAGAACCTGCTCTACCGCGACATGACCTCGGACATCGGCAACCAGATCGTGCGCCGCATCGGGGCGGTCAAGGCACTGTGACATGAGGCACCCCCCAAAGCCGCGTCGCGGCTCCCCCCTCGCTGGCGCCTTCGGCTCGGAGGGGGGCGCACACGGCGGTCGGGCCGTTCGAGAGGCTCAGGACAGGCCAAGGCCAGTTGCGCGGGTGCCCTGAGGGCGTCGCTGCGTTGGCCGGCCCGAAGCTGTGCGTCGAGCGGACTGGTCCTTGAGTTCGGAAGGCTGAGATGCAACTGGCCGCCGCGCAGCTCGGTGCCCACCTCGGCAAGGGTCTGCGCTCGCTCTACACCGTGCACGGCGACGAGCCGCTGCTGGCACAGGAGGCCGCGGACGCCATCCGCGCCGCGGCGCGGGCGGCCGGCTACACCGAGCGCAGCAGCCACACCGTGGCCGGCGCGCACTTCGACTGGAGCGCGGTGCTCGCGGCCGGCGGTTCGCTGAGCCTGTTCGCCGACCGCCAGATCGTCGAGATCCGCATCCCCTCCGGCAAGCCCGGCAAGGACGGCAGCGTGGTGCTGCAGCAGATCGCCGAGGCGGCCGACGGCAACGACAGCACGCTCACGCTGGTCTTCCTGCCGCGGCTGGACAAGATGACCCGAAGCGGCGCCTGGTTCGCCGCGCTGGAAGGGCATGGCGTCACCATCCAGGTCGACCCCGTCGAGCGCGCCGCCCTGCCGCAGTGGATCGCGCAGCGCCTGGCGCAGCAGGGCCAGCGCGTGAAGGCCGGCGAGGAGGGACAGCGCACGCTGCAGTTCTTCGCCGACCGGGTGGAGGGCAACCTGCTCGCCGCGCACCAGGAGATCCAGAAGCTGGCATTGCTGCACCCGCCCGGCGAACTGGGCTGGGAGCAGGTGGAGGCGGCCGTCAACAACGTGGCGCGCTACGACGTCTTCAAGCTCTCCGAAGCCGTGCTGGCCGGCAACGCGCCGCGCGTCGCGCGCATGCTCGAGGGCCTGCAGGCCGAGGGCGAGGCCGAGGTGCTGGTGCACTACACCCTGGCCGAGGACATCCGTGCGTTGAAGCGCGTGAAGGACGCCATGGACGCCGGCCGCCCGCTGCCGCTGGCGCTGCGCGAGAACCGCATCTGGGGCCCGCGCGAGCGCGCCTTCGAACGCGTGCTGCCGCGCCTGGACGCGCGCCTGCTGACCCGCCTGCTGCGTGCCGCGCACACCGTCGACGGCATCGTCAAGGGCCTGAAGCAGCCCGACTGGCCCGCCAGCGGCTGGCAGTCGCTGCAGCGGCTGGCGCTGATGCTGTGCCGGGCCTGCGCGGTGCGCTGAGGGATGCGGGCATCCGTACGCGAAGGACGCGAAGATTTCGCGCAGGTCGCGAAGAAGAAATCTCAAGGACCTGTCTTTCTCTTTGGCGCCCTTCGCGTGACTTTGGCGACCTTCGCGTACGGCTGCCCGATTTCGCGGCCCATGGGAAAATGCCCGCCATGAACGCCTTCAACGTCGCCGAACACATGCAAGCCCTGGGGCTGCAGGCCAAAACGGCCGCAGCCCAGATGGCACGGGCGGATGCAGCTACCAAGATGAGAGCGCTCAAGGCCCTGGCCCGGCGCCTGCGCGAGGCGGGTGCACCGCTGGCCGAGGCCAATGCGCAGGACCTGGCCCGCGCCACCGCCGCCGGCCTGGCGGCACCGATGGTGGACCGGCTCAAGCTCACGCCCAAGGTCATCGAGACGGTGGCCGAAGGCTGCGAGCAGCTGGCCGCCATGCCCGACGTGATCGGCGAGATCATCGGCATGAAGCAGCAGCCCAGCGGCATCCGCGTGGGCCAGATGCGCGTGCCGATCGGCGTCTTCGGCATGATCTACGAGAGTCGGCCCAACGTGACGATCGAGGCGGCCAGCCTCGCCATCAAGAGCGGCAACGCCGCCATCCTGCGCGGCGGCTCCGAGGCGATCGAGTCGAACAAGGCGCTGGCCGCGCTGGTGCGCGCCTCGCTGGCCGAAGCCGGGCTGCCCGAGGACGCGGTGCAGCTGGTGCAGACCACCGACCGCGAGGCGGTGGGCCAGCTCATCGCCATGCCCGAGTTCGTCGACGTCATCATCCCGCGCGGCGGCAAGGGCCTGATCGAGCGCATCAGCCGCGACGCGAAGGTGCCGGTCATCAAGCACCTGGACGGCAACTGCCATGTGTTCGTCGATGCCACGGCCGAACTGGACATGGCCGTCACGGTGGTCGACAACGCCAAGACGCAGAAGTACAGCCCCTGCAACGCGGCCGAAGGCCTGCTGGTGGCGCGCGCGATCGCGCCGCAGTTCCTGCCGCGCATCGGCGCGGTGTTCGCGGCCAAGGGCGTGGAGATGCGCTGCGACGCCGAGGCCGCGGCGCTGCTGGCCGGCGTGGCCGGCGTCGTGCCGGCCACCGAGCAGGACTGGTACGAGGAGTACCTGGCCGCGGTCATCAGCATCAAGGTGGTCG
Source organism: Pseudomonadota bacterium (assembly GCA_031119395.1). Lineage (GTDB taxonomy): Bacteria > Pseudomonadota > Gammaproteobacteria > Burkholderiales > Burkholderiaceae_C > Xenophilus. The sequence continues at coordinate 4,622 of JAVHYA010000123.1, forward strand.
ACGGCGTGGACGAGGCGATCGCGCACATCAACCGGTACTCGAGCCACCACACGGACGCCATCCTCACGCGCGACCACGTCAACGCGCAGCGCTTCCTGCGCGAGGTCGACTCGGCCAGCGTGATGGTCAATGCCAGCACGCGCTTCGCCGATGGCTTCGAGTTCGGCCTGGGCGCCGAGATCGGCATCAGCACCGACAAGTTCCACGCGCGCGGCCCTGTCGGCATCGAGGGGCTGACCTCGCTCAAGTACGTGGTGCTGGGGCAGGGCGAAATCCGCCGGTGAACGCCGCCGCCCGGTGAGCGCCCTGCCCACGCAGGGTGGGCAAGGCGCGTGCGGCGCGCCTTGTCATCGGACGCGCCATCCCCAAATCCTACAATTCCAGTCCGGCTTTCACGCCACGTTTCGCCTCCCACACCACAAGGCCGTCGCATGGTCCCCCATCTCGTCACCGCCCTGACCGGCCCGATCAACGAACTCGAGCAGCGTGTGCTCGACGGCATGCCGGCCATCGAGCGCTGGTTCCGCCTCGAATGGATGGAGCACACGCCCCCCTTCTACACCTCGGTGGACGTGCGCAATGCGGGCTTCAAGCTGGCGCCGGTGGACACGAACTTCTTCCCGCGCGGCTGGAATTTCCTGACGCCCGAGATGCTGCCGCTGGCCGTCCAGGCCGCGCAGGCGGCGGTCGAGAAGATCTGCCCGGAAGCGCGCAACCTGCTCATCATTCCGGAAAACCAGTCCAAAAGCACGTTTTACCTCGCCAACGTCGCCCAACTCACGCGCATCTTCCAGATGGCGGGGCTCAACGTGAAGATCGGCTCCATCGATCCGGCGATCAAGTCGCCCAAGAAGGTCGAGCTGCCCAACGGCGACACCGTGTGCCTGGAGCCGGTGGTGCGCAGCAAGCGCCGCCTGGGCCTGAAGAATTTCGACCCCTGCACGATCCTGCTCAACAACGACCTGGCCGCCGGCACGCCCGGCATCCTGGAAGACCTGCACGAGCAGTACCTGCTGCCGCCGCTGCATGCGGGCTGGTCGGTGCGGCGCAAGAGCAACCATTTCCACAGCTACGAAGAGGTCTCCAAGCGCTTCGGCAAGCTGCTGGGCATCGACCCCTGGCTGATCCAGCCCATCTGGGGCAAGGTCGAGGACGTGGACTTCGCCCGTGCCGAGAACACCGATGCGCTCACGGCCCAGGTCGATGCGGTGCTGGCCAAGGTGCGCCGCAAGTACAAGGAATACGGCATCAACGAGAAGCCTTTCGTCATCGTGAAGGCCGACAACGGCGCCTCCGGCCTGTCGATCACCACGGTGCGCGACGCCAAGGAGATCGAGCCGCTGGTGGCCCGCACGCGCCAGAAGAAAGGCGCCGACAAGGCCCCCGCGGCCGAGGGCCTGGCCGTGGGCAGCACCGACGTGGTGGTGCAGGAAGGCGTGCTGACGCACGAGCGCGTGCACGACGGCGTGGCCGAGCCGGTGGTCTACATGATGGACCGCTACGTGGTGGGCGGCTTCTACCGCGTGCACCCCGACCGCGGCAGCGACGAGAACCTCGCCATGCCCGGCGCGAGCTTCGTGCCCCTGGCCTTCTCGGAGAGCGCGCAGCTGCCGCAGCCGGGCGCCAAGCTGGGCGCCAGCGCCCCGAACCGCTTCTACATGTACGGCGTGATCGGCCGGCTCGCGATGGTGGCCGCCTCGTACGAGCTGGAGGCCACGAATCCCGAGGCCGAGGTCTACGAATAGGCGGCGCCGGTAGCGCGGCCGCCCGCGGGCGTCAAGCCTTGCGGCGCCATGCTGCGAGCGCACAATAGCGACCCCCACAGCAACGGAATTCCAAGGGCGGAGGGTGAACGGCGGCCGGCGCGGCCCCCGTGACCGGGCGTGCCAGCGGCACGCGGCTTCGCTTGTTCCCCGACCTCGTGTCAGTCCCCAAATCGCCCCTGCCGGCACTGATCCTCGGTGCCATCGGCGTCGTCTACGGCGACATCGGCACCAGCGTGCTGTATGCCGTCAAGGAAGTCTTCGGCCACGGCCACGTCCCTTTCACGATCGAGAACGTCTACGGCATCCTGTCGATGTTCGTGTGGACGCTGACGGTGATCGTGTCCATCAAGTACGTGGTGCTCGTGTTGCGGGCCGACAACGAGGGCGAGGGCGGCCTGGTCGCGATGCTGGCGCTGGCCTCGCGTGCCGTGCACGACCGGCCCCGGCTGCGGCAGGTGCTGCTCGTGGTGGGCATCTTCGGCACCTCGCTCTTCTACGGCGACGGCGTGATCACGCCGGCCATCTCGGTGCTGTCGGCGGTCGAGGGCCTGGAGGTGGTGTCGCCGCAGTTCCGGCACTACGTCATCCCGATCACGCTGGTGGTGCTGTTCGGCCTGTTCGCCGTGCAGAAGCGCGGCACCGCGGGCATCGGCCGCTTCTTCGGGCCGATCACGCTGGCCTGGTTCATCGCCATCGCCGTGCTGGGCGTGCACCAGGTGCTCACGCATCCGGAGATCCTCAAGGCCATCAGCCCGCACTACGCGCTCAAGTTCATCTGGGACAACCCGGGCACCAGCTTCATCATCCTGGGCGCCACGGTGCTGTGCGTGACCGGCGCCGAGGCGCTGTACGCCGACATGGGCCACTTCGGGAAGGGGCCGATCCGCATCGCGTGGTTCTCGGTCGTGATGCCGGCGCTGATCCTGAACTACTTCGGCCAGGGCGCGCTGCTGCTGGAGAACCCCGCCGCGGTGAAGAACCCCTTCTTCATGATGGCCCCGGAATGGGCGCTGATCCCGCTGGTGCTGCTGGCCACGGCGGCCACGGTGATCGCCTCGCAGGCCCTGATCACGGGCGCCTTCAGCGTGACGCGCCAGGTGATCCAGCTGGGTTACCTGCCGCGCCTGAACATCGAGCACACGAGCGTGAAGACGGCCGGGCAGATCTACATCCCGTTCGTGAACTGGGGGCTGTTCGTGGCCATCGTGCTCGCGGTGGTGATGTTCCGCAATTCCAGCAGCCTGGCGGCGGCATACGGCATCGCGGTGACGACCGACATGCTGATCACCACGGTGCTGACCTTCTTCGTGATCCGCTACGCCTGGAAGCTGCCGCTGGCGGTGTGCATCGCGTCGACCTCCTTGTTCTTCATCGTGGACTTCGCCTTCTTCGCGTCGAACCTGCTCAAGCTGCCCGAGGGCGGCTGGTTCCCGCTGCTGATCGGCGGCGCCATCTTCATGATGATGCTGACCTGGAAGGAAGGCCGGCGGCTGATGGGCGAGGTGCAGCGCGCCGAGGCGATCGACCTGCGTGACTTCCTCGATTCGGTGTTCGTGAGTCCGCCGGCGCGCGTGGAGGGCACGGCGGTGTTCCTCACGGCCGAGCCGGGCGTGGTGCCCAATGCGCTGCTGCACAACCTCAAGCACAACAAGGTGCTGCACGAGCAGAACCTGTTCGTGACGGTGCGCAGCCACGAGGTGCCCTGGATCCCGATGAACAAGCGCATCGAGATGGAGCCGCTGGGCCACCACTGCTGGCAGATCATCGTGCACTACGGCTTCAAGAACGACATCGACCTGCCGCGTGCGCTGGAGCATGCCAAGCTGCGCGGCTGCCAGCTGGAGCCGATGACGACCAGCTACTTCCTCTCGCGCGACGTGGTCACGCCCACGCTCGGCAGCGGCATGGCCCCGTGGCGCGAGAAGCTGTTCGCGCAGATGCACCACAACGCGAGCGGGGCGGCGAACTTCCTCGGGCTGCCGACGAATGCGGTCGTGGAGCTGGGGTCGAAGGTCGAGATCTAGCGGCTGGCTTTTTGCTGGCATAGATCGTCACGTTGGTGACGAGTTTGGCTGTGA
>JAVHYA010000124.1 GCA_031119395.1 Pseudomonadota bacterium
AAGTGCAGCACAGCGGTTCAGGGCGGTGGTCGTGGGCCTGCGGGCGCAGGCGCCATTCGCGGCGCCGTGCAGTCCCTCAAGCACGTCGATGGACAGCGAGCACGCAGCCCGCACGACAAGCCGGTCGGCGCGAGCCTGCGCCGGAGAACGCAGGCCCGCGGCCGCCCCCAGCGCCCCAGTCGGTCGTGCCGGCCCATCCACGCCGACGACGAATCACGCCCCGTTCATAGCCCGACCAAGAGAAAGTAACGAACGTGACGATTTCGGCCACAACGCAGACGCAGCAAGCGCCACAGCCCGATCGCACTCAGCGCCGAAACAGCGTCAAGCCTGTGGCGTGCGCGCACTCCTACCCGCATCGCGGGCTCCTCCCACAGGGCGGCGGAGGACGTGGGCGCAGCCTGATGTCATCCGCACTGCACGACGACCGACCCAGACCAAGGAGTCCCCACCATGAACGACCAATCGCCACCCGCCTTCGCCTTCCCCACCGCGGAGCACCCTGCGCAGGCCGAGAAGGTCGCCAGCGCCCGCACCCCCCAGCCCGACGACAACACCCTCGACCAGGCGATCGCCGAGTCCTTCCCGGCCAGCGACCCGGTGTCCGTCACCGTGAGCGAACCTCCCGCCGCCGCACCGCGCACGGACGCGCCGACGGCTTCGGTGGAGGAGCGGCCGGTGTGGCGCCGGCCCACCCCCGTGGCACTGGCCTCGTCGGCCGTCATCGGCCTCGGCGCGGTCGCCTGGTGGGCCTACGGTGCCTGGCAGCGCAGCCACTCGCCGCGCCGCCGTCTGGCACGCTTCGGGTTGCGCTGAAGCGACCCGCGCGGGCTTCACACGCCGGGCAGATGCAGCCGCGAGGAGGTCTTCACCTCCTCCATCACGGCATAGGTGCGCGTCTCGCGCACGCCCGGCAGCTGCCACAGGACCGAGCCCGCGAAGCGGCGGTAGTGGTCCATGTCGGCGCTGCGCGTCTTGAGCAGGTAGTCGAAGCCGCCGGCCACCATGTGGCATTCCAGGATCTCCGGCCGCGTCTGCACCGCGGCCTTGAACTGGTCGAACACGTTGGGCGTCGTGCGGTCCAGCAGCACCTCGACGAAGACCAGCATCCCCGCGCCCAGCTTGGCGGGGTTCAGCCGCGCCTCGTAGCCCAGGATGTAGCCCTCCTGCGTCAGTCGCTGCACGCGCGCCAGCGCGGCCGTGGGCGACAGGCCCACCGCTTCGGCCAGCTTCACGTTCGGCAGCCGGCCGTCGGCCTGCAGGGCGGCCAGGATGCGCAGGTCCAATCGATCGAGGTCGGCCATACCGGGTAGAGATTCGTTCGGTGAAGTAGGCGATTTTCGACCGGAAATTCGGCGCAATCTGCGGAACCATCGAGCAATCCACACCGATTGCCCTGCCGCCATGACCGCCGACCCCGCCCCTGCACACGACGCGCCCTACGACCTGCAGCTGCAGGCCCAAGGCCCGCTGCGCGCCGCCATCTCCGCCGCCTGCCGCCGCCCGGAGCCCGAGCAGCTCGCCGCACTCCTGCCCGAGGCGCGCCTGTCGCCCGCGCAGGCGCAAGCCGCCCACGCGCTCGCCCGGCGCCTCGCCGAAGGCCTGCGCGCGCACCCGCAGGTCGGCAAGGCCGGCCTGGTGCAGGGGCTGCTGCAGGCCTACTCCCTGTCGTCGCAGGAAGGCGTGGCGCTCATGTGCCTGGCCGAAGCGCTGCTGCGCATCCCCGACCGCGCCACGCGCGACGCGCTCATCCGCGACAAGCTGGGCCCCGGCGACTGGCAGGCGCACGTGGGCGGCAGCCCCTCGCTCTTCGTCAATGCCGCGACCTGGGGCCTCGTGCTCACGGGCAAGCTGGTCGCCACGCACAACGAGACGGCGCTCGGCGGTGCGCTCGGGCGCGTGCTGGCGCGCGGGGGGGAACCGCTGATCCGCAAGGGCGTGGACATGGCCATGCGCCTCATGGGCGAGCAGTTCGTCACCGGCGAGACCATCGCCCAGGCGCTGGCCAACGCCCGGCGGCAGGAGGCGCGCGGCTTTCGCTATTCGTACGACATGCTCGGCGAGGCCGCGCTCACCGACGCCGATGCGCGCCGCTACCTCGCGGCCTACGAGGCCGCCATCGACGCCATCGGCGCCGCCTCGGCCGGTGCCGGCGTGGTCGGCGGTCCGGGCATCTCGATCAAGCTCTCGGCCCTGCACCCGCGCTACAGCCGCGCGCAGCGCGAGCGGGTGATGGATGCGCTCTACCCGCGCCTGCGCGCCCTGGCCGAGCGCGCGCGCGGCCACGACATCGGCCTGAACATCGACGCCGAGGAGGCCGACCGCCTCGAGCTCTCGCTCGACCTGCTCGAGCGCCTGTGCCACGAACCCGCGCTCGCCGGCTGGCACGGCATCGGCTTCGTCATCCAGGCTTATCAGAAGCGCTGCCCGCAGGTGATCGACTGGCTGGTCGACCTGGGGCGGCGCAGCGGCCACCGGCTCATGGTGCGGCTGGTCAAGGGCGCCTACTGGGACAGCGAGATCAAGCGCGCCCAGGTCGACGGCCTGGACGGCTACCCGGTCTACACGCGCAAGGTGCACACCGACGTCGCCTACATCGCCTGCGCGCGCAGGCTGCTCGCGGCGCCCGATGCGGTGTTCCCGCAGTTCGCCACGCACAACGCGCACACGGTGGCGGCCATCGTGCAGCTCGCGGGTCCGGACTTCGACGAAGGCCGCTACGAGTTCCAGTGCCTGCACGGCATGGGCGAGCCGCTGTACGAACAGGTCGTGGGCGAGCGCGGGCTCGGCCGCCCCTGCCGCATCTACGCGCCCGTGGGCACGCACGAGACGCTCCTGGCCTACCTCGTGCGGCGCCTGCTGGAGAACGGCGCCAACACCTCCTTCGTCAACCGCGTGGCCGACCGCAGCCTGCCCATCGACGAGCTGATCGTCGATCCGGTGCAGGCCGTCGAGGCGCAGGCGCGCGAGGAGGGTGCCCCCGGCCTGCCGCATCCGCGCATTCCGGCACCGCGCGCGCTCTACCCGGACCGCGCCAATTCGCGGGGCCTGGACCTGGCGAGCGAACCCGTGCTGGCCGAACTGGCCGTCGCCCTGCGCGAGAGCGCCGCACGCCCTGCGCATGCGGCGCCCCTGCTCGCCGCACCGATCGCTGCAAGGGCCGCGCGCCCGGTGCGCAACCCCGCGAATCACGCCGAGGTCGTGGGCGAGGTGCGGGACGCCGCCGTGGAGGACGTGCCGCCCGCCATCGCCGCCGCGCAGGCCGCCTTCGCGGGCTGGCGCGCCACGCCGCCCGCGGACCGCGCCGCCATCCTCGAACGCGCCGCCGACGCCTTCGAGGCCGCCATGCCGCGCCTGCTGGACCTGCTCGTGCGCGAGGCCGGCAAGACGCTCGGCAACGCCGTGGCCGAGGTGCGCGAGGCGGTCGACTTCCTGCGCTACGACGCGGCACAGCTGCGCGCCGCGTTCGACAACGCGACCCACCGGCCGCTCGGCCCCGTGGTGTGCATCAGCCCGTGGAACTTCCCGCTGGCCATCTTCACCGGCCAGGTCGCGGCGGCCCTCGCGGCCGGCAACACCGTGCTGGCCAAGCCGGCCGAGCAGACGCCGCTGGTCGCGGCCGAGGCGGTGCGCCTGCTGCATGCGGCCGGCGTGCCGCCCGGCGTCCTGCAGCTGCTGCCCGGCCCGGGCGAGACCGTGGGCGCCGCGCTGGTGGCCGATGCGCGCGTGCAGGGCGTGCTCTTCACCGGATCCACGCCGGTCGCGCGGCTGCTGCAGCGCGCGCTGGCCGGCCGCCTCGGCGACCATGGCCAGCCCGTGCCGCTGATCGCCGAGACCGGCGGGCAGAACGCCATGGTGGTCGACTCCTCCGCGCTGGTCGAGCAGGTGGTCGCCGACGTGGTGGCCTCGGCCTTCGACAGCGCGGGCCAGCGCTGCTCGGCGCTGCGCGTGCTGTGCGTGCAGGACGACGTCGCCGAGCGCCTGCTGGCCATGCTGCGCGGCGCCATGGCCGAGCTCGCGCTGGGCGGGCCGACGCGACTGGCGACCGACGTCGGCCCCGTCATCGACGCCGAGGCCCGGCAGGCCCTGCTGGCCCACATCGAGGCGATGCGCGCGCGCGGCTTCGATGTGTTCCAGGCCGCGCGCGCCGCGAACCCTGGCGCGGACCCAGGCACCTTCGTGCCGCCCACGCTCATCGAGATCGACGGCATCGAGCGGCTGGAGAAGGAAGTCTTCGGGCCCGTGCTGCACGTGCTGCGCTTCGCGCGCAGCGGGCTCGATGCGCTGCTGCAGCGCATCAACGCCACCGGCTACGGCCTGACGATGGGCGTGCATTCGCGCATCGACGAAACCATCGAGCGTGTCGCCGCGCGGGCGCAGGTGGGCAACCTCTACGTCAACCGCAACATGGTGGGCGCCGTGGTCGGCGTGCAGCCCTTCGGCGGCGAAGGGCTGTCGGGCACGGGCCCCAAGGCCGGCGGGCCGCTGTACCTGTACCGCCTGCTCGCGCAGCGGCCGCTGGGCACGCCGCTGCCGCCGCAGGCCGACGTGCAGGCCGCAGACAGCGTGCCCGAGCGGCCCGCGCTGCGGGCGCTGGCCGCCTGGTGCGGTGCGCAGCAGCGTGGCGATGCGGCGCTGTGCGAGCGCTTCGCCGGCGCCTGCGCGGCCGGCGTGCAGCGCGTGCTGCCGGGGCCGACCGGCGAGCGCAACGTCTACCGGCTCGAAGGCCGCCATGCCGTGCTCTGCCTGGCCGGCGACGAACGCGACCGCCTCGCGCAACTGGCCGCCGTGCTGGCCGTCGGTTCACGCGCGCTGTGGCCCGAGTCGCCCGAAGCGCGCGCGCTGCATGCCGCGCTGCCGCCCGAGGTGCAGGCGCAGGTCAACTTCACGCCCGACTGGCGAAGCAGCGAGGCGACGGCCTTCGACGCCGTGCTGCACCATGGCAGCCCCGGTGCGTTGCGCGCCGTCTGCGAGGCGCTCGCCGCGCGGCCCGGCGCCATCGTGGGCGTGCAGGGCCTGGCCCCCGGCGATGCGGCCATCGTGCTCGACCGGCTGCTGCTGGAGCGCAGCCTCAGCATCAACACCGCCGCAGCCGGTGGCAATGCGCACCTGATGACCATCGGCTGAATTGCCCCGGGCGGCCGGCTAGGCGCGCGCAGCGCCGAGGCATAGACTGTCGCGCCCGCCGACGCGGGCCGAAACGGGGGTGCCTGCCATGTCCGCCGCCATCATTGCCGCGCTCTTCTTCACGGTGGCGCTGCTCGTCACCACCGCCTACTTCATCATGGGCGCGATCCCGCTGCTCGTCCTGCGGCACGACACGCCGCTCGATGCGCGCTTCGTGCGCGGCTTCTTCAACGTCTACTACCGGGCCGCCTTCATCACCGCCGGCGCCACCGCCCTGAGCTACGCCATCGCCGGGCACCCGGGCGTGGCCTGCGGCGCCGCCGCGCTGGCGCTGGTGGCCCTGCTGCTGCGCCGGCGCGTCATCCCCAGCATGGACGCGCTGGGCTCGCGCATCCAGGGCGACTTCATGGACGCGATCCCGGGCTTTCGCAAGCTCCATGTGTGGGCCATCCTCATCAACATCGCGCAGCTGGTCGCGATCGTGTGGAGCCTCATCGCGCTCAGCCCCTGACGCCGACCGCTTCGTCCCTTCACGACCACCCCATGACCCCGACCGAACGAGACCGCCTGCTTCACACACTGAAGGCCCGCTTCGACAAGCACCCGCATCGCCATGCCGGCATCGCCTGGCCCGAGGTGCAGGCGCGGCTCGAATCGAACGCGGCGGCGCTGAAGGCACTTCAGGCGATGGAAGCCACCGGCGGCGAGCCCGACGTGATCGGCCGCCACCCGCAGGCCGAAGGTGTCGTGTTCTGCGACTGCGCGCCCGAGAGCCCGGCCGGCCGCCGCAGCCTGTGCTACGACCGCGCCGCGCGCGAATCGCGCAAGGAGCACGCGCCGGCCGGCAGCGCCGTGGAGATGGCGGCCGAGCTCGGCATCGAGCTGCTGACCGAGGCGCAGTACCGCCAGCTTCAGCAGCTCGGCGAGTTCGACCTCAAGACCTCCAGCTGGATCGCCACGCCGCCCGCGATGCGCAAGCTGGGCGGCGCACTGTTCTGCGACCGGCGCTACGGCCAGGTCTTCACGTACCACAACGGCGTGCAGTCGTACTACGCGGCGCGCGGCTTCCGGGGCGCGTTGACGGTGTGACGACGCACGGCCGCTGGCTGGATCAGCGCTTGCCCAGATGGCTGGCGACGGCCTCCACCGACACGCCGACCTGCTCCACGGCCATGCGCAGCGCCTGTTCGGACACGCCGAAGCGCTGCGTCCAGTAGCGCACCTCGTGCGGCTCGTTCACGTTGATCCGGCTGCGGTCCTGCGCGCCGGCATTGCTCAGGTCATCGGCCATGGCTGGTCTCCTGTCGTGTGTTGGCAATGGACCCAGCGTTGCGCGGGCGTCCTCCCGCGCACAGCAGACGCCCTGCATCCGCCGTGCAGGACAGCGCCGCACGCCGTCCGCGCGATCGCCGTGTAGCCTGTCGCCCATGGACCCGCTCCTTGCCGCCTCGGCCCGTGCCCTTGCCCTGGGCGACGCACTGGGCGCGCTCGGCGGCATCGCGCTGCGCGACGACCCGCCCGCACTGGCCCTGCGCGGCATCGCCATGGCCCGGCTGGGCGAGTACCCGCGGGCGCGCGAACTGCTGCGCCAGGCCGCGCGGCGCTTCGGCACGCACGAAGCGGTGGCCCGCGCGCGCTGCGTGGTGGCCGAGGCCGAAGTGGCCCTGGCCCTGCGCGACCTGGGCGGCAGCCCGCGCACGCTGGCGGGCGCCGCGGCCACCCTGTCCGCGCACGGCGATCGCGGCAATGCGGTGCAGGCGTGGTTGACGATCGCGCGGCGCGCCCTGCTGCTGGGGCGGCTCGGCGAGGCGCAGGCGGCGCTCGATGCCATCGACCCGTCGCAGCCGCTGCCGCCGCCCCTGGCGGCGCTGGCCGCCCTGAGCCGCGCCGAACTGGCCCTGCGCTCGCTGCGCACCGAAGACGCCACGACCGCGCTGAAGCAGGCGCAGGCGGCCGCCCGGCGCGCCGGCATCCCCGCCCTCGCGGCCGAGGTGGCCGACGCGCAGGCCCTGCTCGCACGGCCCGCCGCGCGCCGCCGCAGCGCCGGGCAGGACGCACCGCTGCGCCTGCACGAGGTCGAGGCGCTGCGCGCGTCGGGCGCGCTGGTCGTCGACGCCTGCCGCCGCGGCGTGCACGCGGGCGGGCGCGGGCCGGCGCTGGCCCGCCGTCCCGTGCTCTTCGGCCTGCTGCGCGCGCTGGGCGAGGCCTGGCCGCAGGACGCGTCGCGCGACGACCTGATCGCCGAGGTGTTCCGCACCCGCCATCCCGACGAGACGCACCGCGCACGCCTGCGCGTCGAGATGGGCCGCCTGCGCGCGCTGCTGCGCGGCCTGGCGCGCATCGAGGCCACGCCGCGCGGCTTCGCGCTGCACCCGGCGGACGGCGCACCCTGCGTGCTGCTGCTGCCGCCCATCGACGGCGAGCAGGGCGCGCTGCTGGCCTTGCTGGCCGACGGCGCCGCATGGTCCACCTCGGCCCTGGCGCTCGCGCTCGATGCCAGCCAGCGCACCGTGCAGCGCGCCCTCGCCGAGCTGGAGGCCGAAGGCCGCGTGCGCGCCGTCGGCAACGCGCGCGCACGGCGCTGGGTGGCGCCGCCGCTCACGGCTTTCACGACGATCTTGTTACTCCCCGCCGTGCTGCCGGCTGGCTAGATTGCGGTCCATGGCGACGCGATGCCCGCGTGCCCCAACACCCACGGAGTCCTCACACCATGCCGCAAACCCTTCCCGTCGCCGACTACCTGCCGCACCCGCCCGGCACGCCCGCCGCCCAGCCCGCCGAGGTCGTGCGCGAGTACGGCCCCTTCGGCGACGCCACCGCCATCCACGGCGTGACGCACGACGGCCGCCGCGTCTGGGCCGCCACCGGCACACGCCTGGTCGGCTTCGACCCGGCCAGCGGCGAGGCCGCCGATTCGCTGGCCGTGCGCTGCGACGCCGGCACCGCCTTCGACGGCCGGCACTTCTGGCAGATCGCCGGCGCGCGCATCGAGCAAATCGACCCGGCCAGCGGCCGCGTGCTCGCGTCCATCCCCACGCCCAACCCCGAGGGCTGCAACTCCGGCATGACCTGGGCCGAAGGCAGCCTGTGGGTGGGCGACTACCAGGGGCGGCGCATCCATCGCATCGACCCGGCCACCGGCAAGGTGCTGCGCACCATCGAATCCAACCGCTTCGTCACCGGCGTCACCTGGGTCGACGGCGCGCTGTGGCACGGCACCTGGGAGGGCGAAGAGAGCGAGTTGCGCCGTGTGGACGCGGACGACGGCCGCGTGCTCGAGCGCCTGCAGATGCCCGCGGGCGCGGGCGTCAG
>JAVHYA010000125.1 GCA_031119395.1 Pseudomonadota bacterium
ATCCTGGCTCGCCTCGGGCGACGCGTCAGGCCCGCGCCGGGCTCGGCGTGGCCTTAGTCCGGAAGCACTAGCCCGACGGCTGTCCCGAAAAGGCCATACGCCCCCGATATGATCCCGCGGGGGCGTTTTCCCCTGGGACCTATCACGAGGAGTTGACCAATGAATTTCATGGACGCAGTCAAGACCTGCTTCACCAAGTACGCCGACTTCACCGGCCGCGCCTCGCGCTCCGAGTACTGGTGGTTCGTGCTGTTCGAGGTGATCGTGCTGATCGTCGCGCAGATCATCCATCAGTACGTCTATGCCATCGTCGCCCTGGGCTTCCTGCTGCCGGCGCTTGCGGCCGGGGCGCGCCGTCTGCACGACATCGGCAAGTCGGGCTGGTTCCTCTTGCTGGGACTGATCCCGCTGGTCAACTTCTACCTGCTGTTCCTGCTGGTGCAGCCCAGCCAGGCGGAAAGCAATCAGTTCGGGGCGCCGCCCGTGGCCTGAGCCCGGATCGCCCGTCTCTTGAAAGGCCGCCTGGTGCGGCCTTTTTTTTGCCCGCGCCTGCCCACATCCTGAATTGCTTCTCCTAGGGAATCTACCGAGAACTCTGTGCAAAAGAGTATTGGTTGTGGCGATGGAGGTACCAAAGCCGCAAGGCAGCGTCCTCAGAATTCCGCTCCAGCGACCGCCGGGTCGTGGAACCCAAGGAGACAACCATGAAGCGTTTTGCCCAGGCGAGCCTCGTGCTCGCGCTCACCGCCACCGCCCTCGCGGCCCACGCCGCCACCGAACTCGTCATCGCCACCGTGAACAACGGCCACATGATCGAGATGCAGAAGCTCACCCCCTTCTTCGAGAAGGCGAACCCCGACATCAAGCTCAAGTGGGTGACGCTGGAAGAAGGAACGCTGCGCCAGCGCGTGACGACCGACATCGCCACCAAGGGCGGCCAGTTCGACGTGATGACCATCGGCCTGTACGAAGCGCCGATCTGGTCCAAGAAGGGCTGGCTCAAGCCCATCGCGACCGACGCGGCCTACGACGTGGACGACCTGCTGCCCGCCATCCGCAGCGGCCTGTCCAACGACGGCAAGCTCTACGCGGCCCCCTTCTATGGTGAGAGCTCGATGCTCATGTACCGCAAGGACCTGGCCGACAAGGCCGGCGTGAAGTTCAGCGATCCGCCCACCTGGGCCGAGGTGAAGGCCTTCGCCGAGAAGGCCAACGACCCCAAGGCCGGCGTATTCGGCATGTGCCTGCGCGGCAAGCCGGGCTGGGGCGACAACATGGCCTTCCTCACCACCCTGGTCAACACCAACGGCGGCCAGTGGTTCGACATGCAGTGGAAGCCGCAGATCGACACCAAGCCCTGGAAGGACGCCATCAACTTCTACGTCGACCTGATGAAGAAGGCCGGCCCGCCGGGTGCCGCCGCCAACAGCTTCAACGAGAACCTCGCCCTCTTCAATGAAGGCAAGTGCGCACAGTGGGTCGACGCCACCATCGCTGCGTCGTTCATCTCCGATCCCAAGCAGTCGAAGGTGGCCGACAAGGTGGCCTACGCCGCAGCGCCGGTCGCCGTCACGCCCAAGGGCGCGAACTGGCTGTGGTCGTGGAACCTGGCCATCCCTGCCAGCTCGACCAAGGACGAGGCGGCGCAGAAGTTCATCCGCTGGGCAACCTCGAAGGACTACATCAACCTGGTGGCCAAGGAGCAGGGCTGGGGCGCCGTGCCGACGGGCACGCGCAAGTCGACCTACGCGAACCCCGAGTTCCAGAAGGTCGCCAAGTTCGCCGCCGCGGAGAAGAAGGCGATCGACTCGGCCAATCCCAACCCCGGCGAGAACACGCTGCCCAAGTCGCCGTATGCCGGCGTGCAGTACGCGGCGATCCCCGAATTCCAGGCCATCGGCGTGGGGGTGGGCCAGCAGATGAGCGCGGCGCTCGCGGGCAAGGTCACGGTCGACCAGGCGCTGAAGACCTCGCAGACCCTCGCCGAGCGCGAGATGAAGAAGGGCGGCTACTACAAGTAAGCGACAGAGGCGGTCCGATGCCAGGGAGGCATCGGACCTTGTGTTCTTGAAGCTTGCCGGAGTGCTGCCATGAAAAGACTGCTGCCCCGGGCCCTGATGGCGCCCGCCGTGATCGCGCTCTTCCTCTGGATGATCGTGCCCCTGTTGATGACCTTGTACTTCTCGTTCGTCAACTACAACCTGATGCAGCCCGGCGAGCGCACCTTCGCCGGCATCGACAACTTCCACTACTTCGTCACCGACCCGGACTTCTGGCCGGCGGTGTGGAACACCTTGCTGCTGATCGGCAGCGTGGTGCTCATCACCGTGGTGCTGGGCGTCCTGCTCGCGCTCCTGGTGAACGAGCCCTTTCCGGGGCGCGGCATCGTGCGGGTGCTGCTGATCTCGCCCTTCTTCGTCATGCCGGCGGTCAACGCCCTGCTCTGGAAGCACATGATGATGAATCCGATCTACGGCATCCTGGCCGACGTGTGGCGCATGTTCGGCGCCGAGCCGGTCGATTGGCTCACCGATTGGCCGCTGCTGTCGGTGATCGTGATGGTCGCCTGGCAATGGCTGCCCTTCGCCTGCCTGATCTTCATCACCTCGCTGCAGTCGCTCGACCGCGAGCAGATGGAGGCCGCGCGCATGGACGGCGCCAGCGCCCGCCAGCGCTTCTGGTACCTGACGCTTCCGCACCTGGGGCGGCCCATGGCGGTGGTGATCATGATCGAGATGATCTTCCTGCTCAGCGTGTTCGCCGAGATCGCCATCACCACCAACGGCGGCCCGGGCAACGCCAGCACCAACATCACCTACATGATCTTCAAGCAGTCGCTGATGAACTTCGACGTCGGCGTGGCGTCGGCCGGCGCGCTGTTCGCGGTGATCCTGGCCAACATCGTCGCGGCCTTCCTGATCCGCATCATCGGCAAGAACCTCGACTGAGGAGACGACGCACATGTCCCACGCATCTCCCCCCAGCACGCTGTTGCCGACGACCGTCCGCACGGTGGCTGCCTGGGCCGTCACGCTGCTGCTGTTCTTCCCGCTCGGCTGGTTGTTCCTCACGGCCTTCAAGACCGAGTTGCAGGCCATCGCCGTGCCGCCGCTCTTCATCTTCGAGCCGACGATGGAGAACTTCACCGAGGTGCAGCGCCGCAGCGACTACCTGCTGTACGCGCGCAACTCGCTCATCACCAGCCTCGCGTCCACGGTGATCGGGCTGGCGATCGCGCTGCCCGCGGCCTACTCGATGGCCTTCTTCCGCACCAGGCGGACGCGCGACATCCTCATGTGGATGCTCTCCACCAAGATGATGCCCGCCGTCGGCGCGCTGGTGCCCATCTACGTGCTGGCGCAGACCGCCGGCCTGCTGGACACGCTGCCCGCGCTGACCATCGTGTTCACGCTGTCCAACCTGCCCATCATGGTGTGGATGCTCTACACCAGCCTGAAGGACATCCCGAGCGAGATCCTCGAGGCGGCCCGCATGGACGGCGCCACCTTGTGGAAGGAGTTCCGCTACGTGGTGATGCCGCTGTCCGTCGGCGGCCTGGCCTCCTGCGGCCTGCTGTGCCTGGTGCTGAGCTGGAACGAAGCCTTCTGGGCGCTCAACCTCACCTCGGCCAAGGCCGGCACGCTGGCCACGCTCATCGCCTCGTACTCCAGCCCCGAGGGCCTGTTCTGGGCCAAGCTGTCGGCCGCGTCGCTGATGGCGATCGCACCCATCGTGGTGTTCGGCTGGTTCTCGCAAAAGCAGCTCGTCCAAGGCCTCACCTTCGGCGCGGTGAAATGAAGCCCACCCCTGTTTCTTGCTCACTTCGTGTAGCCGAATCCCCCCTCGAGGGGGCGCACCCGGCGGCCTGGCAGAGCCAGTTCCACGGATGCCCTGGCAAGCGCGTCATGGGCCTCGCACCAGCCAAGGCCCGTTGACGCCTCACCCATCCATTCAGGAGACACTTTCATGGCTTTCCTCGAACTGAAGAACATCAAGAAAAGCTTCGGCGACGCACACATCATCAAGGGCGTCGACCTCGCGATCGAGAAGGGCGAGTTCATCGTCTTCGTCGGTCCATCCGGCTGCGGCAAGTCGACGCTGCTGCGGCTGATCGCCGGCCTGGAGCCGGTCAGCAGCGGCCAGATGCTGCTGGACGGCCGCGACATCACCTACGCACCCTCGGGCAAGCGCGACCTGGCGATGGTGTTCCAGAGCTATGCGCTCTACCCGCACATGAGCGTGTACGACAACATGTCCTTCGCACTCAAGCTGGGCAAGGTGCCCGAGGCGCAGATCCGGCAGAAGGTCGAGGCCGCAGCGGCCAAGCTCAACCTCGGCAACTACCTGCAGCGCACGCCCAAGGAGCTGTCGGGCGGCCAGCGCCAGCGCGTGGCCATCGGCCGCGCCATCGTGCGTGCGCCCAAGGTCTTCCTGTTCGACGAGCCGCTGTCCAACCTCGATGCGGCCTTGCGCGGCAATACGCGGGTCGAGATCAAGAAGCTGCACGAGTCACTCGGCGCCACCACCATCTACGTCACCCACGACCAGGTCGAGGCCATGACCCTGGCCGACAAGGTGGTGGTGCTCAAGGACGGCCTGATCGAGCAGGTCGGCTCGCCGCTGGAGCTCTACGACCGGCCGGCGAACCAGTTCGTGGCCCAGTTCATCGGCATGCCCTCGATGAACATGCTGCCCGCCACTTCGCTGCCCATGGTGTCGCAACTCACCGGCGGCCAACTGCCCAGCGACGGCTTCCTGGGTGTGCGGCCCGAGGGCGTGCGCGTGCATCCGGGTGCGGGCGCCGGCATGCCCGGCCGCGTGGAACTCGTGGAGGCGCTGGGCGCCGACACGCTGATCCACGTCGACGTGGGCGGCGTGACCATGATCGCGCGCCAGAACGAACGCACCCCCCTGCAGAGCGGCGACGACGTCGGCGTCGAGATCGATCCGTCGGTGCTGCACCTGTTCACCCGCGACGGGCGCGCCGTCGCTGCCGCCTGATCCATCCTTTCGGAGAGTGTTTCCGTGACTTCCCCTTCGGCGCCCGCCGCTTCCGGCTTCGTGGTGCTTCATCTCGGCCTGGGCTCCTTCCACCGGGCGCACCAGGCCGTGTACCTGCAGGCGCTGCGTGCCACGGGCGACCTGCAATGGTCGCTGGCCGGCACCAACCTGCGGCCCGACATGGCCGATGTGCTGGCAGCGCTGCAGGCGCAGGGCGGCGCGTACACGCTGGAGACCGTGTCGCCGGCCGGCGACTACCGCTACGAACGCATCGAATCGATCCGCGAGGTCATTCCCTATGCGCCCGGGCAGGCGGCCATGGTGGCGCGCGGCGCCGACCCGGCCACGCGCATCGTGTCCTTCACCGTGACCGAGGCGGGCTACTACCTCGACAACGATCACCGGCTCGACCTGGGCTTCGCCGATCTCGCCGCCGACGTCGAGCGCGTGCGCCGCGGCGAGGCGGGGCAGACGGTGTACGGCGCCGTCACGGCCATCCTGCGTGCGCGGATGGCCGCGAATGCCGGCCCGGTCACGCTGCTGAACTGCGACAACCTGCGCCACAACGGCGAGCGCTTCCGGGCGGGCCTGCTGGAGTTCATCGACCGCGTTGGCGATGCGCCGCTCTCGGCGTGGGCGCAGGCGAACACCACCTGCCCCAACGCGATGGTGGACCGCATCACGCCGCGTCCGCCCGCCGAGCTGCGCGCGCGCGTGCGGCGCGCCACGGGCTGGGACGACGCGGCACCCGTCACCGGCGAAAGCTTCATCCAGTGGGTGATCGAGGACGACTTCATCGCCGGCCGCCCCGCGTGGGAGAAGGTCGGCGTGCAGCTGGTCGAGTCCGTGCAGCCCTACGAGGAAGCCAAGATCCGCATCCTCAACGCCAGCCACAGCTGCATCGCCTGGGCCGGCACGCTGCTGGGCCTGCGGTTCATCCACGAGGGCACGCTCACGCCCTCGATCCGCCGGATGGCTTACGACTATGTCACCGACGACGTGATCCCCTGCCTCGGCAAGCCCGGCCAACCCAGCCCGGTCGATCTGCCGCGCTACCGCGACGTGGTGCTCGAGCGCTTTTCCAACCCCGCCATCCGCGACACCAACCAGCGGGTGGCGGCCGACGGCTTCTCCAAGATCCCCGGGTTCATCGCGCCCACGGTGCGCGAGCGCCTGGCCGCAGGGGCGAGCATCGACAGCGTGGCGATGCTGCCGGCGCTGTTCCTGGCCTTCCTGCAGCGCTGGCACCGCGACGAGCTTCCCTACGCCTACCAGGACCAGGGGATGGATCCGGCCACGGCCCACGCGATCTGCGATGCGGCCGACCCCGCGGCCGCGCTGTGTGCCGATGGCGGTCTATGGGGCGAACTCGCCGGCGATCTGCGCCTGGTCTCGGCCGTGCGGCGCGCGGCGGACCGCGTGGCGATGTTCGAGGCGCACCAGGGGCGATGAGCGTGGACGCCGCCATGCGCATCGTCTTCGTGGGCGAGTCGCTGATCGACTTCACGGCCGCGGGGGGCCTGGCCTTCCAGGGCCACGTGGGCGGCGCCCTGGCCAACAGCGCGGTGGCCGCAGCGCGCCTGGGCGTGCCGACCGGCTTCGTCACGCAGCTGTCGACCGACCTGTTCGGCGAGCGGCTGATGGAGCGCTTCACCCGCGACGGCATCGACACCCGCTTCGTGCTGCGCAGCGATGCGCCGAGCACGCTGGCCTTCGTCGAACGCACGCCGACCAGCAACCGCTACGCCTTCTACATGCAGGGCACGGCCGATACGCTGTGGGCACCGGCGGAGCTGCCCGAGCTGCCCGACAGCTGCCGCTGGCTGCACTTCGGCTCCATCTCGCTGCTGCACGATCCGGCCGCGACGCGCATCGGCGAGTTCGTGGAGGCCCAGCGCGGGCGCCGGCTCGTGCTCTTCGACCCGAACGCGCGGCCCAGCCTCATCCGCGACCCCGTGGACTGGCGCCGGCGATGCGGCCGCTGGCTGGCCGCGGCCGACCTGGTGAAGATGAGCGACGAAGACGCCCAGATGCTCGCCCCGGGCCGCCCCCTGGCCGACGTGGCCCTGGACTGCCTGCGCCACGGGCCGCGCGCGGTGGTCATCACGCGCGGGGCCGAGGGCGCGACGCTGTACCGGCCCGGAGAGGCGCCGCTCGATGTGGCACCGCCGCCCACGCGCGTGGTCGACACCATCGGTGCCGGCGACACCTTCGCGGCGGGGCTGACCGTGGCCTTGCTGGAGCACGGCGTGGAAAGTACCGAGGCGCTGGCGTCGCTGCCCACGGCGCAGTGGTTGCAGGTGCTGCGCTTCGCCGCCGCCGCGGCGGCCCTCAACTGCATGCGCGAAGGCGCCGATCCGCCGCGCCGCGGCGAGGTCGACGCACTGCTTGGGACCTGATCGCATCGATGCTGCACCGACCATGACCGCCGGCTTCCACCTCTACCTCGACAGCGCCGACCTCGACGAACTGCGCGCCTGCCTGCCGCATCCGGTGGTGCACGGCGTGACGACCAACCCCACGCTGCTGCGGCGCGCCGGGGTGTCGCGTCGCGACCTGCCGGCGCTGCTGCGCGAATGCATCTGGCTCGGCGCGCGGCAGGTGCAGGCCCAGGTCCAGGCGGCCGATGCGGACGGGATGCTGGACGACGCCCGCCGCCTGCTGGCCGACTTCGGGCCGGGCCAGCTGGTGGTGAAGATCCCCGCCACGCGCGACGGGCTGCGTGCCGGCGGGCAGCTCGCTGCCGCCGGCCATCCGGTGACCTACACCGCCGTCTACGCGCCCGAACAGGCGCATTTCGCCGCCACGCTTGGGGCCGCCTACGCCGCACCCTATCTGGGCCGGCTGGAGGACGCCGGCATCGACGGCCTGGCCCTTATCGCACGCATGCAGGCGCTGGTCGCGCAGACCGGCGCCGCGACGCGCCTGCTGGTGGCCAGCGTGCGCTCGCGCGACGCGTATCTCGCGCTGCTGGCACTGGGCGTGGGCGCCATCACCATCCCGCCGCGGCTTCTGCCGGCGCTGCTCGATCACCCCGCGACGCTGGAGGCCGAGCGCGGCTTCCTGGCCGATGCACAGGCCCTGGCCTGAACCCGAAGGAGAACCCATGAGCTCACGACTCGACCGTCGCCATGTGCTGATCACCGGTGCCGGCGGGGGCATCGGCCTGGCGATGGCGCAGGCCTGCCTGGCCGAAGGCGCGCGCTGCAGCCTGATCGACCGCGCCATCGACGCGCCGGCCGGCGTGCAGGCGGTGCAGGACGCGCATCCCGACGCGGTGGCCTACATCGCCGCAGACATCACCCGCGGCAGCGACATTGCGCGCCTGCTCGACACCGCGGTGGCCCGTTTCGGCCCGGTGCACACGCTGGTCAACAACGCCGCCGTGTTCGACCTCGCGCCGCTGCTCGAGAGCGACGA
>JAVHYA010000126.1 GCA_031119395.1 Pseudomonadota bacterium
CTGGGCGACTTCATCGAGGACACGAACAACACCGCGCCGATCGAAGCGGCCATGCAGGCCGGCCTGCGCGACGTGGTGAAGGACATCCTCGACTCGCTGACCCCGCGCGAAGCCAAGGTGCTGCGCATGCGCTTCGGCATCGAGATGAGCACGGACCACACGCTGGAGGAAGTCGGCAAGCAGTTCGACGTCACCCGCGAGCGCATCCGCCAGATCGAGGCCAAGGCCCTGCGCAAGCTCAAGCACCCGAGCCGCTCGGACAAGCTGCGTTCGTTCATCGACACGCTCTGAGTCGCAGCAGGCCTCGCGCCTGCCAAGCCCGCTGCGCCCTTCCGGGCCGGCGGGCTTTTTTGCAACTCAGCCTCCGGTATCCAGCGCTTCGTCGATCTCCGTGGCGGACAGGCCCGCCTCCTGCAGCACCGCACGGCCGTGCTGACCCAGCGCTGGCGCGTGATGACGCAAGCGAAACGGCGCCTTGCCGAAACGGGTCGGGCTGCGCACCAGGTGGTAAGCCCCCGACAGCGGATGTTCGGCCGGCTCGAACAGGCCCACCGCACGCACATGCGGATCGTCCTGGATCTGGTCGAGTCCGATCACCGGCATGCACGGGATGTCCGCCTGTTCGCAGAAAGCCATCCATGCTGCATTGGTGCGCTTGGCGGCCTCCTCGGCGAGCAGGGTGTAGAGCTCGTCGAAGACCAGCGCACGCTCTGCCAGTGTTGCGAAGCGGGGGTCCTGCAATGCCTGGGCGTTGCCGACGAACTCGAAAAAGCTGCGCCAGTTGCGATCGGAGTACGGCAGGATGCAGATGTGGCCATCCAGCGTCCGGTAGGGTCGGCGCTGGGGCACGCGCAACCGCGCGAAGCCGGTCGACCCGAGCGGTGGATCGAAAGCGGCGGCGCCGAAGTGTTCGACCAGATTGAAGGCGATCGCGGTCTCGAACATCGGCACTTCCACCGTCTGCCCGCCGCCACCGCGTTCGCGGTGCAGCAGCGCCGCCAGCACGGCCGACACGATGGCCTGCCCCGCCAGCTTGTCGCAGATGACGGTGGGCGCGTAGTCGGGCTGGCCGCGCACACCCTCGGCCAGCGCGGCGAAGCCCGACGCGGCCTGGATCATGTCGTCGTAGGCCGGCTTCTCGGCATAGGGGCCGTTCGAGCCGAAACCGGTCGCGGCGCAGTAGACGATGTCCGGGTTGAGGGCTCGCACCGCCGCGTAGTCGAAGCCCATCCGGCCGATCACGGCCGGCCGCAGGTTGTGCACGAAGACATCGGCACCTGCCAGCAGCCGCGCCAGTGCCCGGCGTGAGGCCGGGCGGCCCAGGTCCATCGCGATGGAGCGCTTGTTGCGGTTGGTATTGAGGAAACTGCCCGAGATGCCGGGCGTGCGTGTCGGCCGGTAGGCCCGGGTCGAGTCGCCCTGCGGGGGCTCGACCTTGATGACATCGGCGCCCAGGTCGCCGAGCATCTGGGTCGCGTAGGGACCCATGATGACGGTGGTCAGGTCGATCACGCGGATGCCCGTGAGCGGCCCATCGGACAGGCGGTCCGGCGAGCTGTGGGTGCGGTCTGGGGAGGTGTCAGTCGGCATGGCGCAACCGTTGTGAATCGATGGGCACGGACTCAGTCCTGCACCAGCTTGGCCGCGACCGCCAGGCGCTTCCAGCGCGCGATCTCCTCGACCTGAAAGCGGCGCATCGCCGCACCGTTGGTCATCATGGGCGTGATCGATGTGCGCTCGAACAGATCAGCGACGTCGTGCGACTGGCCGGCCTTGGCGACCAGGGCTTCCAGTGCCTGGACCGTGGCGACCGGGGTCTTGGCCGACACGGCGAAAGCCGTCCAGCTGTAGGCCTGCAATGCAGGCAGGCCCGCCTCCGCGGAAGTCGGAACGGCGGCGATTGCAGGCATGCGTTTCTCATCGGTAACTGCCAGCGCACGCAGCCTGCCCGAGCGGATCAGTTCCTGGGCGGCCGTCGCATCCACGACCGCATAGTCCAGCTGTTGGCCGGCGATGGCCGTCATCACCTCCGTCGTCCCTTTATACGGAATGTTGTTGGCTCGGATGCCGGCCAGCTCGCTCATCCATTCCGAATAAAGCGCGTAGGAAGGCGACGCCGAGCCGAAGTTCAGCGCGCCCGGCCGCCGGCGCGCGTCGGCCAGCAAGTCTTTCAGGGAGGCATAGGGCGACTTCGGGGACACGATCACCACGCAAGGCGCCCGTCCCGTGACGCCGATGGGCGAGAAGTCGCGCACCGGGTCGTAGGGAAGGTTGCGCAGCAGCGCCGCGTTGCTGGACAACGCTGAGTTGCTGCCCAACAGGAGGGTCAGGCCGTCCGCCGGAGCCTGCAGCGCCGCCTGGACGGCGATGATGCCGTTGGCGCCGGCCTTGTTGTCGACCACCACGGGCTGCGCCCGCAGATCGCCGATCGCCTTGGCAAACGCCCGGGCGACCATGTCTGCGCCAGTGCCTGCGGGAAAGGGAACGATCAACCGCATCGGCCCCTGCGGCAGGCCGGCCGCACCGGCAGGTTGAGCCTGACTGGACATGCCGGCCAAGATGGCGCCGGCTGCGACGAGGATGTCCCTGCGGCGCAGGAATCGGTGATGCGGTGTCATGTGCGGTGTCATGTGTCGCCGTTCTGTCTTCTGTACAAGTGGAGGGATCGGTGCTCAAACTCAGCGCGGCCAGCCCAGCAGCTCGCGTGCGACCACCCAGCGATGCACTTCCGAGGGGCCTTCGTAGATGCGCATGAGCCTGGCCTCGTTGGCCATCTGCTGCAGCGGCAGTTCCTTGGTCATCCCCATGGCGCCGAAGGTCTGCATGGCATGGTCGATCACATCGGACGCCATCTCCGTGGCATAGACCTTGACCATCGACAGCTGCAGGCGCGCGGTGTCGCCGGCGTCGATGCGCGCCGCCGCGTCGTAAGTCATCAGACGGCACGCATGGATGCGCGTGGCGGCATCGGCCACCCACCACTGGATCGTCTGGCGCTCCGACAAGGGCGTGCCGAAGGTCTTGCGCTGTGGCGCGTACTCGCACAGCATCTCCAACGCGCGCTGGGCGCGGCCCACGCACCACGCGGCCATCTGCAGGCGGCGCGTGGACAGCCGTGCCTGCATGATGCCGAAGCCCCGGCCCTCGGCGCCTAGAAGCAGGTCGTGAGGCACGCGGCAGTTCTCCAGCAGCAGCTCGTAAGTGAAGTGCCCGCCGATCATGGGAATGCGCCTCTCGACCACGAAGCCCGGCGTGTCCTTGTCGACGATGAAGGCGCTGATGCCGCCGCGGCCGCCCTGGTCCGGATCGGTCACCGCCATCACGATGGTCCAGTCGGCCTTGTCCATGCGGCTGACCCAGATCTTGCGGCCATCCAGCACCCAGCCGTCGCCGTCGCGGCGGGCGCGGGTACGCATGCCAGCCGGGTCGGCGCCTGCGCCGGGCTCGGATATGGCCATGGCAGCCGCGGTCTCGCCACGCGAATAGGGCGCCAGGTAGGCATCTCGCTGCGCCGCGCTGGCGTGGTCGCGCAGGATGCGCAAGTTGGGCGAATCGGGCGGCAGTTCGTAGGGCAGCACGCTGCGGCCCAACTCCTCCCACACCCCGACCATGGCCATGCAGGGCAGGTCCGAGCCGCCCAGATCCGACGGTGCGTCCAGGCCCCACAGTCCCAGCTCGCGACTCAGGCTGTCCAGCCGGGCCTGCTCCTGCGCATCGAGTTGGAAGCCTTCGCCGCGTGCTTCGCGCGCCAACGCGGCGACTTCGAGCGGGACCATTTCGTTGCGCACGAACCGGCCCACCAGTTCCTTGAGTGCGCGGTGGGTGTCGTCGAGTTCGAAATTCATGGCCGTCTCACCTGCCCGTGAATACCGGATCGCGCCGCGCCGCCGCTGCAGCGATGCCCTCGCGGAAGTCGGCGCTGGTGAATTGCTGGCGTTGCAGTGCCAGTTCGCGCTCGTTGGCCTGCGCCACCTGCTCGGCCAGCCCGGCGCGCAGGGTTTCGCGCGTCGACTGCACGGCCACCGGTGCGCCGCTTGCCAGTTCCTGCGCCTGCGCCAGGGCGAGGGCGAAAACCTGCTCCTCGTCGGGCGCCAGGGCGTCGATGAGGCCGATGCGCAGCGCCTCCCCACCGTCGATGCGCCGGCCGGTGCACAGCAGCGCAGTCGCCTGCCGCACACCCACGAGCCGGGGCAGCGTGGCGCTCAGACCGAAACCAGGATGGAAGCCCAGGCGCACGAAATTGGCAGCGAAGCGACAGCCAGGCCCTCCGATGCGGAAGTCCGCGACCAGCGCCAGGCCCATGCCCGCGCCAATGGCCGGGCCATTCACTGCTGCCACGATGGGCTTGCGTGTACGAAATAGCCGCAGCGCCTGGCGGTAGAAAGGCTCGGGGTCGAGCGTGGCAAGGTCAGCCGCGCCGAAGTCGGCACCGGCGCAGAACACGCGCCCTTGCGCCGACAGAAGCACCGCACGGCAGGACGCATCCGCGTCCAGCGCATCCAGCGCATCGGCCAGCGTCCGCATGAAGTCTGCATCCACGTGGTTGTGTGGCGGCCGGGACCAGCGCAGATGCGCAACGGAACCCAAGCGCTCGATCGCGAGCGACTCTTGCGTCATCGAGATGTCTCCTGTGTCGGTATGCGGGAAAGTATCTGGATGCGGGACCCATCTCACAAGATCACAATTCCGATATGCGGAAATCATCCGGTGCGTCGACTCGCGCCCTGACCCGGCAGAGCGGGCTGTTCGTGCGGGCGTCGCGCGGCAGCAGCGCCCTGGAGCGCGGCTTGCGGCTGCTGCGCGCGTTCCTCGGCGGAGCGGCGGGCCTGACGAACGCGGAGTTGGCCGAGCGCTGCGGCCTGCCGCGCTCCACCGTCAGCAGGCTGGTCCGCTCGCTGGTGGACGAGGGCTTCCTCGAATACGACATCGCACAGTCCGCCTACCGGCTCGCGCCAGTCAGCCTCAGCCTCGCGGGGGCCTATCGCCGAAGTCATTCGTCCCTGTCGGAGGCGACGGCACTGCTGCGCGAGGTGGCCGTGCGGGAGCGTGTCAACCTCAGCCTCGCCCTGGCAGATGGCCTGCAGATGGTCTACCTGGACAGCTTCCGAGAAGGCACGGGGCCGGTGCAGCGCGTGGTACCACCGGGCAGCCGGGTGCCCATCGAGTCCTATGCCAGCGGGCACGCGGTGCTGGCGGCCATGGCGCCCGCCGTTCGTGCGCGCGTCCTGTCCGAACTGGAACGCAGCCGGGGCGCGGGCTGGCCCCGCCAACACGCGGCCCTTCAACGTTCGGCCCGGCAGTGCGAGCGCCACGGTTACTGCGTGGTTCCGAGCACTCCCGGCCTGGTGGCCATCGCGACGGCCTTGCACGCGCCTGACGGAACGCTGTGTGCGATCGTCCTGACGGGTGAAAGGCGCGATGCAGCCGAAGCGCTCCCCCGCATACTGATGAGCGCGGCCGGACTCATCCTGACCCTGTGGGCATGAGCCAGCACGGATGGGCAGCGCCCCATGCTGTTAGGCTGCCTCCCTTTTTCTCTGAAACGCTCGCATGAATCCCGATGCTGCCCGACTCTGGCAGAGCCCGCGCTGGGCCCTCGCCGCCCTGCTTGCGGTGCTCGGCATGCTGGGGCCCTTCTCGATCGACACCTACATCCCGGCCTTCTCGGGCATCCAGGCGTCGATCGGCGCGACGCCGGTGGAGATGCAGCAGACGCTGTCGGCCTACCTGTTCGGCTTCGCCTTCATGAACCTGTTCCACGGCGCGCTGTCGGACAGCTTCGGGCGCCGCCCGGTCGTGCTGGTGGGCATCGCCGTGTTCACGCTGGCCTCGCTGGGCTGCGCGCTGTCGCAGACCATCGGCCAGCTCGTCTTCTTCCGCGCGCTGCAGGGCTTGTCGACGGGCGCCGGCATCGTGGTGTCGCGCGCCGTGATCCGCGACATGTTCCCGCCGGCCGAGGCGCAGAAGGTGATGAGCCAGGTCACCATCTATTTCGGCATCGCCCCGGCCATCGCGCCCATCGTGGGCGGCTTCCTCTTCGTGCACCTGGGCTGGCACAGCATCTTCTGGTTCCTGGTCGGCGTGGGCGTGGTGCTGTTCGTGGCCAACTTCAAGCTGCTGCCCGAAACGCTGCATGCGACCCAGCGCCAGCCCTTTCGCGCACGCGACCTGATGCGCGGCTACTGGCAGCTGTGCTCCGACCCGCGCTTCCTGCTGCTCGCGCTGGCCAGCGGCGTGCCCTTCAACGGCATGTTCCTGTACGTGCTGTCGGCGCCGGCCTTCCTGGGCGACCACCTCAAGCTCGCGCCGACGCAGTTCTTCTGGTTCTTCCTGCTCACCATCGCCGGCATCATGGGCGGCGCGTGGTTCAGCGGGCGCAAGGCCGGCAGGGTGGCGCCCAAGCGGCAGATCCGCGACGGCTTCTTCATCATGCTGCTGACCTCGCTGGTCAACGTGGCGGCCAACGCACTGTTCGAGCCGCACCCGCTGTGGGCGCTGTGGCCCATCGCCGTGTTCGCCTTCGGCTGGGCGCTGATGGTGCCGGTGGTCACGCTGCTGGTGCTCGACCTGCACCCCGCCCGCCGCGGCATGGCCTCGTCGCTGCAGGCGGTGATCGGCTCGACGGCCAACGGCATCGTGGCGGGTGCGATCGCGCCGCTGGTGATGCACTCGCCGCTGGCGCTCGCATTGACCTCGTTGCTGATGATGGGCGTGGGGCTGGTGGCGTGGGCGTGGCTGCACCGGCGCTGGCCCGAGATCGGCCGCGCCGCCGAAGTGGCCTGAGCCGCGCGGCGACGCGCGTCAAGCGCCCGGCCGGGCGGGCCTGCACACCGCAGGGCCATGCGGCCCGACGCCCCCGCAGGCCTCGCTTCATGCATTAAATTGCCCTGCAGCGCCCGTCCAGCCTGCGTGACCAGCTATCGTTTTCATAGCAGATCGCGCCTGGACGATCCCGCAGCGCTGCACACATCCCAACGACACCCGGGGGGCGGTCCCCAAGCTGACAGGAGACTGCCCATGGCGTGGACCGTCCTTTTCATCGCCGGCCTGCTCGAAACCGGCTGGGCCATCGGCCTGAAGTACACCGAGGGCTTCACGCGGCTGTGGCCCTCGGTGGGCACCGTGCTCGCGATGGTGCTCAGCGTCGTGCTGCTGGGCTGGGCCATGAAGAGCCTGCCGGTCGGCACCGCCTATGCGGTGTGGACCGGCATCGGCGCGGTGGGCACCGTGGTGCTGGGCATCGTGCTCTTCCACGAGCCGGCCACGGCCGCGCGCCTGGGCTGCGTGGCGCTGATCGTGGCGGGGATCCTCGGGCTGAAGCTCACCAGCAGCGCCGGCTGAAAGCCCGCCTCAACGGCGCCGGCCCGGATCACCTCCCGTCACCGCCGGCATCGGAATCGCGTCGGGGTCGGCCGCCGGCCGGGGCGTGGGTGCCCAGGCAGGCGACGGCGCCGGCGTCGGCCCCGGCGCAGTCTGGTAGCGCGGGCCCGGACCGGCCACCACCGGCGGCCCGGCGTCGGAGTAGTTGGGTGCGGACGTGTTCGCCGCTTCGCGACCGGCCGGGGGCCACGCATTGGGCTCGCCCTCGCCGACCGCGCTCGAGGGACGGCTCGGCATTGTCGTGACTTCGCCCGCCGGGGCACGACGCGGCGCTTCGGGCGCCATACGACGCGGGGCCGGTGCTTCGGCCCGGGGCGCGGCCGGCGCTGCCGTCGCCACCCTGCCTGCTGGCGCGGCAGGCGGCGGCGACGCGGGCCTCGGCACCGGAGCGGGCCTGGGGGTGGGTTCAGGCCTGGGCGGCGGCGCGGGCGCCACGGCCTGCACGGCGGGCGGTGGGGCCGGCGTCCGGGCCACGGGTGCCGGTGCCGGTGCCGGCGCCGGGGGCAGTTCCGCATTCGGCGCGGGGGCGGCAGGTGCCGCCGCGGCCGTCTCGCGCACGGGCGTCTGCGTCGGTCCCTGCTCGGTGCTCCACCAGTACGCGCCGGCGGCTGCCAGCACGCCGAAGAAGCTCAGCGCCGCGACGATCCAGCCGGTGCGGGCTTCGCCGCCCTCCCCGCGCTCGCGCCGCTCGGGACTTGCTCGCCGATCCGGCGTCTCGCGCGTTGCGCGGTGCAGCGGCACCGCGTCGGAATCGACCCGCAGGTCGTCCAGCGGCGACACGGGCGCCACGCGACCGGCATCCAGCGCGCCGAAGGAGGTGCCGGCCGTCGGCTCGGCGCCCAGGCGGGCCGAACAGTGCGAACAGATGAGGGCGCCATCGCGGTTGCGGTGGCCGCATTGGGGACAGGGGGTCGCCATAGACCTCGGGGTTGAAAAACAGCCCCCGACTGTGCACCAACCGTGCCCGCAGGCTGTCGGCGCGCGGCTTCTTTACAC
>JAVHYA010000009.1 GCA_031119395.1 Pseudomonadota bacterium
AGGCGTGGCCCGACTCGAAGCCGGCCGCGATCAGCTCTTCCCAGATCAGCGGCAGCTGCTCCAGGCGCGCACCGAACATGTCGACCCGCGCGCCGCCCGTGACCTTGGTGTAGAGGCCGTACTTCTTGGCCACGGTGCCGACGGCGATCAGGCCGTCGGGCGTGACCTCGCCGCCGGGCATGCGCGGCACCACCGAGTAGGTGCCGTCCTTCTGGATGTTGCCCAGGAAATAGTCGTTGCTGTCCTGCAGCTTGGCGAGCTGCGGCTTGAGCACGAAGTCGTTCCAGCACGAGGCGAGGATGCTCGCGGCCGCCGGCTTGCAGATGTCGCAGCCCAGGCCCTGGCCGTGCTTGGCCAGCAGGTCGTCGAAGGTCCGGATCTGCCCGACGCGCACCAGGTGGTACAGCTCCTGGCGCGAGTAGGCGAAGTGCTCGCACAGGTGGTTGTTGACGGCCATGCCGCGGCGCGCCATCTCGAACTTCATCACCTGCGTGACCAGCGGCACGCAGCCGCCGCAGGTGGCGCCGGCCTTCGTGCAGGCCTTCAGGTCGGCCACGGTGCACGCGCCTTCGCCCACCGCGGCGCAGATCTGGCCCTTGCTCACGCTGTTGCACGAGCAGATCTGCGCGCTGTCGGGCAGGGCCTCGACGCCCAGGCCCGGCTTGGCCTGGCCGTCGCTGGACGGCAGGATCAGGAACTCGGGCTCCTCCGGCAGGGCGATGCCGTTGAGGGCCATCTGCAGCAGCGTGCCGTACTCGTCGGCGTTGCCCACCAGCACGGCGCCCAGCAGCTGCTTGCCGTCTTCGCTGACGACGATCTTCTTGTAGACCTGCTTGCGCTCGTCGACGTACTGGAAGGCGCGCGAATGCGGCGTCTTGCCGTGGGCGTCGCCGATGCTGGCCACGTCCACGCCCATCAGCTTGAGCTTGGTGCTCATGTCGGCGCCGGTGAAGGCCGCGTCGGTCTCGCCGGCGATGTGGCGCGCCGCCACGCGGGCCATGTCGTAGCCCGGCGCGACCAGTCCGAAGACCTGCTCGTTCCAGGCCGCGCATTCGCCGATCGCGTACACGTCGGGGTCGCTGGTGCGGCAGTGGCTGTCGATGGCGATGCCGCCGCGCGGGCCGACGGCGAGCTGGGCCTGGCGGGCCAGCGCGTCCTGCGCACGGATGCCGGCCGAGAACACGATCATGTCGGTCTCCAGCCAGGTGCCGTCGGCGAACACCATGCGGTGGCGCGCCGTGGCGCCGTCGGTGATCTCCACCGTGTTGCGGCTGGTGTGCACCTGCACGCCGAGCTGCTCGATCTTGCTTCGCAGGGTGCGGCCGCCGCCTTCGTCCACCTGGACCGCCATCAGGCGCGGCGCGAACTCGACCACGTGCGTTTCCAGGCCCAGGTCGCGCAGGGCCTTGGCGCATTCCAGGCCCAGCAGGCCGCCGCCGACCACCACGCCGGTCCTGCTGCGCGCGCCGCATTCCTGCATGGCCTCCAGGTCCTCGATGGTGCGGTAGACGAAGCAGTTGGCCCGGTCGCGGCCCGGCACCGCCGGCACGAAGGGCACCGAGCCCGTGGCCAGCACCAGCTTGTCGTAGGGCAGCACCTCGCCGTCGGCGGTGGTGACGGTGTTGTTGCGCCGCTCGATGGCCACGGCGCGCGCCGCCAGGCGCAGCGAGAAGCCGCTGGCCTCGAAGAAGCCGGGCTCGACCAGCGACAGGTCCTGCGCGCTCTTGCCGGCGAAGAATTCGGACAGGTGCACGCGGTCGTAGGCGGGCCGCGGCTCCTCGCACAGCACCGTGACCTGCGCGCCGGGCAGGCCGAGGGCGTGCAGCTGCTCGAGGAACTTGTGGCCCACCATGCCGTGGCCGATGACAACGATCTTCATGTGTCGGATCTCCTGCTCGCGCATGGGCCGGCGGGCGTCCGGCCGCAGGGCGGCGGCCGGGAAGCTCGGGGTGGGTGCGGATGGGCACCCCCGCAGGCACACGAACGCGATTCGTGTTGGAACAACCGGGCTGGCTGCCCTCGACCCTCAGGCCGGGATGGGCGTCAGCTCGCTCGGGGTTCCGCCTTCGTTAGCGGAGGTGCTGAGTCAGGACCGGGGCAACGATGCCCGCGGATCAGCACCCGAGGTCACGCAAGTTGCGTGCCCGGCTTTTCGGGGGCCTGGCGCCCCGTTTTGCTGCGATCGGGTGCACCGCGGGCCCAGGGGGCCGGGCCGGTGCCCGCCCATGGCGCAGCGACGGTCCGCCATGGTGCGGCGGCACGCCGGGCTTTTGCGTAAGCTCGGGCCATGTGCGGTTCCGAACTCCATTCCCTGCCCGAGGGCGTCCAGCGCGTCGCCCGCCACCTCCAGGCCAGCGGGCATCCCCATGGGCCGGTCATGCTCGACGACGCGGCGCGCACCGCCCAGCAGGCGGCCGATGCGCTGGGCATCGCGGTGGGGCAGATCGCCAAGAGCATCATCTTCCGCCGCAAGGCCGACGAGGTCGCCGTGCTGGTCGTCACCTCCGGCGACCGGCGGGTGGACGAGAAGAAGGTCGACGCGCTGGTCGGCAGGACCGGCCGCGCCGACGCCGACTTCGTCAAGGCCCGCACCGGCTTCTCGATCGGCGGCGTGTCGCCGGTGGCGCATGCGACGCCGCCGGTGGTGCTGATCGACCGCGAGCTGTTCCGCTTCGAGGAGATCTGGGCCGCGGCCGGCCACCCGCATGCGGTGTTCAGGCTGCGCCCCGCCGACCTCGAGGCCCTCACCGGCGGCGCGCCGGTCGCCGACGTGGTGCAGGTGCCGGCGGCGTGACGCTATGAATTCGATAGCTGCTCGTGCAGCCCTGGTGCGCGCTGCGGTCGAAAAAGGCCTGGAACCGGTGCCCTCGCCCTGCACCTCGGTCTGCCGCATGGACGCCGCCACCGGCTGGTGCGAGGGCTGCTGGCGCACGCTGGACGAGATCGCGCACTGGAGCAGCATGGACGACCCGCAGCGCCTCGCGGTGTGGGCGCGACTCGAGCAACGCATCCACGACACGGAGACACACGGCCCATGAAGCACATCGACTTCTACCTGGATTTCATCTCGCCCTATGCGTACCTCGCCTTCGAGCACATGCCGCAGGCGCTGGAGGGGCTCAGCTACAGCGTGGCCTACAAGCCGATTCTCCTGGGCGCACTGCTGAAGCACCACGGCCAGCTCGGCCCGGCCGAGATCCCGGCCAAGCGCACCTGGACCTACCAGCACGTGCTGTGGCTGGGCCACGCGCACGGCATCCCCATCGAGATGCCGGCCACCCACCCCTACAACCCGCTGCCGCACCTGCGCCTGGCCCTGGCGACCACCGAGGACGGCGAGATCAACCGCTACGTGGCCGAAACCATCCTGCACGAGGTCTGGCGCGGCGGCGCCGAGGCGGGCGACCCGGTGCGCTACGAGGCGCTGGCGCAATGCCTGCCGCTGGTGCGCGACATCCAGGGCGAGGCCGTCAAGGCGCAGCTGCGCGCCGGCACCGACGCGGCCGTGGCCGCGGGCGTGTTCGGCACGCCCACCTACGTCGTCGACGGCCGCCTGTTCTGGGGCTTCGACGGGCTGGCGATGCTGCGCGCCTACCTCGCCGGCGACACGTGGTTCGACAGCCCCGCGTACCTGCAGGCCGACCAGCGGCCGGGGATGACGCGCCCGCGCGCCTGAGCACGCCGCGCCGGCGCGGCGCGCTGCGGCTTTGCTGACGGCGCTGCGCCGCCCACACGGCCCCGGCGCTGCGCTCTACGGGTGATCCCTGAGCCTGTATCGGGAAGTTTCTGCATGCTGAAAACGGGCGCTGGGGTTAGTCCTTAAATCGACAGCGAGCCGTCAGTTTGGCGAAAGGCTGTGGTCAGTCGCTCCTCCAAGAATCCCGCACGGCCCTGCGAGGGTCGGCCAATCAATTCACGAGGAGACAGCAATGGCAGCCACACTGGATTCACGCGGAGGGCCCTCGGCCGCGCCGCGCCCCATGTCGTCGGAGGAGAAGAAGGTCATCTTCGCGTCCTCCCTCGGCACCGTGTTCGAGTGGTACGACTTCTACCTGTACGGCTCGCTGGCGGCGATCATCGCCAAGCAGTTCTTCAGCGGTCTGGATGCGGGCGCGGCCTTCATCTTCGCGCTGCTGGCCTTTGCGGCCGGCTTCCTCGTGCGGCCCTTCGGCGCCATCGTGTTCGGCCGCCTGGGCGACATGATCGGCCGCAAGTACACCTTCCTGGTCACCATCCTGATCATGGGCCTGTCGACCTTCATCGTCGGCCTGCTGCCCACCTACGCGACCATCGGCGTCGCCGCACCGGTGATCCTGATCGCGCTGCGCATGCTGCAGGGCCTGGCCCTCGGCGGCGAGTACGGCGGTGCCGCCACCTACGTGGCCGAGCATGCGCCGCACGGCAAGCGCGGTGCCTACACCTCGTGGATCCAGACCACGGCGACCCTGGGCCTGTTCCTGTCGCTGCTGGTCATCCTGGGCGTGCGCGTGGGCGTCGGTGAAGAGGCCTTCGCGGCCTGGGCGTGGCGCATTCCCTTCCTGGTGTCCATCCTGCTGCTGGGCATCTCGGTGTGGATCCGCCTGTCGCTGAACGAGTCGCCCGCCTTCCAGAAGATGAAGGCCGAGGGCAAGACCTCCAAGGCGCCGCTGGCCGAGTCCTTCGGCGAGTGGAAGAACCTCAAGATCGTGATCCTGGCGCTGGTGGGCCTGACGGCCGGCCAGGCCGTGGTCTGGTACACGGGCCAGTTCTATGCGCTGTTCTTCCTGACGGCGCAGCTCAAGGTCGATGCCAACACCGCCAACCTGCTGATCGCCGCCGCGCTGCTCATCGGCACGCCCTTCTTCGTCGTCTTCGGCACGCTGTCGGACAAGATCGGCCGCAAGCCCATCATCATGGCCGGCTGCCTGCTGGCCGTGCTGACCTACTTCCCGGTCTTCAAGATGCTGACCGAGGCGGCCAACCCCGACCTCGCCGCCGCCCAGGCCAAGGCCCAGGTGACGGTCACGGCCGACCCGGCCACCTGCTCCTTCCAGGGCAACCCGGTGGCACGCGAGATCGACTTCAAGAGCTCCTGCGACATCGCCAAGCGCTACCTGGTGCAGAACTCGGTGAGCTACGAGAACGTGGCGGGCCCGGCCGGTTCGCCCGCGGTGGTGAAGATCGGCCAGAAGGCCGTCACCGCGCCCGAGGGCAACGTCGTCAACCTGAAGTTCGACGAGTCCTCGGCCAAGGCCATCGCCGCCTTCAAGAAGGAGATGGGTGAGGACTTCAAGGCGGCCGGCTACCCCGCCAAGGCGGACCCGGCCAAGATGAACAAGCTCATGATGGTCGTGATCCTCGCGTACCTCGTGCTGCTGGTGACGATGGTCTACGGCCCCATCGCCGCCATGCTGGTGGAACTGTTCCCGACCCGCATCCGCTACACCTCGATGAGCCTGCCGTACCACATCGGCAACGGCTGGTTCGGCGGCCTGCTGCCCACCACCTCGTTCGCGATCGTGGCCTCGACCGGCAACATGTACAACGGCCTGTGGTACCCGATCATCATCGCCGGCATCACGCTGGTGGTCGGCACGCTCTTCATCCGCGAAACCAAGGACGTGGACATCTACGCGAATGATTGAGTAGCAGCCGCCAAGCCGCTTCGCGGCTCCCCCTTCTGCTTCGCGAAGGGGGGCGCAAGCCGGGCCAGGCCCGGCTTGTTCTTTTCAGGCCACCGTTTCCCTCACGCAAAGGATTGCTCCCATGTGGAAGATCGCCATCGGCTTCGCCGTGTTCGCCGCCATCGCGCTGTTCGTCATCCTCAAGGCCGGCGACAAGGTCGACATGAGCGGCGAGAAGCACGGCGGCGACGTGCACGCGCCGGCCGCGCCAGCGACCGGCACGGGCAAGTAGGTCGCGCGGCGCCGGGCCGGGCCGGACCGCGGGGGCGCGTCAGCGCTTGAAGCGGCCTTCGCTGATGATCGACAGGTCGGCGAAGTCGATGCCCGAGTGGTCCTGCGGCGAGTAGCTCACCTCCAGGCCGCCGACGTCGTAGCCCTTCAGGCCCTCCAGCGCGGCCACCACCTTGGCCCGCGTGGGCTTGGGTCCGGCGCGGCGCAGCGCCTCCACCAGCACCTTGGCCGAAGCGAAGCCTTCGAGTGCAGCCGGCGAGAGCTCCATCTGGCCCTTGGCCTTGGCCAGCGTGGTGGCCTCCTTCACCATCGGCTGGCCCATGGCGCGTTCGCTGGGGAAGACCTGCGTCACGATGACGCCGCGGCTGGCCTCGCCCAGTTGCTTGATGAAGCCCGAGGACGCGTTGTTCGACAGCGTGACCACCTGCGCCGCCGAGCCGGCCGCGCGCAGCGCCTTCACGCCTTCGACCACCGCCGTGCCCGAGCCGATCCACAGCACCGCCTGTGCGTTGGCTTCGACGATCTTCGGCACGATGGCGGCGTAGTCGGGCTTCTCGCGGTCGGCCTGGATCGTCGCGGCCGGCTGCCCCTTGACCGCCTTGAAGCCGGTCATCGCGCCTTCGAGCGCGTCCTGGCCGAAGGAGTCCGTCACGTAGACCACCGCGATGCGGTTCATGCCCACGGTGCTCAGGTGCTGCACGGCCTTCTCGGCCTCGCGCTGGTAGGTGGCGCGCACGTTGAACACGTGGCGCTGCACCGGCCTGTGCAGCGCCATCGCGCCGGTCGACGGGCCGATCAATGCCACGCCGTGCTTGTCCAGCAGCGGAATGATGGATTGCGAGTGCGGCGTCCCGCGCGTCATGAACAGGGCCACGACCTTGCGCTCCTCGATGAGGATTCGGCCGTTCTCCGCCGCGCGCTTGACGTCGAAGCCGTCGTCCAGCCGCACCATCTCGATCGGCTCGCCGTGGATGCCGCCCTGCGCGTTGGCCGCGTCGATGACCAGCTGCGCGCCGGCGATGGTCTCGTTGACGCTGGCCGCGACGGGGCCGCTCATGCCCGCGGTCTGTCCGATCAGGACCTGGGCCTGGACGGCGGCCTGGGTGGCGAGGGCGAGGCCGAGCGCGATGGCGGCCAGGCGGAAGGGTCGGCGCATGGTCAAGGTCTCCACGTGGGCCGCGCAGGCGGGCGGCCGAGTAACAGGAATCGCGTATTTGTTACTTAAAGTGTCATTTGCGCGATCCGGACAAACCCCTGCGTGGCGGCGGCGCATCGGCATGCGGGCCGACAGCCGGGCGGATGCTCCTGGAGAATGCTTGCCCCCACCCCTTCCGGCACCCACAAGGCACGCATGACCCAGGGCTCCATCCGCATCCGCGGTGCTCGCCAGCACAACCTTCGCAACCTCGACCTCGACATCCGCACCGGTGAACTGACGGTGGTGACCGGCCCCAGCGGGTCCGGCAAGTCCAGCCTGGTGTTCGACACGCTCTACGCGGAGGGCCAGCGCCGCTACGTGGAGACCTTCTCGGCCTATGCGCGCCAGTTCCTCGACCGCATGGACAAGCCCGCGGTCGACAAGGTGGAAGGGGTGCCGCCGGCCATCGCCATCGACCAGACCAACCCGGTGCGCAGCTCGCGCTCCACGGTCGGCACGATGACGGAACTCAACGACCACCTGAAGCTGCTCTTCGCGCGGGCCGCCCAGCTCTTCGACCGCAAGACCGCCCTGCCGGTGCGGCACGACACGCCCGACACCATCTGCGCCGCGCTGCAGGCGCGCTCGGCCGCCGCGGGCGACCCGCGCCTGGTGGTCACCTTCCCGGTCGAGCTGCCGGGCAGCACCACCGAGGCCGAGGTCGAGCAATGGTTGTCGGCCAGCGGCTTCACCCGCGTGCAGGCGCAGCGCGAGGTGGCGACGCCCACCGGGCCGCGCAAGGTGCTGGACGTGGTGGCCGACCGCTTCCGCTTCTCGAGCACCGAGCGTGCGCGCGTGGTCGAGGCGATCGAGGTGGCGCTCAAGCGGGGCACCGGGCGCATCACCGTCTATGCCGTGCCGGCGGAAGAGGGCGGCGACGTCCAGCAATGGAAGTTCTCGACCGGCCTGCACTGCCCCGAGAGCGACATCCGCTACGCCGACCCCATCCCGTCGATGTTCAGCTTCAACTCGGCCGTGGGCGCCTGCGAGGCCTGCCGCGGCTTCGGCCGCGTGATCGGGGTGGACTTCAACCTGGTGGTGCCCAACGACAAGCTCACGCTGCGCGCCGGTGCCATCAAGACTATCCAGACGCCCGCCTGGAAGGAGGCGCAGGACGACCTCATGCGCCATGCCGAGAGCGCCGGCATCCCGCGCGACACGCC
Organism: Pseudomonadota bacterium; assembly: GCA_031119395.1. Taxonomy (GTDB): domain Bacteria; phylum Pseudomonadota; class Gammaproteobacteria; order Burkholderiales; family Burkholderiaceae_C; genus Xenophilus. The sequence goes on from JAVHYA010000009.1 coordinate 8,256, forward strand.
CTGGAACAAGCTCACCGACGCGCAGAAGCACTGGGTGATCGAGGGCACGCCCAACTACAAGGAAGGCAACTGGAACAAGCAGTGGTACGGCATCCGCCGCTTCTTCGCCTACCTGGAGAGCAAGGCGTACAAGATGCACATCCGCGTGCTGCTGTCCAAGTACCGCAGCTACACGCCGTGCCCCACCTGCGGCGGCGCGCGCCTGAAGCTCGAGAGCCTGCTGTGGCGCCTGGGCAGCAAGGCCGACGCGGACGCGGTGCTCGACCCCGGCAAGCGCTTCATGCCGGTGGGCGTGGACTGGTCGCGCGAGCAGCTCGAGGCGCTGCCGGGCCTGAGCCTGCACGACCTGATGCTCATGCCCATCGAGCGGCTGCGCAGCTTCTTCGACCGCATGGAGCACACGGACAACGCCGGCTCCGGCGGCGAGGGCGAGGCCCAGGCACTGAAGCTGCTGTTCGAGGAGATCACCACCCGCCTGCGCTACCTGCACGACGTGGGCATCGGCTACCTCACCCTCGACCGGCAGAGCCGCACGCTCTCCGGCGGCGAGGTGCAGCGCATCAACCTCACCACGGCGCTGGGCACCTCGCTGGTCAACACGCTGTTCGTGCTCGACGAGCCCAGCATCGGCCTGCACCCGCGCGACATGGACCGCATCACCGAGGCCATGCAGCGCCTGCGCGATGCGGGCAACACGCTGGTGGTGGTGGAGCACGACCCGGCCGTGATGATCGCGGCCGACCGCGTGATCGACATGGGGCCCGGCCCCGGCGCACGCGGCGGGCAGGTGGTATTCGACGGCACCGTCGACGAGCTGCGCGGCGCCCCCACGCTCACCGGCGACTACCTCGGCGGGCGCAAGCAGATCGGCATGGGCTTCAAGCGCCCGGTGGCCGACAGCACGCCGCGCCTGATCCTCGAAGGCGCGCGCGAGCACAACCTGAAGGACGTGACCGTCGACATCCCGCTGCAGCGCCTGGTGTCCGTCACCGGCGTCAGCGGCTCGGGCAAGTCCACGCTGATCCAGGACGTGCTGGCGCCGGCGCTGATGCGCCACTTCGGCAAGCCCACCGAGGGCGCGGGCGTGCACGACCGCCTGCTCGGTGCAGACCACCTGAGCGACGTCGTGTTCGTCGACCAGTCGCCCATCGGCAAGACCGCGCGCTCCAACCCCGCCAGCTACGTCGGCGCGTGGGATGCCGTGCGCGAGATCTTCGCCGTCGCGCCCTTGTCGAAGCAGCGCGGCTACACGGCGGCGAAGTTCAGCTTCAACTCCGGGGACGGCCGCTGCCCGACCTGCGGCGGCTCGGGCTTCGAGCATGTGGAGATGCAGTTCCTGTCGGACGTGTACCTGCGCTGCCCCGACTGCGACGGCAAGCGCTACCGACCCGAGATCCTCGAGGTGACGATCGAGCGCAAGGGGCGCGTGTTCAACGTCTCCGACGTGCTGGAGCTGACCGTGGCCGAGGCCACGGAGCTGTTCGGGACCGACCGCGAGGTGCAGCGCGTGCTGCAGCCCATCGTCGACGTCGGCCTCGACTACGTGAAGCTGGGCCAGCCGGTGCCCACGCTCTCGGGCGGCGAGGCGCAGCGGCTCAAGCTCGCGGGCTTCCTGGCCGAGGCGGCCAACGGCGCCAGCAAGTCGCGCCAGCCGCTGGCGAAGAAGGGGCAGCTCTTCCTTTTCGACGAGCCGACCACCGGCCTGCACTTCGACGACATCGCGCGCCTGATGCGCGCGCTGCGCAAGCTGCTCGACGCGGGGCATTCCATCGTGGTGATCGAACACAACCTCGACGTGATCCGCGCCAGCGACTGGGTGATCGACCTCGGCCCCGAGGGCGGGGAGGGCGGCGGGCAGGTGGTGGCCGTGGGGACGCCGGAGCATGTGCGCACGCTGACGGGCACGCACACGGGGGCGGCGCTGGCGGCTTATGAAGCCGCGCTCGGCCCGGCCGCGCTCGTGGCACGGGAGAGGGCGCCGCGTGACGAGGTGGCGCCCGCACCGGGACGCGAGGCGATCGAGATCGTCAATGCGCGCGAACACAACCTCAAGCACCTGTCGGTCAACATTCCCCGCGGGCGCTTCACGGTGGTCACGGGCGTCAGCGGCTCGGGCAAGTCCACGCTGGCCTTCGACATCCTCTTCAACGAAGGGCAGCGCCGCTACCTCGAATCGCTCAACGCGTACGCGCGCAGCATCGTGCAGCCGGCCGGCCGGCCCGAGGTGGATGCGGTGTACGGCATCCCGCCCACGGTGGCGATCGAGCAGCGCCTGTCGCGCGGCGGGCGCAAGAGCACGGTGGGCACCACGACCGAGGTGTGGCACTTCCTGCGCCTGCTCTACGTCAAGCTCGGCGTGCAGCACTGCATCTTCGACGGCGCGGCGGTGCAGCCGCAGACGCCGGACAGCATCGCGGCGCAGCTGATCCGCACCTTCAAGGGCCAGCACATCGGCCTGCTGGCGCCGCTGGTGGTCAACCGCAAGGGCGTCTACACCGAACTGGCCGACTGGGCCCGGCCGCGCGGCTACACGCACCTGCGGGTGGACGGCGAGTTCCTGCCCACCACGGGCTTCCCGCGCATCGACCGCTTCAAGGAGCACACCATCGAGCTGCCGGTGGCCAGCCTCGACATCGAGCCCGCGCGCGAGGCCGAACTGCGCGCGGCGCTGGCGACCGCGCTGGAGCACGGCAAGGGCGTGGTGCATGTGCTGCACGGCCTCACGGGGCTCAAGGCCGCCATGCTCGCCGGCAGTTCCACCGCCGGCATCGGCCGGGTGCAGGTCTTCTCGACCCTGCGCGCCTGTCCGGTGTGCGCCACCTCGTACGCCGAGCTGGACCCGCGCCTGTTCTCGTACAACAGCAAGCACGGCTGGTGCCCCGACTGCGTGGGCACGGGCGTGAAGCTGACCAGGGAGCAGCGCAAGGCGCTGGACGATTCGACGATGGCCGAGGACAACCGCGGCCGCGAGCAGACCTTCGCCGAGCCCGACGTCGAGGACGTGGCCGACGTCGCCTGCCCGACCTGCGAGGGCACGCGCCTGAATGCCACGGCGCGCGCCGTGCGCTTCGCGGGCGTGGGCATCGCCGACATCGCGCACCTGTCGGTCACCGACATCCGCAAATGGGTCGAGACCCTGGCCATGAGCGGCCGCGAGGCCGACATCGCCCGCGACCTGATCCCCGAGATCAGGAGCCGGCTCGAGTTCCTCGAGGAGGTGGGCCTGGGCTACCTCACGCTGGACCGCGGCGCACCCACGCTCTCGGGCGGCGAGGCACAGCGCATCCGCCTGGCGGCGCAGCTGGGCAGCAACCTGCAGGGCGTGTGCTACGTGCTCGACGAGCCGACCATCGGCCTGCATGCGCGCGACAACCAGATCCTGCTCGACGCCCTGCACAAGCTGGGCGACAAGGGCAACACGCTGGTCGTCGTGGAGCACGACGAGGACACCATCCGCCGCGCCGACCACGTGATCGACATCGGCCCCAGCGCCGGCAAGCGCGGCGGCCGCGTGGTCGCGCAGGGCACGGTGGACGAGGTCCAGCGGTCCGAGGAGTCGCTGACCGGCCGCTACCTGCGCGACGCGATCCGGCACCCGCTGCACGCGCGGCGCCTGGTGTCGGAAAGCGCCGAGGAAGGCGAGGGCGCGGTGTCCTGGCTCGCGGTGGCCGGCGCGAACCTGCACAACCTGCAGTCGGTCGACGTCAGCATCCCGCTCAACCGCCTGGTGGTGGTCACCGGCGTCAGCGGCTCGGGCAAGTCCACGTTGGCGCGCGACGTGCTGCTGGACAACGTGCAGGCCATCGTGCAGCAGCGCTCCACCAAGGCCGGCCGCGACGCGGATGCGGCGGGCAAGCGCCCGCGCTGGGCCGGCTGCACCGGCGTGGCGGGCTACGAGGAGATCGACCGCGTGCTCGAGGTCGACCAGACCCCGATCGGCAAGACGCCGCGCAGCTGCCCCGCCACGTACATCGGCTTCTGGGACACGATCCGCAAGCTCTTCGCCGACACGCTGGAGGCCAAGGCCCGCGGCTACGGCCCGGGGCGCTTCAGCTTCAACACCGGCGAGGGCCGCTGCCCGACCTGCGAGGGCGCGGGCGTGCGCACCATCGAGATGAGCTTCCTGCCCGACGTGAAGGTGCCCTGCGAGAGCTGCCACGGCGCGCGCTTCAACCCCGAGACGCTGGCCGTCACCTGGCGCGGCAAGAGCATCGGCGACGTGCTGCAGATGGAGGTCGACGAGGCCGTCGAGTTCTTCGCCAGCATGCCCGTCATCAGCCATCCGCTGCAGCTGCTCAAGGACGTGGGGCTGGGCTACCTCACGCTGGGTCAGCCCTCGCCCACGCTGTCGGGCGGCGAGGCGCAGCGCATCAAGCTGGTCACGGAGCTGAGCAAGGTGCGCGACGACGTCACGCGCCGCGGCAACAAGGCGCCGCACACGCTCTACGTGCTCGACGAGCCCACCGTGGGCCTGCACATGGCCGACGTGGAGAAGCTCATCCACGTGCTGCACCGCCTGGTCAATGGCGGCCACAGCGTGGTGGTGATCGAGCACGACCTCGACCTCATCGCCGAGGCGGACTGGATCGTGGACCTGGGGCCGGAGGGCGGGAGCCAGGGCGGGCGCGTCGTCGCCTCGGCGCCGCCTGAAGAGGTGGTGCGCCTGGGCACGCACACGGGGGTGGCGCTCGCGCCGGTGCTGGCGCGCTGACGCCGCCTCTTCGAGATCGTCACGTTCGTGACGAGTTTGGCGCCAGCGCCGGTGGGACGGGCGCTGGCGGCCGATTGCACTTTCGTTTTCCGGGCGTCGGGATCGTCGGCACCTCGCACGCGTGGCACGGCGGTGCACACGCGAGAATGCCGCCGATGACCGACACGTCCCCGCCCGCACCGCCGCCCGCGCAGCCCCGCAACCCGCTGCACGGGCTCACGCTCGAGGCCATCGTCACGGCGCTGGTGGCGCGCTACGGCTGGGCCGACCTGGGCGCGCGCATCCCGATCCGCTGCTTCACCGCCGACCCGAGCATCGCCTCGAGCCTCAGGTTCCTGCGCAAGACGCCCTGGGCGCGCGAGAAGGTCGAGAGCCTGTACCTGTTCATGCTGCGCGACGAGCGGCGTGCGCGGGCCGCGCGCGACGACCCGGCCTGAGTCGCTTCGAGGGACACCGCATGCGCACGATCCTCAACGACCGCCACGCCCTCCACCAGGGCCGCTTCGAGATGTTCCGCGGCGAGCTGGTGCCCTGCTTCGAGAAGCCGGACCGCGTCGATCACGTGCTGGCCGAGCTGCAGCGCCGCGCGCTCGGGCCGGTCGAGGCACCCGACGCCTTCGACGAGACCCTGCTGGCGAAGGTGCACGACGCGCGCTACCTCGCCTTCCTCGCCGGCGCGTGGGACGAGTGGGTGGCGCTGGATGCGGCCAACGCGCAGCACGACGTGCTGCCTTCGTACTGGCCCGCGCCGGGCATGCGGCGCGACATCGTGCCCGAGCGCTTCGCGGCGCGGCTGGGCATGTACTGCTTCGACGCCGGCTCGCCGCTGATGGCCGGCACCTGGGACGCGGCGCGCCACGGCGCGGCCTGCGCCTGGACGGCGGCGCAGCGCGTGCTGGCCGGCGAGCGCGCCGCCTTCGCGCTCACCCGCCCGCCGGGCCACCACGCGGGCGCGGACTTCTTCGGCGGCTACTGCTTCCTCAACAACGCGGCCGTCGCGGCGCAGGCCCTGCTGTCATCCGGCGGGGGCGGCGCCGCGCGCGTGGCGGTGCTCGACGTCGACTACCACCACGGCAACGGCACGCAGGCCATCTTCTACGCGCGCAGCGACGTGCACGTGGCCAGCCTGCACGGCGACCCGCGCAACGACTACCCCTACTACCTGGGCCATGCCGACGAGCGCGGCGAGGGCGCGGGCCTGGGCTTCAACCACAACCTGCCGTTGCCGCGCGGCACCGGCTTCGACGCGTGGCAGGGCGCGCTGGCCGAGGCGCTCGCCGGCATCGCCGCGGTCGGGACGCAGGCGCTGGTCGTGTCGCTGGGCGTCGACACCTTCGAGGGCGACCCGATCTCGGGCTTCCAGCTGGCGAGCGCCGATTACCTGCGCGTGGGCGAGCAGATCGCGCGGGCCGGGCTGCCGACGGTGTTCGTGTTCGAGGGCGGCTATGCCGTGGCCGAGATCGGCGTCAATGCGGTGAACGTGCTCGAAGGCTTCGCGCAGGCCGCCTGAGGCCGCATGCCCGCCGGTGGCGCCGAGGGCTCGATCTTCAAGCCGAATCGGCCCGCAGCGCCCGTCCGGCGGACGCGAGCAGCTATCGAAACAAGAGCATCGCCAAGGCGACACGGGCCGGGACTTCACCGATTGCCGCATCGGAGCCGGGCCGGCCCAATGGCGCCTTCGTTCCAATCCATATCGGGAGACCCCACCCCCATGTTCCGTCGTTCCCTGCTGGGCGCCGCCGCGATGGCCGCCGTCTGCCTCGCCGCACCCCATGCCCACGCCCAGGCCTGGAAGACCTTTCCCGAGAAGCCGATCAAGCTGGTGATCGCCTTCCCCGCGGGCGGGCCCACCGACATCACGATGCGCTCGCTGGCCGACAACGCCGCGCGCGTGCTGGGCCACCCGGTCATCATCGAGAACAAGCCCGGCGCGGGCGGCACGCTGCCGGCGCAGCAGCTGCAGACGGCGGCGGCCGACGGCTACACCATCGCGCAGATCCCGCTGGGCGTGTTCCGCCTGGGCTACACGACCAAGATCAACTGGGACCCGATCAAGGACATCAGCTACGTCATCAACGTGACCGGCTACGCCTTCGGCATCGTGGTGCCCACCGACAGCCCGCTCAAGACCTGGGCCGACTTCGTCGCGTACGCCAAGGCCAACCCGGGCAAGCTGAGCTACGGCTCCACCGGCACGCTGACCAGCCCGCACCTGACGACCGAGATCGTGGCCCAGCAGGCCGGCATCGAGCTGCAGCACATCCCCTACAAGGGCAGCGCCGAGCTGATGCAGTCGGTGCTCGCAGGCCATGTGATGGCCGCGGCCGACTCCACCGGCTTCGCGCCGCAGGTCGAAGCCGGCAAGCTGCGCGTGCTCAACACCTGGGGCGACAAGCGCCTGGCCAAGTTCCCCGACGCGCCCACGCTCAAGGAGCTGGGCTACGACATCGTGCAGAACTCGCCCTTCGGCATCGGCGCGCCCAAGGGCACGCCGCCCGAGGTCGTCAAGCGCCTGCACGACGCGTTCAAGAAGGCGATGGAAGATCCCAGCTACGTCGCCACGCTCGCCAAGTACGACATGCAGCCGATCTACATGAACAGCGCCGACTACGCGAAATTCGCGCAGACCACCGTGCAGCGCGAGAAGGCCGTGATCGACAAGCTGGGGCTGGCCAAGCCGCAGTGAGGCGCCGCTTGCCGATGCGCCAATGAAAAACGCCGGCCCCGAAGGCCGGCGTTTTGCATGGGGCGTGTGCCGCGCGGCCGCTCAGACCCCGACCACCGCCACCGACTTGGTGTTGAGGTACGCCTCCATCGCCTCGGGCCCGCCCTCGGTGCCGTAGCCCGAGTCCTTGATGCCGCCGAAGGGCAGTTCGGCCGAGGGCAGGGCGGGCTGGTTGATCCAGACCATGCCGGCCTCGACCTTGTTGGCCAGCAGCTGCACGTTCTTGAACGAGCGGGTGTACGCGTACGAGGCCAGGCCGTAGGGCAGGCGGTTGGCCTCGGCGATCGCGTCCTCCAGCCGGTCGAAGCCGCGGATGCCGGCGATCGGGCCGAAGGGCTCGTTGTTGAACAGGTCCGACTCCAGCGGCAGGTTGCTGATGATGGTGGGGGCGAAGAAGTTGCCCGTGTCGCCCACGCGCTCGCCGCCGGTCAGCACCTCGGCGCCGCGCTTGCGGGCGTCTTCCACCACGCCGGCCATGGCCGTCACGCGGCGGGCATTGGCCAGCGGGCCCAGCGTGGTGCCTTCGGCCAGGCCGTCGCCCAGCTTGAGCTTCTGCGTGTAGGCGACGAAGGCCTTGGTGAATTCCTCCTGGATGCTCGAATGCACCAGGAAGCGCGTCGGCGAGATGCACACCTGGCCCGCATTGCGGAACTTGGCGGCGCCGGCCGCCTTCACGGCCAGCGACACGTCGGCGTCCTCGGCCACGATCACCGGGGCGTGGCCGCCCAGTTCCATCGTCACGCGCTTCATGTGCTGGCCGGCCAGGGCGGCCAGCTGCTTGCCCACGGCGGTGGAGCCGGTGAAGGTGACCTTGCGGATGATCGGGTGCGGGATCAGGTAGTTGGAGATCTCGGCCGGGTTGCCGAACACCAGGCCCACCACGCCGGCCGGAATGCCGGCATCGACGAAGCACTTGAGCAGGGCGGCGGGCGAGGCGGGCGTTTCTTCCGGCGCCTTGCACAGGAAGGAGCAGCCCGTGGCCAGCGCGGCGCCGATCTTGCGCACGATCTGGTTGATCGGGAAGTTCCAGGGCGTGAAGGCGGCCACCGGGCCCACGGGCTCCTTGAGCACCATCTGCGTCGCCGCCAGGTTGCGGCCCGGGACGATGCGGCCGTACACGCGGCGGCCCTCGTCGGCGAACCACTCGATGATCTCGGCGCCGGCGTTGACCTCGACCTTGGCTTCGCCCAGCGGCTTGCCCTGTTCCTGCGTGAGCAGGCGCGCGATCTCCTCGGCACGCTCGCGCAGCAGCGCGGCGGCACGGCGCATGACGGCCGCGCGCTCGTACACCGTGGTGTCGCGCCACACCTCGAAGCCCTTCTGCGCCGCGGCCAGCGCGCGGTCCAGGTCGGCGATGGCCGCATGGGCCACGGTGCCGATCGTCTTGCCGGTGGCGGGGTTGAGCACGTCGAGGGTCTTGCCGCCCTGGGCATCGACCCATTCGTTGGCGATCAGCAGTTGGGTGTTGGGGTAGGTCATGAAGCGTCGTTCCTTGGGTCCGTGGATGTCAGGGAGAAGCGAAAGCGGGACTGCCCCGGGGGCGTGGGCCGCGCGGCGCGGGCCGGCGGGCAGAACTCGTGATCCTACTCCGATGGCGCCGCCCCCGCCGTGCCCGGGGTGCGCGCGGATAATCGCGCTCCCCCCGACCGTCCGCCCCGCCGTCTCCATGCCGTCCCGCCGCGCAGCCGCCCCTTCGTCCCACGATCCGGAGCAGGGCGCCGCACGTGCCGCCATCCTGGAGGCGGCCCGCGCGGAGTTCGCCGCCAAGGGCCTGGCCGGCGCGCGCGTGAACGAGATCGCGGCGCGCGCGGGCGTCAACAAGCAGCTGATCTACTACTACTACGGCAGCAAGGAAGACCTCTACCGCACCGCGCTCGAAGTGGTCTACAGCGAGATCCGCTCGCTCGAGCGCGACCTGCACCTAGGCGACATGGCGCCGGCCGAGGCGATGGCGGCGCTGATCGGCTTCTCCTTCGACTACCTGGCGCGGCACCCCGACTTCATCGGCCTGCTGAACCACGAGAACGCGCACGGCGCGGTGCACGTGCGCGACTCGCGCGCCATCCGCGAGACCAACTCGCCGCTGATCGAGCTCATCGCCCGCACGCTCAAGCGCGGCATCGCGGCCAAGCTCTTCCGCAAGGGCATCGACCCGGTCGAGCTGTACGTGTCGGTGGCGGGCATGTCGTACTTCTTCTTCTCGAACCGGCTCACGCTCTCGTCCATCTTCGGACGCGACCTGACCGAAGGGCGCGCGGTCGAGTCGTACCGGCGGCACGTGGTCGAGTTCGCCATGGCCGGCCTGCGGCCCTGAGCGGGCGGCCGCTCCATTCCCGAGGCCTTCCGCCGCGCCCGCGCAGCGGCCGAGCCAGGCGTCTGCCCTTTTTCAACCAAACGGTTGACACGCGCGCAGGCGCCGCCTAAGCTTGTTTCCACGCACACGATTTCCGGAGTTCCGAGCCATGTCGATCGCCACCGCGCAGCGTCCGCAGAATGCGCCTGTCCCCCTGCTGGATCCGGCGCAGCTGCCGGCGGCCTTCGCGTCGGTCGAGGCGCTCGACGACTTCCTCGCGCGGCCCACGCAGGCCCTGGTCGATGACCTGGCGCAGGTCGAGGGCGACCTGATGATCCTCGGCGTGGCCGGCAAGATGGGCCCGACGCTCGCGCGTCTGGCCAAGAACGCGGCGCCGCACAAGCGCGTGATCGGCGTCGCGCGCTTCAGCGACCCGGCGGTGCGCGAGCGGCTGGAGGGCTGGGGCATCGAGACCATCGCCTGCGACCTGCTCGACCGGGCCGCGCTCGAGGCGCTGCCGCGCGTGCCCAACATCGTCTTCGCCGCCGGCCACAAGTTCGGCGCCAGCGGCAACCAGGCCCTCACCTGGGCCATGAACACGCACGTGCCGGCGCTGGTGGCCGACACCTTCCGCGATGCGCGCATCGTGGCCTTCTCCACCGGCAACGTGTACGCGCTCACGCCGGTGGGCCGCCAGGGCGCGAGCGAGCTCGGCACGCCGGCGCCCATCGGCGAGTACGCGCAGTCGTGCATCGGCCGCGAGCGCATGTTCGAGTACTTCGGCGCCAGGCACGGCACGCCGGGGCGGCTGTTCCGCCTCAACTACGCGATCGACATGCGCTACGGCGTGCTCTTCGACATCTGCTCCAAGGTGCACCGCGGCGAAGCGGTCGATCTCACCATGGGGCACGTCAACGTCATCTGGCAGGGCGATGCCAATGCGCAGGTGCTGCGCAGCCTGCGCCATTGCACCGTGCCGCCCACGCCGATCAACTGCACCGGCCCCGAGACGATCTCGGTGCGCTGGCTGGTGGCCGAGTTCGCGCGCCGCCTCGGCGTCGAGCCGAAGGTGGCGGGCCAGGAAGCGCCCACCGCCCTGCTGTCGGACACGACGCTGGCCAACCGGCTCTTCGGCTACCCGGTGGTGCCCCTGGGCGCGATGCTCGACTGGGTGGCCGACTGGGTGAAGAACGAACGCGAGAGCTTCAACAAGCCCACCAAGTTCGAGGTGCGCGATGGCGCCTTCTGAGGCCGTGGAGGCCGAGGCGCTGCAGACGGTGCACCTGGCGGCGGCCGACGTCTTCGCCGGCGTGGGCCTGTCCAGTGCGGTGGGCTGGAACCAGACCGCCGACGACTGGGCGTTCTTCGTCGCGCAGGGCGAGGCGATCGGCCTGCGCACCGCGCGCAGCGAACTCGTGGCCACGGCGGCGACGCTGCCCTACCAGGGCGGCCATGCCTGGATCTCGATGGTGCTGGTCGATCCGGCGTGGCGGCACCGCGGGCTGGCGAGCCGGCTGCTCGCACAGTGCATCGCGTCGCTGCGCGCACGCGCGCTGGTGCCCACGCTGGACGCCACGCCGGCCGGCGAGGCGGTGTACCGCAAGCTCGGCTTCGTGCGGGGCTTCGGCTTCTCGCGCTGGGAGTGCGAAGCCGCCGCGCCCGCGCCGCGCGAGGCCGGCGATCCGCGTGTCCGCGAGGCGACGCCGGACGACCTGCCGGCATGCATCGCCCTCGACACGCAGGCCTGCGGCCTGGGCCGTGCGTCGCTGCTGGCCAGCCTGGCGGGCCGGCAGGGCAGCCGCGCCTGGCGCATCGACGATGCCGGCGGCCGCGCCACCGGCTTCGTCCTCGCACGCGAAGGCCGTCGTGCCACGCAGCTCGGCCCGCTGGTCGCGGCCAGCGATGGGCAGGCGATCGGTCTGTTGCGTGCGGCTCTCGCCGCCACGCCCGGGCCGGTCTTCATCGACGTGCCCGACGCGCGCGAGGCGCTCTCGGGCTGGTTGATCGCACAGGGCTTTCGTCTGCAGCGCTCCTTCGTGCGCATGGCGCTGTGTGCGCAGCTGCCGCCCGGACTGGCCGATGCGCCGTCCTCGCTTTTCGCCGTTGCCGGCCCCGAATTCGGTTGAGTGCTCCCATGACCTCCGACACCTTGCCCTCCCTGGTCGCGGCGACGCGCGCGCTGCTGCAGCGCGGCCTGGCCATTCCTGCGCATCCGCTGGCGCTCGACGCGCGGCGCCAGCTCGACGAGCGGCGCCAGCGCGCGCTGACGCGCTACTACCTCGACGCCGGCTCCGGCGGCCTGGCCGTGGGCGTGCACACCACGCAGTTCGCGATTCGCGAAGCGGGGCTCTACGAGCGCGTGCTTTCGCTGGCGGCCGAGACGGCGCGCGACTGGGCGCCGGGCCGCGAGCTGGCCCTGGTGGCCGGCGCCTGCGGCCGCACGGCGCAGGCCGTGGCCGAGGCGCAGACCGCACGCCGCCTGGGCTATGGCGCCGTGCTGCTGAGCCTGGCGGCGATGAAGGGCGAAAGCGACGACGCGCTGATCGCGCATTGCGAGGCGGTGGCCGAGGTGATGCCGCTGATCGGCTTCTACCTGCAGCCCGCCGTGGGCGGCATGGACCTGGGCGCCGGCTTCTGGGCCCGCTTCGCGGCCATTGCGAACGTGGTGGCGATCAAGGTGGCGCCCTTCCACCGCTACCGCACGCTCGACGTGGTGCGCGGCGTCGTCGCCGCGCGTGCCGAGGAGCGCGTGACGCTGTACACCGGCAACGACGACCACATCGTGCTCGACCTGGCCACGCCCTTCGCGGTGATGCGCGACGGCGCGCCGGTCACGGTGCGCTTTCGCGGCGGCCTGCTGGGGCATTGGTCGGTGTGGACGTCCAAGGCGGTGCCACTGCTGGCGCGCTGCCAGCAGGCCCACGGCGCGCAGGTGCCGGCCGACCTGCTCGCGCTGGACAGCCGCGTCACCGACTGCAACAGCGCCTTCTTCGACGTGGCCAACGACTTCCACGGCTGCATCGCCGGCTGCCACGAGGTGCTGCGCCGGCAGGGCCTGCTCGAAGGCATCTGGTGCCTCGACCCGCAGGAGGGACTGAGTCCCGGCCAGGCCGAGGCGATCGACCGCGTGTACGCCGAGCATGCCGACCTGGCCGACGACGACTTCGTGGCGGCTCATCTGCCGCGCTGGCTGGCCTGAAACCTGCACACCGAGGCCCATGAGCATGTTCCGCAAGACCCTGGCGCACTATCTCCCCGCGGTGGGCATCTTCGTCGCCTTCATCGCGCTGTGGCAGCTGGCCGTGACGGTGTTCGACATCCGCGAATACCTGCTGCCCGGCCCCTGGGCGGTGGTGCAGGCGATGGGCAGCCACGAGATCCCGTGGCTCAGCCATGCGTGGATCACGGCGGTGGAGATCGTCGGTGCCTTCGTGCTGGCCGGCGCGGCCGGCGTGTTCCTCGGCATGGTGATCGCCTGGTCGCCGGGGCTGTCGCGCGCGCTCACGCCCTTCCTCGTCTTCGTCAACACGCTGCCCAAGGTCGCGATCGCGCCGCTGTTCCTCATGTGGCTGGGCTACGGCATCCTGCCCAACATGCTGATCGGCGCGCTGATCGGCTTCTTCCCGGTGGTGATCAACACCGCGGTGGGCCTGACGCAGATCGACCAGGACCTGGTGGACCTGGGGCGCGTGTTCAGCGCACCGAAGTGGAAGGTCTTCCTCAAGATCCGCATCCCCAACGCGTACCCGTACATCCTCAGTGCCCTGAAGGTCACGGCCACCTCGGCCGTGGTGGGGGCCATCGTGGGCGAGTTCGTCGCCTCGCAGAAGGGCCTGGGCTACGTGATCATCACCACGCAGAGCAGCATGAACACGCCGGCCGCCTTCGCGGCGCTGGTGTGGATCTCGCTGCTGGGCCTGCTGCTCTACGGCGCCGTCGCGGGCCTGTCGCGCCTGCTCGCGCCCTGGGCCGAGGACAAGGCCTCGTGAACGCATCGAGTTCCGTTCTTCTCCGTCTCCCGCTCCTGCCCCCTCCAGCCGAAAGGACGTTCCCATGAGCCTGCGCCCCCTGACCCTGTCCGCCCTCGCCGCCGGTGCGATGGCGCTCGCCCTCGCCGCCGCGCCCGCCTCGGCCCAGCAGCCGCGCGAGAAGTTCACGCTGGCCCTGAACTGGTTCGCGGTGGGCGACCATGCCGCCTACTGGGTGGCACTGGACAAGGGCTACTACGCGCAGAAGGGCCTGGACGTGAGCATCGAGGCCTCCAAGGGCTCGGGCGATTCGATCGCCAAGGTGGACACCGGCCGCGCCGACGTCGGGCTGGCCGATGCGGTGCCGATCATCTCGGCCACCTCGCGCGGCGCGCGCGTGAAGATCGTCGGCATGGTGTTCGACAAGACACCGATGACCTTCTTCAGCCGCGCCGATGCGCCGCTGCTCAAGCCCGCCGACCTCGAAGGCAAGACCGTGGGCGCGCCGGCCGGCGACAGCCAGCGCCTGGCCTTCCCGGCCTTCGCGCGCATCAACAAGATCGATCCGCAGAAGGTCACCTGGGTCAACATCGAGCCCACGGCCAAGGTGGCCTCGATCGCCGAGAAGCGCATGGACGGCGTGGCCGACTACACCACCGGCCAGCCCTTCTACGACAAGGCCATGGGCGAGGGCAAGGCGGTCCGCCTGGCCTGGGCCGACTACGGCTTCGACCTGTACGCCATGTCGATCATGGCCAGCGACAAGACCATGAAGGACAAGCCCAGGCAGCTCAAGGACTTCCTCGAGGCCTCGTACATGGGTTGGCGCGACGTGATGGCCAACCCCGACGAGGCGCTGGCGATCTACAAGAAGCGCGTGCCGGAGATCGATGTCGCCATCATCAAGGCCAACATGCTGCTGGGCTTCGAGCTGATGCGCACGAAGAACTACGCCGAGCAGGGCATCGGCTTCATCGACGACAGGAAGATGTGCGGCTCGGTCGACATCGTCAACACCTACATGGGCCTGCCGAAGAAGGTGGAATGCAAGGACGTGTACGCCAAGGACTTCTTCACCAAGGTGGCGATGCCCCTGCCCGTGAAGTGAGAACACCCCCCGAGGAAAGACCCGGCATGTCCGCCACGCCTGCGCCGAGCGCCCCGCGCGCGCTGATCGAAGTCGACCATGCCGGCATGGTCTACCAGGCCGAGAGCGGCCCGGTGGAGGCGCTGCGCGACATCTCGCTCACGGTGAACGAAGGCGAGTTCGTCGCGCTCGTCGGGCCCAGCGGCTGCGGCAAGTCGACGCTGATGCGCGCCATGGCGGGCCTGCGGCCGGTGACCAGCGGCGAGGTGCGCGTCGATGGCGCGCCGGTGGTCAAGCCGATTCCCAAGGTCGGCATGGTGTTCCAGGCCGCGCTGCTGCTGAAGTGGCGCAGCGTGCTCGACAACGTGCTGCTGCCGGCCGAACTGGCGGGGCTGGACCGCGAGAAGTACCGCGAACGCGCCCTGCAGCTCCTAAAGCTCGTGGGCCTGGGCGAGTTCGCGTCCAAGCGGCCGGGCGAGCTGTCGGGCGGCATGCAGCAGCGCGCGTCGCTGTGCCGCGCGCTGGTGCTCGATCCGCCGATCCTGCTGATGGACGAGCCCTTCGGCGCCCTGGACGCGATGACGCGCGACGACATGAACCTCGAGCTGCTGCGCATCTGGGGCGAGGACCAGGCGGCGCACGGCGGCAAGCGCAAGACCATCGTCTTCGTCACGCACTCGATCCCCGAAGCGGTCTTCCTGGCCGACCGCGTGGTCGTCATGTCGCCGCGGCCGGGCCGCGTCGCCAACATCCACGAGGTGCACATCGAGCGGCCTCGCACCGCGCAGACCCGCGCCTCGCAGGAACTCGGGCGCATGGCCTTCGACATCTACACCGAGCTGTCGGGCAGCGCGGGCCGCGGCGACGAAGGCCGCGCCGGCCCGCACTGGTAGCACGGAGCGGGCGCGATGAGCAGCAGCGTGGCGCCGCGGGTGCGCGTGGTGGCGGTCGAGTGCTTCGAATCGCCGTACCGGCTGCGCCTGCCCTTTCGATTCGGCGCGGTGACGATCACCGAGGGCCGGCAGGCCATCGTGCGGGTGCGCGTGCGCTTCGAGGACGGGCGCGAGGTCGAAGGTTACGCCGCCGACGCGCTGGCCGCGAAGTGGTTCGACAAGTCGCCCGAACTCAGCGATGCGCAGAACCTCGACCAGCTGCGCGCCGCGCTGGCCAACGCGCGCGAGGCGTATCTCGCCGCCGGGCCGGCCACGCCTTTCTCGCTCTTCGCCGACCAATACCGCCCGCTGCAGGAGGCGGGCCTGGCGGTGGGCCTGCAGCCGCTGGTGTCGGGCTACGGGCCGGCACTGCTCGACCGGGCCGTGTTCGATGCCCTGTGTCGCCACCGCGGGCTGAGCTTCTCGCAGGCGATGCGGGCCAACCTGGCGGGCATGGGCGCGCATGCGGTGGTGCCGGACCTGCAGGGCGACGACATCGGTGCCTTCCTGGCGGCGCTGCAACCGCTGCAGCGGCTGCACGTGCGCCACACCGTCGGGCTGCTCGATCCGATCGTCGCCACCGACCAGGCCGCGGGCGAGCGCGTCGGCGACGGCCTGCCGGAGACGCTGCAGGACGTGGTCGCGGTCTACGGCAACCGCTACTTCAAGCTCAAGCTCTGCGGCCGCGGCGACGAGGACCTGGACCGCCTCTGCCGCATTGCGGCCGTGCTCGACGCGGTGCCCGGCCTGCAGGTGACGCTGGACGGCAACGAGCAGTTCGCCGATGCACAGGCCGTCGCGGCCTTCTGGCAGCGCATGGCGGGCGAGCCGCGGCTGCGCAGGCTGTGCGCGGCGACGCTGTTCATCGAACAGCCGGTCGCGCGGGCGCGCGCGCTGTCACAGCCGATCGCCGATGCGGCGCTGGGCCGGCCGGTCATCATCGACGAATCGGACGGTGCGCTCGACGCCTTTGCGCTGGCGCGCTCGCTGGGCTATGCCGGCGTGTCGACCAAGGCCTGCAAGGGCTTCTACAAGTCGCTGGTCAACCTGGCGCGCTGCCGGCGCTGGAACGAGGCGACGCCCGGCCGGCCGTACTTCATGTCGGCCGAGGACCTGACGACGCAGCCCGGCACCTCGCTGCAGCAGGATCTGGCGCTGGTGGCGCTGATGGGCATCGGCCATGTGGAGCGCAACGCCCACCACTTCATCGACGGCTTCGACCGTCGTCCCACGGAGGAGGCCGAGGCCTTCCTGCGCGCGCACCCGGACCTGTACCACCGCATGGACCGGCGTGTGCGGCTGCGCGTGGCCGACGGCCAGATGGCGGTGGGCTCGCTGGAGGCGCCGGGTTTCGGCACCTCGGTGTCGCCGCTGCTGGACGCCGCCGCGCCCATGCCGGCCGCGGACTGGCCGCCGCGTGCCGCCTCCGGCGCCGCTTGAATTGCTATCGAAACGATAGCTGCTCGCGCCCGCCGGACGGGCGATTCAGGCCTTTTTGGCTTGAGGCTCGCCGGCGGTGCGCGCCTCGAGGATGGCGCGCGCGACCTCGACGAAACCCGCCCCGCGCTCGCTCGGCGTGACGTAGCGCGGCAGCTGCGACAGGTGCGGCACGAAGCGCGCGATGTTCGCCACGCCGATGCTGTGCGCAAAGGCCTGGAACATCAGCTGGTCGTTGGTCGAGTCGCCCACGTAGGCCCAGCGGTCCATCTCGTCGTCGAGCCGGCGGCCCCACAGCTCGCGCACGATCCAGCGCGCGCCCTCGAGCTTGTTGTGATCGCCGTACCAGCCGTTGACGTGGATGCTGCTCACGGTGGCGTGCATGCCTTCGTGCCGCATGGCCAGCACCACCTTGTCGATCTGGGCGTCGCTCAGCTGCGTGAACTCGCTGTGGTCGATGGCGATGTCGCATTCGCGCCCGGCCGAGTCGGTGGCGCGGCGCGCGCCCGGGATGTCGCGCTCGATCTGCGCCAGCACGGCCTGCATCCGTGCGAAGTTGGCAGCGCGCGTGGCGCCGTCCTGCTGGTAGCGCCGTGCGAGCGTGCCGTCGGCCTCACGCACCAGCGCCATCGCGCCGTTCTCCGGCACGATCGCGTCGACCGGCCAGGTGGCGGCGAAGGGTTCGCTCCAGCCCACGGGCCGGCCGGTGATCGGCACCACGTGCAGTCCGGCCGCCTTCAGCGCGCCGAGCGCCTGCACCACCTCGGGTGGCACGGCGCCGTCGGTGGTGAGCGTGTCGTCGATGTCGGTGAACAGGCCCACCAGGCCGCGGCGCGCTTCGGCTGGCCACGCGGCCAGCGGCGCCATGCTGCGCGCGCCCATCAGCCGGCCGTCTGCAAGGCCAGCCCGGCGTGCTCGCGCAGCGGGTGGAAGTGGATCTTCGGGAAGCGCTCCTGCGCCAGCCGCACGTCGTAGGGCGAGGTGCACAGGTAGGCCAGCGTGTCGGCCGCGTCCTTGGCCAGGCGCTGCGGGTAGGCGTTCGTGAACTCGCGCAGCTCCGCCGGCGTGTCGGCCGTGATCCAGCGCGCGCCGGTGTACTGGCAGCCTTCCAGCCGCACGTCGGCGTCGTACTCGGTCTTCAGGCGGTGCTGCACCACTTCGAACTGCAGCTGGCCCACGGCGCCCAGCAGCATCGGGCCGCCGACCTCGGGGCGGAAGACCTGGATCGCGCCTTCCTCGCCGAGCTGCGCCAGCCCCTGCTGCAGCTGCTTGGTGCGCAGCGGGTTCTTGAGGATCACCGTCATGAACAGCTCGGGCGCGAAGAAGGGCAGGCCGGTGAACTGCAGGCTCGCGCCGTCGGTGATGGTGTCGCCCAGCTGCACGCCGCCGTGCGTGGTGAAGCCCACGATGTCGCCGGCGTAGGCCTCTTCCACCGCCTCGCGGCGCTGGCTCATGAAGGTCACGACGCTGGTGGGCCGCAGCTCCTTGCCGGTGCGCTGCACCTTGAGCTTCATGCCCGGCGTGTACTTGCCCGAGGCCATGCGCACGAAGGCGATGCGGTCGCGGTGGTTGGCGTCCATGTTGGCCTGCACCTTGAACACCACCCCGGCGAAGTCCTTGTCGTCGGGCTGGATCTCCTTGGTCACCGGCTGGCGGTTGACCAGCGTGGTGCTGATGCGCGGCTGCGGCGGCGGTGCCAGGTCGACCAGCGCGTCGAGCACTTCCATCACCCCGAAGTTGTTCACGCCGGAGCCGAAGAAGACGGGCGTCTGCTTGCCGGCGAGGAAGGCCTCCTTGTCCCAGGCGGGCGAGGCGCCGGTGGCGAGTTCCATGCTCTCCATCGCGGCATCGAACTCGGAGCCGAAGCGCGCGCGCAGCGTGTCGCGCTCGGTCAGCGGGATGGTCTCGAAGTCCTGCGGGCGGCGCTCGCTGCCCGACTCGAACACCGTCATCGCCTGCGTGCGCAGGTTGATGATGCCGCCGAAGGACTTGCCCTGGCCCACGGGCCAGGTCATCGGCACGCAGGGCATGCCCAGCTCGCGCTCGACCTCGTCGAGGATGTCCAGCGGCTCGCGCACCTCGCGGTCCATCTTGTTGACGAAGGTGATGATGGGCGTGTCGCGCTGGCGGCAGACCTCGATCAGGCGGCGCGTCTGCGCCTCCACCCCGTTGGCCGCGTCGATCACCATCAGCGCCGAGTCGACGGCCGTGAGCACGCGGTAGGTGTCTTCCGAGAAGTCCTTGTGGCCGGGCGTGTCGAGCAGGTTGATGACGTGCTCGCGGTAGCTCATCTGCATCACCGACGAGGCCACCGAGATGCCGCGCTGCTTCTCGATCTCCATCCAGTCGGAGGTCGCGTGCCGCGAGGCCTTGCGCGCCTTGACCGAGCCCGCGATCTGGATCGCGCCCGAGAACAGCAGCAGCTTCTCGGTCAGCGTGGTCTTGCCGGCGTCGGGGTGGGAAATGATGGCGAAGGTGCGGCGGCGGCGGGTTTCGGCAGCGTAGGGGGAAGACACGGGGTTACTCCAGGCAACCCGGGATTTTCGCAGAGGGGGCCGCGGGCGGTCAGAGGGCCGGCCGCATGCGCCCCGCGGATGCTCACATCGGCGGGGTGAAGCCGTTGCGGCCGACCAGCACGCGCAGCGCGGTCGGGGTGCCGTTGCGGGCCTGTGCGTTGACCAGCACCTTGGCGCCTGGCACCAGCAGGCCGGGCGTGCCCGGAGCGAAGGTGACCACCGGCGTGCCCGGGGGCACGACGACGGTTTTCTCCCCGCCCTTGTAGGTCAGGCGCATCTGCTGGCCGCCGCGTACCGACGACGGCGCCGCCGCCAGGTCGGCCACGGTGGCGTTGGTCATCGTGCTCTCGGGCTGCAGGTCCCACGGAAAGTGCCCTTCACCCGTGCCGCGCGCGGCTTCGGGGAACACGAGGACTTCCAGCGCCTTCTGCGTGCCGTCCGGCTGCGGCATCGCCGCCGTGCCGATGAAGCTGCCGCGCTTGATGTCGGCGAGCTTGATGGGATAGACCTCGGACACCGGCAGCTCCTGGGGACGCGCCAGGGCGACGACCTCACCGCTGCGATCCCGCACGACCAGGCTGGCTGCATCTGCGTACACCACCGTGCCGCGCACGCGGACCGTCGGGCTGGCGGCTGACGCGGCGGTGGACTGCGCGGCGGCGACGACGGGCAGGGCCATGGCGCCGACGAGCGCGCAGGCTCCCAGGTGGGCGGCGGTGATGCGGGCGAGAGGGGGGAAGGTCATGGCCCCAATGTACGCCGATCCACGCCCGCGCGTGAGTCGACTAAAATCCCGCGTTCCGAGGAGCGTTGCAGCGCCGTCAGGCGTGAGGCTCGGATTTCCATGCAACCACGCTCACCCGCTGTCCCCGCGGTGAGTTGCACATCTCTCCCCCGAACGCAGTGGCATCTTTCAAACCTGTTTTGGAGTCCGCATGAGCGCCGTTCTCAAATCCCCGTCTTCTTCCGTTTCCGCCGACCAGGCCATCGCCGACATTTCCCTTGCCGCCTGGGGCCGCAAGGAAATCAGGATCGCCGAGACCGAAATGCCCGGCCTGATGGCCATCCGCGACGAGTTCGCGAAGTCGCAGCCGCTCAAGGGCGCGCGCATCACCGGCTCGTTGCACATGACGATCCAGACGGCGGTGCTGATCGAGACCCTGCAGGCGCTGGGCGCCGAAGTGCGCTGGGCCTCGTGCAACATCTTCTCGACGCAGGACCACGCGGCCGCCGCCATTGCCGAGCGCGGCACGCCGGTGTTCGCCATCAAGGGCGAGACGCTGGAGGACTACTGGGACTACACGCACCGCATCTTCGACTTCGGCCCCAAGGGCGCGAAGGGCGAAGGCCCGAACATGATCCTGGACGACGGCGGCGACGCAACGCTGCTGATGCACCTGGGCCAGAAGGCCGAGAAGGACGCCTCCCTCGTCGCGGGCAACGGCAGCAGCGAGGAAGAGCGCATCCTCTTCGCGGCCATCCGCAAGAAGCTCGCCGAAGACGGCACCTGGTACTCGCGCAAGTCGGCCGAGATCATCGGCGTGACCGAGGAAACCACCACCGGCGTGCACCGCCTCAACGAGATGTCGGCCAAGGGCACGCTGCTGTTCCGCGCCATCAACGTGAACGACTCGGTGACCAAGAGCAAGTTCGACAACCTGTACGGCTGCCGCGAATCGCTGGTCGACGGCATCAAGCGCGCGACCGACGTGATGATCGCCGGCAAGGTGGCCGTGGTGGCGGGCTACGGCGACGTGGGCAAGGGCTCGGCCCAGGCGCTGCGCGCCCTGTCGGCCCAGGTGTGGGTGACCGAGATCGACCCCATCAATGCGCTGCAGGCCGCCATGGAAGGCTACCGCGTGGTGACGATGGAGTACGCCGCCGACAAGGCCGACATCTTCGTGACGACCACGGGCAACAAGGACGTGATCCGCCACGAGCACATGGCGGCCATGAAGGACCAGGCGATCGTCTGCAACATCGGCCACTTCGACAACGAGATCGACGTCGCCTCGCTCGAGAAGTACGAGTGGGAAGAGATCAAGCCGCAGGTCGACCATGTGATCTTCCCCGACGGCAAGCGCATCATCCTGCTGGCCAAGGGCCGCCTGGTGAACCTGGGCTGCGGCACGGGCCACCCGAGCTACGTGATGTCGTCCTCGTTCGCGAACCAGACCATCGCGCAGATCGAACTCTTCACCAAGCCCGATGCCTACCAGCCCGGCAAGGTCTACGTGCTGCCCAAGCACCTGGACGAGAAGGTGGCCCGCCTGCAGCTGAGCAAGCTGGGTGCGCAGCTCACGGTGCTGACGGACGCGCAGGCCGCGTACATCGGCGTCGACAAGAACGGCCCGTACAAGCCGGACACGTACCGCTACTGAAGCGGGTTCGGCGCGGCACCATGCGCGCAGACCAGTTGCTCGTCGACCGCGGACTGGCGGTCTCCCGTTCGCAGGCGGCCCGGCTCATCGCTGGCGGCCTGCGCTGGCGCCTGCATGCCGGTGAGGCGTGGCGGGCCGTCGCCAAGAACGGCGATGCGGTGCCCGACGGGGCCGAGCTGGAACTCGCCGACGCCGCCGAGGCGCGCTACGTCTCGCGCGGCGGGCTGAAGCTCGAGGGCGCGCTGCATGCCACGGGCATCGAGGTCGCAGGCCGACTGTGCCTGGACGTGGGGCAATCCACCGGCGGCTTCACCGACTGCCTGCTGCAGCGCGGCGCTGCGCATGTGGTGGGCATCGATGTCGGCCATGGCCAGTTGCACGAGCGGCTGCGCGCCGACGCGCGGGTGACGGCGGTCGAGCGCGTGAACGCACGCACGCTGAATGCTCCTGATTTGATAGCTGCCTGCGCAGCCGGGGTGGGCGCTGGAGCCCGATCCGACCCTGAACACGGGCTGGCCTTCGACCTGATCGTCGGCGACCTGTCCTTCATCTCGCTCACGCTGGTGCTGCCCGCGCTGGCGCCGCTGCTGGCGACAGGCGGCGACCTGCTGATGCTGGTCAAGCCGCAGTTCGAGCTGCAGCCCGCGCAGATCGGCAAGGGCGGCATCGTGCGCGACCCGGCGCTGTACGCCGTGGTCGAAGAGCGGGTGCGCGTTGCATGCGAAGGCGCCGGCCTGCGCGTGCTGAAATGGCTGGACAGTCCGATCGCGGGAGGCGACGGCAACCGCGAGTTCTTCGTCCACGCGGCGCATGCGTGACACGGACACCCCCACAACGACAAGACACGAGAGGACCCTGGCGATGGCCACCCCCGAACGTTTGCCCCTGAGTTTCGAGTTCTTCCCACCCAAGACGCCCGAAGGCGTGGTCAAGCTGCGTGCCGTGCGCCAGCAGCTGTACGCCTGGCGGCCCGAGTTCTGCTCGGTCACCTATGGCGCGGGCGGCTCCACGCAGGCCGGCACCTTCGGCGCCGTGCAGGAGATCCTGGCCGAAGGCGTGGATGCGGCGAGCCATTTCTCCTGCATCGGCGCCACGCGCGACACCGTGCGCACGCAGCTCGCCGAGCTCAAGGGCATGGGCGTGCGCCGGCTGGTGGCCCTGCGCGGCGACCTGCCCAGCGGCTACGGCGTGGGCGGCGAGTTCCACTACGCGAGCGACCTGGTGCGCTTCATCCGCGAGGAATGCGGCGACGACTTCCGCATCGAAGTGGCCTGCTATCCCGAGGTGCACCCGCAGGCCCGCTCGGCCGGGGCCGACCTGCAGGCCTTCGCCACCAAGGTGAAGGCGGGCGCCCATTCGGCGATCACCCAGTACTTCTTCAGCCCGGACGCGTATTTCCGCTTCGTGGACGATGCGCGTCGGCTCGGCATCGACGTGCCGATCGTGCCGGGCATCATGCCCATCACCAGTTCGACCCAGCTGATGCGCTTCTCGGACGCCTGCGGCGCCGAGATCCCGCGCTGGATCCGGCTGCGGCTGCAGGGCTTCGGCGACGACACGGCCTCGATCAAGGCCTTCGGCCTGGAGGTGGTGACGCGGCTGGTGGAGCAGTTGCAGGCCGGCGGTGCACCGTCGATCCACTTCTACACGATGAACCAGGCTGCGGCGACGCTGGGCGTGTTGCAGGGCCTGGGCTGGCGCGCATGAGGGCGCCGGGCCACGCCTTGCGTCGTGGCGGTGCGTGGCTGGCCTGCGTCGGCCTGGCCCTGGCGCTCGCAGGCTGCACCACGCCGCCCGGCGACTCCGCAGCGACGGGCAGGACGGACGAGGGCGCTCGATCGACGGCACCCTTGCGCCCGCTGGCCCGGCAGGGCGGGGTGCCGGCCGATGCGCCGCGCTCTCGCGTCGCATCGGTGCGCTACGACCTGGCGGTGGGAACCGACGGCGATCTGCCGCCGGACGACGGCGTGCCCGGCGACGGCCCGCCGGGCGAGGTGATCCAGCGGGGCGGCGCCTCGTGGTACGGCCTGCAGTTCCACCAGCGCAAGACGGCCAGTGGCGAGCGCTTCGACATGGGCGCTTTCACCGCGGCGCACAAGACCCTGCCCTTCGGCACGCGGCTGTGCGTCCGCAGCCTGGTCAATGGCCGCGAGGTGCTGGTGCGCGTGAACGATCGCGGTCCCTATGCGGCCGGCCGCATCATCGACCTGAGTCAGGCGGCCGCGGAGCAGCTCCAGATGGTGGGCCTGGGCATCAAGCAGGTCGCGCTGACGCGCATCGATGCCGCCGGCGGGCGCTGCAACGGCGTGGCGGTGGCGCCCTCCGACGACGCGGGCGGCCCGGCGCTTGTTGCCGACTCACCGCGGCCGGAGGCGCGCCCCCGGAAGACGGCGCAGGCATCCCGGCGTCGACGATAGGCCGGACGCCCTTCCCGTCGAGGCTGCGCGCGAGGGCCTGCCGCGGGCGTGGCACCTGGACCTGGGCTGCATCGACCCGTGCCGTGCGAATCCTGGGCCCGGCCATGCGAGCGCGTGGGTCAGCCGCCCGTTTCCACCGCGCAGCCGGCGTGGCGGTCCTGCGCCAGCACCTCGGCCAGGCGGGCGAGCGCCGGGCGCAGCTGGTCGGCCAGCGTGTAGGGTGGGTTGATCAGGAACATGCCGCTGGCGGGCAGGCCCGGCCGCTGCGTCTCCCCGGCCGCGTTGGTCGTGAGCTTGCTCGACTTGACCGTGAGCGTGGCATGCAGCCAGGGCTTGCCGGCCTTGTTGGCCAGGGTCTTGAGCCTGCGCGGCAGTTCGTGCGCCTCGGGCCGGGGAATGATGGGGTACCACACCGCATAGACGCCGGTGGCGAAGCGCTTGACCGCCTCGCCGATGAAAGCGGCCGTGCGGCCGTAATCCGTCTTGAGCTCGTAGCTCGGATCGACCAGCACCAGCGCGCGACGGGAGGGCGGCGGCAGAAACTTGGTGGCGCTGCCGAAGCCGTCCTCGCGCAGCACGGCGATCTGCCGGCCGGCGTCCAGCTGGGCGATGTTGGCGTCCAGCGTGCGCGCGTCGGTCGGGTGCAGTTCATAGAGCTTGAGCTTGTCCTCGTCACGCAGCAGGTGGTGGGTGATGAAGGGCGAGCCCGGGTACACGCGGGCCTGGCCCTCGCGGTTGAAGCTGCGCACCACCTCCAGGTAGCGCGCGAGGGCTGGCGGCAGCGGCTGGGCCGCCGCGTCGTTGGCCGCGGGCCCCAGCAGGCGCAGCACGCCATCGGCCGCCTCGCCGCTGGTGCCGGCGTAGTCGCCGTCCAGCCGGTACAGGCCAGCGCCGGCATGGGTGTCGATCACCGTGATCGGCGTGGGCTTTTCGAGCAGGTGCTCGAGGGTGGCGATCAGCACCGTGTGTTTGAGCACATCGGCGTGGTTGCCGGCGTGGAAGGCGTGGCGGTAGCTGAACATGAGGGACTGAATCCTGGGTGGGAGCGCGGTCGATGCCGTGGCGGGCTCTGCCGCCGGTCACCCCCGATTGTCGGTCGGGTTGGGCGCGCCCGGCGCCTTGCCGCAGGCCGGAAATTGCCCTGCCGCGCCGGCCGGCCTATAATCGTGGGCTTTGCAGCGATTTCGGGTCCCGCGGCAAAGACGCCTTCGATCCTTCGGATCACCGGCAATCCTCCCACCTAAGAGCTTCCCTTCAGAGGAAGACCGACCGTGGAAAAGGGCCCTCAGCAAACCTCCTTTCCAGGAAAACTCATGTCCACTTTCAGCGCAAAGCCCGCTGAGGTCGTGCACGAGTGGTTTGTGATTGACGCGACCGACAAGGTCCTCGGACGGGTAGCCAGCGAAGTGGCCCTCCGACTGCGCGGCAAGCACAAGGCCATTTACACGCCTCACGTCGACACCGGCGATTTCATCGTCATCGTCAACGCCTCCAAGCTCAAGGTCACCGGCACCAAGTCGCTCGACAAGGTGTACTACCGCCATTCGGGCTTCCCCGGCGGCATCACGGCCACCAACTTCCGCGACATGCAGGCCAAGCACCCCGGCCGTGCGCTCGAGAAGGCTGTCAAGGGCATGCTGCCCAAGGGCCCGCTCGGCTACGCGATGATCAAGAAACTCAAGGTGTATGGCGGTGCAGAGCATCCGCACACCGCCCAGCAGCCCAAGCCGCTGGAAATCTAAGGAGCCTTGAGATGATTGGTGATTGGAACAATGGCACCGGCCGTCGCAAGTCCAGCGTCGCCCGCGTGTTTCTCAAGAAGGGCACCGGCAAGATCACGGTGAACGGCAAGGCGATCGAGGAATTCTTCGGCCGCCAGACCTCGATCATGATCGCCAAGCAGCCCCTGGTGCTGACCGACAACGTCGAGACCTTCGACATCCAAGTCAACGTCCATGGCGGCGGCGAATCCGGCCAGGCCGGCGCGACCCGCCACGGCATCACCCGGGCCCTGATCGACTACGACGCGAACCTCAAGCCGGTGCTGAGCCAGGCCGGTTTCGTCACCCGTGACGCCCGCGAAGTGGAACGCAAGAAGGTCGGTCTGCACTCCGCACGCCGCCGCAAGCAGTTCTCGAAGCGCTGATCTTCGCTACTGCGGACCTGCATGGCCGCGTTGCGAATCCTCGCCGGACGCGAGTCCGGTTCCGGTTCGCGCCTTGCCCTGCAGGCCCTCGCTACGCGAATATCAACACTTCGGCTGCGCGCCGTATCAAGAAAGACCGCCCTCGGGGCGGTTTTTCTTTGTCTGGGGTAGCATTCCCCTCATTGGCCGCCCGCTATCTTGCGAATGGCGGCCCCCACGGAGAACCATCCATGAGCGCAGTTGCCGAAACCATCAGCACCCCCAGCCAGATGCCCGAGCCGATCGTCTTCACCGACAGCGCGGCTGCCAAGGTGGCGGACCTGATCGCCGAAGAGGGCAATCCCGACCTGAAACTGCGCGTGTTCGTGCAGGGTGGCGGCTGCTCCGGCTTCCAGTACGGCTTCACCTTCGACGAGATCACGAACGACGACGACACGACGATGACCAAGAACGGCGTGTCGCTGCTCATCGACGCGATGAGCTACCAGTACCTCGTCGGTGCCGAGATCGACTACAAGGAAGACCTGCAGGGCGCCCAGTTCGTGATCAAGAATCCGAACGCCACCAGCACCTGCGGCTGCGGCTCGAGCTTCTCGGCCTGATCTGCATCTTGACCGGGCGGGCGCACACCGACCACCACCCCGCGCCCCAGATCTCACCGGTCCAGCCGCCTTCGGGCGGCTTTTTCGTTCCCGTGGCATCCGCCGTCGGCCGCGAGGCCCCGCTCCAGAAAGCCCGAACACCATGAGCGCACCGACGCCCGCCACCCACGATCCGTCGACCAGTTCCGCCGACCGCCGAGTGCTCCTGTGGCTGGTCGCCATCGGCTTCTTCATGCAGACGCTGGATGCGACCATCATCAACACCGCGCTCCCGGCGATGGCCGCGAGCCTGGGCGAAAGCCCGCTGCGCATGCAATCGGTGATCGTGGCCTATTCGCTGACGATGGCGATGCTCATCCCGGCCTCCGGCTGGCTGGCCGACCGCTTCGGCACGCGGCGGGTGTTCATGCTGGCGATCGCCCTGTTCTCGCTCGGCTCGCTGGCCTGTGCGGGCTCTCGCGGCCTGGGCGAACTGGTGGCCGCGCGCGTGCTGCAGGGCCTGGGCGGCGCGCTGCTGCTGCCGGTCGGGCGGCTGTCGGTGCTGCGCACCTTCCCGCGCGGCGAGTTCCTGCAGGCGATGAGCTTCGTTGCCATTCCGGGCCTCATCGGGCCGCTGCTGGGCCCGACGCTCGGCGGCTGGCTGGTGCAGTATGCGTCGTGGCACTGGATCTTCCTCATCAACCTGCCAGTGGGGCTCATCGGCCTCGTCGCCACGCAGCGCTTCATGCCCGACGCGCGGGCCGAGCAGACCCGCCGTTTCGACCTCTGGGGCTACGCGCTGCTGGCCTTCGGCATGGTCGCGATCTCGCTGGCCATCGAGGGGGGCTCCGGCCTGGGCATGCGCCAGGCCGGCTCGCTGGTGCTGGGCGTCTTCGGCTTCGCGGCGCTGGTGGTGTACTGGCTGCACGCGGTGCGTCATCCGCAGCCGCTGTTCTCGACCCAGCTGTTCCGCGTGCGCACGCTGTCGGTGGGGCTGCTGGGCAACCTGTTCTGCCGGCTGGGCAGCGGCGCGATGCCCTTCCTGATCCCGATCTCGCTGCAGATCTCGCTGGGCTACTCGCCGCTGCAGGCGGGGCTGATGATGCTGCCCACCGCGCTGGCCGGCATGGCCATGAAGCGCGTGGCCACGCCGCTCATCCTGCGCTTCGGCTACCGCAACGTGCTGGTGGGCAACACCGCGATCATCGGCCTGCTGATGGCCAGCTTCGCCCTGGCGACGCCGGGCGAGCCGATCTGGCTGCGCGTGCTGCAGCTGGCAGCCTTCGGCGCCTTCAATTCGCTGCAGTTCACGGCCATGAACACCATCACGCTGAAGGACCTGGACGGCGCCAGCGCCAGCAGCGGCAACAGCCTGCTGTCGATGGTGCAGATGCTGGCGATGAGCCTGGGCGTGGCCGTGGCCGGCGCGGTGCTGTCGGGCTTCAGTGCGGCCTTCGGCGGGACCGGCACGCCAGGCGCTGCGCTGGAAGCCTTCCAGGCCACCTTCGTGACGGTGGGGCTGATCACGCTGGCGTCGGCCGCGGTGTTCTGGCAGCTGCCCGCCGAGGCGCGGGCGCCGCAACTTGATGGCCCGGAAGTGTCCGGGCACGGCTGATTGCTCTGTTTTTGATAGCTGCTTGCGCCCATCCGGCGGGCGTTGCAGCCACTTTTGATTCGAAAACTCAGGCCGGATAGAGGGCACCCAGCACCCGCGCGCCGCGGGCGCCGGTCACGCTGGCCAGGTTGCCCGGCTCGCGCCGCACGGTTCGGCGCGCCAGCCAGGCGAAGGCCGTGGCCTCCACCTGCTGCGGCGGCAGGCCGCGCGCTTCGGACGACAGAACCGCCACGCCGGGGAGCAGGGCCGCGAGCCGCGCCATCAGGTGCGCATTGAGCGCGCCGCCGCCGCACACGATCAGCGTGCCTGCCTCGCCGGCGGCCTCGCGCACGGCGCGCGCGGCACTTTGCGCCGTGAGCTCGGCCAGCGTGGCCTGCACGTCCTGGGCCGCGGGCGGCGTCTCCCGGTCGAGCGCCGCGGCCAGCCACCCGGGGTGGAACAGGTCGCGGCCGGTGCTCTTGGGCGCGGGCCGCGCGAAGTAGGGCTCGGCCAGCAGGCGCGCCAGCAGGCCGGGGTGGACCTGACCGCTGGCGGCCCAGGCGCCGCCGGCGTCGAAGGGCGCGCCGCAGTGCTGCTGGCACCAGTGGTCCATCAGCGCGTTGGCCGGCCCGCAGTCGAAGCCGAGCACCGCGCGGCGGTCCGCCTGCGCGGCCGGCGGCAGCACGCTCAGGTTGGCGATGCCGCCGAGGTTGAGCACGGCCACGGTCTCGTCGGGCCGTCCGAACAGCGCGGCGTGGAAGGCCGGCACCAGTGGCGCCCCCTGGCCGCCGGCCGCGAGGTCGCGCGTGCGGAAGTCGGCCGCCACGTCGATGCCCGTCAGTTCGGCCAGCAGGGCCGGGTTGTTCAGCTGCAGCGTGTAGCCGGTGCCGTCGAACTCGCCGGGCCGGTGGCGCACGGTCTGGCCATGGGCGCCGATGGCGACGATCTGCGCGGCGTCCAGGCCCGCTGCGGCGAGCAGCCTGCCCACCACGTCCGCGTAGACCCGGGCCAGCCCGTTGCCGGCCAGTGCCGCGCGGTGCAGCTCGTCGGTGCCTTCGGGCCGGTTGAGCGCGAGCAGTTCCTCGCGCAGCGCGGCGGGAAAGGGCGCACTCGCATGCGCCCGTACGGCGATGGCGCCTTCGCCGAAGTCGGCCACCACGCCATCCACGCCGTCGAGCGAGGTGCCCGACATCAGCCCGATGAAGAGTTCTGCGGCCATGCTGGTGAGATTCCCCAAAAGAAAAAGCGCCGCAACAGCGGCGCTTCGGATTGTGACGGCGCGCTGAAGGCGCTCAGTCGGCGCTCGCCTGCACCACCGAGAAGGCGGCCGCCAGCTCGGTGCGCGTGGCCTTGGCCACCTTCTCGAAGGCGGGACGCGCCGCGGTCGAGATGGGCTGGCCGCCGTCCTGCTGGGCGATGGTCGTCGGGTCGTGGTACTCGCCGTTGATGCGGAATTCGAAGTGCAGGTGGGGCCCGGTGGCCCAGCCCGTGGCGCCCACGGCGCCGATGGACTGGCCCTGGCTCACGGCCTGGCCTTCCTTGACGTCGATGCGCGACAGGTGGGCATAGGCCGTCTGCTGGCCGTTGCGGTGGCCGATGATGACGATGTTGCCGTAGCCGTTCTGCTGGCCCGCGAAATCGACCGTGCCGTCGCCCACCGTGCGCACCGGCGTGCCGGTGGGGGCCGCGAAGTCGACGCCGTTGTGCTGGCGCCAGCTGTTCAGGATGGGGTGCATGCGCATCGCGAAGCCGCTGGACACGCGCGTGAACTCGACCGGCGAGCTGAGGTAGGCCTTGCGCAGGCTGTCGCCGTTGGGGCGGTAGTAGCCGCCCTTCTGGCCGGGCTCCTGGTACCACATGGCCTGCCAGGTCTTGCCGTTGTTCTCGAACTCGGCCGAGAGCACGCGGCCCGTGCGCATGGTCTGGCCGTCGGCCTCGAAGGTCTCGTAGACCACGGCGAAGCGGTCGCCCTTGCGCAGCTGGCGGAAGTCCACGTCGCCCTGGAAGATGTCGGCCAGCTGGCTGGCGACGGCGTCGGGGATGCGGGCCTCGTCGGTGGCGGCGAAGAGCGAGCTGCGCACGATGCCGCTGGCCAGGCGCGTGGCCGGGGCCAGCGTGTCGGGTTCGGCACGGGCGACGAAGCCGGCCGGCAGGCGTTCGACCACGAAGCGCTTGAAGCCGCCCTCGCCGTCGGGAATCCAGCGTGCCGTGAGCTTGCGCAGGCTGTTGTCCTGCCCGACCTCGGCGTTGATCGTGCGGCCGACGCGGTTGAAGAAGGCGGCGCGGGCCTCGGCATTGCCGCGCACGAAGGCGGCGGCGGCCGGGTCGCTCACGCCCAGGCGCTTGAGCAGCGCCTCGGCCGTGTCGCTGGAGCGGCTCTGCTCGCTGCGGAACAGCGTGAAGCTGAGCGCATCCAGCACTTCGCTCTGGCTCGCGACGGGCAGCGGGGCCACGGTCTCGAGCACCTGGTGGATGGGCAGGTCGGATGCGTCCGGACCCAGCGAGGCGACCGCGAAGGCGCCACCACCGGCGCACAGCAGCATCGCGGCGATGGCGGCTGTCAGATGGCGCGGATAGGTCTTGACGGTGGTGGCGATGCGAGAAGCGACAAGCTCCTCGGCGGCCAGGATGCCGTTGATCAGTTTGGACAACTCAGAAAATCCAGCTCGGGTTCGGCGACCGCCTGTGCCAGCAAGTTGCGGGCCAACGAAGGTCTTCAGGCGGGGCGAAAAAGGAGCGGCGCTTAGAATGCAGCGCTCAAGAAACCGGCTGGAGTATAGCTTTCGGCCGTTGCTTTCCCCCCAAAAAATCCAATGAATCCCGAGTTTGTTACTGGTCAGCCGCCGTCCGATGGTGTAGGACGGGCGCTAGAAATCTCCCTGCGCGGCGCCGACGAGCTGCTGCCGCAGGACGAGTGGGTCAAGAAGCTGCAGCGCGCCGAAGCGACCGGCCAACCCCTTCGCATCAAGCTCGGCCTGGACCCGACGGCACCGGACATCCACTTCGGCCACACCGTGGTGCTCAACAAGATGCGCCAGCTCCAGGACTTGGGGCACACGGTGATCTTCCTGATCGGCGACTTCACCAGCCTGATCGGCGATCCGTCGGGCCGCAACAGCACGCGCCCGCCGCTCACGGCCGAGCAGATCCGGTCCAACGCCGAGACCTACTTCGCCCAGGCCAAGCTGGTGCTGGACGAATCGAAGACCGAGATCCGCTACAACTCCGAGTGGAGCGACCCGCTGGGCGCGCGCGGCATGATCCAGCTGGCGGCCAAGTACACGGTGGCCCGCATGATGGAGCGCGACGACTTCAACAAGCGCTTCAAGGCCGGCCAATCGATCTCGGTCCACGAATTCCTCTACCCCCTGATGCAGGGCTACGACTCGGTGGCGCTCAAGAGCGACCTCGAGCTGGGCGGCACCGACCAGAAGTTCAACCTGCTGGTGGGCCGGCACCTGCAGCAGGAGTACGGCCAGGAGCCCCAGTGCATCCTGACCATGCCGCTGCTGGAGGGGCTCGACGGCGTCGAGAAGATGTCCAAGAGCAAGAACAACTACATCGGCATCAGCGAGGACGCGAACACCATGTTCGCCAAGACGCTGTCGATCTCCGACGAGCTGATGTGGAAGTGGTACACGCTGCTGTCCTTCCGCTCGCTGGAAGAGATCGCCGCGCTCAAGGCCGAGGTGGCGGCCGGGCGCAATCCCAAGGACGCCAAGGTGCTGCTGGCCAAGGAACTGACGGCGCGCTTCCACAGCGCGCAGGCGGCCGAGGCGGCCGAGCAGGACTTCATCCACCGCAGCAGGGGCGGCGTGCCGGACGAGATCCCCGAGGTGACGCTCTCGGGCGCGCCGCTGGGCATCGCGCAGCTGCTCAAGCAGGCCAACCTCGCCCCGTCGACGTCGGAAGGCAACCGCCTCATCGACGGCGGCGGCGTGCGCGTCGACTCGGCCGTGGTCAGCGACAAGGGCCTCAAGCTGGGCGCCGGCAGCTACGTGCTGCAGGTGGGCAAGCGCCGATTCGCGCGCGTGCACCTCGCCTGATTCCCGCCGAGCTGCGCGATTTGCTCATCTTTTGATAGCTGGTCGCGCAGGCAGGGCGCGCTCTGACGCCCGATTTCGTTCAGAAAACCTGCGGCGATGACAGGAAAGGGGCCCTCGGGCCCCTTGCTCGTCATGCGGCGCGTGCCACGGGTGCGGTCAGCGCACCTCGATCGTCACGCGGCGGTTGCGCGGTTCGTCGACCTCGTCGGCCGTCGGCACGGCCAGGTCGCGCTCGCCGCGGCCCGCGGCCTCGATGCGCTGGCCCGGGAAGCCGCGCTGGATCAGGAGCTGGCGCAGTTCCTCGGCGCGGCGACGCGAGAGCTGGTCGTTCTGCGGACCGGTGCCGACCGTGTCGGTGTGGCCGGTGACGACGATGTCGGCGCCCGGCCGTGCCGCGGCGGCGGCCAGCATGTCCTGGACGGTCTGCTGCGAGGCTTCGGTCAGGACCGTGCCCCCGGCATCGAAGTACACCGTGTAGCGCTGCGGCCCCGGCGGCATCAGGTCGAACAGGGTCGCGTTGTCCTTGCGGACCTGGGCCGGGTCGGCCGCATCGACCGCCGGCGCGCCGGCGGCGCCGACCGGGGCGGTGGCGCGCTGGAAGGGCTTGTCGAGCGTCTGCTCGCCGCCCTTGGCCCGCACCACCACGGCGGACGGACGGCCGTCGGCTTGCGGCAGCAGCACCACCCGCGTGGCGGGCGTCGAACAGGCGGCCAGCAGCGCGGCGAGGGCGCAGCCCGCGGCGAGGGCGATTCGGCGGCGCATCGTCATCACGGCTGGGCGTCGGCCGTGACGATGAAGTCCGTGCCGCGGATGCCGATGGTGGCGGTCTGCGTGTCCACGCGCACCGCGTCCGGGTTGGTCTTGCCGATCAGGCCGCTGACCATGCGCAGCGATCCGCGCAGCAGGGAGACGAGCAGCCCGCCGTCCTGCGTGGTCGAGTCGAAATGGAACTGCTTGAGGTCCACCCGCGAATCGGGGCCCAGGACCAGCGCCGTGCCGTCGCGCAGCACCAGGCTGGCGGCGCTGGCCGGGCCCGTCGAGATGCGATCGATCGGCGAGACGCGATCGCCCGGCCTGGCCAGGCGGGCGTCGCCGCCGGCGCTGAGCACGTGGACCTCGCCCTTCACGGATTTGATGAAGCCGGCGTGCGCGTCGGCGCCCGGGGCGGCAGCAGGCGCAGGCGTGGCGACCGCGGGAGGCGCGGTCACCGCGGCGGGCGCGGCGGGCGCGGTCTGCGCCCCGGCCGCAACGCTGGCCAGGAACATCGCGCAGACGGCGAGGCCGGGCATCAGGCGGAAGGACATGCGGTGTCTCCAGGGAGCCGAGAGGGGCGCAATGGTACGCGAGGCGCTCCGGGGGCGTGGCGGCGGCCGGATAATCCGCCGCCCGCCCCTCGCCCCGCAATCCGCCGTGCCACCCGATCCTTCGCCCACCCCGCGCGCCTCCATGAGCCCGAAGGCGCTGCTGCGCCTGTCGGTGGTCGTGGCCCTCGTCACCATCCTGCTCAAGGGCTGGGCCGGCTACATCACGCATTCGATGGGCCTGATCTCCGACGCGATGGAATCCTTCGTCAACCTGGCGAGCGCGGTGTTCGCGCTCGGCATGGTGACCATCGCCACGCGGCCGGCCGACGACGAGCATCCGTATGGCCACCACAAGGCCGAATACTTCTCGTCGGGCTTCGAGGGCATCCTGATCGTCGGTGCCGCGGTGGCGATCGGCTGGGCCGCCGTCGACCGGCTGATCCACCCGCAGCCGCTGGAGCAACTGGGTTGGGGCCTGGCGCTGTCGATCCTCAGTTCCGCCTTCAACGCGGGCCTGGCCTTCCTGCTGTTCCGCGCGGCCAGGGAGCACCGCTCGATCGCGCTGGAGGCCGACGGCCGTCACCTGATGGCCGACGTGTGGACCTCGGCCGCCGTGGTCGTCGGGCTGCTGGCGGTGCTGGCCACGGGGTGGCTGTGGCTGGACTCGGTGCTGGCGCTGGGCGTGGCCTTGAACATCGTGCGCGAGGGCGCGCACCTGGTCTGGCGCTCGAGCCAGGGCCTGATGGACCAGGCGCTGGAGCCCGAGGCGCAGGAGGCGCTGCATGCGGCGCTCGCGCGCTTCGTCGCCCGGGTGCCCGAGGGGCCGCAGCTGCGCTTCGACGACATCGTCACGCGCCGCGCCGGGCAGCGCCGCTTCGCCGACCTGCACATGCACGTGCCGGGCGACTGGTCGCTGCAGCGCGCAGCCGCGCTGCGCGACGGCGTGGAGCAGGCGCTGATGGACGCCGTGCCCGGCCTGCGCGTGACCCTGCAGTTGCTGCCGCTCACCATGGAGGCGCGCGCGGTGCAGCTCGATGGCCATGCGCGGACCGACGCAGGCGGGCGGAGTCCGGCATGAGGGCCGTGCTGCAGCGCGTGAGCGAGGCGCGCGTGGAGGTCGGCGGCGAGGTGGTCGGGCGCATCGGCCACGGCCTGCTGGTGCTGGTGTGCGCCGAGCGGGGTGACACCGAGGCCGCCGGCGAGCGCCTGCTGGCCAAGATCCTGAAACTTCGGATCTTCAGCGACGAGGCCGGCAAGATGAACCGCAGCGTGCAGGACGTGGGCGGCGGCCTGCTGCTGGTGAGCCAGTTCACGCTCGCCGCCGACGTGAGCGGCGGCAACCGGCCCAGCTTCACCGGCGCGGCGCCGCCCGACGAGGGCCGCCGGCTCTACGAGCTGTTCGTCGCGCAGGCGCGCGCGGCGCATCCGGACGTGGCGACGGGCATCTTCGCGGCCGACATGAAGGTGCACCTGGTCAACGACGGGCCGGTCACCATTCCGCTACAGATTTCATAGCTGCTGGCGCAACTGGGCCGGGCGCTGCAGCCCGATTCGACGCTCAATCGTCGGCACGCGCTGCCGCGCTTCGTCCAGCCGGGTGGCGCAGAGCTCGAGGGCGACGACCGACAGCCCGGCGCCGACCAGCACGGCCGTGTCGCGGCCGGGGCCGCAGCCCAGCTCGAGCACCGGGGCGCCCGCGGCGTCGGCGACGCTCGCCTTCAGCGGCGGCAGCCAGCGTGGCAGCCAGTCGTCGGGGCCGTCGCCCGGGTCGTTCTCCACGGCTTCAGCGGCGGTAGGGGTTGCGCACACCCAGGCCCGCGAGGATCTCGATCTCGCGCGCTTCCATCGCCTCGGCGTCGGCTTCGCCCGTCTCGTGGTCCCAGCCCTGCGCGTGCAGCGTGCCGTGCACCAGCAGGTGGGCATAGTGGTCGGCCAGGGTGACGCGCAGGTCCCTGGCTTCGCGCGCGACCACGGGCGCGCACAGCACCAGGTCGGCCATGACCATCGGCAAGCTCGGGGGCCCCCAGGGTCGGCCTGGGGCCGACCCGCCCCCCGGGGGGGGCGGCAAAACTTGGGGCGGCCCGGCGTTTTCCCGGGCATAGTCGAAGGTCAGCACGTTGGTGGCGTAGTCCTTGCCGCGGAATTCGCGGTTCAGGCGCTGGCCTTCCTCCGCGTCGACGATGCGCACCGTCAGCTCGCCGGGCAGTGCCAGCGCATGGCGGATGCAGCGCGCCACCCGGTGGCGCGGCAGCGCGGCGCGGTGCCGGGCGACGCCGTCGAAGCGGCCGAACTGCAGCGACAGGGACAGGTCGGGCAAGGCCACGGTCAGTGCACGTTCGAGGAAAAAAGGGCGCGAGCGCCCGTCCGGCCTGCGCAGACAGCGACGAATTGCATGGCAGTCACGGCCTCAGTGGCGCTTGCGGGTGGCGTCGTAGGCATCCACGATTCGCGCCACCAGCGGGTGGCGCACCACGTCGCCGCTGTTGAAGTGCGTGAACGCCAGGCCCTGCACGCGCTTGAGCACGCGCTCGGCATCGATCAGGCCGCTGGTCTGCGTCTTGGGCAGGTCGATCTGGCTCACGTCGCCGGTCACCACGCACTTGCTGCCGAAGCCGATGCGCGTGAGGAACATCTTCATCTGCTCGGGCGTGGTGTTCTGGGCCTCGTCGAGGATGACGAAGGCGTTGTTCAGCGTGCGCCCGCGCATGAAGGCCAGCGGCGCGATCTCCAGCGCGTTGCGCTCGAAGGCCTTGGCCACCTTCTCGAAGCCCATCAGGTCGTAGAGCGCGTCGTACAGCGGGCGCAGGTAGGGGTCGACCTTCTGTGTCAGGTCGCCCGGCAGGAAGCCCAGCCGCTCGCCGGCCTCGACCGCCGGACGCGTGAGCACGATGCGCTGCACGGCGGAGCGCTCCAGCGCGTCGACCGCGCAGGCGACGGCCAGGTAGGTCTTGCCGGTGCCGGCCGGGCCGATGCCGAAGGTGATGTCGTGGTTCGCGATGTGGTCGAGGTAGACGCTCTGGTTGGGCGTGCGTGCACGCAGGTTGGCGCGCCGCGTGGCCAGCGTCATCGCGCCGTCCTCGTCCTCGGCCATGCTGCTGTCGCCTGCCAGCGTGAGCTGCACCACCGCCGCGTCGATCGGCCGCTGCGCGATCTCGTAGAGCGCCTGCAGCGTCTCCATGGCCCGCTCGGCCTTGGCCTTCGGCCCGTCGACCTTGAACGCCTCGTGCCGGTGGGCGATCTTGACGCCCAGCGCGTCCTCGATCTGGCGCAGGTGAGCATCCAGCGGGCCGCACAGGTGGGA
This sequence comes from Pseudomonadota bacterium, assembly GCA_031119395.1. GTDB lineage: Bacteria > Pseudomonadota > Gammaproteobacteria > Burkholderiales > Burkholderiaceae_C > Xenophilus. The sequence goes on from JAVHYA010000009.1 coordinate 45,695, forward strand.
CAGGCGGGTGTTGTTGGGGGGGGTGAAGGTGTGGCGAAGGAGCAAGGGGAGGTGGCGACGAGCGTTGGATTGCGCATGATAGGCAACCCTGGCCCCGCGCATCGGCGTGACGTCATGTGCGGCAACGCGGCGTCCCCACGCACGGAGGATGTAAGAAGATGCTTCATGGAGCACAATCGGCGCCGGTCAATGAAAAGCGGGGTGGAACCATGCTGACATGCAGGGAGTGGATGGCGGCTGGCCTGGCCGCCGTGTTGACATTGACGGGGTGCGGCGGCGGCTCGGGCGGCGGCGGCTCGGCACCGGCGGCTGCGCAGTCGGCGGCGTCGGCGGAGGCTGCTGCGTCCACCTCGCCGGTCCAACCCGCGCAGCCGCAATCGTCGGTTGCATCGGTGTCCGCGGGCACCGCGGCGGTCGCCAGGGCTGGAACCGAACCGACCCGGTTCATCGAGGGCGCCGTCAGCGACGGCGTCGAGAAAGCCGATGTCAGCCCCTTCGTGCATCGCGAGGCCAAGGATGCGCCAACGGCCCGCCAGATCCGGCTTGGCGTGCTCTCGGGCAGCGACGTGCCGGTGGAAAAGGCGATGTCGGGCGGGTCGGTCCCGGTCCGCATCGGGCAGGGGCGCAGCCTGAGCGACACCGCCGACAACGCGCGCGTGGCAGCCCTGCTCGACTGGAAGCCGTCGCGGCGCGGCGGCCAGGTGGCGGCGCTGCGCTTGCAGTCCGAGGGCGCCCTCGGCGTGCGCGTGGGCCTGCGGGTCTACAGCCTGCCGCTGGGTGGGCTGGTGCGTTTCCACGCCGATGGCGGCAGCCAGGCCTATCAGGTCGCCACGCAGGAAATCCAGTCCACGATCCAGCGCAACCTCGATGCCGGCGATACCGGCGAGGATGCGCACACCTGGTGGTCGCCCAACCTGGGCGGCGATGCGATCACGGTCGAGTTCGAGGTGCCGCCTGGCGTCCCGACGAGCACCGTCGAGGTGGCGATTCCGGCCTTGTCGCACATCTACCAGGACGCCAAGGACGTCGCCAGCATCCAGAAGGCAGGTGGTTCCTGTTCGGTCGACGTCAATTGCACGGGCGAGGCCGGTGGCGCCACCTCGCAGTCGGTGGCCCGACTGGACTTCATGGTGGGGACCTCCACCTACCAGTGCACCGGCACGCTGCTGAACGACGACAAGGCTTCGGGCACCCCCTATCTGCTGACCGCCAACCACTGCATCTCCACCCAGACGTCGGCCAGCAGCCTCGCGACGTATTGGTTCTACCGCTCGGCGAACTGCAACAGCCCGACGGTCGCCGCTGCGGCGACGCGGACGAAAACGGGTGCGACGCTGCTGTACAACAGCAGCCAGACCGATACCAGTTTCCTGCGCCTCAACGGGCCGCCGCCCGCGGGCGTTCGCTATGCCGCTTCAGCGCCGGGCGGGTTGTCCGGCACGACATCGGTCTTCAGCATCCATCACCCCGGCGGCGGCTACCAGGAGTACAGCGAGGGCGCATCCACCGGGCCGGCCGCCAGCTGCGGCTCGGCCTATGGACCAAGCACTTGCTCCCTCGCGACGCCCGGCAACTTTCTCAAGGTGAACTGGAACGTCGGCACCACGCTGAGCGGCAGCAGTGGCGGCGGACTGTTCATGAAGGTCAACGGAGCCCCGTACCTGGTGGGTCAGCTCTATGGCGGCTACTCGTCCTGCACGGCACCGGACGACAACGAATACTTCGGTCGGTTCGACGTGGCGTACAACATGGCGCTCTATCAATGGCTGGGCGGCACCCCGGCCGTCCCACCGACGACGCCGGCCACTCCAAGCGTTCCGCGTACACCGATCTATCGCCTGTACAACAACAAGACGCAGACCCATTTCTACACGGCGAGTGCCGCCGAGCGCGACCGAACCATTTCGCAATACTCGCAGTTCACCTATGAGGGAATCGGCTTCTACGCCCAGGCGGGCGCGACGTCGGGCAACACGCCGGTCTACCGCTTCTACAACACCAAGACCGGGGCCCACTTCTATACCGTCAGCACGACGGAGCGAAACAACGTGCTCGCGACCCTGCCGCAGTACACCTACGAGGGCGTAAGCTGGTATGTCTACATGGCGCCGAACGATCAGGCGACGGCGATGTACAGGTTCTACAACACCGACACGCAGACCCATTTCTATACCATCAGCAGCACGGAATCCCAAAACGTCCAGGCGAAGTACCCGCAGTACAAATATGAAGGCGTGGGCTACTACGCCTGGATCGCTCCCTGACCCATGATCGGCAAACTCACTGGCACCCTCTCCGAACGCAACCCGCCCCAGGTCGTCATCGATTGCCACGGCGTGGGCTACGAGGTCGACGTGCCGATGAGCACCTTCTACAACCTGCCGCAGGCAGGCGAGAAGGTGTCGCTGCTCACGCACTTCGTGGTGCGCGAGGATGCGCAGATCCTGTACGGCTTCGGGACGGCCGACGAGCGGGCGGCGTTCCGCCAGCTCATCAAGATCGCCGGGGTGGGCCCGCGCACGGCGCTGGGGGTGCTCTCGGGCATGAGCGTCAACGAACTGGCGCAGGCGGTGTCGTTGCAGGAGGCGGGCCGGCTGGTCAAGATTCCCGGCATCGGCAAGAAGACCGCCGAGCGCCTGCTGCTGGAGCTCAAGGGCAAGCTGGGTGACGCGCTGGGTGCAGGGGCGGGCGCCGCGCAACCGGCCAGTGACGCGCAGACCGACATCCTGCAGGCGCTGCTCGCGCTCGGTTACAGCGACAAGGAAGCGGCGGCCACGCTCAAGACGCTGCCCAAGGATGTGGGCGTGAGCGAGGGCATCAAGCTGGCCCTCAAGGCCCTGGCCAAATAGGGCGGCGGCGCCACCACGCTGTCTTGCCAAAGAAAAAGCCCGCGCGAGCGGGCTTTTTCCTTGGGTGGCGGATCGGGCCGGAATGCCCGCCCCGCGGGCACCACCAGCTAACGATGCCGTCGCATCAGCTGGCCAGCAGCGACTTCGGCTGGGCCAGGCGGTCGGCGTGCATCCAGGCGCGGCGCAGCACGGCGGGCGAGCGCGACTCCTCGGGGATCAGCAGGAAGTTCGCTTCGCGCATGCTGGTCCCCAGCGCGATCTGGCTGGTCACGACGGCCATCGGAATGGCCAGCAGCAGGGGCAGGGCGACGGGCATCAGCCACACCAGGGCACTGGCGTCGATGAGGGCCACGGCCACACCCAGGGCCGCCACGATGCCGCTCATGGGCAGCAGGCGGGCGGCGGCTTCGCGCCACGGCACGGCGGCGGCTTCCCGCGGGGGCGACTTCCATTCCAGCTTGATGCCGGTCAGGGCCACGACCACGAAGAGCGAATGGGCCAGCATGCGCACGGGGGCCTGGACGATCGCCATGGCGCTCTCGAGCACGGCGCTCTTGAGCAGGCTGGCCACGCCGCCGTATTGCTTCTGCTCGCCGCGCATCAGCACGGCCGTGATGCCCAGGATGCGGGGCAGGAACAGCAGGCACAGGGTCCACAGCCACAGGCCGGCCAGCTCCATCGGCATCACCATCCAGTGCTCGACCAGGCTCGAGCCGGTCAGCCACAGGGCGGTGCCCAGGGTCAGGAAGGCCAGCCACAGGGGTGCCGACACATAGGCCATGGTGCCGGTGACGAACATCGCGCGGTGGACCGGGGCGATGCCGGGTTCGGCCATCAGGCGGGCGTTCTGCAGGTTGCCCTGGCACCAGCGGCGGTCACGCTGCAGTTCGGCCAGCAGGTCCGGCGGTTGCTGCTCGTAGCTGCCGACCAGGTCGGACACCAGCCACACGTGGTAGCCGGCACGGCGCATCAGGGCGGCCTCGACGAAGTCGTGCGACATGATGCCGCCCGACATGCCGCCGGTGCCCTTGATCGGGGCCAGCGCGCAGTGCTTCATGAAGGGCTCGACGCGGATGATGGCGTTGTGGCCCCAGTAGTGCGACTCGCCGAGCTGCCAGAACTGCATGCCCAGGGTGAACAGGCGGCCGGTCACGCGGCTGGCGAACTGCTGGGCGCGGGCGTGCAGCGTCACGTGGCCGATGGCCTGCGTGGCGGTCTGGATGATGCCGGCGCTCGGGTTGGCTTCCATCAGCTTGACCATCGAGGTCAGGCAGTCGCCGCTCATCACGGAGTCGGCGTCGAGCACGACCATGTAGCGGTAGTCCTTGCCCCAGCGGCGGCAGAAGTCGGCCACGTTGCCGGCCTTGCGGTGCGTGCGGCGGGTGCGCAGGCGGTAGTAGACCTCGACCTGCGGCTGGTTGGGGTGCTCGGCCAGGGCGGCGCGCAGCTCTTCCCAGGCGGCACGTTCGGCCTTGGCGATGTCGGGGTTGTAGCTGTCCGACAGCACGAACACGTCGAACTGCTGTGCGTGGCCGGTGTTGGCCACCGATTCGCAGGTGGCGCGCAGGCCGGCGAACACGGTGGCGACGTCCTCGTTGCAGATCGGCATGATGATCGCCGTGCGTGCCTCGGGGTTCATCGGATGATTCGCCACCTGCTTGGCCGACAGCGCGTGCTTGTCGCCGCGCACCGAGACGTAGAAGCCCATCAGCGCCGTCACGAAGCCGGTCACGACCCAGCCGGAGAGCAGGCCGTACAGGCCGATCTGGCCGTACTCGAGCCAGAGGTTGTCGTAGTCGGGCTGCACCTGAGCGAACAGCGTCGAGGCCATCACCGTGCTGAGCAACGCCAGCAGCATGAAGACCGCGCGGCGCTGCTTGGCGGCGCGTTCCCAGGGCTGCTTCGGGAAATGCGCGACCTCGGGCGCCGACTGGCGGCCGCCCGCGCCGAGCTTGAGCAGCAGGGCCGTGCCGATGCTGTTCCAGAACCCGCGCCAGGGACGCGGCGTCATCGAGCCGCGGTTGACGGGCGGGGCCGTGACCGAGTTCGGGTGGCGCTCTTCGCGTACCGGGCTGCGGTGCGAGAAGTCGGCCGGGGTCAGGACCTTCAGCTGGGAGAATTCGTTCGGCTTCATGGACGCAGTCCTTCTTACCAACGTTGCTTGGACGAGGGGGTGTCGCCGATGGACGGGAAGCGCTTGAACACGCTGTCCGTGGCGTTGCCGTTCGCCGCGCTCAGCGCGCCGAGGGCCTGGCCGGCGGCGCGGGGCCGCGCGGCGTGAATGTGTTTCTGACGCGCGCCATCGCGCTGCGGACGCAGTGCGAAAGAGGGGCTGGTGAGAGTGCTCATGCCCACAAGGCTGCAAAGCCTGTGCCAGAGCAGATTTCTCTTTTTAAATCAACGGCTTAGGCTGATTTTTCGGCCGTTTTTCGGCCCATTTCAGGGCTAACGGCCCGAAAGCCCCTGTTTTTGTCGCCGCAGCCCGACAGGTCCAGACCGGGGACGATCGATTTCCAATGAAATCAACAACTTAGGCCTGTCGCTACTCGGCGACAGCGTCGCCGGCCCCAGCGACACCCTCCGCCTTGAAATGGCCTGGAGTGAGTTCATGCTTCTGCAGCAGGCGGTAGAACTCCGTGCGGTTGCGGTCCGCCAGCCGCGCGGCATCGGCGACGTTGCCGTCGGTGAGTTTCAGCAGGCCTACGAGGTATTCGCGTTCGAAGCGCTGCTTGGCCTCGGCGTAGGTCTGCACTTCGACGGACGGCACCCGCAGGGCGCGCTGGACCAGCGCCAGCGGGATCAGCGGCGAACTCGACAGCGCGCACACCTGCTCGACCACGTTGAACAGCTGTCGGACGTTGCCCGGCCAGGGAGCGGTGGTCAGCGCCTTCAGCGCCTCGGGGGCGAAGCCCGACAGCCGCTTGCCGTACTTGCCGGCCAGGCGCTGCAGGAAGTGGTTGGCCAGCAGCGGGATGTCCTCCCGGCGCTGCGCCAGCGTCGGCAGCGTGAGGGTGACGACGTTCAGGCGGTAGTACAGGTCCTCGCGGAACTGGCCGCTCTCCATCGCCACGTCCAGGTCGCGGTGTGTCGCCGAGATGATGCGCACGTCGACCGGGAAGGTCTGCGTCGACCCCACCGGTCGAACGGCCCGCTCCTGCAGCACCCGCAGCAGCTTGACCTGCAGGGCCGGCGGCATGTCGCCGATCTCGTCGAGCAGCAGCGTGCCGCCGTCGGCCTGCTGGAACAGGCCCTTGTGGTTGGCATGCGCGTCGGTGAAGGCGCCCTTGACGTGGCCGAACAGCTCCGATTCGAGCAGCGCTTCCGGAATGGCGCCGCAATTGACGGCGACGAAGGGCTTCTTGGCCCGGTCGCTGGCTTTGTGGATGGCGCGCGCCAGCACCTCCTTGCCGGCACCGGAGTCGCCGCGCAGCAGCACGCTGGCGTCGGTCTTGGCCACCATGCGGGCCTCGGCCAGCACCTCGGCCATCCGGCTGGAGCGGCTGACGATCTCGCTGCGCCAGCTTTCGTCGCCCGCCGCGGCCGGCGTGGCTGCGGGCGCGCCCAGCGCCAGCGCCTGCTGGATCTTGTCGAGCAGCTCGCGCGCCTCGTAGGGCTTGGTGAGGTAGGTGAACACGCCGCGCGCCGTCGCCTCCACCGCATCGGGGATCGTGCCGTGCGCGGTGAGCAGGATGACGGGCAGCGTCGGGTGCCGCTTGCGGATCTCGTCGAACAGCTGCAGCCCGTCGCGTCCCGGCAGCTTGACGTCGCTGAGCACGAGGCGCGGGTGCTCGATTTCCAGTTGCGTGAGGGCCGACTCCGCCGAGGTCACGGCCGTGACCTGGTAGCCCGCGCCCTGCAGGCGCAGCGACAGCAGGCGCAGCAGGTCGGCGTCGTCGTCGACGACCAGGATGCGGGCGCCGTTGCCGGGCGACGCTGCGGGCGAGTCGGCCATCCGGTCGTCCTCAGGGTTTGGTGCCGTTGGGCGCCGGCACGGGCGCCGGCGCCGGTGCGGCCGGGCGGCTGAAGCTGCGCTCGATGGCGCGCAGCGCCTCGATGCGGTCGTTGAGCTGGTCGATGCGGCGCTGCGCGTCGCGCAGCTGCTGCACCTGGCGATCGCGGTCGTCCTCCACGCGGCGCTGCTCCAGGTAGCGGGAGGCGAGCAGCCGCGCCAGCGGCTGCAGGGCCAGGCCATCGGTGGTGTTGTTCGCGGCGACACGCTGCATGAGTCCCAGGGCGCGCGCGAGGTCGGGCGAGGAACGCGTCTGCGCCAGCGCCAGGCCCAGCTGCATCTGCAGCGCGGGCGTGTCGCCCGGCTCGCCCAGCCGGTTGATCTCGGCCTGCAGGTCGTTGGAGGACAGCCCGCGGACGCGGTCGGCATAGGACAGCATGGCGCCGACAGGGCCGGGCGAGGGCGGCATCAGCTGGGTTGCCGGTGCCCTCGGTTCTGCCTCCACGGGCAGGATGGGGGGCGGCGCGGCAGGCGCTGGCGCGGGGGCTGGCGCAGCCGCCGGGGCGGGGGCGGGAGCGGGCGGAGCGGGAGTGGCGCAGCCCACCAGCAGCAGCGGCACGGCCAGTGCCACGGCGGCGGAGGATCTGCGGGCGATCGGATGCAGCATGGTGTGGGAAAGGGGGGCTCAGGCGGAGCGCGGCAGTTCGATGCGAAAACGTGCACCAGGGCCATCGGACGCGCTGTTGTTCAGCAATTCGATCCGGCCGCCATGGGCTGCAATGTACTCCTGCACGATGGACAGGCCGATGCCAGTGCCTTTCACGGCGTGCTCGGGCTGACGCTCGCCGCGGAAGAAGGGCTCGAAGATGCGGTCGCGGTCCTCGGCGGCGATGCCCGGCCCGGCGTCGGCCACCTCGATGATGGCCAGGTCGGCCGTGCTGGAGACGGTGAACTGGATCGTGCCGCCGCGCGCCGAGAAACGGATGGCGTTGGACAGCAGGTTGGCCAGCACGGTGCCGATCTTCACCGGGTCCACCACCACCGAGATCGGTTCGCCTTCGGCGCGCACCGTCAGGCCCTGCGCCTGCCACTGCAGGCGCTGCGCCTCGATCTGCTGCTCGATCAGCGGCAGCAGCGGCGTGCGCTGGCGGCTGAGCTGGCGGGCCTCGAAGGCGGCGGCATTGAAGCGCAACAGCGCCTCGATCTGCCCCTGCAGCGCCAGCGTGTTCTGGTTCAGGATCTGCGCCACCTCGCGCTGCGCGGGCGTGAGCGCGCCGGTCACGCCGTCCTCCAGCAGCGACACGCCCTCGCGCAGTGCGGCCAGCGGCGTCTTGAGTTCATGCGAGACGTGCCGCAGGAAGCGTGCCTTGTCGGCGTCCAGTTCCATCAGCCGCAGCCGCAGCCAGTCCAGCTCCTGCGACACGCGCCGCACGTCGGCCGGGCCGCGGATGTCGATGGGCTCCTCGAGCCGGTTCTCGCCCAGGCCGTGGATCGCGCGTTCCAGCCGTTTGAAGGGCCGTGCCAGCCAGATGCCGAAGGCCAGCGCCATCGCGATCGCCAGGCCGCTGGCCGCGATCACCTGCTGCATCAGGCGGCGGCGCGCGCGCTCCAGCCGCTCGGCCAGGGCGTTGTTCTGCGTCTCGATGAGGAACTGCGCCTGCTGCGCGATCTGGGTGTTGAGGGTGTCCAGTTCGCGGAACTGGATCGCCATCGAGCCCTCGCGCGAGAGGGCGGTGTCCTGCGGCCCGTTCATCAGGCCTTCGATCACGCCGAGCTGCGAGCGCCACTGCTCGGCCGATTGCGGCAGCAGGCCGTTGTCGACCAGCCGCTGCACCACGGCCTGCGCATCGCGCGCCGCGTCGTTGAAGCGGCGGCGCAGCACGGCGTCGTTGAGCACCAGCGACTGGCGGCCCGAGCGCTCCATGGCCGCGCTGCGCTCGGCCAGCGTCTGCGCCGCACCCGACAGCTGCAACGCGCTGCGCGCGGCATCACGGCTTTGCACGATCAGCTTGTCGTACTGCGACATGGCGCGCAACACCACGCCCAGCAGGAGCGCGGTGATGAGCAGGAAGGCGAAGAGCAGCAGCTGCTGGAAGGAACCGCGCGCGCGGTGACGGGTGGGCATCAGGAGCGGTGTGGTGCGTTCGGCTGTGCGTATCTCATGCCAGCTCGCCGCGCAGCGTGTGCGACAGCGAGCGGGTGATCTTCACGTCCACCATCCGCCCGACCGTGTGCGCGGGGGCCTCGAAGTTGACGACGCGGAAGCAGTCGGTGCGGCCCATCATCTCGGCGGCGTTCTTCTTCGACGGCCCTTCCACGAGGATGCGCTGCGTCGTGCCGACCAGCGTGTCGGACAGACGCCTGACGTTGTCGTCGATGGTCTTCTGCAGGTGCTGCAGGCGCTGGAGCTTGACTTCGTGCGGCGTGTCGTCGTGCAGCTGCGCGGCCGGCGTGCCGGGGCGGGGGCTGAAGATGAAGCTGAAGCTGGCGTCGAAGCCGACGTCCTCGATCAGCTTCATCATCCGTGCGAAGTCGTCGTCGGTCTCGCCCGGGAAGCCGACGATGAAGTCGCTGGACAGCGCCAGTTGCGGACGGATCGCGCGCAGCTTGCGGATCGTGCTCTTGTATTCCATGGCGGTGTAGCCCCGCTTCATCGCCATCAGGATGCGGTCGCTGCCGTGCTGCACCGGCAGGTGCAGGTGGCTCACCAGTTGCGGCACCTTGGCGTAGGCCTCGATCAGCCGCGGCGTGAACTCGTTCGGATGGCTCGTGGTGTAGCGGATGCGCTCGATGCCCGGGATCTCGGCGATGTACTCGATGAGCAGCGCGAAGTCGGCGATCTCGGCCAGTCCTTCACCGGCTGCGCCGTGGCCCATCCGGCCGCGGTAGGCGTTCACGTTCTGGCCCAGCAGCGTGATCTCGCGCACGCCCTGGTCGGCCAGGCCCGCCACCTCCACCAGCACGTCGTCCAGGGGGCGATTCACCTCTTCGCCGCGGGTGTAGGGCACCACGCAGTAGCTGCAGTACTTGGAGCAGCCTTCCATGATCGACACGTAGGCCGTCGCACCCTCGACGCGCGCCGGCGGCAGGTGGTCGAACTTCTCGATCTCGGGGAAGGAGATGTCCACCTGCGGGCGCTTCTCGGCCTCGCGCCGCGCCAGCATCTCGGGCAGGCGGTGCAGCGTCTGCGGACCGAACACCACGTCCACATAGGGCGCGCGCTGGATGATGGCGTCGCCCTCCTGGCTGGCGACGCAGCCGCCGACGCCGATCTTCACGCCCTTGGCCTTCAGGTGCTGGACGCGGCCGAGGTCCGAGAAGACCTTTTCCTGCGCCTTCTCGCGCACCGAGCAGGTGTTGAAGAGGATCAGGTCGGCTTCCTCCACGTCCTGCGTGGGCGTGTAGCCCTCGGCGGCGGCGAGCAGGTCGGCCATCTTGTCCGAGTCGTACTCGTTCATCTGGCAGCCGAAGGTCTTGATGAAGACCTTGCGGGAAGGGGTGGAGGTGGTCATGGTGCAACTCCCGTTGCTATGGAATCAATAGCTGCTCGCGCCCGTACGGCGGGCGCTGCGGCCACTTTTGGCTTGAAAAAAAGGAGTGGCGCGGCTCAGCGCGCCTCGTTCTCGGCGGCGGAGACGAAGGGCCAGAAGTTCAGGAACGGCTTGTTCAGCTGCGCACGCTCGGCGCTGGCTTCGGTGGGCGTGAGGATCCACACGTCGCTCACCAGCCCGGCCGCGTCGCGGCGGTAGTTCACCGCCAGATACTGGCCGGTGATGGTGGCCGGCTGGATGATCATGTTCTGCGTGTTGCGGATGCGCGCGCCGGGCGCCAGCCGTTCGGCGACGCCGTCGAGCTGCATCTCGGGGAAGCCGGTCACCACCATCTTCCCGCGCAGGGTGTTGATCGGGAAGTTGCGCCCGCCCAGGGCGGCTTCGTTCTGCGTCTGCGGGATCGGGTTCTGCGCCCAGGCATTCAGGCCGAAAAGGCCTGCAGCGCCCGCCAGCATTGCGCGGGCAGCTATGGTTTTGAGAGCAATGGGGACGGTGGGGCAGCGGTTCATGGGGTTCATCCAGAGGCTGGCAGGCCGGCAATTCTAGGCGCCGCCCCCGGGCGGCATCCCCGCCCCGCGTCTGCCGCCGGCCCTCAGCCGGCCGCCATGTCGGGCAGCGCGCCCTTCGCTGCCGGCACCAGGATCCGCTGCACCGGCGGCGCTCCGGTGGCCGGCCGGGACGCCGGCCGGCCGCTGGCCACGCGCCGCACCCAGTCGCCGACCTCGTCCAGGAAGGTCTGCTGGCTCTGCAGCGAGGTCAGCGTGTGGTCGATCTCGCCGATGAAGCGGTATTCGAGCTGCCTGGCGAAGGGCTCGGCGGCCACGGGCCCGAGCTGGTCGCGCCCCAGGTCGCGCACATGCAGCGTGCCGGTGTACATCACGAACACGGCCACGCCACGCTCGACCAGCTGCCGGACGGTATTGGTGAAGTAGCGCCGGGTTTCCTCGATCGGCTCGTCGTCGAAGAGCTGTGCCGAGGGCTGCTTGGGGCCCAGCTTGCGCCGCAGCCAGCGCCCGACCTTGCCGTACACCGAGGCATTGCCCGCCAGCGCCAGCATGCGGCGCAGGTTGCGCTCCATGCGCGCGCGCCGGCCGGGGAAGGCGTAGCTGTCGAACATGAAGAGCCCGACCACGCGCGGATCCACCTCCGCCAGCGACAGGCCGCGCCCGCCGCCCGAGCACAGGCCGATGACGATGAAGCGCTGGATGCCCAGCGTCGTCTCCAGCAGCTTCATGGCGGCCTGCAGGTCCAGCACCGCCTGCTGCGTGAAGCGCTCCTGCCCCTTGGGGGCGCTGCTGTCGCCGAGCCCGGACAGGTCCATGCGCAGGCTGCTGATGCCGTGCTGCGCCAGGTGGCGCGCAAGCTTCACGTTGATGCGCCGCGGCCCGATGCGGTAGCCCGCTCCCATGTTCAGCATCAGGCACGCCACGGGCGCGGTGTCGCCGCTGGCGGGCGTGGTCACCATGCCCATCAGCGGGGCGTCTTCGGCGCCGAACAGAATCGGGAACTCTTTCATGTTTCGAATCCTCGTGGGCTTGGTGTGCGGCGGACGTCGGTTTCAGCCGCGCAGTTCGGCCAGAAGGCGCTGCAGCGCTTCTCCCGGCACCATGGCGTTGTTGGGCTGCGGGTCGGTGGTCCAGACCAGCGGATGGCGAAAGGGCGCCAGCGTGACCGGCAGCTCGCGCGCCACCTGGGCCTGCACCCAGGCCCGCACGGCCTCGTTCTCGGGGTCGGCGAACACCGTGCTGTCGTTGCCGGCGCTGACCGTGACGTTGAGCGGCGTGATCGCGCGGATCTGCTCGCGCAGCCGGGGCGACATCGCGAAGCCCAGCGGGCCGTCGGTGAAGGCGTCGGGGTCGCGGGCGAGTTGCTGGCGCAGCGTGCGGTCGGGAATGCAGAAGGACTGTTCGAGCGCGTCCACATGGGCGGCGCGCAGTTCGTCCAGGTAGCCCCGGCCGTCGACCACCAGGTCCCACAGCACGATGCGCGTCGGGTCGGCGCGCTCGTGCTGCGCCGCCATCAGCGCGAGGGTGGCCCCCAGCCGGGCGCCGAACCAGAGGATGGTGCGCGTGTCGGCCAGGCGCCGCAGCTCCTGGTGCGCAGCGCCGATGTCGCGCTGCCAGCCGTCCATTTCGCCCTCGGTGTCGTCACCGGGCGAGTCGCCGGTGCCGTGGTAGTCGAAGCGCAGCACGGACAGGCCCGCACGTGCCAGCCGGTCGGCCAGCACGCGGAAGAAGCGCTGGCTGCGCATGGCCTCGTGCCCGTAGGGCGCACACATCAGCACGGCGGCCTTGGCCGCGCGCTGGCTTTCGGCCGGGTGGTACAGGCCCACCAGTTGGCGGCCGGGAGGGCCGAAGACGAGCGGCGTCATGCGAAGGCCTCCGCCGGGCCACGTGCTTCACGTGCCGGGCGCAGCGGCCGGGTGGTGGCCACCGAATACAGCAGGTCGGGCGCCAGTCGACCCGAACGCAGGTGCAGCGGCCGGGCGCCGTGGATGGCGTCGTCGAGCCATGCCTCGTCGCCCGCACCGGCGCGGGCCGTCTCGAGCTGCCGCGGATCGACGCTCAGACCGGTGCCGATGGCCTTGAGGCAAGCCTCCTTGCGCGTCCAGGTGCGCAGGAAGGCGCCGGCCCGGGCCGCGCCGGCGGCATGCTCCAGTGCGTCGCGCTCGGCGGCCGTGAAATGGGCCTGGGCCATCGCGTCGATGTCGTCCATCGCGCGATCGATCTCCACGTCCACCCCCACCGGCGCGCCGGCATCGACGGCCAGCAGCGCCGCATCGCCGCTGTGGCTCAGGCTGAAATGGCAGTCGGGCGCATCGGCCAGCGAGGGCTTGCCGAACGGGTTGTGCACGAAGCGCAGCGCCGACGGTTCGCCCAGTCCGGTGGCCTGCGCGAGCAGCGCACGCATCGCGGCGTGTGCGGCCTGGTAGCGGCGGCGGTCGTCCTCGAAGACGAAGCGCGCCGCGCGCGCGCGCTCCTGCGCGTCCAGGCTGGCCAGGTCCGAGGGCGCGGGCGCGACACCCAGGTCGATGCGCCACAGGGCGCACCCTTCCCAGGGATCGGAGAGACGCTGTGCCGTGGTCACGGTCAACGCCGCCCCAATCCGAACATGCGGCCCAGCAGGCCCTTGCGCTCGGGGGCCGGCCGCTCGGCTGCGGGCGCCGCGGCAGGCGTCGCCGGCAGTGCGAACTCGGCCGACGCGAGCTGTGCCAGGCTCTCGAACACGTAGCGCCGGGCCTCGATGCGGAAGCCCATCACCGGTTCGGCCTGCTGCATCACGCGCATGGCCATCAGCGAGTCGCCGCCCAGATCGAAGAAGTGGTCGTCGGCACGGATGTCGTTCACGTCGATGCCCAACGCGCTCGACCAGATCTGCGCCAGCTTGGCCTGCTCGGGCAGCAGCAGGCGCGCAGGCGCAACCTCGCGCACGGTGGCGGGCTGCTGACGTGCCGCGTCCTCCTGTGCCTGCGCCCGACTGGCGAGTGCGCGCAGGTGGGCGGCGCTCGGCGAGTCCTGGCCGGCCAGGATCTCTTCCAGGCTCGCCTGCGGGCGTGCGGCCAGCTGGTCGAGCACCTCGACGAACCGGTCGCGCAAGGCCGTGGCCGTCTCGTGCGTGTAGAGGTCGGCGTTGTAGCCCAGCGGGCCTTCGATGCCCTTGGCCTTGTCCAGCAGCCACAGGGCGAGGTCGTCGGTGACGCCCTTCTGCCGCAGGTGCACCTGCTGGTGGCCCAGGCCGCCGATGTCCACGGGGCGCTCGCGCGCGTCCTGGAAGGAGAACAGCGTCTGGTACAGCGCCATGCCCTGCGTGCGTTCGGCGAACTCGGGCTCCATGACCAGGCGCTCGAACGGCACCAGCTGGTAGTTCATGACCGACAGCAGTTCCGACTTCACGTAGCGCAGGAACTGCTGGCCGGTGGAGGCCGGGTCGAACGAGAAGGACAGCGGCAGCACGTTGTTGAAGAAGCCCATGACGACTTCCAGCTCGGGCTGCTCGCGCGCCCGCACCGGCATCGCCACGACGATGGAGCGGTTCGGGTTGATGTCCGCCATGGTCAGCACATAGGCCGCGAAGGCGAACATGCTCAGCGTGAGGTCCTGGCGCTGTGCCGCCTCGCGCAGTTCGTCGGCCCGCGCGCGTTCGATCTGGACCCACACGGTGCCGCCTTCGCCGCTCATGGCGGCCCGGCGCGGGCGGTCCGAGGGCAGCGGCGTCGGCGCTGCGGCCTTGGCGAAGCGCCCCTTCCAGTGCTCGAGCTGGCGCTGGAAGTCCGGTGTCGCCTGCCACTCCTGGAACCACTGCGCGTAGTCGCCGTGCGTGACCGCCAGCTCGGGCAGGCCGTGCGGGCGGCCCTGCACCAGGGCGCGGTAGATGGTCGACAGCTCGGACTGGAAGACGTCGAAGGACCAGCCGTCCCACACCAGGTGGTGCGGCACGAAGATGAAGGCATGGTCGTCCACGCCCATCTGGTAGAGCGCGAAGCGGAACAGCGGTGCCCGGGCGATGTCGAAGGGCGCATCGGCGGCGGCCTGCAGGAGCAGCATGAGGCGCGCCTCGCGCTCCGCGGCCGGCACGTCGCGCAGGTCGACCACCTCGAGCGCGACCGGCACTTCGGGCCGGATCGACTGCACCGGCTCGCCGGTCTCGGCATCGCGGCCGACGCAGGTGCGCAGGCTGGGCTGGCGGCGCACGATCTCCTTCAACGCGGCATGGAAGAGGCCGATGTCCAGCGGCCCGCGGAAGCGGTGGCCGGAGGGCGCGTTGTAGACCGAGCGGCCGGGGTACAGCTCCTCCATGAAGCGGATGCGGTCCTGCGCCACGGTCAGCGGAGCGCTGCGCCGGTCGGGGACGACGCGGATCGTTTCGTCGGCAGCCGCCGGTGCGGCATCCGACTTCAGCCGCGCCACCACTTCCGACAATTTCGCCGCGGTGGGCGCCTCGAAGAGCGTGGCCATCGGCAGCTTGATCTCGAAATGCCGGCCCAGCGTGGTCGTCAGGCGGGCGGCAAGCAGCGAGTGGCCGCCCAGCGCGAAGAAGTCGTCGTGGATGCCGATGCCCGGCAGGCTCAGCACCTTCTCCATCACGCCCACGACCTCGCGTTCCAGGTCGTTGCGCGGCGCCACGGCCTCGCCACGGTCCGGCGCCGCGCCCGCGCCCTGGGGCGCCGGCAGGGCCTTGCGGTCGATCTTGCCGTTGGGCAACTGCGGCAGCGCGTCGAGCACCACCACGTGCTGCGGGATCATGTACTTGGGCAGGGCGGCCTTCAGGTGCGCGTCCAGGCGGGCCAGGTCGATCGTCTGGCCTGGCGTGCGCGCCAGGTAGGCCACCAGGCGCACGTCGCCCGGCCGGTCCTCGCGGGCGAGCAGCACGCTGCGCGCCACGCCGTCGACCTCGTTGCAGCGGGCCTCGATCTCGCCGAGCTCGATGCGGTAGCCGCGCACCTTGACCTGGAAGTCGAAGCGGCCCAGGTGCTCCAGCAGGCCGTCGTTGCGCCAGCGGCCGCGGTCGCCGGTGCGGTACAGCAGCTGGCCGCGGGCGGCGGCGAATCCGGCGTGCACGAAGCGTTCGGCCGTGAGTTCCGGGCGGTCCAGGTAGCCCAGCGTGACGCCGGTGCCGCCGATCCAGATCTCGCCCGGCACGCCGACCGGGCAGGGCTGGCCGTCGGCGCTCACGATCCAGACGGTGGTGTTGGCCATCGGCGTGCCGATGGACACGCGGCCCTGCGCGACCACGGCCGGGTCCAGGCGCCAGCAGGTCGACCAGACGGTGGTCTCCGTCGGGCCATACATGTTCCAGGTCTCGGGACAGCGCGCCAGCAGCTCGCGCGCCAGGTCGGCCGGCAGCGGCTCGGCGCCGACCAGCGCCTTGAAGCCCGCGGGCGGCGTCCATTGCGAGTCGAACAGGATGCGCCACATGCCGGGCGTGGCCTGCAGGATCGTGGTGCCGGTGCGCTGCATGTGCTCGGCCAGCGCGTTGCCGTCGGTGGCGACCTCGCGCTGAACGATCTGCACCTCGGCGCCGGCGGCCAGCGGCAGCATCAGTTCGGGCACCGCCATGTCGAAGGACAGGGTGGTGACGGCGGCCCAGCGGTCGGTCGCCACGATGCCGGGCTGCGCGCGCATGCTGTCGAGCAGGTTGGCGGCCGCGCGGTGCGGCACGCACACGCCCTTGGGCTTGCCGGTCGAGCCGGAGGTGTAGATCACGTAGGCGGCGTCGTCCGGCCGCGGGTCCAGCGCCTCGTCGGCGGCCAGGGCGGCGGCGGGCCGTTCGCGCCAGGCCGTGTCCGCATCGACGCGGATCGCGTCGAAGCGGGCACCGGCGCCGGCGGTGGGAGCGTTGGGCACGCGCGCGCTCGTCAGCAGCAGCGCCAGGCGGGCGTCCTCGGCGTAGTAGTCCAGGCGCGACTGCGGGAAGTCCGGGTCCAGCGGCACGTAGGCCGCGCCGGACTTCAGGGTGGCGAACACGGCCACGATCATGTCGGTGCCGCGCGGGATGCAGATCCCCACGCGCTGGCCGCGACCGATGCCGCGGGCGCGCAGTTCGTGCGCGAGCCGGTTCGAGGCTTCGTCCAGCTGGCGGTAGCTCAGGCGCTCGTCGCCGTCGCTCAATGCCACGCGGTCCGCGTGCGCCGCGGCCTGGCGCACGAAGGCTGCGTGCATCAGGGCCGGCTGGCTGGGGGCCGTGGGGGCGGGCTGCAGCGCTTGCAGGCGTGCCAGCTCCGCAGGCGGCAGGAAGTCCAGCTGGCCGACCGCCTGCGCCGGGGCCGCGACGGCGGCGCGCAGCAGGGCCTCGTACAGGCCGAGCCAGCGGCGCACGGTGGCGTCGTCGAAGAGGTCGGCGTTGTACTGCGTTTCCACGCGCAGGCCGTCCGGGCTGGCCACCACGTTGAGGAAGAGCTCGAAGTTCTCGTACAGGCGCGGCAGGCTGCTCTGCTCGATGCTCAGGTCGGGGAAGCAGTCCGGCGGCGGCGCATCGCGGTCGAGGTTGAAGAGGATGTTGACCAGCGGCAGGCGGCTCGGATCGCGCGGCACCGACAGCTTCTTGAGCAGCGCGCCGTAGGCCATCTGGTGTTCGGTGGCATCCAGCAGCGCGCCGGCCGCCTGGCGCGCGAGCTGGTCGAAGGGCATCTTGCCCTCCACGGCGAAGCGCAGCGGCAGCACGTTGACGCAGTGGCCCACCAGGCCGGGCATGCCACTGGCGAGCTGGCCGGCCGAGGCGATGCCGACCACCAGGTCTTCCTGCTCCGTCACGCGGTGCACGGTGGCGGCGAAGGCGCCCAGCAGCGTCGAGAACAGGCTCTGCCCGAGGCTGGAGCCCAGCTTGCGCACGGCGCCGGCAAGTTCGGCGTCGATGGTGTGGTCGATGCGGCGCGCGGTGAAGGTGCGCACCGGGGCGCGGGGGCGGTCCACCGGCAGGTCGAGCACCGGCAGGCTGCCCGAGAAGCGGGACTGCCAATAGGCCTCGTGCGCCCGCATGTCGGGGCCCTCGGCCTCCTCGGCTTCCCAGCGGGAGAAGTCCGAGTACTGGGCCTGCGGCGCAGGCAGCGACGGGCCGAGCCCCAGCTGCTCCGCGTACAGCTCGCCCAGGTCCTGCACGATCACGCCCCACGACCAGCCGTCGCAGACGGCGTGGTGCGCGGTCATCATCAGCACGTGCTCGGTCGGCGACAGCACGAAGAGGCTGGCGCGAAAGAGCGGACCGTCGGACAGGGAGAACCGGTCCAGCACCGCAGCCTCGCCCGCCTGGGCGAGCGCCTTGGCCTGCGCGTCGGGCGTCAGCGAGCGCAGGTCGACGGTGGCCAGCGGGAAGGCGCCGGGCGCCGCCACCAGCAGCTGCATGCCGTCGGGCGAGATGGTGGCGCGCAGCGACTCGTGCCGGGCCACGACCGCGGCCATCGCCGCGGCCAAGGCCTCGGTGTCCAGCGTGCCGCGCATGCGCAGCACGGTGGACTCGTTGAAGGCCAGCGAGGCCTCGGCCGCGAGCTGGTCGCCCAGCCACAGTTCGCGCTGCGCCTCGGTCGTCGCGACGACGCGTTCGACGGCGCTGCCGGCAAAGGGGTCGAAGTCGTCGTCCGCGACGGCGCGTTCATCCATGACGGCGCTCATCCTTCCACCTTCATGAACTTGCCGGGAGCGGCCGGATCGGGCACGAACCAGGCGGGCTGGCCGTCCTTGTCGCGGCCCAGGCGCGCATGCGGCACCGGCGGGTGCGCGGCGTCGAACACGGGCTTGGCGGCCGCGCGGCGCGGGATGAATTCCGCCTCCTGCAGCTCGGCCACCGACTCCTTGAACGCGGACTTGATCACGGCGATGTCCTGCTGCGTGTGGGCCGTGGTCATGAAGCAGGGGAAGTTGTCCAGGATGTGCACGCCGCGGCTGCGCATCATGGCGAACAGCAGGTCCTGCAGCGGATGGTCCTCGAGCCAGCTCACGCGCCACAGCGACGCGAAGTAGCGCACCTCGATCGGCGCGCCGACCTCGCGGCAGAAGGCCGTGAGTTCGTCGGCCATGGCCGCCGTGTGCGTGTTGAGCTTGGCCTGCAGGGCCTGGCCCGAGCTGGCCAGGTGGTCCAGCGAGGCCTTGGCCGCGGCCAGCGCCAGCGGGTGCCGCACGAAGGTGCCCGCGAAGTAGGTGACGCCGACGACCGGGATGGAGTCGTCGCCGTAGTTCCAGGCGCCGCCGTCGAGCGCGTCCATGAAGACCCGCTTGCCGGCGATGGCGCCGATGGGCATGCCCCCGCCGATGACCTTGCCGTAGGTGGACAGGTCGGCGCGGATGCCGAACAGCGCCTGCGCGCCGCCCGGATGCGAGCGAAAGCCGGTGATCACCTCGTCGAAGATCAGGCAGGTGCCGCTCTTCTCGGTGATCGCGCGCACCTCGTGCAGGAACTCCTTGGGCTGGAAGTCGGGGCGGCGGCTCTGCACCGGCTCGACCAGCACGGCGGCCAGGTCGTCGGCGTGTTCGCGGATGAATTCGAGCGATTCGGGCGTGCCGTAGTCGAGCACCCGCACGTCGCCGAACATGCCGCTCATCACGCCCGGGGTGGCGGGGATGCCGCGCGCACCGCGGCCTGCGCGGACCAGCACCTCGTCGAAGGTGCCGTGGTAGGAGCCGCTGAACAGCACGATGGTGCTGCGTCCGGTGCTGGTGCGCGCGATGCGGATCGCGGCCATCACCGCCTCGGAGCCGGTGTTGCACAGGGCGGCGCGGTCGAAGCCGGTGAGTTCGCAGATGCGGCGCGTCACGTCGGCGGCCAGCGGGTGCTGCGGGCCGATCTCGTAGCCCAGGTCGAGCTGGCGGCGCACCGCGTCGTTGATGAAGTCCGGCTGCCAGCCGAACATGTTCATCCCGAAGCCGTTGAGCGTGTCGACGTACTCGTTGCCGTCGATGTCCCACACGCGCGAGCCCTTGGAGCGGTCGACCACGATCTGGTAGACGATCTCCTTGGTGGCAGGGCGGAAGCCGTTGACCACGCGCGGATCGGCCATGTGCGAGCGGTTGGCGGCCGTGAACTCCTTGCTCTTGCGGGTGCGCTCGACATAGCGGCGCACGAAGGCGTCCAGGCGCGCCTGCTGGCGGCCGGTGATCTCGCGGTTGGGCGCGGTGTGGATGCGGGCGATGGCGCCGAAGGCCTTCTTGACGTCGTAGCTGACGCCGCCGCGCACCGGTTCGTCGGCGGCGGGTTGGGCGGTCGCCGCCACGGGCGAGGCCGGTGCCGGCTCGGGCGTCGCCGGGGCCGGCGCGGCCTGTGCGACGGCTTGGACCGGCATCGCGGCACCCCCTGCCATCAGTGCCAGTTGCTGCTGCATGAGTTGCATCTGCTGCGCGATCAGCTGGTGCAGCGGCGCGGCGGCGCCGGCCGGCAAGGCGACGGGCGCGAGCACCGTCAGCGCGGCCTGCGGCGCGGGCTGCACTGCGGCCTGGGCGGCCGGCGCAGGCACGGCGGCCCCTTGCGCGACTTGCGCGACCGGTGCGGCCGGCGCCGCGGGCGCGGCGGCTGCGGGCTCGGGCGGCAGGGTGTTGTCCAGGTGCTCGGCCAGCAGGTCGAAGCTGCGGCAGCCTTCCATCAACTGGCGGAAGCTGATGTTGGTCTTGAACTGCTTCTTCACCTGCAGCGCCGCCTGGGTCAGCACCAGCGAGTCCAGGCCGAGGTCGATGAAGGGCGTGGCACCGTCCGCGTCCGCCATGGGCGTGCCGGAAATGTCTTCGAAGACTTCGCGCAGCTTGGCTTGGAGGGTGGCGCGGCGTGCGGGGGCGGTGGGCATGGAGGGCTCCAGGGGGATGTCGATGGAAGGTGCGGGGGTGGCGAGCGGCGCCGGGGGGGCCGACACCATGTCGACCCAGTGGCGCTTGCGCTCGAAGGGGGTGGTCGGCAGGCACACGCGGCACTTGCGCTCGCGTGCGTCGAACACGCCGAGGTCGGGCGCCAGGCCCAGGGTCCAGGCGCGGCCGAAGGCCAGGCGCAGGGCCACGAGTTCGTCTTCGGGGCTGGCCGCCAGGCAGGGCAGCGCGACGGGCGCCGGCTGGCCGCGCAGCGCATGCTGGCGCGCCAGCGTGCTGAGCGTGTTGCGCGGGCCGAGTTCCAGCAGCAGCGGCTGGCCCGACGCGGCCAGGGCCGCGCGCAGGGCGGGCGAGAAGCGCACGGTCTCGCGCAGGTGCCGCGCCCAGTAGCCGGGGTCGGTGGCCTGCGCGTCGGACAGGCGCTCGCCGGTCGAGGTCGAATAGATGGCGATGCGCGGCGCGCTCAGCGCGATGCCGCGCACCAGCGCCTCGAAGGGGGCGACGGCCGGCTCCATCATCTGCGAATGGAAGGCGTGCGAGGTCTGGAGTGCGCGCGAGGCGATGCCGTCGGCCTCGAGGCGTGCCTGCAGGGCCTCGATGGCTTCGGCAGGGCCTGCCGCCACGCAGGCGTTCGGCGCGTTGTCCGCCGCCAGGGCGAGCGAGGCATCGAGGTAGGGCAGCAGCCGCTCGGCGGCACAGCGGACCGACAGCATGCGCCCGGCGGGCAGGGCCTGCATCCACTCGCCGCGGCGCGCGACGAGCAGGGCGGCGTCGGCCAGCGACATCACCCCCGCGACGACGGCGGCGGCGAACTCGCCGATGCTGTGGCCGACCAGCGCCTGCGGCGTGATGCCGGCGGCCAGGGCGCGGCGGGCCAGTGCGTATTCCAGGGCGAAGGTGGCGGGCTGGGTGACGGACGTGGGCAGCAGGGCCGTCTCGTCGTCGCCGAACATCTTCTCGCGCAGGTCGTAGGGCAGCAGCGGCGCGAAGGCGGCGAAGCATTCGTCCAGGGCCGCCTGCACCACCTCGTCGTGCACGTACAGCGTCCGGCCCATGCCGGGGTACTGGGCGCCCTGGCCGGGGAAGAGGAACACGGGCGCGTGGGCACGCGGCGCGACGCTGCCGGCAACGCGCCGTGGCGACGCGGGATCGTCCAGCGCTTCGACGGCCTGGGCGGCGCTGTCGGCCACCACCGCCAGGCGGTGCGCGAAGGCCTTGCGCCCCACGTACAGCGTGTGGGCCACGTCGCCGAGGTTCTCGTCCGGATGCGCCCGCAGGTGGTCGGCGAGCCGCGCGGCCGCCTGGTCGAGCGCGGCCGGCGAGCGGGCCGACAGCACCAGCAGTTGCGGGCCGGCGACGGCTTCCGACGGCTGCACGGCCGGTGCTTCCTCGAGGATCACGTGGGCGTTGGTCCCGCCCACGCCGAAGGAACTCACGCCGGCGCGCCGCGGCGCGTCGGGCGTGCGTGGCCAGGCGCCCAGCACGCTCTGGACCCGGAACGGGGTCGACGCGAAATCGATCGCCGGGTTGGGCGACTCGAAGTGCAGCGTGGCCGGCAGCTGCTCCGTGTGCAGCGCCAGCGCCGTCTTGATGACGCCGGTCGCGCCGGCCGCCATCAGCAGGTGGCCGACGTTGCTCTTGACCGAGCCGAGGGCACAGAAACCGGTGTCGGCGGTCTGCTGCGCGTAGCTGCGGGCCAGCGCCTCCACTTCGACCGGGTCGCCCATCGGCGTGGCGGTGCCGTGCGCCTCGACGTAGGAGATGCTCCGTGCGTCGACGCCCGCGGACGCGAGCGCCGCGGAGATGACGGCCACCTGGCCATCGACGCTGGGCGCGGTGAAGCTGGCCTTGACGGCGCCGTCGTTGTTGACGCCGACGCCCCGCACCGTGGCATAGATGACGTCGCCATCGGCCTGCGCGTCCGACAGGCGCTTGAGCAGCACCACCGCGGCGCCGTCGCTGAAGACGGTGCCGCCGGCCTGCGCGTCGAAGCTGCGCGTGCGGCCGTCGGGCGAGAGCATCGCGCCCTCCTGGTGCACGTAGCCGCTGTTCGGCGGGCAGGTGATGGCGATGCCGCCCGCCAGCGCCATGTCGCACTGGCCCGAGCGCAGGGCATGGAAGGCCTGCGCCAGGGCCACCAGCGAGGTGGAGCAGGCGGTGTTCAGGCTGATCGCCGGGCCGGTCAGGTTCAGGCGGTTGGCCACGCGCGTGGCCAGGTAGTCCTTCTCGTTGCCGAGCATCACCGTGAACTCGCCCACCGAGTCGATGAGCTCCGGGCGCGGCATCAGGTGGCGCTGGAAGTACGTGCCGTTGTACATGCCGGCGTACACGCCGACCGGCTCGGTCTGCTGGTCGGGGGCGTAGCCGGCGCGCTCCAGGCACTCCCAGCAGATCTCCAGGAAGATGCGCTGCTGCGGGTCCATCAGCGTGGCTTCCTTCGGGTTGATGCCGAAGAAGGCGGCGTCGAAGTCCTCCACGCCGTCGATCACGCCCCGGGCGCGCACGTAGGCGGGGTCGTCGCGCAGCGCGGCGCTCACACCGGCATCGAGCTGCGCGTCGTCGAAGAGGCGAATGCCGTCGCGGCCTGCGCAGAGGTTGGCCCAGAAGGCGTCGACGTCGGCGGCGCCGGGGAAGCGGCCGGCCATGCCGACGATGGCGATCGGCTCCTGCGAGCCGATGGCGGCGGAGCGCGGGGCACGGGGCGCGGCCTGCGCGACCGGCTCGCCCGAGAGCTCGCGCGCGATGGCCGCAGGGGTCGGGTCGCGGAAGAACAGGTTGGTCGACAGCCGGCGGCCAGCGGCGGCCTGCAGGTCGGCGATCACCTTCAGCACGCGCAGCGAATCGCCGCCGAGGTCGAAGAAGTTGTCGATGCGGCCCACGCGGTCCATGCCGAGGGCGCGTGCGAACGCGGTGCACACCCGCTGCTCGGCCTCGTCGCGCGGCTCCTCGAAGGGCTGCGCGATGTCCGGCCGCTCGGCGGGCGGCGTGGGCAGCGCGCGCCGGTCGATCTTGCCGTTGGGCGACAGCGGCATCGCGTCCAGCACGACGAACTGCCCGGGCACCATGTAGGGCGGCAGCAGCGCCTGGAGGTGCTGGCGCAGCATGTCGCGCGACGGTCCGGTGCCGTGGCCCGAGACGTAGGCGACCAGGCGCGCCTCGCCGCCGCCGTCGCGCGGTGCGAGCACCGCCGCCTCGCGCACGGACGGGTGCTGCAGCAGCGCGCTCTCGATGTCGCCGAGCTCGACGCGGAAGCCGCGCACCTTGACCTGGTGGTCGTTGCGGCCGAGGTATTCGATCTCGCCATCGGCGCGCCAGCGGCCGATGTCGCCGGTCTTGTAGAGCCGGCCGCCTTCGCCGGGCGCGAAGCGGTCGGCCACGAAGCGCTCCTGCGTCAGCTCGGGCCGATGCAGGTAGCCGCGCGCGACGCCCATGCCGCCGATGAAGATCTCGCCGGCCGCGCCGATGGGCAGCTCGCGGCCCTGCGGGTCGAGCACATGGATGCGGTTGTTGGCGATCGGTGTGCCGATGGTGGGCAGCGGCTCCCACGCAGCCGGGTCGGCGGCCAGCGTCAGGGCCGTCACCACGTGGCTTTCGGTCGGCCCGTACTGGTTGTGCAGGCGGCAGCCCGGCAGGCGCGTGAACAGGGCGCGGATCGCCGGGCTGGCGTGCAGTTGCTCGCCGGCGGTCATCACGTCCTGCAGCGGCGGCAGCGGGTCGCCGGACGCCGCGGCGTATTCGGCGATGTTCTGCAGCGCGATGAAGGGCAGGAACAGCCGCTGGACGGACTGCTCGCGCATCAGCTGCAGCAAGGCCTGCGGATCGCGGCGCGTCGCTTCGTCGAGCAGCACCAGGGTGCCGCCCACCGACAGGGTCGCGAAGATCTCCTGGAAGGCGACGTCGAAACCCAGCGCGGCGAACTGCAGCGTGCGCTGCGGTGCGGGCACGCGCGGGTGCTTCGCCTGCCAGCGCAGCAGGTTGACCAGGCCGCGGTGCGGCATGGCCACGCCCTTGGGCTGGCCGGTCGAGCCGGAGGTGAAGATGACGTAGGCCAGGTGGTCCGGGCCGGGCCGCACCGCGGGCGGCAGCGCTTCGCCGGAGGGGGTGTCGGCCGCGTCGCCATCGAGCACGACCACCGGCGCATCGGAGGCCGGCAGCTGAGCGCGCAGCGCCGATTGCGTCAGCACCGCCGCAGGACGCGCGCCCTGAAGAATGAGCAGTGTGCGCTCGGGCGGGTGATGCGGGTCGAGCGGCACATAGGCGCCGCCCGCCTTGAGCACCGCCAGCAGGGCCACGACCATCTCCAGGCTGCGCTCCACATAGAGCGCCACCGGCACGTCAGGGCCGACGCCGAGGCGGCGCAGCTGCGTGGCCAGTGCCTGCGCGCGTGCATCGAGTTCGCCGTAGCTGAGGCTCTGCGTGCCCATCTGCACGGCGGTCGCCGCGGGCTGGCGCCGCACCTGTGATTCGACCAGCTCGTGCACCAGCGCGTCGCCGCCAAGATCCTCGGCGGTGGCGTTGAAGCGGTCGAGCAGCGCGCGCTCGGCCGGGCCCGCCAGCGGCAGGTCGCCGACGCGCACAGCGCCGTCCGCACACAGGCCGTCCAGCGCCTGCGACACGGCGCCGGCCCAGCGGGCGACCGCGGCGCCGTCGAAGCGCGACGGGTCGAAGGCCAGGACCGCCGACCCGCCGGACTCGGGCAGGCGCAGTTCGATCGAGCCGGGCTGCGCCGCAACGCCGGAGGACGCCTCGCCCCACGCCAGCACGGCGGTCACGCCTTCGGCGGTGGCTTGCGTCGCTTCGGACGCGGCGGCGCCGGCGTGCTCCAGCGCATCGCGGCAGCGGGCCAGCCATTGGTCCACGGTGGGATCGTCGTCGAGCGAGGCGAGCAGCGTCGTCCGCACGCCGTCCCGGCGTCCATGGACAACGAAGGTGTCCTGGCCCGACAGGCGCCAGAGCACGAGTGCCCAGGCAGCCAGCCAGAGCGCAGCGTCTTGCGCCGGGCCCTGTGGGCGCCATGCGGCTGGCGGTGCAACGAGCTGCGTTGCCGGGGCCGGTGAACCCGGCGAAGCGTCGCGCGATCGGGGCGGCAGGTCGAGGGCGTGAGCGGCGCGGGCCAGGAGGGCGGCGGCGTCGCGGTCGGATGGCCCGCGACCTGACGTGGCGGGCTGGGCCAGCTGCACCTGTGCGGGCGACCCGGTGGTCGAACCT
This sequence comes from Pseudomonadota bacterium, assembly GCA_031119395.1. Lineage (GTDB taxonomy): Bacteria > Pseudomonadota > Gammaproteobacteria > Burkholderiales > Burkholderiaceae_C > Xenophilus. The sequence continues at coordinate 71,532 of JAVHYA010000009.1, forward strand.
GCCGGCTCTTGCTTGTTCATTCGCTGTGCCCCTTCGCGTCCATCGATCGGCAGGCCAGCCCGCCGATGTCGTCGTTCCTTCCACCTTTGTTCGAGTAATAACAAAGGACTCATTTTTGAGCGATCTTCGGTGTTTTGCACGCCCGAGGCATCAGCCAGATGGCTCAAACCGAAGGCATATGCCGTTCGAAGAATTTGTCACGCAGCGTCGCAACTGGTTGCGCACTTCATGTTGACAAGTTCACAGATCGCGCCCGTCAAGACCCATTGTGCGCCCAAATCTGTAAGAAATGAATACTAAACACTGAGTTTTGTCAGAGAAATGTGGACTTTCTACGGACAAAAAAGTGCCGCAAACGTTACAAATCCACCGTGTTCGATGCTGCATGGCAGCCACGGGCCGTTCGCGGGAGGCCGGCGTGCGCGCTCAGGCGCTGGTTTCGTCGAGCAGGCCGTCGGCCAGATGCCCCACGTCGCCCCAGCCCACGAGCGAAAACCCCTGCGGCGTCCAGAGCAGGCGGTTGATGGCGGCGTTGCCGAGCGCCCAGGTGCGCGGCGCCTGGATCTCCTGCCCGGTGGCCGCGCGGTACAGCACATCCATGACGCCGCCGTGCGCGACCAGCACCACCAGTTCGCCGGGGTGCCGCGCCGCGATGTCGGCGGCCGCGGCGGTGATGCGCTGTCGGAAGTCGACCAGGTTCTCGCCGCCGGCGGGCGCGAAGTGCGGGTCGCGCTGGCGCCAGCGCCGGGCATCCTCGGGGGTTTCGGCCTCGATGGCGGCGAAGGTCCGGCCTTCGAAGCTGCCGAAGGCCCGCTCGCGCAGGCGCGGGTCGGCCATCACCTGCAGGGGCCGGGGCTGCGCGCCCGCGATGGCCTGGGCCGTCTGCCAGGCCCGCTGCAGGTCGCTGGCGTAGATGGCGCCCACCGTCTCGTCGGCCAGCGCCTCGCCGGCGCGCGCCGCCTGCCACAAGCCCGTGTCGTTGAGCGGGATGTCGATGTGGCCCTGGATGCGCGTATCGGCGTTCCAGGCGGTCTCGCCATGGCGCACAGCGATCAGGCGGGTGACTTCCATGCCGCCGATTCTAGGAAGGGCTCCAGGATCATGCTGCGCCGCGGCATGATCGCCCGCGATCAGCGCGGGGCGGAGGCCGGCGGCGCAGCGGCTCGTGCGCCCGCCGGCGGCAGCGTGATGTCCACCCGGCGCTCGCCCTGGGGTGGGTGCGGGAAGCCCTGCAGCGCCGCCTGGAACATCACCGGCAGCACGGCGCGGCTGTCGCCGTAGGGCCCGTCGTTGCGGGCCCGGGTCTCGTAGACCACCTGGTTCGACGGCAGCTCGCGCATCACCACGGCGACCTCGCGGCCGTACCAGGGGTCGGCCGGCGGCCCGAAGCCGGGGCCCCAGCCCCAGCCGCCGTACCACGCGCTGCCGCGCCAGCCCCGGCCATAGCCCAGGCCGCCGCCCCATCCCGGGCCCCAGCCCGGACCCCCCCAGGGATCGGCCCAGGGCGACAGCTCGGGCGTGACCCGGGCCGTCACCTGGACGGCATAGCGGGGCTGGGCGTCGTCCCTTCGCAGGCCGACCGCCGCCAGCGCGGGCGCGGCCATCGCCTCCACCTCGTCCTGCGCCGCGCCGTGGGCCTGCTGGGAGGGCAGGCGATCGAACCGGTAGGTGGGCTCGGCCGGCAGGGCGCCCAGCTGTGAAAAGCTGCGGACCTGGCTGTCGACCGTCCAGGAGGTCGCGCAGCCGCCCAGTGCCAGGGAGGTTGCTATCAAAAAAGGAGCGTACAGCGCACGTCGCATAAGGCCTCCAGGCGCAAATTGCCTGAAATGCGGCCCTGCGCCACGGCAGGCGGCGGGCCGGTCAGCTGGAGATCCGCACCACCTGCAGGGCCGGCATCGCGGACGACGGCGCCAGAGGGGGCAGTTCCGGCGGGTCGAAGGCCTTGTCGCCGTCTTCGTCGGCCACGCCGGTCGCCTTCAGACCCTTGAAGTCGTGCAGCGTTCCGTCCAGCAGGTGCGAGGGTGCCACGTTCTGCAGCGCGCTGAACATGTTCTCGATGCGGCCGGGAAACTTCTTCTCCCATTCGCGCAGCATCTCGCCGACCTGCTTGCGCTGCAGGTTCTCCTGGCTGCCGCACAGCGTGCAGGGAATGATCGGGAACTGGCGGTGCTGCGCCCAGCGGATCAGGTCCTTCTCGGGCACGTAGGCCAGCGGGCGGATCACCACGTGCCGGCCGTCGTCGCTCACCAGCTTCGGCGGCATCGACTTGAGCTTGGCCGCGAAGAACATGTTGAGGAAGAAGGTCTGCAGCATGTCGTCGCGGTGGTGGCCCAGCGCGACCTTGGTGGCCCCCAGCTCGTCGGCCACGCGGTACAGGATGCCGCGGCGCAGGCGCGAGCACAGGCCGCAGGTCGTCTTGCCCTCGGGGATCACGCGCTTGACGATGCTGTAGGTGTCCTGCTCCTCGATGTGGAAGGGCACGCCGACCTGCTTCAGGTAGGCGGGCAGCACCTCCTCGGGGAAGCCCGGCTGCTTCTGGTCGAGGTTCACGGCCACCAGGTCGAAGTGGATCGGCGCGCGGGCCTTGAGCTTGATGAGGATGTCGAGCAGGCCGTAGCTGTCCTTGCCGCCGGAGACGCACACCATGACCTTGTCGCCTTCCTCGATCATGTTGTAGTCGCCGATGGCGCGGCCGACCTCGCGGCACAGGCGTTTCTCGAGCTTGTGCGTCTCGCGCTCGATCTTCGCGGTGCTGCCGGGCGCCGCGGGCGTTGCGGCTGCGTCATCGATCCAGACTGCGCTCATCTCATTTGCTCCCGAAGACTTCGACACCGACGGCATCGCAATCGGGGTACACGTCCGGCTTGGCCGTCGACACCCGCGCGGCCTGCACCTTCGGATGCGCCAGCATCTGCGCCAGCAGGTCGTCGCACAGCGTCTCCTGCAGGTGGATGTGGCCCTTGGACAGGCGCTGCGCCACGGTGCGGCGGATGAAGTCGTAGTCGACCACCTCGTCCAGCTCGTCGGCCCGGGGCGTCGACACGGCCAGCGGCACGTACAGGTCGACGTTGATGATCACGCGCTGCTCGGCACGCTTCTCGAACTCGTGCACGCCGATGTTGATCCACACCTCGTAGTTGCGCAGGAACACGCGGCGGCAGCTCGTCAGGAGGGGGTCGGGGGCGGTCATGGGGCGGGTGGGGTCCGGAGCAGTTCGTCGACGACGAACATGATGTCGCGCGGCAGCGGCACGAGGTGCTGCCCATTGTCGACGTTCACCGTGGTGCCGGTGAGGCTGGGGGTCTCTGCGAGGAAGACGCAGGTCTTCGCCACGTCGGCCGGATCGATCGGCCGGCGCAGCAGGTTGGCGCGGGCGGCGCGCTCGAAGTTGGCCTCGCCCTGCGGCCCGCTCACGTACAGGATGCCCGGCGCCACGCCGCACACCCGCACCCGTGGCGCCAGCGACTGGGCCTGCAGCGCCACGGCCCGCTCCAGCGCCAGCTTGGACACGGTGTACGAGAAGTAGTCGGGGTTGAGGTTGTGGACCTTCTGGTCCAGCACGTGGATCGCGCTGCATTCGTGCCGTCCGGGCTGCGCGCCCAGCAGCCGCGCGAAATCCAGCGGGGCGATCAGGTTGACGCCGATCTGCCGCAGCGCGGCGTCGGCCTCGAAGTCGGCGCCGGTGTCGGGCTCGAAGGACGAGGCGTTGTTGACCACGCAGGCCAGCGGCGCATCGGCCGTGACCTCGGCCATCAGCGCGCGGCGGCCGGCCTCGTGCGTGATGTCGCCCGCCACCGCTCGAACCGCCAGGCCCTCGGCACGCAGCCGCTCGGCCAGCGCCTGCGCCTGGCCGGCCGAGGCGCGGTACTGGCACCACACCTGCCAGCCGGCGCGCGCGAAGGCCTCGCAGATCGCGGCGCCCAGGCGGCGCGCACCGCCCGTCACGAGGACGGCCGGGCGCAGGGCATCGATGGCGGGCGTGGCGGGCATGGCAGGCAGGGGCTGGGGCGGTCTCGATAATGGCCGCATGACCCAGGAGCCCGGCGCCTCGAGCGCCTCCCCCTCGGCCAGCCCCTCGGACCGGATGGCCCGGATTATCGACGCCGCCCTCGCGCGCGCCGGCGGCTGGCTGCCCTTCGACCAGTTCATGGCGCTGGCCCTGTACGCGCCCGGCGCCGGCTACTACGCGCACGGCAGCCGCAAGTTCGGCCGCATGCCCGCCTCGGGCAGCGACTTCGTGACGGCGCCCGAGCTCACGCCGCTCTTCGGCCAGACCGTGGCCGAGCAGGTGCGCGAAGCGCTGGCGCAGACCGGCACGCAGGAGGTCTGGGAGTTCGGGGCCGGCTCGGGCGCCCTCGCGGCGCAGTTGCTGCAAGCCCTGGGCGACGCGGTGCGGCGCTACACCATCGTCGACCTGTCGGGCAGCCTGCGCGCCCGCCAGCAGGAGGCCCTGGCCGCCTGGGGCGACCGGGTGCGGTGGGTGGACCAGCTGCCCGAGCGCTTCGAGGGCGTGGTCGTCGGCAACGAGGTGCTCGACGCCATGCCGGTCAAGCTGCTGGTGCGCAAGGAGCGCCGCTGGAACGAGCGCGGCGTCTACCGCACGCCCGAGGGGCCGCTGGCCTGGATCGACTGGCCCACCGAGCTGCGCCCGCCGGTCGAGATCGAGAGCGACCACGACTACCTCACCGAGATCCATCCCCAGGCCAGGGCCTGGATCGGCACGCTGGCCGAACGGCTGCAGCGCGGCGCGGTCTTCCTCTTCGACTATGGCTTCCCCGAAGCGGAGTACTACCACCCGCAGCGCCACATGGGCACCGTGATGTGCCACCAGGGCCACCGGGCCGACAGCGACCCGCTCGGCGCCGTGGGCGACAAGGACATCACCGCCCACGTCGACTTCACCGGCATCGCGCTGGCCGGGCAGGACGCCGGTCTGCACGTGCTGGGCTACACCAGCCAGGCGCGCTTTCTCATCAACACCGGTCTGCTATCGAAAATGGAGCAGTCCACGCCCGCCCAGCGGGCGCTGGCGGCCCATTTGATCCATGAACACGAGATGGGCGAGCTGTTCAAGGTGATCGGCTTCGCGGCCGCCGGCAGCGTGCCGTGGGACGCGCTGGGCTTTCGCGAAGGCGACCGCAGCCACACCCTTTGAGCACCTTGCGCCGCGCCCCTTTCTTGCTTCGATCCCTTCCATGACCGACCTCCTTCGCACCGCCCACGCCCTCGCCGACGCCGCCGCCGCCCAGTCGCTGGCGCACTTCCGCCAGCCGCTGGACATCATCACCAAGGCCGACGAGAGCCCGGTCACGCTGGCCGACCGCGCCGCCGAGCAGGCCATGCGCGCGATCCTCGCGGCGCAGCTGCCCGGCGACGGCATCTACGGCGAGGAACACGGCCAGGAGCGGCTCGACGCCGCGCGCGTGTGGGTGCTCGACCCCATCGACGGCACGCGCAGCTTCATCACCGGCTCGCCGCTGTGGGGCACGCTCATCGGCGTGATGGAAGGTGGGCGCGTCGTGCTCGGCCTGGTCGACATGCCGGTGCTGGGCGAGCGCTGGATCGGCCAGGGCGGCGTGGCGATGCGCAACGGCCAGCCGGTGCGCGTGCGCGACTGCACGCAACTGGCCGAGGCGCGCATCTTCACCACCTCGCCCGACATCTTCGGCGCCGCCGACTGGGCCGCCTTCGACCGCCTGAGCCGCCAGTGCGCCATGCGCCGCTTCGGCGGCGACTGCTACAGCTACGCGCAACTGGCCGGCGGCAGCATCGACCTCGTGGTCGAGAGCGGGCTGCAGCCCTACGACTACCTGGGCCCGGCCGGCCTGATCGAAGCCGCGGGCGGCGTCATCACCGACTGGGCCGGCCAGCCGCTGGGGCTCTCGTCCGACGGCCGCGTGGTCGCTGCCGCAACGCCGGAACTGCACCGGCAAGCCCTCTCGGTGCTTGCCGGCTGACACGGCGGCGCCGCGGCCCACCCTAAACTGGTCGCATGCTCCGCTGGCTCATCGTCGTCGTCCTCGCGCTCGTGCTCATGAGCGGGCTCACGGCGTGGTTGCGGCGCTTCGGTTTCGGTCGCCTGCCGGGCGACTTCGAGTTCCGCGCCTTCGGGCGCGAATGGCAACTGCCCATCGCGAGCACGCTGGTGCTCAGCATGATCGCCGCGGCGATCGCGCGGTGGATCTGAGAAGGTGTGAACGAACCCGCCATGCCCGCTCGTTCTGCCACAACACGCCCACTCAGCGTTGCAAATGCTCGCCATGGCCCGGGCTATGGCTGCGCTTTGCGCCTTGATCGGGCGCGTTCCCGCAGCCCGCTCGGCCATGTCGGATTCATTCACACCTTCTGAACGGAACACTCCCCCACGATGAAAGCCTGCGTCGACATCGGCGGCACCAAGGTGGCCGTGAGCCTGGCCGAGGACGGCCGCCAGGAATTGCTCGCGCGCCAGCACGCGCCCACCGCGAAGGAGGGTTCCAACGACGCCGTCGCGCAGCAGGTGATGCGGCTCATCGATGCCGCCTGTGCCGAGCACGGCATCTCGCCCGATGCCATCGACGGCGTGGGCGTGTCGGCGGCCGGCCCCTTCATCCTCGATGCCGGCGGCGCCGTCGAACTGGCCACGCCCAACATCTGCGGCGGCCTCGCCGGCCCCGCGCGCGGCCTGCCCAACGACTGGACCAGCGCCGTCATCGAGGCGCCGCTGGCCGCGCGATTCGGCAAGGTGCGGGTCGAGAACGACGCCGTCGCCGCGCTGGAGGCCGAGCGCCGCTGGGGCGCCCTGAAAGGGCTCGATCACTGCGCCTATGTGACCTGGAGCACCGGCGTGGGCGTGGGCCTGTGCGTCGACGGCCATTCGCTGCGCGGCAAGAAGGGCAACGCCGGCCATGCAGGCCACACCTTCGTGGCCGACGACGACAACCACGACGCGCTGTGCGGCTGCGGCAACGTGGGCGACGTCGAGGGCCTGGTGGCGGGCAACGCCATCGCGCGCCGCTTCGGCCTGGATGCCGCCCAGCTCTTCGCCGGCGTGGAGGCGGGCGACAAGCGCGCGCTCGACATCGCCGAGGGCCTGTGCCGGGTGATGGGCCGGCTGCTCTACAACCTCATCGTCACGCTCGACCTCGAGCGCGTCGCCCTGGGCGGCAGCGTGTTCTGGCACAACCGCGAATGGCTGCTGCCGCGCCTGTCGGCGCAGGTGAATGGCAAGCTGCCGGCGCTCACCGACGGCGTGCAGATCGTCGGCGCGGGCCTGGCCGACAAGGTGGGCGACTACGCAGCGCTGGCGCTGGTCGACTGATCTGCTATTGAATTCGTAGCGCTTCGCGCAAGCGGGGCGGGCGTTGCAGCCCGATTCGGCTCCGAAACCGGGGTGCGCGCCGCCACTGCCGACGCGATCTCCCCGAGTCGCCGCAGCCCCGCCTCGATGGCCGGCGACCAGGGCCAGCCGCAGTTGATGCGCAGGCAGTGGTCGAAGCGCGCCGAGTTCGAGAACAGCGTGCCCGGCGCGAACAGGATGTGCTCGCGCAGCGCGGCGTCGAACACCGGCACCGAGGACAGCCGCTCGGGCAGCTCCACCCACAGCTGAAGCCCGCCCGGCGGCAGGTTGAGGCGCGTGCCGGCCGGAAAGTGCTGGGCGATGGCGTCGGCCGTGCGTTCGCGCTGCACGCGCAGCCGGTCGCGCAGCTGGCGCAGGTGCCGGTCGTAGGCCCCGGTGGCCATGAACTGGCCCGCCGCCCACTGCGAGAGTTCCTCGTTGCTGCGCGTCTGTGCGTACTTGAGCATCTCCACCCGTGCGTGCCAGCGGCCGGCCGTGATCCAGCCCAGCCGCAGCCCCGGCGCCAGCACCTTGTGCAGCGAGGCGCAGTGGATCACGTGGCCGCCGCGGTCGAAGGCCTTGATCGCGCGCGGCGGCACCGGGGCGTCGAGCAGCTCGGTGTACGTGTCGTCCTCGATGAGCGGGATGCCGTGCCGTTCGCACAGGCGCACCAGCCGCTCCTTGTGCGCGTCGGGCATCACGCTGCCCAGCGGGTTCTGCAGGTGCGGCACCACGATGACCGCCTTGATGTTGCCGTAGGCGCCGATCGCCATCTCCAGCGCCTCCACCGACAGGCCGGTCTGCGGGCTGGTGGGGATCTCCAGCGCGCGCATGCCCAGGCTCTCCAGCACCTGCAGCAGGCCGTAGAAGGTGGGCGATTCCACCGCCACCGTGTCGCCCGGCTGCGCCACCGCGCGCAGCGCGAGGTTCAGCGCCTCGATGCAGCCGTTGGTGGGCAGCACCTCGTCGGGCGAGAGGGTCATGCCGGCCTGCAGCGCCCGCTTGGCCACCGCTTCGCGAAAGGGCGTGCGGCTGCGCGAGGGCGCGGCGGTGGTCAGCATCTCCGGCCGCTGGCGCAAAAGGCGCGCCATCGCGGCGCGCAGCGCCTCGCCGGGGTACAGCGCGGGGGCGCCGCGGGCGATCGACAGGTCCAGCCGCACCTCGCCGTAGCGCCGGCGCATGACGAAGTCCGACACCTTCTCGTGGATGCCGACGAACTGCGCCGGGTCGGGCGCGCGGTCGGTGGCCGGCTCGTCCATCGGCGGCGTCGCCAGGCGGCGCGGGCGGCGCACGAAGTAGCCCGATCGGTCGCGCGCCTCGGCCCAGCCCTCGCTCTCGAGCGTGCGGCACAGCTGCAAGGCGGTCGACAGGCTCACGCCGTGGCGCTTCATCAGATCGCGCAGCGAGGGCAGGCGGTCGCCGGGCTGCAGCGATCCGGCGCGGATCGCATCGAGGTAGTGCTGGGCCAGCTGGCGGTAGCGCGGGGGCGTGTCCATGGGGTTGTCCGTGTGCGCCGGGGGCTGGGCGGCGCCTGTGTCCATCGTGCGCCGCACCGGCGTGCGGCAACAGATGCAGATCGGGCCGAAACGACCATAACAGATGGTCCCGGCGGCCGGCTGCTGCGGTGCAGAAAGGGGGGCCATGTGCCTGTTTCCGGAAGGCGCGGATTTCTACGATGACCTCACCTCCCACCCCCGCCGAAAGAAGCTGCCATGCACTGCCAGACCTCCTCCTGCGACACCGCCCGGCTGGCACCGGGCCAGAGCCTGCACATCGCCGTCGATGCCGGCACCGCCTTCGTCGTGACCGCGGGCCGCCTGCGCATCGACGAGGCCCCGCGCTGGATCGCCGACATCTGCGTGCCCGTGGGCCGCACGCTCGACGAGGGCGCCCACCATGTGGTCGACCGCGCGGGCTGGGTCACGCTGAGCGCGCTCGGCGCCCCGGTGCAGTGGCGCCGGTGGGCGGCCCCGGCGCCCGCGGCGCCCAACCGCTGGCGCGCCTGGGCCGGGGCCCGGCGCAGCGCCGGCGCCTGAAGACCGCGGCTTGCGCTGCATCAAGGCCGGCCCGGCACCGCCGGCCCAGACTGGGGACTCCATCCCACACCGGAGTTCACCATGTACCAGCGCATCCTTGTCCCCGTGGACGGCAGCGAAACCTCCAACCGTGGCCTCGACGAAGCCTTGCGGCTCGCGGCCGTCGTCGGCGGGCGTGTCCGCGTGCTGCACGCGATCGACGAACTGTCCTTCGCGCTGGCCATGGACGCGTACGCCGGCAACCCCGGCGGCTGGCTGGACACGCTGCGCGAGCAGGGCGCGCAACTGCTCGCGCGTGCCGCCTTGCAGGCCGCCCAGGCCGGCGTGCAGGTCGACACGGTGCTGCGCGACGAATTCCGCAGCCCGGTGCACCAGGTCGTCAACGACGAGGCGCGCGACTGGGGGGCCGAGCTGATCGTGCTGGGCACGCACGGGCGCCGGGGCCTGGGCCGGCTGGTGATGGGCAGCAGCGCCGAGCAGATCCTGCGCACGGCGCGCGTGCCGGTGCTGCTGGTGCGCTCCGCCGAGGAGGCGCAACCCGTCAAGGCGCCGGCCGTCGAGGAGCGCATCGTGATCCACCAGCCCACGGGCGCCCTGGCCTTCGAGTGACGCGATGCCGACGATGAAAGCCGCCGTGGTGCGTGCCTTCGGGCAGCCACTGCACATCGAGGAGGTGCCGGTGCCGCAGGTGCAGCCCGGACAGGTGCTGGTCAAGGTCGCGGCCTCGGGCGTGTGCCACACCGACCTGCATGCGGCCGACGGCGACTGGCCGGTCAAGCCGCACCTGCCCTTCATCCCGGGGCACGAGGGCGTGGGCCACGTCGCCGCCGTCGGTGCGGGCGTGAAGCACATCCGCGAGGGCGACCGCGTGGGCGTGCCGTGGCTGCACACCTCCTGCGGCCATTGCGAGCATTGCCTGACCGGCTGGGAGACGCTGTGCGACGAACAGCAGATGACCGGCTACACCGTGGACGGCGCCTACGCCGACTACGTGCTCGCCGACCCGGGCTACGTGGGCCACCTGCCGCCCAGGCTCGGCTTCGTCGAGGTGGCGCCCATCCTGTGCGCGGGCGTCACCGTCTACAAGGGGTTGAAGGTGCTCGACTGCAAGCCCGGCGACTGGGTCGCGGTGTCGGGGGTCGGCGGCCTGGGTCACCTCGCCATCCAATACGCCCGCGCCATGGGCCTGCACGTGGCCGCGGTCGACATCGACGACGCCAAGCTCGCGCTGGCACGCCGCGTGGGCGCCGAGCTGGTCGTCAACGCCGCGCAATGCGATCCGGCGGCGGAGCTGCAGCGCAGCCTGCGCGGCGCCCAGGGCGTGCTGGTGACGGCGGTGTCGCGCCAGGCCTTCGCGCAGGCGCTGGGCATGCTGCACAAGCGGGGCACCATGTCCATGGTCGGGCTGCCGCCGGGCGACTTCGCGCTGCCCATCTTCGACATGGTGCTCAATGCCAAGACCGTGCGCGGTTCCATCGTCGGCACGCGGCAGGACCTGCAGGAGGCGCTGGACTTCGCGGCCGAGGGCAAGGTCCATACGGTCTGCACGCCGGGCCGGCTGGAGGACGTCAACGACATCCTGGGCCGCCTGCGCCGCGGGGAGGTCGACGGCCGGGTGGTGCTGCAGATGGAAGGATGAGCCCGAGCCCACAGGGCACCGGACGCTCCAGGTCCCGCAAGTAGGTGAGCGCATGCTCCCCCGCGCGGAGGACGACCGGCGCCCCTCGCAGGCCTACGCTGGAATCCCCACCACGAGGAGACCGCCATGCCGATCAAGCTCACGCAACCCTTCGACGACACCGTCATCAGCACGCAGGAAAAAAGCTTTCTGCGCAACCTCCAGGCCAACATCCTCAAGGGCCACGGCCGTGAGCACGTCGCGCTGCTGTTCCTCGAAGTGACCGATGCGCCCAAGGCGCGCGCCTTCCTGCATGCATTCCCGGTCACCGACGCGCACACGCAGCTGCAGGACGCCCTGCAGTTCAAGGCCACGCGCTCGCCGGGCGGGGTGGTGCGGCTGGCGTTCCTGAGCCAGCGAGGCCTCGCCAAGTTCGGTCGCCAGGGGGCATTCCAGGGATTCGGCGCCTTCGCCGGCGGCATGGCGGCCGACACCCAGGTCCTGGACGACGGCACCACGGCGAGCTGGCAGGACGAGCTCAAGCGGCCGCTGGACGTGCTGCTGCTGGTGGCCTACCACCATGAAGCCGATTTCGCGCGCATCGTCGGCAAGCTCGCGGCCGACCTGGGCGACGAGGACAGCGGCTTCGCCATCCGCTTCGTCCAGGAGGGCCGCGCCTACAAGAATGCCGACGGCGAGGGCATCGAGCATTTCGGCTACGTCGACGGACGCTCGCAGCCGCTGATGCTGCAGAGCGAGCTGGCGAAGGAGCCGCGCACGGTCTACGACCCGGCGGCACCGCTGTCGCAGTTCCTCGTGCCCGATCCGCTCGACCCGCCCGGTGCGTCCAGCCACGGCAGCTTCTTCGTCTTTCGCAAGCTCGAGCAGGACGTCGCGGGCTTCAAGCAGGCCGAGGAGGCCTTGGCCGCGGATGTCGGCATGACCGGCGCCGACGAAGAGCGCGCCGGCGCGCAGGTCGTCGGCCGCTTCGAGGACGGCACGCCGCTCACGCTGCACCAGGCCGCAGCGGGCGTGCCGGTGGCCAACGATTTCGACTATTCGGCCGACGCCGCCGGCGGCAAGTGCCCCTTCCATGCCCACATCCGCAAGACCAACCCGCGCGGCTCGAGCCCCGGCGGCCTGGCCTTCGACAAGGGCGTGCAGATGGCGCGGCGCGGCATCACCTACGGCGTGCGCCTGCAGGACCCGGACACCAAGGAACTCGTGGACCAGCCCAACGACGGCGTGGGCCTGCTCTTCATGAGCTACCAGGCGTCGATCGAGAACCAGTTCCGCTTCATGCAGACCGTCTGGGCCAACAACGAGAACTTTCCCAAGGCCGGCATCGGGATGGACCCGATCATCGGTCAGCGGGGCACGCTCGGGCAGCACTGGCCGCCGATCTACGACTCGACGGCCGGCGCCATCCAGAAGCTGTTCGCCGGCTTCGTCACGCTCAAGGGCGGCGAGTACTTCTTCGCGCCCTCGATCGCCGGCCTGCGCAACCTCTGAGCGGCGCGCGGGGCGCTTCAGAGGAACATGCCGCCCGACACCTCGACGCGCTGGCCGGTCATCCAGCCGTTGCCCGGTTGCAGCAGCGCCGCGATGGCGCCGCCGATGTCGTCGGGCAGGCCGACGCGGCCGAGCGCGGTCTGCGCGGCGATGGCGGCGTTGAGGTCCTTGTTGTCGCGCACGGCGCCGCCGCCGAAGTCGGTCTCGATGGCGCCGGGGGCGATCACGTTCACCGCGATGCCACGCGGGCCCAGTTCCTTGGCCAGGTAGCGCGTCAGCACCTCGATGCCGCCCTTCATCGCCGCGTAGGCGCCGTAGCCCGGCAGCGCGAAACGCGCCAGGCCGCTGGAGACGTTCAGGATGCGGCCGCCGTCCTCGATGAGCGGCAGCAGCACCTGGGTCAGGAAGAAGGGGCCCTTCAGGTGCACGGCCACGAGTTCGTCGAACTGCGCCTCGGTGGTCTGCGCGATGGGGGCGTTGACGCCGATGCCCGCGTTGTTCACGAGGTGGTCGAAGCGCTCGCGCTGCCAGGTGGTGGCGAGCGCCTGCTTCAGCGCCGCCGCGAAGTCGCCGAAGGACTTCGACTGCGAGACGTCCAGCGGCAGCGCCACGGCGCGGCGGCCCAGGGCCTCGATCTCCTGCACCACGGCCTGCGCTTCGCCAGCGCTGCTGCGGTAGGTGAGCACGATGTCGATGCCGGCGCGCGCCAGGTGCAGCGCCGCGTTGCGGCCCAGGCCGCGGCTGCCGCCGGTGATGAGGGCGATGGGGGTGGCGGTGGGGGTGGTCATGTCGGTCCTTTCGATCAGGGTGGGTGTCGATGGACTGAACTTTATGGGCCGACAATCGATGGATAAAGCGGTTCAAAATCGCTTCACTGTTCATTTTGAATTGACAATTGGACCGCCATGGACCTCGACGCCCTGCGCATCTACCTGCTGGTGGCCGAATCGGCCAGCTTCACCCGTGCCGCCGAGCGGCTGGGCCTGACGCGGGCGCGCGTGTCCGCCGTCGTGCAGCAACTGGAAGCCGAGCTGGGCACGCGCCTCCTGCAGCGCACGACGCGCAGCGTGCGCGTGACGCCCGACGGGCAGCTCTTCGCCGAACGCGCCCAGGCGCTGGTGGGCGAGGCCGACGAGCTGCAGGCGCTGTTCCAGCGCGTGCCGGCGGCGTTGCGCGGGCGGCTGCGGGTCGACATGCCCGGCCAGCTGTCGAGCCAGGTGCTGATTCCGCGGCTGCCCGAGTTCCTCGCCGCCCACCCGCAGATCGAGCTGGAGCTCAGCAGCACGGACCGCCGGGTCGACCTGGTGCACGAGGGCTTCGACTGCGTGATCCGCGCCGGCGCGCTGCGCGAGTCGGGGCTGGTGGCGCGGCCCCTGGGCCTGCTGTCGCAGATCAACGTGGCCAGCCCGGCCTACATCGCCGCCCACGGCATGCCGCGCACGCTGGAGGACCTGGCGCGGCATCGCCTGGTGCGCTATTCGTCCACGCTGGGCGGCGCGGCGCCCGGATGGGAGTACACGACGCCCGAGGGACCGCAGATGCTGCCGATGGCCGCGGTGCTCACCGTCAACAACACCTTCGCCTACGAGTCGGCGTGCCTCGCGGGGCTGGGCATCATCCAGGCGCCCGCGCTGGGTCTGCAGGGGTGGATCGACAGCGGCCGGCTGGTGGAACTGCTGCCCCGGTACCGCGCCGATCCGCTGCCGGTGACGCTGCTCTACGCCCACCGCCGCCAGGTCGCGCGGCGCGTGCAGGCCTTCATGGACTGGGTGGCGGCGGTGATGGCCGAGGTGCTGTCGCCGGCGCCCGATCTGCTATCGAAACAATAGCTGCTCGCGCCCGCCGGATGGGCGCTGCAGCCTCATTCGGCTCGAATCGGTGGGCCGCGGCGCCGTGGGGCGCGGGTGCTCAGCCGCGCTCGCCCGGCGCGTCGTTCAGCGCATCCAGGAAGGTCTTGCGCCACCAGTGCACGTCCTGCTCGCGGATGCGCTGCAGCAGCCGGCGGTGCCGTGCGCGGCGTTCCTCCAGCGGCATCTGCAGCGCCTGCTGCACCGTTTCGGCGGTGCCGTGCGTGTCGTAGGGGTTGACCAGCAGCGCTTCCTTCAACTGCTCGGCCGCGCCCGCGAAGCGCGACAGCACCAGCACGCCGGGGTCTTCCGGGTCCTGCGCCACCACGTACTCCTTGGCCACCAGGTTCATGCCGTCGCGCAGCGGCGTCACCAGGCCCACCGCGGCGGCGCGGCACAGGCCCGGCACGCGCTTGCGCGCCACCATGCGGTGGATGTAGCGCACCGGCATCCAGTCCAGCTCGCCATAGTCGCCGTTGATGGCGCCGCACAGCGACTCGAGCTCGCGCCGGATGTCGCCGTAGGCGTTCACGTCCTCGCGGGTGGGCGAGGCGATCTGGATCAGCGTCGCGCTGCGCCGGTTCTCGGGGTAGTGCGCCAGCAGTTCGCGAAACGCGCGCACGCGCTGCGGAATGCCCTTGGAATAGTCGAGCCGGTCGATGCCCAGCAGCAGCCGGCGCTTGCTGTACTCGTCCTTCATGGTCGTGTACATGTCGCGCGCGTCCTTGGCCTGCGTCAGCGCCTCGAACTCGTCGACGTCGATGCCGATCGGGAAGGCGCTGGCGCGCACCGTGTTGCCCCAGGCGCGGAACATGTCGTTGCCCAGCGATTCGCCGTGCGCCTCGTTGAGCACGTAGCGCTCGAAGTGCTGCACGTCCTGGTTGGCCTGGAAGCCGATCACGTCGTAGGCGAAGAGCGAGCGCATCAGCCACTCGTGCTGCGGGATCGCGGCCATGATGATCTGCGGCGGCAGCGGGATGTGCAGGAAGAAGCCGATGCGCTGCCTGCAGCCCATGGCGCGCAGCTCGGCCGCCAGCGGGATCAGGTGGTAGTCGTGCACCCAGAGGATGTCGTCGTCCCTGAGCAGGGGCAGCAGCTTGCGCGCGAAGAGCTGGTTCACGCGGCGGTAGCCGCCGATGTAGCCGGCCTCGAAGTTGGCCAGGTCGAGCCGGTCGTGGAACACCGGCCACAGCACGTTGTTGCTGTAGCCGAGGTAGTAGGCGTCGTGGTCTTCGCGGCTGAGGTCGAGCGTGGCCAGCATCACCTTGCCGGCCTGGTGCTTGTGCAGCTCGCCTTCGCCCGTGGGGCCGTCCTCGACGATGGTGCCGCTCCAGCCGAACCACAGGCCGCCGCTTTGCTGCAGCGATTCGCCCACCGCCACCGCCAGGCCGCCGGCGGCGGGCTTGCGGGGATCGGCGACGCGGTTGGAGATGACGACGAGACGGGGCATGCGGTGTCCAGATGGGGCGGCGGGCGGGTGGAGGGGATCAGGACCGCAGCAGCGTGTCGCGCAGCGTCTGCAGCCAGGCGTGCACGGCCTGCGGGCCCTCCAGCCGCTGCGCCGCGCGCGTGCTGCCCGGGCCGATCTTGATGCCCATGCCGCCGGGGCGCGACTGCACCACGGCGAAGCCGGTCTCGTCGGTGGTGTCGTCGCCCGCGAAGACCGGGTGGCGACCCTCGAAGGGCGCTTCCTTCAGGAAGGCATCGATCGCGATGCCCTTGTTCACGCCGGCCGGCTTGATCTCGACCACGCACTTGCCGTGCAGCAGTTCGAACTGCGGCTGCGTGCCGACCACCTCGGCCATGGTGTCCAGGCACAGCTGCTCCAGCGCCGGCGCCAGCCGGTAGTGCAGCGCGATGGCGGCATGCTTGCGCTCCACCAGCAGGCCGGCGTGGCGCGAGGCCAGGGCGTTGGCGGCGTCGAGCACGCCGGTGAGGTCGGGCGCGGCGGCTTCCTGCATGCGGCCGTCGGCATCGCGGCGCTGCACGCCGTGTTCACCGGCGGCCGGCAGGCGCAGGGGCGCGAGGAAACGGTCCAGCACGTCGATGGGGCGGCCCGACACGACGGCCAGCGCGCCGCCCAGGAGCTCGTGCAGTTCGATCAGCAGCGGCACCAGGCCGGGAGGCACTTCGACGGCTTCGGGTGTTTCGGCGATCGCGACGAGCGTGCCGTCGAAATCGAGGAAGAGGGCCGCATCGCGGCCCGGGAGTGGCGGGGACGTCTGCATCTGCGGGCACCTTAGCACGGGCCGCGGCGCCCGCGCGTCGGTCAAAGCCGGCAGTTGCCGCGGGCCCGCGCGGCTGCGCGAGAGGGTCAGAGCCCGGCCGCCGCCACGGCCGTCACGCGCGCGGCATGGATCGCCTGCCCGATCTGCGGCCCCTTGGCGCCGCGCGCCGCCGCCTCGCGCGCGATGCCCTCGGTGGCCACCGACTGCGCGGCCTCCAGAGCGCGCAGCAGGCGCGGCCGCTGCGGGTAGGGCGCGTCTTCCAGGCCCAGGCGTCCACGGGCATCGCACTCGCAGGCCAGCAGCGCCGCGTCGAAGCGCTGCGGCTTGCGGAAGGCATCGCAGCGCTCGAGCAGGCGCACCAGCGCGGCGGCCTCGAAGCCTTCGCTGCGGTGGATGTTGCCGTGCTCGCGCGCCACCACCTCGGCCAGTTCGCGCACCTCGGTCGGCACGCGCCAGCGCTCGCACACGCCGGCCAGCAGCCGGGCGCTGCGCTGCTCGTGGCCGATGTGGCGCGGCAGCACGTCGGCCGGCGTGGTGGCCTTGCCCAGGTCGTGCGTGAGGCAGGCGAAGCGCACCGGCAGGGGCGCCGCCAAGCGCGCGCTCATGTCCAGCACCATCATCAGGTGCACGCCGGTGTCGCCCTCGGGGTGGTGCTGCGGCGGCTGCGGGACGCCCCACAGCGCGTCGACCTCGGGCAGCAGCACCTTCAGCGCCCCGCAGGCGCGCAGCACCTCGAACATGCGCGAGGGCTTCGCCTCCATCAGCCCGCGCGCGAGCTCCTGCCACACGCGCTCCGGCACGAGGGCATCGACCTCGCCGTCGGCGACCATGCCGCGCATCAGCGCCATCGTCTCGGGCGCCACGGTGAAGTCGTGGAAGCGGGCCGCGAAGCGCGCCAGCCGCAGGATGCGCACCGGGTCTTCGCGGAAGGCGTCGGTCACATGGCGCAGCACCTTGCGCTGCAGGTCGCCGCGGCCGCCATGGGGGTCGATCAGCGCCGCAGTTTCAGGGTCGAAATCGCCCGTGGCGCCCGCCACGCCTGCGGGAACCGCTATGGAATTGATAGTGAGGTCGCGCCGCGCGAGGTCCTGCTCCAGCGTCACGTCGGGCGCCGTGTGGACGGCGAAGCCGCGGTAGCCGGGGCCGCTCTTGCGCTCGGTGCGGGCCAGCGCGTGCTCCTCGTGCGTCTGCGGATGCAGGAACACGGGGAAGTCGCGCCCGACCGGCACGAAGCCCTGCGCCACCATCTCATCGGGCGTGGCGCCGACCACGACCCAGTCGCGGTCGGACACGCTCAGGCCGAGCAGGCGGTCGCGCACGGCGCCGCCGACGAGGTAGATCTCCATGGACCGAGTGTAGGAAGGCTGCGCATGCGAGGCCGCCGGGGGAACGCCGGACTTCTCCGCCGCCTCCAACACGCTCCGCAAAACCATTCCTACAAGGAGCTTCCATGGTCAGGAGACAACATGCAGCGGCGCTGGGCGCCGTGGCGGCCGCGGCCGCCTTGGCCTCGGCGCCCGCGATGGCGCAGCAGGCCGGCGACTGGGTCGTCGGCGCCGGCTGGTTCCACCTGTCGCCGCAGGATTCGAGCAAGCCGCTGACCTTCACCGCGCCCGTGCCCGCCGTGGTGCCCGGCTCGGGCGCGCGCGTGAGCAATTCCGACACGCTGGGCCTGAGTGCGACCTACTTCATCGACCCGCACTGGGCGGTCGAAGGCGTGCTCGGCATCCCGCCCAGGTTCAGGCTCTACGGCACCGGCACGCTGGAGCGGGTCGGTGAGCTGGGCCAGGCCCGCCAATGGAGCCCGACGATCCTGGGCAAGTACTACTTCAACGACGCCGAGGCGCGCTTTCGACCCTTCGTCGGCCTCGGCGCGACCTACGTCTGGTACAGCGACGTGAACCTGAGTTCGAGCCTGCAGGGAGCGCTGGGCAGTCAACTGCACCAGGCACCGCTGTCGACGGTGACGAGCGCCAAGCTCGACAGTTCCTTCGCGCCGGTCTTCAACGTCGGTGCGGCCTGGCAGTTCGACCGGCACTGGGGCGTGTCGCTGTCGGTCTCGTACATCCCGCTCAGGACCACGGCCAAGCTGACGACGACCACCTCGTTCGGCCTGCCGATCGCCAGCAGCCAGGCCAGCCTCAAGCTCAACCCGGTGGTGACCTACCTGGCGGCGACCTACCGCTTCTGACCCGCGATCAGCGCGACGTGCGATACGGCTCGTCGAAGGGCACGAAGTCGTGCTCCTTCAGCGCGTCGTCGATCCAGGCCTGCGCGCCGGGCAGCGCCAGCAGGCGCTCGGCGTACGCCTGCGCCTGGGCGGCCACGGGCAGGCCGTAGGTGCGGATGCGCGAGGCCACGGGCGCGAAGTACGCGTCGGCGATGCCGAAGTCGCCGAACAGCATCGGGCCGCCGTGCGTCGCCAGCAGCTCGGTCCACATGCCGCCGATGCGATCGAGGTCGGCGCGCACGGCGGCCTGTTCGCGCACGATCTTCTGCCCGACCTCGCGCAGGTCAGCCTCGATGTTCATGGGGCAGTGCTTGCGCAGCGCGGTGAAGCCGGCGTGCATCTCGGCGCACACGCTGCGGGCGCGGGCGCGCGCGGCCACGTCGCGCGGCCACAGCGCCTGGTCGGGAAAGCGTTCGGCGACGTACTCGGCGATGGCCAGGGTGTCCCACACGGCGAGTTCGCCATCGACCAGCACGGGCACCGTGCCGTTGGGATTGAGCGCCTTGACGGTGGCCTTGAAGGCCGAGTCGCCGTCGAAGGAGTCGAAGCGCACCATCACCTCCTCGAACGGGATGCCGGCCTGCCGGAGCAGCACCCATGGCCGCATGGACCACGAGGAGTAGTTCTTGTTGCCGATGTAGAGCTTGAGCGTCGCCATGTCCGGTCCCTGGTGCGATGTGAAGGCGCCGATGCTAGCGGCTCGCCTGCGCGGCGCTGATGCCGGATCGGCGCGGAATTGATGCCGAATCCGCGACGATGCGTTCAGACCGGGGGCTTGGGCCGGTCGTCGTCCGGCGCCGCGATGACTTGCGGCTGCGGGCGTTCGTCGCTGTCACGCGGCGGTCCGACGATGCGCTCGATGCCGCTCACGAGCCGCGGCACCAGCTGCAGCACCGCCAGTGCCAGCAGCGCGCTGAGCACGGCGGTGGCCTCGCGCCCGAGGCCGCAGGCCATGCCGATGGCGGCGGTCATCCACAGGCCGGCGGCGGTGGTGAGGCCCTGCACCTGCTGCTCGCCTGCGCCGTGCTTGAGGATGGTGCCCGCGCACAGGAAGCCGACGCCCGCCACCAGGCCCTGGATCACGCGGCTCATGTCCGCCGGCTCGATGCCGGTCTGCTGCGGCACCAGCACGAACATGGCCGAGCCGATGGCCACCAGCATGTGGGTGCGCACGCCGGCGGCCTTGCCCTGCTGTTCGCGCTCGAAGCCGAGGATGAAGCCCAGTACCGAGGCCAGCAGCAGCCGCACGCTGATGCGCACGAACTGGGTGAGGTCGGGAACGTCGGAGAACTCTGCGACGACCACCTCGGTGATCTCGTTCCACCAGGACGAAGCGGCCATGGATCGGGCGGGAGTGGGACTGGCCGAGAGTGTGGCGCGGCGTGCGGCCTGCCGGCTGTAGGCAGAAGTCCTCTTGTGCGCCGTGGGGCGCGGCGCCGCTCAGCCGGCCGGGCCGGCAGGCGGGGGTGCGGGTGCCGGGGTGGGCGCCACCCCGACCGCCTGCGGCACCGCCGGGCGGCGGCCGTGCCAGCGCCGCACCGAGCGCTGGAAGAACAGGCTGTTGGGGATCTGCAGCGTGGTGCCGTCCGCCTCGGTGCCGCTCTCCTGCAGCGTGGTGTAGACGAGGTTGATGTCCAGCACGCGTCCGCGCAGGCCGGGCTTCTCGCCGTTCTCGAGCACCTCCACCACGTCGTCGATGCGGAACATGCGGGTGGTGAAGATCAGCAGCGCGCAGAAGATGTTCGACAGCACGCTCCAGGCCGCGAAGAAGGCCACCGCGCCGACGGCCGCGAAGCCGGTGAAGGCCGTCCACAGCACGGTGCCCGAGACGCCCAGGCGCTCCAGGCTCCACAGCAGGGCGCCGCCGTAGATGAGGAAGCCGCAGACGCGGCGCGACACCACGGCGACCTCGACCGGCAGCGCATAGGCGCCGGTCACGCGGCGGATGAGGCGCGCGGCAAGGCGGAACAGCAGCCACGCGCCCAGCAGGATCAGGGCCACCTGGCCCATCGGCACGATCACGTCGAGCCAGTCCACCGCCCAGCGGGGCAGGGTGTCGCGCAGGGCTTGCAGGTAGCGGTTCATTCAGCGGGAAGGCACCGCGGCCGGGCGCGCCCGCGTCCGGCGGGCGCGCGGCCGTCGGTCGCTCAGGGCAGGTCCTTGTTCGGCTCGGGTTCGCCGGCCATGCGCGGGCCCACGCGGCCGAGCCGCTCGCGCAGCGACTGCGGCTGGCCGGTGATGATGGCCGCGTAGTTGGTGGTGTTGGCCAGCACCTTCTTCACGTAGTCGCGCGTCTCGCTGAAGGGCACGTTCTCGGCCCAGATCGCGGCATCGAGCACGGGCCCGTTGCGCCAGGCGCGCGGGCGGCCCGGGCCGGCGTTGTAGGCGGCGGCGGCCAGCGGCATCGAGCCGTCGAAGTCGTCCAGCGCCAGCTTCAGGTAGTTGGTGCCGATGGTGATGTTGGTCTCGCGGTCGGTGATCATCGAGGGCGAGTAGGGCAGGCCGATCTTGTTGGCCGTCCAGCGCGCGGTGGCGGGCATCACCTGCATCAGGCCCGAGGCGCCCACGCCCGAGCGCGCGTCCATGATGAAGCGCGACTCCTGCCGGATCAGGCCGTAGACGTAGGCCGGGTCGAGGCCGATGTCCTGGCTCTTGCGCAGCACCGTGTCGTGAAAAGGCATGGGGAAGCGCTGCTCGACGTCGATCACGCCCTTGGTGCGCTCGCTGGTGTTGATGCAGCGGTCGTAGATCTCGCGCTGGCACGCCAGGTCGGCCGCGGCCAGCAGCGCGCGGTCGTCCATGCCGCCCTTGTCGTGCAGGTTGGTGGCGTAGTTCCACTCGCGCACGCCCTCGGGCCGCAGGCCGATGCCGATGGCGTAGAGCGCGCGCTGCAGCGACGCATTGGTGCGTGCCGCGGCCTTCTCCTCGGGCGTGAGCGGGTCCGGCTTGGTGGCCACCTGGGCGCGCTGGCCCAGGTCCTCGAGCGCCAGCAGTTCGTAGAAGCCGCGCGTGCCGGCAATGCCCTGCAGCAGCTCGCGCGCCTCTTCCTTGCGGCGCTCGCCGCCCTGGGCCGTCAGCGCGCGGGCCTTCCAGTAGACCCAGGCCGGGTCCTGGCGGCCTTCCTCGCTCATGCCGTCGATGGCGGCGGCGACATCCTTCCACTGGCCCATGCGCAGCGCGGCGCGCACCTTCCAGCCGAGCATGTCGTCGGTGAGGTCGCTGTTCTTCGTCACGTTGGCGAAGTAGCCGACGGCCTGGGGCGAGAGCTTTTGCGCGGCCTGCCGGCCGATGTGGCCCCAGAGCCAGTTGCGTTCCTCGGGCGAGAGCATCGGGCCCCATTTGCTGTCCAACTGCAAGGCGGCGGCGTCCGGGTCGGCCGAGGCCATGCGGATCAGCGCCAGGACCACCATCTCCTTGCGCGCCTTCGAGGCGGCCGAGGCCGCGCCGGTGAGGAACTTCACCGCACCGGCATTGACCTGGTCGAAGGTGGGCAGCGCATCGGGCTCGACGAGGTTGACCGCCGCGCGCGCGGCGCCGGGCCGGTTGGCTTCCATGGCCAGGCGGGCACGCTTCCAGGCGTCGTTGGGCGAGAGCATGCGCGCCGAGATCAGGCGGTCGGCGGCGGTGAGGCAGCCGTCGTCCAGGTCGCGCTGGCCGAACCAGTTGCGGCGCACCGTGTCGGCCTGCGCCTTCGTGGCCTGGCCGGTACGCAGCACATCCACCACGATGGCGTAGCACTGCACCTCGCGGTCGTCCTGCATGCGGAAGGCCGAGTGCACGGCCATGAAGTCGTCCCACTGGCGGCGCTGGCCCAGCAGCAGCAGCCAGTCGTTGCGCAGCCGGTCCTCCTGGTAGGTGCCGGCGTAGCGGGCGAGGAAGGCCTGCACCTCGTCGGGGCTGGCCTGCGGCAGGCGGGCCTTCAACTCCCAGTAGGCAGCCCAGGGTTCGAGCATGTGCCCCTGCGCCTGCGGCAGCAGGGCCGCGAGCCGGGCCTTGTCGCCGCGCTGGAAGGCCTGCTTCATCTGCAGCAGCACGTCGTCGTTGGTGTTGGTCTGCGCGCAGGCCGGCTGGGCCAGGGCCGCCAGGACCACCGCAAGACCGGAAAGAAGATGTCTACAGGGTGCCAAAATGCTTCGAAACTGCATCGAGGGATTATGGACAAAGCACCCGACGAAAAACGCGAAGACACGGCATCTTTCCTCAAGGCCCAGGTCCGCGCCGCGCTGATCGAACAGCGCCTGGCCATGCCCGACCGGCTGCACAAGGCCGACCTGCTGCAGCGCGTGATGCGCATCTGGCTGGTGGGCCGGCCCGACACGGTGATCGGCGCCTACTGGCCGATCAAGGGCGAGTTCGATCCACTGCCCGCGCTGCATCGCTGGAAAGAGGACGGCGAACTGCTGGCCGAATCGCAGCGGCGCCGCATCGGCCTGCCGGTGGTGAATCGCGAGCACAAGACGCTGACCTTCCACGCCTGGTACCCCGGCTGCCCGATGGAGAACGATGCCTACGACATCCCCAAGCCCAAGGACACCGAGCTGATCGTGCCGACGCTGCTGTTCGTCCCCTGCCTGGGGTACAGCGCGGGGGGCTACCGGCTGGGCTATGGCGGCGGCTTCTACGACCGCACGCTGGCGTCGCTGGAGCCGCGGCCCTTCACCGTGGGGCTGGGCTTCACCAACGGGTTCATCGACGACTTCGAGCCGCAGGCGCATGACGTGCCGCTGGATGCGATCCTGAACGACAACGGGGTGGTGTGGCCGGTGGGGTGATCGGGGTGCTATCGAATTGATAGCTTGGGGTGCTTGATGGGTGGGCGGTTCGGGCACTTTTCTTTGTGAATTGGGGCCTTGCTCAGGGGGAGATGCAGGGGCCGGGATTTCGCCCCGGCGGGCGACCTACTTTCTTTTGCTTCG
>JAVHYA010000127.1 GCA_031119395.1 Pseudomonadota bacterium
GCGGCGCGCTGTCCGCCGGCCGCCGGCGGCGCAGACTGCGCCGTCCGCGAGCGAGTCGGCCGCCTACCGCGGCCTGCACGCCGCGGCACAGCGTGGCGACGCGGCCGGGATCGCACGCCTGGCGGCCGCAGGCGCCGGGCTGGACGCGCGCGATGCGCACGGGCGGACGCCGCTGCACGTCGCCACCTTCGCCCGGCAGCGCGCGGCGGTGCGGGCCCTGGCCCAGGCCGGCGCCGGGCTCGGCCTGCTCGAGAACGACCGGTACGACGCCGTCACCATCGCGGCCGTGGCCGACGACACCGAGACGCTGGCGCTGCTCTTGTCGCTGGGCGCCAGCGCCAAACAGGTGACGAGCCGCTACGACGGCACCGCGCTGATCGCCGCCGCGCACCTGGGCCACGACGAGGTCGTGCGCCAGCTGATCGCCGCCGGCGCGCCGCTGGACCATGTCAACAACCTGCATTGGACGGCGGCGATCGAGTCCATCGTGCTGGGCGACGGCGGGCCGCGGCACCAGCGCACGCTCGATGCGCTGGTGCGCGCCGGCGCCGACCTGCAGCTGGCCGACCGCGAAGGCCGCACGCCCCTGGCGCTGGCCCGCGCGCGCGGCTTCAAGGCGATGGAGCAGCAGTTGCTCGATGCCGGCGCGCGCTGAGGCGCGACGCCGGAATTCTCAGGCCAATCGGCCTGTCGTGCCCGTCCTGCCTGCGTGGGTAGCTATCGAATCCGTAGCAAATGTCGGCACAGCGGTCTCGCTGGGGCTGCTGCCTGTGCAGCAGGAGCGCCAGCGACGCTGGTGTTCACGCGGGTTTGCGGGGCTGGGAGGCCATGGGTTGGAAGGAGGCCGGTCGAGTTCTTCGGCACGAACCCATAATCGGGGGCGCTCGACGCCGCCCACGAACCCGGAGGCCTGCCATGACAACTGTGTCGCGCTATGCCGCTTCGTCCCGCTGGCTGCATTGGCTGACCGCACTGCTGCTGCTCTTCATCATTCCGCTCGGGGTCTGGATCGCCTATTTCGAGCCGGCCGACGAGGGCTTCAAGATGCGCCTGTACAACGTGCACGAGAGCCTCGGCGTGCTGGTGTTCGTGCTGGTGCTGGTCCGCATCGCCAACCGCTTTCTGAACCCGCCGCCGCCCCTGCCGCCGGACATGCCGCCCTGGATGCGCTTCGCCGCCCACGCGAACCACATCGGCCTGTACCTGCTGCTGGTGCTGATGCCGGTGACGGGCTTCCTGGCCACCAACGCCTGGGGCTTCCCGCTCTCGGTCTTCGATGTGCTGCCGATCCCTTCGCCGGTGGGCAAGGACGAGGCACTCGCCAAGGTGCTGTCGTTCCTGCACGGGTGCGGTGCGATCGCGATCGGCCTGCTGATCGTCGGCCACCTGGCGGCGGTCGTGTACCACACCTTCGTACGCCGCGACGGCTTGTTGCGCCGCATCCTTTGAACGCAGCGCCGCCGCCACTGCAGACGAATGCCGGCCTGCGCTGGCGCCGCGCCGGCTTCGCGGCTGCCGTCGCCGTCACGGTCGTCGGGCTGATCGGCCTGATGGCGGCCACGCTCTTCGTCGCGCGGGTCGATGCGATCGGGCTCGCGATGCTGATTGCGTTCGCCGTGACGCTGCCGTGGACCGCCATCGGTTTCTGGAACGCGGTCATCGGGCTGGCGCTCATGGTCTTCAGCCGCGACGCGGCCGGCCTGGTGGCGCCGCATGTCCGCGCCGTCGACCTGCAGCAGCGGATCGACACTTCCACCGCGCTGCTGGCCTGCATCCGCAACGAGGACACGGACCGGCTCTCGCACAACCTGGGCTGGATGCTCGACGGCCTGGTCGACAGCGGCCACGGCGGCGCCTTCCATCTCTATGTGTTGAGCGACAGCGACGACCCCGAAGTCGTCGCCGCCGAGGGCCGCATGGTGGCGCACCTGCAGGCGCGCTTCGGCGCGGGCATCGGGCTGCGCTACCGGCGGCGGGAGCGGGGGGAGGGCTTCAAGGCCGGCAACATCCGCGACTTCTGCGAACGCTGGGGCGCCGGGCACGACTTCGCCATCGTGCTCGATGCCGACAGCCTCATGACGGCGCAGGCGATGCTCCGGCTGGTGCGCGTGATGCAGGCGCGGCCGTCGATCGGCATCCTCCAGACGCTGGTGACCGGCCTGCCCAGCGCCAGCGCGTTCACGCGGATGTTCCAGTTCGGCATGCGGCTGGGCATGCGCTCCTACACGCTGGGTGCGGCCAGCTGGCAGGGCGACTGTGGGCCGTACTGGGGCCACAACGCCATCCTGCGTCTGCAGCCGTTCATCGCGCACTGCGAGCTGCCGGCGCTGCCGGGTTCGCCGCCGCTCGGCGGGCCGGTGCTGAGCCACGACCAGCTCGAGGCGGTGCTGATGCGGCGCGCCGGCTACGAGGTGCGTGTGTTGCCCGACGAGCTCGGCAGCTGGGAGGAGAACCCGCCCAACCTGCTGGAGTTCATCCGTCGCGACCTGCGCTGGTGCCAGGGCAACATGCAATACCTGCAGCTGCTCGGCCTGCCAGGGCTGCTGCCGGTCAGCCGCTGCCAGCTGCTGCTGGCCATCGCGATGTACGTCGGCGCACCGGCCTGGCTCGCGTTCATGGTGCTCGGAATCTGGCGCGAGCAGCCGGTCCGGCCCGACTTCGGGCTGGTGCTGCTCCTGTCGGTCGTCGGCATGAGCCTGGCGCCCAAGCTGGCCACCCTGGCGGCGGTGTTGCTGCGAAGCGCGTCGCGCCGGGCCTGGGGCGGCATGCCGCGCATCGTCGGCAGCGCCTTGCTGGAGTTCGTTTTCTGGCTGCTCACGGCGCCGGTGCTGGCCGTGGCGGTCACCGCGTTCCTGCTGGGGCTGCCCTTCGGTCGCCGGGTGGGCTGGGCCGCGCAGCAGCGCAACGTGCGGGGCATCGACTGGCAGGTCGCCGTGCGCGGCCTGTGGCTGCAGACCGCGCTGGGGCTGCTGCTGGCCGGCACGGTGTGGTGGCGGATGCCGGGCGCGTTCTGGTTCTGGTCGCCGGTGCTGGCCGGCCTGGTCGGATCGATTCCCTTTGCCTGGCTCAGTGCGCACCCGGCCGTCGGCCGCTGGTTCGTGCGCCGGGGGCTGTGCCGCATCCCGGAAGAAGCGCCGGCGCAGGCCGGGACCTCGCCGCTGCGCGGCTCGCCAGCGCGAGGCTGACGCCTTGCGCCGTGACCACCGCGCACGGCCTGCACGAAGATGGCAGCGGTCGCTCAGGGGGCAGGCAAGGAGCCGCGGTGCCCGATCTTGAAGCCGGATCGGCCTCCAGCGCCCGTCCCGCCTGCGTGAGCAGCTATCGAATTCGTAGCAAAGCCCGGTGGACCGGGCTCACTTGACCTGCTGCTTGCCCAGCTTGCGCGCCAACGTGCGGCGGTGCATGCCCAGCCGGCGCGCGGTTTCGGAGATGTTGAAGCCGGTCTCGGCCAGCACCTGGTGGATGCGCTCCCACTCCAGGGTCTTGATCGAGGTCGAGCGGTTGGTCAGCTCGACCTCCGTCGTGCCCTCGGCGCGGCCGAAGGCGGCTTCGATGTCGTCGGTGTTCGACGGCTTGGCCAGGTAGTGGCAGGCGCCCAGCTTGATCGCCTCCACCGCGGTCGCGATGCTGGCGAAGCCGGTCAGCACGACGATGAGCATGTCCTCGTCGTGCGCATGCAGCGCCTGCACGCAGGCCAGGCCCGAGGCCTCGCCCTGCAGCTTGAGGTCGACCACCGCGTAGCCGGGCGAGAAGGCGGGCAGCAGCGCCGTGACGTCCTCCAGGCTGGCGGCGACCTGCACCGCGTAGCCGCGGCGCTCGAAGGAGCGCGCCAGGGTGCGGGCGAAGGCCGCGTCGTCCTCGACGATGAGCAGGCTGCGGGTTGCTTCGGTGGCGTCGTCAGGCGGCATCGGCATCTTCTTCCTCGGCCAGCGCGATGGCGGCCAGGGGCAGGATGATCTTCACTTCGGCGCCGCCCTCCTGCCGGTTGCGGGCGGTGACGCTGCCGCCCACCGTGCGCGCCACGTTCACCACCAGGAACAGGCCCAGACCGCCCCCCGGCCGGCCCTTGCTCGACTGGTAGGGCTTGCCCAACTGCTGGAGCATCGCGGGCAGGAAGCCCGGCCCCTGGTCGGTGACGGTCAGCACCAGCGCGTCGTTCTCGCGGGCGGCGTCGAAGTGCAGGCCCTGCGGCGACGCCTCCAATGCGTTGTCCAGCACGTTGCCGACCATCTGCTTGAGCGCGGAGTCGGACACGGCCGGCATGTCCTGTCCGAAACGGTTGCTGTAGGTGAAGGCGGCACCGGCCGAGGGCCGGCGCCGGCGCCAGTCCTCCACCAGCTCGTCGAGGAAGGTGCAGATGGTCGTCTCCTCGGACGACTCGCCGCGCGCCTCGCCGGCCGACAGCAGGATGCCGCTGACGATCGCCTTGCAGCGCTGCACCTGCGCTTCCATCTCGGTGACCTCCTGGGCCAGCTCGGGGTCGGAGGTGAAGTGCGGCAGATGCTGCCAGTCGCCCAGGATCACGGCCAGGGTGGACAGCGGGGTGCCCAGTTCGTGCGCTGCACCCGAGGCCAGCAGGCCCATGCGCACGATGTGCTCCTCTTCCGCAGCACGCTGCTGCAGGCGCGCCAGGTTGGCGTCGCGGGCACGCAGGTTGCCGGTGATGCGGCTGATGAAGGTGACCAGCAGCGCCGCATTGAGCGCGAAGCACACCAGCATGCCGAGCATGTAGGGACTGGCCAGGCCGCGGTAGTGGTCCAGCGGCAGGGGCAGCGGCCGTCCGAACAGCGCGAGCCCGGCGAAGCACAGCACGGTGACGCCGACCACCGTCCAGGTCGACCATGGCTGCAGCAGCACGGCGCCCAGGATCACCTGCAGCAGGTACAGGAACACGAAGGGGTTGGTCGCACCGCCGCTGAGGTAGAGCTGCGCGGTGAGCATGCCGATGTCCACCAGCAGCGCCACCATCAGCTCGGTGTTGGTCACCTCGCGACGGGTGCGCCAGCGCAGCAGGCTCAGGATGTTGAAGGCGACCAGGCAGCCCAGCACCACCAGCATCTGCTCGACCGGGATGGGAATGCGGAAGCCGTAGTGGACCACCTCGATCGTGAAGACCTGGCCGAAGACCGCGATCCAGCGCAGCTGGATGAGCTGCTGCAGGTTCTTGAGGCCCGTGGCCTTCTCCAGGCCGACGCTCGCGCCGGGGCCCAGCCGCGCCGGGCTGGCGCCGGCGAGCGGGTCAGGCGCGGCAGGGGTCATGGATGCGGTGCGGGCGAGTCGGAGTGCCCATTGTCGCCAGCCGCGCCGGGGGCCCGGTCGGCGCGGCGCACATACCATCCCGCGGCGGCGGCCATCAGGGCCAGGCCGTACCAGGTGATCGCGTAGACGAGGTGGTTGTTGCTGAAGCGGATGACGGTGAGGCCGGGCACCGGCGAGGCATCGGCCGCGGCGCCGGGCGCGGCCTCGGCATCGACGAAGTAGGGCGCCACGCGGTCCGCGGGCAGGCCGCGGGCGGCCGCGATGGCCGCGACGTCGCGCGAGTGCCAGCGGTCGGCGGCGGGATCGTTGCGGCGCAGGAAGCCGCCGCCGGGCTCGCTCAGGCGCAGCAGCCCTTGGACGTGGACCTCGCCGGTCGGCGGTGGCGACCGGCGGGCGGGGTCGCGCCGATCGGGCGGCACGAAGCCGCGGTTGACGAGCACCCAGGTGCCGTCGGCGCGTTGCAGCGGCGTCAGGACCCAGAAGCCGGCACCGCGCTCGGTGCTGGCCTGGACCAGGGCCTCCTGGTCGTGCCGGAAGTGCCCGTCGAGGGCGACGCGCAGGTACTCGTCGGCGTCGCGACCGATGGTCGGCCATTGCGGCGGGGCAGGGGGCGCGACCGGGGCTGCATGCACCCGCGCGTCCACGCGGGCGATCAGGGCCTGCTTCCAGGCCAGGCGCTGGACCTGCCAGGTGCCCAGCGCGACGAACAGCAGGAAGAACAAGGCCGCCCCGGCCAGCATCGCCCACCTGGCGGCGCGGCTGCGGCGGGGGCGGCCCGCGGGTCCGGGGCCCTGGGGGGCCACCGGGACGGCCGGCGGCACCGTCAGCTGCCCATGCCCGAGGCCGGGTGCATCGGCATCATGTTGGTGTTCATGTGGAACATCACCCAGAGCGTGCCGGCGATCGCGATCGCGACGAACACGACCGTGAAGATGGTGGACAGCATCGTCCAGCCGCCCTCGACCTTGCCGTTCATGTGCAGGAAGAACACCATGTGCACGAGGATCTGCACCACCGCGAAGGCGCCCAGCACCAGCACGGCCACCGTGCGGTCGGCGATGACGTTGTTCATCACCAGCCAGAAGGGGATCGCGGTGAGCACGATCGACAGCACGAAGCCGATCATGTAGCCGGAGAAGGTGCTGTGCGGTCCCTCGTCGTGCCCGTGGTGGTCGTCGTGGTGGGCAGCGTCGGTGGCGTGCGTGGGGTGGGCGCTCATCACAGCACTCCCATGAGATAGACGAAGGTGAAGACGCCGATCCAGACGACGTCCAGGAAGTGCCAGAACATCGACAGGCACATCAGGCGCCGCTTGTTCTCGTGGATCAGGCCGTGCTTGGCGATCTGGATCATCAGCACCACCAGCCAGATGGTGCCGAAGGTGACGTGCAGGCCGTGGGTGCCGACCAGGGCGAAGAAGGCCGACAGGAAGGCGCTGCTTTGCGGCGTGGCGCCTTCCTTGATGAGGTGGTGGAACTCGTAGAGCTCCAGCCCCAGGAAGCACAGCCCGAACAGGCCGGTGATCACCAGCCAGCCGAGCGTGCCGCCGACCTTGTTCTGCTGCTTCTGCAGCATGGCGAAACCGAAGGTGATGGACGACAGCAGCAGGAAGGCGGTGTTGATCGCCACCAGCTTCAGGTCGAAGAGCTCGGCGCCGCCCGGGCCGCCGGCATAGTTGCGGCCGAGCACGCCGTAGGTGGCGAAGAGCGCCGCGAAGATCAGGCAGTCGCTCATCAGGTAGAGCCAGAAGCCCAGCGCGGTGCCGTTCTCCGGGTGCGGCTCGTCCGCGAGGTGGTAGGCGCGCGCGGCGCCGTCGGCGGTGGATGCGAGGTCAGACATGGCTTGCCAGGAGCTGGGTGCGCGCGTTCTCGGTGGCGACCACCTCGGACGCCGGGATGTAGAAGTCGCGCTTGTAGTTGAAGGTATGGACGATCGCCGCCAGGATGGTGGCGACGAAGGACGCTGCGGCCAGCGGCCACATGTGCCAGATCAGCGCGAAGCCGCAGACCATCGACAGCACCGAGATCACCACGCCCGAGGCGGTGTTCCTGGGCATGTGGATGGACTTGAAGCCATCCAGCGGACGCCGGTAGCCGTTGCGCTTCATGTCCCACCAGGCGTCGAGGTCGTGCACCACGGGCGTGAAGGCGAAGTTGTACTGCGGCGGCGGCGAGGAGGTCGCCCATTCCAGCGTGCGGCCGTTCCACGGGTCGCCCGTGGCGTCGCGCAACTGGTCGCGCCGGCGGAAGCTCACGTACAGCTGGATCAGGAAGCTGCCGATGCCCAGCGCCACCAGCAGGGCACCGAAGGCCGCGATCTGGAACCAGATCTGCAGGGACGGGTCCTCGAAATGGTTGGCGCGGCGTGTGACGCCCATGAGGCCCAGCACGTACAGCGGCGTGAACGCGACCCAGAAGCCCACCAGCCAGAACCAGAACGAGCACTTGCCCCAGAACTCGTCGAGCCGGTAGCCGAAGGCCTTGGGGAACCAGTAGTTGATGCCGGCGAACATGGCGAACACCACGCCGCCGATGATCACGTTGTGGAAGTGGGCGATCAGGAACAGGCTGTTGTGCAGCACGAAGTCGGCCGGCGGCACGGCCAGCAGCACGCCCGTCATGCCGCCGATGGCGAAGGTGCACATGAAGCCCACCGTCCACAGCATCGGCACCGTGAAGCGGATGCGGCCGCGGTACATGGTGAAGAGCCAGTTGAAGATCTTCGCGCCGGTCGGGATCGAGATGATCATCGTCGTGATCCCGAAGAAGGAGTTCACGCTGGCACCCGAGCCCATGGTGAAGAAGTGGTGCAGCCACACCAGGTACGACAGGATGGTGATACACACCGTCGCGTACACCATCGAGGTGTAGCCGAAGAGCCGCTTGCCGCTGAAGGTGGCCACGACCTCGGAGAACACGCCGAAGGCGGGCAGCACCAGGATGTAGACCTCGGGGTGGCCCCAGATCCAGATCAGGTTCACGT
>JAVHYA010000128.1 GCA_031119395.1 Pseudomonadota bacterium
GGCGCTGGGGCGTGTCCTCGGGCACGTCGGGGATCTTGCTGGCGGCGCGCTCGGCCATGAACAGGTGGCGCAGCGCCGCGGATTCGGGCGTCATCATGAGCGCGATGAAGATCTCGCGCTCCTTGGCCATGCCGGCGTCGAACTTCAGCTGCGTGGCAGCCTGCACCGCCTCCACGCATTTCAGCGGGGCGGGGAAGTTCTTCGACATGCCGCCCACCATGTTCTTCGCGAACTGGAAGTAGGCATCGCCTTGCGGATGCTTGCACGGCAGGTTGCGCACCAGCGGAAGTTCGCCGCCCTTGGCCGCGACCGATTTGGCGAACTCGACGGCTTCGTCGAACACCGACTCGGGCGAGGCGGCGAGCTTGTCGAACAGCTTCTGACCGGGGGCCGAGGCGAGCAGCTCGCTCTTCACGGCCTGGCCGCTCACGATCATGTTCAGGGCGGCTTCCACGCCCAGCACGCGCGGCAGGCGCTGCGTGCCGCCGGCGCCCGGGATGAGGCCCAGCTTCACTTCGGGCAGCGCGACGTTGGTGCCCGGCGCGACGACGCGGTAGTGGCAACCCAGCGCGAGCTCCAGCCCGCCGCCCATGCAGACGGAATGGATCGCGGCCACGATCGGCTTGGTCGACGCCTCGAGGGCCAGGATGACGGAGAGCAGGTTGGGGTCCTGCAGGGCCTTGGGCGTGCCGAACTCCTTGATGTCCGCGCCGCCCGAGAAGGCCTTGCCCGCACCGGTGAGCACGATGGCCTTGACGGCGTCGTCCGCCAGCGCCTTCGCCAGGCCATCGGTGATGCCGACGCGCGTCGAATAGCCGAGCCCGTTCACCGGCGGGTTGGTCATGGTGATCACGGCGACGTCGCCGTGCACTTTGTATTCAGCCGTCATGCTGCGTTCCTTAGGAAGGTGGAGAAGAAAGAGGCGGGACCGGAGGGGCAGACCGTGGCGCTCGCGGGCCGAGCGGCGTTGTCTCCCAAAAAAGCACGAGTGTTCTTTTTCGGCGATTCTAGGCAATTCGATGCAGCCGTCCATCGAGGCCAGTCGCTGGCGGGACAAAGCCGGCCGAGGCCATTCTGCAAGCGCGAGCGGCGCGTGCCAAGCATGGCATGCGCCGCCGATCTGCTATTGATTCGATAGCTGTTCGCGCAGGCTGGACGGGCGCTGCGGGCCGATTCGGCTCGCAAACACGCCCTGCCCGCTCACACTTCGAGCCATTCCTTGCGCGTGCCCGCATCGGCACGCAGGCTGTCGGGCGTGCCGTCGAACACGATGCTGCCGTGCCCCATCACCAGCGCGCGGTCGGAGATCTGCATGGCAATGGTCAGCTTCTGCTCGATCAGCAGCACCGAGATGCCCTTGTCCTTGAGCGTCTTGAGGTACTGGCCCACCAGCTCGACGATCTTGGGCGCCAGGCCCTCGGTCGGCTCGTCGATGATGATGAGGTCGGGGTCGCCCATGAGCGTGCGGCACAGGGTGAGCATCTGCTGCTCACCGCCCGAGAGCACGCCGGCCTCGGTGTGCTGGCGCTCCTTCAGGCGCGGGAACATCTGGTACATGTCGTCGAAGGACCAGCGGCTGCCCTTGCCGCTGCCCTTCTGCCCGAGCAGCAGGTTCTGGTGCACGGTGAGCCTGGGGAACACGTCGCGGTTCTCGGGCACGTAGCCGATCCCCAGGTGCGCGATCTCGTAGGCCTTGCGGCGCAGGATGTCCTGGCCCTTCCAGTGCACATCGCCTTCGGCGTGCACCAGGCCCATGATGGCCTTGGCCGTGGTGGAACGCCCCGACCCGTTGCGGCCCAGCAGCGCGACGATCTCGCCCGGGTTCACGGCGAAGGAAACGCCGTGCAGCACGTGGCTCTTGCCGTAGTAGGCGTGGAGGTCCTGAATCTTCAACATGTCAGTGTCCCGCTCCCTGTGCGTCTGCGACCGAGGAGCCGAGGTAAGCCTCCTGCACGCGCGCATTGGCGCGCACGGCCTCGGGCGTGTCGTACGCGATGACCTCGCCGTAGACGACGACGGCGATCTTGTCGGCCAGGCCGAACACCACGCCCATGTCGTGCTCGACGGTCAGCAGGGTCTTGCCCACCGTGATCTCGCGGATCAGCGCGATGAAGTGCGCGGTCTCGGTCTTGCTCATGCCGGCCGTGGGTTCGTCCAGCAGGATGACGCTGGCACCGCCGGCGATGGTGATGCCGATCTCCAGCGCGCGCTGCTCGGCGTAGGTCAGGTTGACGGCCAGCACGTCGCGCTTGCGCTCCAGGCCCACCTGGCGCAGCAGCAGTTCGGCGCGCTCGTTGGCGTCGTCCAGGTTCGACAGGAAGCGCAGGAAGGTGTAGCGGTAGCCCAGGCTCCACAACACACCGCAGCGCAGGTTCTCGAACACGCTGAGCTTGGGGAAGATGTTGGTGATCTGGAAACTGCGCGAGAGGCCCTTGCGGTTGATCTCGTACGGCGGCAGCCCATCGATGCGCTCGCCGTTGAGCAGCACCTCGCCGCTGGTGGGATGCAGGCGCCCGCTGATCAGGTTGAACAGCGTCGACTTGCCCGCGCCGTTCGGCCCGATCACCGCGACGCGCTCGCCCGCCGTCACGGCCAGGTTCGCGCCGCGGATGATCGGCGTCTTGCCGAAGCTCTTGTGCAGGTCCTTCAGTTCGAGTGCATAGGTCATACGCCGGCCTCCGCGCGCTTGATCTGCGCCTCGATCTCTTCCTGGGCGGTGCCCCAGACCCGCACGAAACGGCGGCGCACGACCTCCATGAGGCCGCCGCCGATCACCATCAGTGCGACCGCGCCGACCCAGTGGGTGGTGGACGAGGTGTCGAGCTCGGAGCCGAAGAAATGCACCTTCGGGCCCATCGCCGCATTGAGCTGGATGTGGTAGATCATCTCGACGATCGCCGCGGCACCGACGACCATCAGAGCGCCGGTGACGAGCAGGCCCGCATACAGGCCCCAGAAGCGGTTGAACTTGCCGAACTTGGCGACGCGCAGGTTCATCATGATCAGGCTGGCGATGCCGCCGGGCGCGAACATGACCATGAACAGGAACACGAGGCCCATGTACAGCAGCCAGGCCTTGCTCAGCTCCGACAGCAGGATCGACGCGAACACCAGCAGGACGGCACCGATGATCGGGCCGAAGAAGAACGTGGCGCCGCCGAGGAAGGTGAACAGCAGGTAGCCGCCCGAGCGGATGGTGCTCAGGCTGTCGGCCGCGTTCACGATCTCGAAGTTGATCGCCGCCAGGCCGCCGCCGATGCCGGCGAAGAAGCCCGAGATGATGAACGCGAAGTAGCGCACCTTCTGCGTGTTGTAGCCGATGAACTCGACGCGCTCCGGGTTGTCGCGCACCGCATTCAGGATGCGGCCGAGCGGCGTGCCGGTGAAGGCGTACATCAGCGCGGTGCACACGAAGCAGTAGACCGCGATCAGGTAGTACACCTGGATCTGCGGGCCGAAGTTCCACATCAGGAACTTGCCGTAGGTGCGGTCGGTGGTGATGCCGCCCTCGCCGCCGAAGAAGCCCGGGAACATCAGCGCCATGGCGGCCACCAGTTCGCCCAGGCCCAGCGTGATCATCGCGAAGGTGGTGCCGGACTTCTTGGTGGTCACGTAGCCGAAGAGCACGGCGAAGAAGGCGCCGGCCAGGCCGGCGACCACGGGGATCAGCACCAGCGGCACGGGGATCTGGCCCTTGGTGGCCATGTTCATCGCGTGGACCGCGATGAACGAGCCCAGGCCGGTGTAGACGGCATGGCCGAAGCTCAGCATCCCGCCCTGCCCCAGCAGGATGTTGTACGACAGGCAGATGATGATGAGGTAGCCGATCTGCGAGAGCATCGTCAGCGCGAGGCTGCTGGTGAAGATCCACGGCGCGACGACGAGCGCGACCGCGAACAGCGACCAGATCACGATGCGCCCGACGTTGAGCGGCTTGAACTTGTAGTAAGCGGGCGATGAGGACATGGCGGTGGAGGTGCTGCTCATGGTCAGTCCTCCCGGGTTCCGAGCAGGCCCTTGGGCCGGAAGATGAGGATGAGCACCAGGAAGAGGTACGGCAGGATCGGCGCGACCTGGGACACGGTGAGCTTGAGCAGTGAATAGCCGAAGGTCTGGTCGGTCACCGCCATGCCCAGCGCCTGCAGGCCCGAGGCCATCGACTGGTCGATGGCGACGGCGAAGGTCTGGATCACGCCGATCAACAGCGACGCCAGGAAGGCGCCCGCGAGCGAGCCCATGCCGCCGACCACGACCACCACGAAGATGATGGAGCCGACCGACGCCGCCATGGCCGGCTCGGTGACGTAGGTGTTGCCGCCGATGACCCCGGCCAGGCCCGCCAGCGCGGCGCCGCCGCCGAAGACCAGCATGAACACGCGCGGCACGTTGTGGCCCAGCGCCTCGACCATTTCGGGGTGCTTGAGCGCGGCCTGGATGACCAGGCCGATGCGGGTGCGCGTGAGCAGCAGCCACACGGAGATCAGCATCAGCACCGCCACCAGCATGATGAAGGAGCGCGACTTGGGGAACTGCGTGCCGTAGATCGTGAACAGCGGCCCCTGGAGCTGCGTGGGCAGGCCGTAGGGCACCGTGGAGCGGCCCCACACGAGCTGCACCAGTTCGAGGATGAGGTAGGACAGGCCGAAGGTCACCAGCAGTTCGGGCACGTGGCCGAACTTGTGCACGCGGCGCAGGCTGTAGCGCTCGAAGGCGGCGCCCAGCATGCCGACGAGCAGCGGCGCGAGCACCAGCGCGGGCCAGAAGCCGACGACGTTGGAGATGGCATAGGCGAAGTACGCCCCCAGCATGTAGAAGCTGGCGTGCGCGAAGTTCAGCACGCCCATCATGCTGAAGATGAGCGTCAGCCCGGAGCTGAGCATGAACAGCAGCAACCCGTAGCTCACGCCATTGAGCAGCGAAATCAGAAAGAATTCCACGATCGAATCGACTCCCGGTCCCTCGGAGATGAAGAAAAAAGGCCCGCCTGAGGGCGGCGGGCCTTGCTTGGCTCAGAGCCTGGCTGCCCTCATGGCCGCTTCATCTGGCAGCTGGTGGGGGTGCTGGCCACGTAGGCGTCGTAGAACTTCACCGGGGCCAGGGTGTAGCCCGTGTTCTCCGGGCTGTAGGGGTACTTGGCGCTGGCCTTCTCCCACTTGGCGATGTACAGGCCCTGCTGCAGCTGGTGGTCGGCCTTGCGCAGTTCCACGTCGCCGTTGAAGCTCTTGAACTTCATGCCTTCCATCGTGGCGGCGACCTTCACCGGGTCGGTGCTCTTGGCCTTGGCCATGGCTTCGGACAGGGCCACGTACACGGTGTAGATGTCGGTGGTGTAGAGGTCGTCGTTGAAGCGCTTCTTGAACTCGTCGGCGTACTTCTGCATCTCGCCGCCCATGTTGTAGTGGGCGTAGCCGACCTGGTACACGCGTCCGTCGGAGGCGGCGCCCATGGCGGTGGGCGTGCCGCTGGTCACGGCGTAGTAGGTGTAGTACTTGACGTTCAGGCCGGCATCGTTGCCGGCCTTGATCAGCAGCGCCAGGTCGGAGCCCCAATTGCCGGTGATGACCGAGTCGGCACCCGACGCCTTGATCTTGGCGATGTAGGGCGAGAAGTCGCGCACCTGCGCCAGCGGGTGCAGGTCGTCGCCGACGATCTGGACGTCCGGGCGCTTGGTCTTGAGGTTTTCCTTGGCGAACTTGCTGACCTGCTGGCCGTGCGAATAGTTCTGGTTGATGAGGTAGACCTTCTGGATGTCCTTCTGGTCCTTCATGTAGGTGGTCAGCGCCTCCATCTTCATCGAGGTGTCGGCGTCGAAGCGGTACTGCCAGTAGCTGCACTTGCTGTTGGTCAGGTCCGGGTCCACCGCGGCGTAGTTGAGGTACAGCACCTCCTTGCCGGGGTTGCGCGCGTTGTGCTTCTCGATCGCATCGATGATCGCCAGGGCCGGACCGGAGCCGTTGCCCTGGGCCACGTAGCGAGCGCCCTGGTCCATGGCCGAGCGCAGCGCCGCCGTGGTCTCCTGCGGGCTGAGCTTGTTGTCGATGCCGATGATCTCGAACTTCACGCCGGCCGGGTTCTTGATGTTGAACTTCTCGGCGAAGAACTGGAAGGTCTTGAGCTGGTTGGTGCCCACGGCGGCCATCAGCCCGGACAGCGGATCGAGCCAGGCGATCTTGACGGTTTCACCCTGCTGGGCGAGCGCGCCGGTGGCAGTGGCTGCAACGATGGCGGCAGCGGTGAATTTCAGAGCGAATTTCAATCTGTGTCTCCTGGGTCGAACGGTGCAAATCGGGACGAGAGTACAAGTCTTTACGGGCACTCCGCTCAGGGAATGCCCGTAAGGTCGGCGCCTCTTCGGCGCTTTCTATCACCCGCGCGACAGCGTGCACCGCGACTGTGCTACCCGCGGGTAGAAAAGGGGCCGATCGGGCCCCTTTTCCGGTGCGTCAGGGCCGCTTCATCTGGCAGCTGGTGGGCGTGCTGGCCACGTAGGGCTCGTAGTACTTGACCGGCGCGAAGGTGTATCCGGTGTTCTCCGCGTCGTAGGGGTATTTGCCGCCTGCCTTGTCCCAGCGCGTGATGAACAGGCCCTGCTGCAGCTGGTGGTCGGCCTTGCGCATCTCGACCTCGCCGTTGAAGCTCTTGACCTTCATGCCTTCCAGCGCGGCGGCGACCTTCACCGGGTCGGTCGACTTCGTCTTGACGAAGGCGGCATCGAGCAGCGCGAAGGTGTGATAGATCGAGTTCTGCGTCATGTCGTCGTTCATGCGCTTCTTGAACTCGGCCATCAGCGGCTGGATCGGCGGCCCCATGTTGTAGTGGCCGTAGCCCACCACGTAGACCTTGCCCGCGGCGCCCGCGCCCATGGCCGTCGGCGCGCCCGAGCCGAAGGCGTAGTAGGTGTAGAACTTGACCGTCTCGAGCAGGCCCGCGTCCTGCGCCGCCTTCAGCAGCAGCGCGAGATCGGACCCCCAGTTCCCGGTGATGACCGTGTCGGCGCCCGACTGCTTGATCTTCGCGATGTAGGGCGAGAAGTCGCGCACCTGCGCCAGCGGATGCAGGTCGTCGCCGACGATCTGCACGTCGGGCCGCTTGGCCTTGAGCCCTTCCTTGGCGTACTTGCTGACCTGCACGCCGTGCGCGTAGTTCTGCCCGAGGATGTAGACCTTCTTGATGTCCGCCTGGTCCTTCATGAAGGTGGTCAGCGCCTCCATCTTCATCGAGGTGTCGGCGTCGAGCCGGAAGTGCCAGTAGCTGCACTTGCTGTTGGTGAGGTCCGGATCCACCGCGGCGTAGTTGAAGTACACGACCTCCTTGCCGGGGTTGCGCGCGTTGTGCTTCTCGAGCGCGTCGATGATCGCCAGGGCCGGGCCGGAGCCGTTGCCCTGCGTCACGTAGCGCGCGCCCTGGTCCATCGCCGAGCGCAGCGCGGCCGTCGTCTCCTGCGGGCTGAGCTTGTTGTCCAGCGAGATCAGCTCGAACTTCACGCCCGAGGCGTTGGTCTTGTTGAAGTGCTCGACCATCAGCTGGTAGGTCTTCAGCTGGTTCGTGCCCACCGCCGCCATCAGGCCCGAGAGCGGGTCCATCCAGGCGATCTTCACGGTCTCGCCCTTTTGGGCAAAAGCGCCTGCGGCGCCCGCTGCCATTGCGCAGGCAGCTACGATTTTGATAGCAAATTTCAAGGCATGTCTCCTGGTGGGGGTGGGTGGGTGGTCGTGCCGGGCGCAGCGTACAAGCGCCCTCCTTCGCCTCCGCACAGGGAATGCCCGCAAGAAGGGCCGCCGCCGCGGCCCTTCCTATCACCTTGGCGACAGGCGCTCAGGCGTTGGCCAGCGAAGGCAGCTTGTAGTCCTTGAGTTGCTCGCGCAGCTTGGTCTTGAGGATCTTTCCCGTGGCGCCCAGCGGAATCGCCTCGACGAACACCACGTCGTCGGGGATCTGCCACTTGGCGGTCTTGCCTTCGTAGAACTTGAGCAACTCGTCGCGCGTGACGTCGGCGTTGGGCTTCTTGACCACGGCGACGATGGGGCGCTCGTCCCACTTCGGATGGAACACGCCGATGCAGGCGGCGATGGCGATGGCCGGGTGCGCGACGGCGATGTTCTCGATGTCGATCGAGCTGATCCATTCGCCGCCGGACTTGATCACG
>JAVHYA010000056.1 GCA_031119395.1 Pseudomonadota bacterium
CACGTACAGCGTGCCGTCGGCCGCGAACCAGATCGTCACGTTCGTGACGAGTTTGGCGCCAACGCCCGTGCGGCGAGCGCTGCAGCCCGATTGCACTTGGCGATTTCGAGCCTGTCGCGCCCTACCAGCCCGCTTGCGCGCCATCGAGCGCGCGCTGCGCCAGCAGGAAGGTCGCCGCGTTCCAGCTCTGCCCGGCCATGCCCATGGGCGCCAGCGTGCGGCCGTGGAACCACTCGGTGAAGCGCCAGTCGCCGTGCGCGTTGGCCTGTGCCAGCCGCTCGAGCGCCACCGCGGCATCCTCGCGCAGGCCGAGGCGCGCCAGCGCCATCACCCAGAACCCGCCCACGAAGGGCCACAGCCCGCCGTTGTGGTACTGATGGACCAGGTTCTGCCGATGCCGGCCCATGTACGCGCGCCACAACTCGTGAGAGGGCGCCATGGGGTGCAGCGTGACCCGCACGGGCCAGGGCTCGGCCGCGCGCGCTGCATCGATCGTGTGGACGATGCGGTGCGCCATCGACTCGTCCGCCAGGCCCGCGAGCACCGCCAGCACGTTGCCGAACACATCGCCCTCGTCGCCGACGAAGGACAGGTTGACGAAGCTCAGGTAGAGCCCCGGATCGCGCCGCCCACGCCGCGCGTAGTGGCGCAGCAGTCGTGCGCGGTGGTACTCCGGCAGATCGCGCTGGAAGGGGTTGAAGAGGTGGTTGAAGTGGTGCCGGGTCTCGTCGGCATGCGCGAGCGAGAAGCGGCGCTTGACCT
The DNA here is from genome assembly GCA_031119395.1 of Pseudomonadota bacterium. Classification (GTDB taxonomy): domain Bacteria; phylum Pseudomonadota; class Gammaproteobacteria; order Burkholderiales; family Burkholderiaceae_C; genus Xenophilus. The sequence continues at coordinate 763 of JAVHYA010000056.1, forward strand.
CGGCCCACAGCGCATTGGTGTAGAGCACGTACCCGGAGCGCGGCATGATGTCCGCCCAGTCGCTGGCTTCGTTCTGCTGCAGCAGCCGGAAGTGCTGGTGTTCCTGCGAGAGCAGCCACTGGATGGCCAGCGCCACCTCGCGCGACCAGTGCGTGGCGCCCACGGCGCCGTGCGCGCGTACATGGTCCACGGCGATGAGCCACCACAGCGTGGCATCGATACAGCCCAGATACCAGAAGTCCGCGTCCTGGCCCTCGGGGTCGACGTACTTGGGGATCTGGCCGTTGGCCGCCTGCTGCGCCGCCAGCGCATCGAGGCTGGCCACCGCGCCCTGCTCCAGCGCCGCCACGCCGCTGCCGCACATCGCCATGACGCAGATCGCGGCGTCGCGGCCGAAGATGCGGGTGTAGCGCCGCGCCACCGCGGCCTCGGTGCGGCTCGCGGCCAGGATGCCGTGGGGGGTGAGGTTGGCTTCGAGCAGGGCGAGCGAGGCGCGCCGTGCGTCGGCGAGGAGGGACGATGTCGGAGGGAGCGTCATACAGCGGCGAAACGGGTCCGTGCGGTCACCCGCATTGTCGTGGCGCTATGCTGCCCGACCGACCTTCCACCCGCTCCATCTCGACGTTCCCCGTGGACCTGCGAACCCTGCGCTACTTCATCGCCGTGCTCGAGGCAGGCAGCCTCTCGCGCGCCGCCGGCACGCTCTACGTCGCGCAGCCCGCGCTGACGGCGCAGATCAAGAAGCTGGAGTCCGAACTCGGCACCCAGCTGTTCGAACGCTCGCACGCTGGCGTCACGCCCACGCCGGCCGGCCTGCAGCTGTACGAGGACGCCCGCCGCCTGCTCAGCGACGCCGATGCGATGCGCGAACGCATCCAGCGTCTGCCGCAGGGCCCCGAGGGCTCGGTGACGGTGGCCCTGCCCTTCCTGCTGGCCTCGCTGCTGATCGGGCCGGTGCTCGCCCGGCTCAAGGCCTCGCACCCGCGCATCCGCGTCTTCGTGCTGGACGACCTGAGCCTGCTGGTGAAGAAGGCGATGCTGGATCGGCGGGCCGACGTGGGCCTGCTGGTCGACTCGCCGCAGGCCGACGGGCTGAGCTGCCAGCCGCTGGCACGCGAGCCGATGTTCTTCTGTGGCTGCGACCGCACGGGCGAGGTGGCCCGTCTCCTGCACGCGCCGGGCAGCAACAAGGCGAAGACCCGCCGGCCCGCCCAGGCGATCCCCGAGATCGACTTCGCCCTGGCCGCCGCCCAGCCGCTGGTGCTGCAGTCGCGGCGCTTCGCCATCCGGCGCAGCGTGGAAGACGCCGCCGCCGCGCGGGGCGTGCCGCTCGACATCGTGCACGAGCACGATTCGACCCGGGTGATCCGCTCGCTCTACACGAGCGGGGCCGGCTTCACCTTCACGCCGGCCTGCGCGCTGCCCGAGGCGTCGGCACCGGCGCGCCCGGGATGGATCGTCGCGCGCGTCGTGCGGCCCGACCTGTCGCGCACCTACACGCTCGCCACGCCGGCCGGCCGGGCGCCGGATGCGGCGACCCAGGTCGTGATCGAGGCCCTGGCAGACGAAGCCCGGCGGATGATCGAGGCCGGCGAGTGGAACGCGCAGTGGCTGGGCCGGCGGTGACGCTCGGCGCGAGCCATCAATTCCGGTGATCGCCCCGCATCAGCAAACCGTATTTCCGCGATAGCCGCCGTTCTGGAACAGTGCCTCCCAGGTGCCGCGCGCCCCGCACGCGGCGCGAATTCCAGGAGACAGCCATTCCATCCCATCCCGCACACCCTTCGCCGGCCGCCCGCCCCGTGGCGAACGTCGGCATGCTCGTCGCCCGCAGCGCGCGCGCGCATGGCCGCCGCGTCGCCGTGCTGAGCCCGGCACGCACCCTCAGCTACGCCGAGCTCGAGCAGCGCAGCAACCGCCTCGCCAATGCGCTGCTCGGCCTGGGCCTGGCGCGCGGCGACCGCGTCGGCATCTACCTGCCCAACTGCGCCGAGATCGTCGAGATCGAGATCGCCTGCTACAAGGCCGGCCTGGTGAAGGCGCCGTTCAACGCGCGCCTGTCGCCGGCCGAGGTGGGCGAGATCGCCGCCAACAGCGAGGCCTCGGTCATCGTCACCACGCGCGAGCGCGCCGAGCAGTTCCGCCCGCACATCCGAGGGCAGATGCCCCGTCTGCTGCTGCTCGACGGCGATGCCGGGACCAACTACGACGCCGCCCTGGCGCGCGCCGCCGACACCTTCACGCCGGTCGAGGTGCATGCCGATGAGCTGGCGGTGCTGCACTACACCTCCGGCTCCTCGGGCGTGCTCAAGGCCGCCATGCAGACCTTCGGCAACCGCCTGGCGCAGCTGCGCAAGTTCCTCATCCGCTCCGAGGGCATGCGCGAGGGCCACATCCTGGGCCTGGTGGGGCCGATCACGCATGCCTCGGGCATGCAGATCGTGCCGGCGCTGTGCAACGGGGTGACGATCCGCCTGTTCTCCGGCTTCGAGCCGGCGCGCTTCCTCGCCGACATGCGCGCCGACCGCGTGACGCACACCTTCATGGTGCCGACCATGATCAACATGCTGCTGGGCGAGCTGCAGGGCCGCTACCGCCCGCTGCCCGACCTGCAGCGCCTGGGCTACGGCGCGGCGCCGATGGCACCGGCGCGCATCCTGCAGGCCATGGACGTGTTCGGCCCGGTGCTGTCGCAGGGCTACGGGGCCGGCGAGACGACCTCGGGCGTGTGCGGCCTGTCGGCCGACGACCACCTGTACGCCCGCGCCGCGCGGCCGGAGCGCCTGGCCTCCTGCGGCCGCCCGTACCTCGAGTGCGACGTGCAGATCCTCGACGACGCCGGCCAGCCCGTGGCGCAGGGCGAGATCGGCGAGATCGTCGTGGGCGGCGAGGACATCTTCGCCGGCTACTGGCGCGCCCCCGAGCTGACCGCCGAGGTGCTGAAGGACGGCCGTTATCACACGGGCGACCTCGCCCGCATGGACGACGAGGGCTACGTCTACATCGTCGACCGCAAGAAGGACATGGTCATCAGCGGCGGCTTCAACGTCTACCCGTCCGAGGTGGAGGCCGTGCTGTTCCAGCACGAGGCGGTGCAGGAGGCCTGCGTGTTCGCCATCCCCGACGACAAGTGGGGCGAGTCGGTGGCGGCGCACGTGGTGCTCAAGCCCGGCCGAGCGCCCGATGCGGCGCTGATCGACGCCTTCTGCGCCGAACGCCTGGCCGGCTTCAAGCGCCCGCGGCGGCTGGAGTTCGTCGACACGCTGCCCAAGAACCCCAACGGCAAGGTCATGCGCAAGGCGGTGCAGGCACCGTACTGGGCCGGCCAATCACGCATGGTGAACTGATGGACGCGACCACCGCACCCTCCCCTTCCGCGCCGGCCACCACAGGCAGCGAGCGCTTCTTCGCGGGCCCCTTCGAGGGCTCCGAGCGCGCCGCGCAGGTCGCCGCGCAGGTCACTGCTTTCCTCGAGGGCGAGCTGGCGCAGCTGGCTCGCCAGCACGGCATCGACCACGAGCACGGCGCCGACCGCGCGCTGTTGCAGCAGGTGTGGAAGCGCTCGCGCGAGCTCGGCTTCTATGGCATGACGCTGCCCGAGAAGATGGGCGGGCTGGGCCTGTCCGTGCTCGACCACGTGCTGGTCAAGGAAGCGATCTACGCGACGGGTTCGCCCTTCGCGCCGCACGTCTTCGGCGAGCTGAGCGGCCCGCCGCGCGTGGGCGCGCTCGCCCGCTTCGCCACGCCGTTGCAGATGCAGCGCTTCATCCTGCCGGTCGCGCAGGCCGACAAGGCGATCTGTTTCGCCCTGACCGAGGCCGAGGCCGGCTCGGACGCCGGCAACGTGCAGACGCACGCGGCGCAAGACGGCGAGGACTACGTCATCAACGGCCGCAAGCGCTTCATCTCGGGCTCGCCCTTCGCGGACTTCGCGGTGCTCGTGGCCTCGACGGCCACCGATCCGGCGCAGCGCGAGGTCTCGGCCTTCTTCGTCGACCTGCATGCGCCGGGCGTGCGCGTGGAGTCCGGCTACAAGACCATGGCCGGCCAGTCGAGCACCGGCGACATCGTGTTCGAGAACCACCGCGTGCCGGCCACGCAGCGCATCGGCGAACCCGGCCGCGGGCTGGCGCTGGCACTGGGGCGCATCACGGTCAACCGGCTGCTGCACTGCCCGGCGATGATCGGCCTGGCCACGGTCGCCCTGCGGGATGCGCGCGAGCATGCGCTGCGGCGCAAGCAGTTCGGCCGGGCCATCGGCCAGTTCCAGGCGATCCAGCACATGCTGGCCGACATGGCCACCGAGCTCGCCGCGGCACGCGCACTGATGCTGCACACCGCGCGCCAGCTCGACGCCGGCATCGACGGCCGTGCCGAGAGCGCGATGGCCAAGCTGTGCTGTTCCGAAACGGCCTTTCGCGTGGCCGACCGCGCGGTGCAGATCCACGGCGGCGAAGGCATCGTGCAGGGCCGGCGCGTGGAGTTCCTGTTCCGCATGCTGCGGATGTACCGCGTGCTCACGGGCACGAGCGAGATCCAGAAGAACACCATCGCCAAGGAACTGCTGGGCGACACGCGCTGACGCACCCGCGGCCCCGAGCCGCCCCCGAAGAAGACAGGAGACAAGAGACATGCATTCCCTCACCCGCCGCACCCTGCTGGCCCAGGCCCTGGCCGCCGCCGTGGCCCCGGCCGTCGCCGCTTCGCCGGCCCGGGCCGACACCTACCCCAACCGTCCCGTCAAGTGGGTGGTGCCCTTTCTCGCCGGCACCGGCCCGGACATCACCGCCCGCGTGGTGGCCGAAGCGGTGGGCCCGCTGCTGGGCCAGCCGGTGGTCATCGAGAACAAGGGCGGCGCCGCCGGCAACCTGGGCGCGCGCATCGTCGCCAACGCACCGGCCGACGGCTACACCTGGATCTATTCCAGCGCCCCCATGGCGGCCAACATGCGCATGTACAAGGAGCCCGGCTTCGACGCCATGAAGGACTTCCGCCACGTCATGCGGCTGTCGAGCTCCGACATCGTGGTGGTCGTCAACGCGGCCAGCGACATCCGCACGCTCGACGACCTGCTGGCCCGGGCGCGCGCGCAGCCCGGCGTGCTGAACTACTCCTCCGGCGGCGTGGGCACGCCCTCGCACCTGGGCGTGGAACTGATGCTGTCGGAAGGCAAGGCGCGCGCCACGCACGTGCCCTACAAGGGCGCGTCGGAGCTGGTCAATGCCGTGCTCGGCGGCCAGGTCACCTTCGGCGCGCCCATCTTCTCGGTCGCCTATCCGCAGATCAAGGCCGGCAAGCTGCGGGCCCTCGCCGTCGCGGGCCCCAGGCGCAACGCCGTGCTGCCGCAGGTGCCGACACTGGCCGAGCTCGGCATGAAGGACCTGGTGCTCACCTCGTGGGGCGGCATCTCGGTGCCGCGCGGCACGCCCGATCCGGTGGTCGCGCGCATCCAGGCCGCCTTCGCCGAAGCGATGAAGCAGCCCAGGGTGATCGCCGGCCTCACCGAGCTGGGCGGACAGGTCGACATGCAGGACGGCGCCACCTACACGCGCGGCTTCGCGCAGGAGATGGCACTGACCGAGACCATGATGAAGAAGGCCGGGCTGGAAGCCATGTAGCCGCCGCGCACGCGGCGATGCTGAGCGGCAGCTGACCGCCGAGGGGCGCGCTGTTGGAGTCGTCCTACAGGCCCGAGCCGGGCATCCGGCGCATTCTCGAAGCCCGCACCACAACAACACCGGTGCCTCGCGGGCACCACGAAGAATGCGATGAACGAGCCGTCCCGCCCGGCACGGCGCAGTTTCCTGCGCCAGTCCTTTGTCCTCGTCCCTGCCACGGTCACGCTCGCCGGTGCCGGCACGGTGGTCGCCCAGAACACCGGCACCTCGCCCCCCAACACCGCGACCACGGCGACCGCGGCGCCCTACACGCCCACCTACTTCAACGCCGACGAATGGGCCTTCGTGCGGGCCGCCGTCGCGCGGCTGATTCCCTCCGACGACACCGGCCCCGGCGCCATCGAGGCCGGCGTGCCGGAGTTCATCGACCGCCAGATGGAAAGCGCCTGGGGCCATGGCGCGCTCTGGTACACGCAGGGGCCCTTCGCCGCCGACGCATCGCCCCTCTTCGGCTACCAGGGCCGCATGCCGCCGCGCGAGCTGTACCGCGCGGCCATCGCCGCCATCGACGCCTACTGCCGCAAGGAGCGGGGCGGCAAGCGCTTTGCCGAGCTCGATGCCGCCGCGCAGGACGAGCTGCTCACCGCCCTGAGCAAGGGCAGCGTCCGGTTCGAGGGCTTCGGCGCGCAGGACTTCTTCGGCTTCCTGCTGCAGAACACCAAGGAAGGCTACTTCAGCGACCCGATCCACGGCGGCAACAAGAACGCCGCCGCGTGGGCCATGATCGGCTTCCCCGGCGCGCGGGCCGATTTCCTCGACTGGGTGCAGCGCCCCGGCGTGCGCTATCCGCTGCCGCCCGTCAGCATTGCCGGCCCCCAGGGCTGAGGGCGACGACATGGCCACAGAGAAGAAGCCCCCGGTCGACGCGGTGCTGGTCGGCTTCGGCTGGACCGGCGCCATCATGGGCACCGAACTGACCGCCGCCGGCCTGAAGGTCGTCGCCCTGGAGCGCGGCGAGCCGCGCGACACGAATCCCGACTTCGCCTACCCGCGCATCACCGACGAACTGAGCTACGGCATCCGCGGCAAGCTGTTCCAGCACCTGGCGCGCGAGACGGTCACCATCCGCCACACGCCGGCCGACACCGCCCTGCCCTACCGGCAGCACGGGTCCTTCCTGCTGGGCAACGGCGTCGGCGGCGCCGGCGTGCACTGGAACGGCCACCACTGGCGTCCGCTGCCCGCCGACCTGCGGCTGCGCAGCACCTACGAGGAGCGCTACGGCAAGAACTTCATCCCCGAGGGCATGACGATCCAGGACTGGGGCGTGAGCTACGAGGAACTGGAGCCGCACTTCGAGCAGTTCGAGAAGATCTGCGGCACCTCCGGGAAGGCCGGCAACCTCGGCGGGCGCATCCAGGCCGGCGGCAACCCGTTCGAGGGTGCGCGCCGCAGCGACTTTCCCCTGCCGCCGCTGGCATCGCCCAACAGTGCGCTGCTGTTCGCCAAGGCCACGGCCGAACTCGGCTACCACCCCTTCCCGCAGGCCGCCGCCAACGCCTCGCGCTCGTACACCAACCCGCACGGCGTGCAGCTCGGGCCCTGCAACTTCTGCGGCTTCTGCGAGCGTTACGGCTGCTACACCTATGCCAAGGCCTCGCCGCAGACGACGCTGCTGCCGGTGCTCATGAAGCGGCCCAACTTCGAGCTGCGAACGCGCTCGCACGTGGTCCGCGTCAACATGGCGCCCGACGGCAAGCGGGCCACCGGCGTGACCTACATCGACGCGCAGGGCAACGAGATCGAGCAGCCGGCCGACCTGGTGGTGCTGTGCGCCTACCAGATGCACAACGTGCGGCTGCTCCTGCTGTCGAAGATCGGGCAGCCCTACGACCCGGTGTCGGGCAAGGGCGTGGTCGGCCGCAACTACGCCTACCAGCTCAACGGCGGGGCGACCCTCATCTTCGACAAGGCGCAGCCGATGAACCCCTTCGTGGGTGCCGGCGCGAGCGGCCACGTCATCGACGACTTCGACGGCGACAACTTCGACCATGGGCCGCTGGGCTTCGTGGGCGGCGCCAGCATCAACTGCATCAACACCGGCGGGCGGCCCATCCAGCAGCTGGCCACGCCGCCCGGTGCGCCCACCTGGGGCGCGGCGTGGAAGAAGGCGGTGAAGGAGAGCTACCTGTTCCAGGCCAGCGTGGGCAGCCAGGGCTCGGTCATGGCCTACCGCGACAACTACCTGGACCTGGACCCGACCTACAAGGACGCCTACGGCCAGCCCCTGCTGCGCATGACCTTCGACTGGAAGCCCAACGACATCGCGATGACGCAGTTCATCGGCACCAAGGTCGAGCAGATCGCCAGGGCCATGGGCCCCAGGCAGATGTCGCTGAACTTCATGAAGCCCGGCGCGCACTACGACACGCGCCCCTACCAGTCCACGCACAACACGGGCGGCGCGGTGATGGGCACCGACCCGTCGACCAGCGTGGTGAACCGCTACGCGCAGGTGTGGGACGTGCCGAACGTGTTCGTGATGGGCGCCTGCCTGTTCCCCCAGAACTTCGGCTACAACCCCACGGCCATGGTCGCGGGCATCGCCTACTGGGCGGCCGCGGCGATCCGCGAACGCTACCTCAGGCAGCCGGGGGCGCTGGCATGAGCCGGCCGCTCGCGAGTGCGCCCCGGCGCATGCCCCTTCGCGCGGCCGCGGGCGCGGCGCTGCTGGCCGGCCTCGGGCTGGCGAGCGCCTGGACGTTCGCGCAGCGTACCGACGCTCCGGCAGGTGCGGTGGCCGCTCCGGCCGCACCGGCCCAGGCCGCCACCGCCGCCGCGCCCGGCCCGGCCGCCGACCCGCTGGTGGAACGCGGCCGCTACCTCGCCCGCGTGGCCGACTGCGTGAGCTGCCACACGGGGCCCGGCGGCGCGCCCTTCGCGGGCGGCCTGCCGATGAAGACGCCCTTCGGCACCATCGTCTCCACCAACATCACGCCCGACCGCGACGCCGGCATCGGTGCCTACAGCCAGGCCGATTTCGCCCGCGCGCTGCGCGAAGGCGTGGCGGCGGACGGCCACCATCTCTACCCGGCCATGCCGTACCCGTCCTTCGCACGCGCGAGCGACGAGGACGTGCAGGCCCTGTACGCGTACTTCCAGAAGGGTGTGAAGCCGGTGGCGTCCCGCCCGCCGGCCACCGACCTGCCCTTCCCCTTCAGCATGCGCGGGCTGATGGTGTTCTGGAACTGGCTCTACCTCGACGACACGCGCTACGCGCCGCAGGCTTCGCAGAGCGCCGAGTGGAACCGCGGCGCCTACCTGGTGCAGGGCTTCGGCCACTGCGGCGACTGCCACACGCCGCGCAGCCGCCTGGGCGGCGTGAAGGCGGGCAGCGAACGCGACGGCGACCGGTTCCTGGCCGGTGCGCTGGTGGACGGCTGGTACGCCCAGCCGCTGCGCCACACCGACCGGCCCGGCGCGGCGCAGTGGAGCACGCAGGACATCGTCGAGTACCTGCAGGCCGGCCGCACCGCGCAGACCGCCGCCTTCGGACCCATGGTGCAGGTGGTCGAGAACAGCACGCAGCACATGACGGCCGAGGACCTGAAGGCCATCGCGGTCTACCTGCAATCGGTGGGCGCCCCGGCGGCCGGCGCGGCGGGCGGCCCGGCCACCCCGAGCGCGCTGCGTGCCGCGGCTGCCGACACGCCCGAGGCCCGCAAGCTGCGCGACGGCCAGGTGGACGGCCTGCCCGGCTCGATGGTCTACCTCAACAACTGCAGCGCCTGCCATCGCTCCAGCGGTGCGGGCTGGGACAACACCTTTCCCGCCCTGGCAGGCAACAGCGTGGTGAATGCCAAGGACCCGACCTCGCTGATTCGCCTGGTGCTGGGCGGCTCGGCGATGCCCAGCACGGCCCGCTCGCCGGCCGCCATCGCCATGCCCGCCTTCGGCTGGCGCCTGAGCGACGCCGAGGTGGCCGAGGTGCTGAGCTTCGCGCGCCGCAGCTGGGGCAACCGGGCCGATGCGGTGACGCCCGCGCAGGTGACGCAGGTGCGCCGGCAGCTGCCGGCCCCCACGCCGGGCGCCGCCACCCCGACCGCCGCGCGCTAGGGCCGCTTCGGCGGCTTGGCGCCGGGCGCGTCCTCGCCCTCGGCGATCAGCTTCTCGTAATTGCGCCGGAGGATCAGCCCGGCGTAATACACGTGCTCGCGCATGAGTTCCTCGGCGCGCACGGCATCGCGCGCCATCACCGCTTCGATGATGCGGTGGTGGTCGCCGTGCGAACGCAGGATGATCGGATGGTCGTCCCACAGGATGATGCGGTCCGACGCGAAGGGGATGTTCTGCGCCTGCTCCGCGAAGCGGTTGACCCACGGGTTCCCCGAGGCCTGCAGCAGCGTGTCGTGGATGGTCACGTTCATCTGCTGGTAGGGCGCATGGTCCTCTGGCCGCAGTTCGCCCCGCGCCAGGATGCGATCGCCCTCGGCCAGGGCCTCCTGCAGGCGCTGTGACTGCGCGTCGGTCAGCCCGCGCGTGGCGGCGTTGCGGCAGGCCAGCCCCTCCAGCACGGCACGCACGTCGTAGGCGGCCGCGATGGCCTCCATGTCGAAGCCGCGGACCAGGTAGCCGCGCTTGGGCTGGTGATCGACCAGGCCCTCGTTGGCCAGGGTCCCCAACGCCGCGCGCACGGGCGTGCGCGACACGCCCAGCTTCTCGGCCAGGGGGATCTCTTCCAGGCGTTCGCCGGGCTGGATCTGCCCATGAAGGATCCAGTCGCGCAGTGTCTCGGTGACGTCCTGGGCCAGTGTTCTCATCCCTTGTACTCCTCGTCGGGCTGCCATTCAAGTATACATATAGGCGATTTATCGCCAGACTTCCGGGTTTACACCACCTATTCCTGATCAATATGTATACATAATCGCCGCCTCACGCATTGGCGTGGTTCAGATCAAGAAGGACGGAGTGTTATGGAAAAGGCCGCATCCCAGGCCGGCGGCGACTGGCTGGGCCTGACCGACCGCGTGTGCGTGGTCACCGGCGCCGCCGGCGGAATCGGCTCCGAGCTGGCCGCGCAACTGCTGGCGGCCGGCGCACGCATCGCGCTGCTGGACCGCGACACCGAGCGGCTGGCGCAGATCGCCGACAGCCTGGGCGACCAGTCCGGGCGGGTGATGACGCTGCACTGCGACGTCACCGAGGCCGCCAGCATCGAGGCCGCGGCCGCGCATGTCGAACAGCGCTGGGGCCCGGTGGCGCTGCTGGTGAACAACGCCGCCTCGCTGTACGCCGATGCGCTGATGGACATCGCGCTCGACAAATGGAACCGGCTGCTGTCGGTCAACCTCACCGGCTACCTGCTGTGCGCCCAGACCTTCGGGCGCCGCATGGTCGCCCACGGCGGGGGCGCGATGGTGCACATCGCGTCGATCTCCGCCAGCATCCCGCAGCCCTACAGCGGTGCCTACAGCGTGAGCAAGGCCGGGGTGAAGATGCTGTCGCAGCTGCTGGCCGTCGAGCTGGGCGAGCACGGTGTGCGCAGCAACGTCGTGAGCCCCGCCATGATCCGCACGCCGATGAGCGAGGGCATCTACCAGGACCCCGCCGTGCGCCAGCGGCGCGAGCAGATCGTGCCCGCGGGCCGCATCAGCACGCCGGCGGACATCGCCGGTGCCGTGCTCTTCCTGGCCAGCGACCGCGCCAGCTACATCAGCGGCCAGGAATTCCTCGTCGACGGCGGCCTCACCCAGGCCTGGCTCGGCCTCATTCCCCGCCCCGGCTTCGAGAAGAGCGACACCGCCGCGCAGCCGGCGTCCTGATCCCCTGCCGTGTTCCCCGTTCCCATCCCGCATCCAACAAAGGAGACCGCCTTGAAAACAGCCAAGTCCTTGCTCGTGGCCGCCGTGGCCGCGCTGTCCACCCTCGCCGCGCACGCGCAGAGCGAGCCCGGCCTGACCGACAAGACCATCAGGATCGGCCTGTTCGGCCCGCTCTCGGGCAACTCGATGGCCTACGGCTTCGACGTGATGAACGCGGCCAAGATGTACTACGACAAGGTCAACAAGGAAGGCGGCATCCACGGACGCAAGATCGAGCTCGTGGTCGAGGACGATCGCTGCAATGCCAACGACCTGCTGGCCGCGGTCAAGAAGCTGACGGAGCAGGACAAGGTCTTCGCGCTCAACGGCGGCTCCTGCTCCGCCGCGGTGGTGGGTGCGCGTGAATACGTGGAGCGCTCGCAGATCCCGCTGGTGATGCTCAACGCCTCGGGCGACGGCGCGCTGTATCCGCCGTCGAAGTACATCTACGGCGCCTTCTCGATCTCGCAGCGTGCGGTCGGCGGCTCGATGGTGCAGTTCGCGGCCGAACACCTCAAGGCCAAGAAGATCGGCTACATCAACCACGACGACGCCTACGGCGGCTGGAACCTGGAGGCCGCCGAGTTCCAGGCCAAGAAGCTGGGCGTGGACCTGCAGGTGCAGTCGGTGGCGCCGAACCTCACGGACGTGACGGCGCCGATGCTCAAGATCCGCGCCTCGAACCCCGACGTGCTGCTGATCACCACCTACGCCCGCCCGGTGAGCCTGCTGGTCAAGAAGGCGCAGGAACTGGGCTGGACCAAGCCGATCGTGATCGCCGTGAACGGCACGGCCGACCTGAAGCAGCTGGTCGAGAACGTGGGCAACAAGGACGCGTTCAAGAACGTCTACCTGCAGGAAGTGATGGCCGACGTGGCCGGCGGTCCCAAGCTCAAGTGGGTGTACGACATGTACAAGGCCTACTACCCCGAGCTGGCCGCCAAGCCCGGCTACCCGCAGACCTACATGCCGTATGGCATCCCCTCGGCGATGACGGTGGTGAACGCGCTGAAGGCCGCGGGCCCGCAGCTCACGCGCGAGAAGTTCCTCACGGCCCTGTCGCAGACCAAGTTCGAATCGAACGTGATGGCCGGCCCGATCGAGCTGACGCCCACCGACCACGCCGGCCAGAAGTCGGCCATCTACCTGAAGTTCGACGGCGAGAAGATGGCGGTGGTGCCCGGCGCCTACCGCAGCCTCTGGACCTACCAGCCCAAGTAACCCAACCGGAGGGATGGGCCGGACCGCCAGGCGCGGCCGGCCCCCGCAACGCCATGAGTTTCAGTGAGATCTGGCTGTTCCTGCAGCAGGGCCTTCTTTCCGGGCTGGTCACCGGCAGCGTCTACGCGCTGCTGGCCATCGCCATCGTCGCCATCTTCAAGACCACCGACGTGCCGAACTTCGCCCAGGGCGAGATCTTCATGATCGCCGGCTACGTGGCGCTGTCGCTGCTGCTCATCGCCGGCTGGTCGTATGCGCTGGTGATTCCCGTCACCGTGGTGGCCGTCGCCGTCGGCGCAGCGCTCTTCCAGCGCGTGGTGATGGAGCGCGTGACGCATTCCAAGGGCGTCGGCCCGCAGCTGGTGATCGCCACGCTGGGCCTGGCCTACGCGCTGAAGGGCCTGGTGCGCCAGACCGGCCTGGGCGACACGCCCCGCTCGCTGCCCTCGCTGGTATCGAACGACCCGGTCATCATCGGCGACGCCTTCCTCACGCGGCTGGACGTCGCGATCTTCCTCACGTCGATCGCCGCCATGGTCCTCATCTACCTGATGTTCAGCCACACGCGCATCGGCAAGGCCATGCGTGCGGTGGGCATGAACCCGCGCGCGGCGCAGATCGTGGGCATCCGCCTGTCGCGCATCCGCATGCTGGTGTGGGCCATGGCCGGCCTGATCTCGGCGCTGGCCGCGCTGCTCATCACGCCCAAGATCCTGATCACGCCGGACATCGCGCACATCGCGATCCTGGCCTACGCGGCAGCCATCGTGGGCGGCTTCACCAGCCTGCCCGGCGCCGTGCTGGGCGGCCTGATCATCGGCATCGTCGAGAACCTCGTGGGCCTGTTCATCTCGACCAACGCCATCGTCGTCGCACCCTTCCTGGCCATCCTCGTCACGCTGATCGTGCGGCCACAAGGCATCCTGGGCGGCAAGCCGCAGGTGAAGAAAGTATGAGAACCATGAGCCTCGACCGCTGGGCCCTGCTGGCCGCCGCGCTGGTGCTGATCGCCCTGCCCTTCACCGTGTCCGGCTACGTGCTGTACGTGGTCAACCTCCTGATGGTCTTCGTCGTGCTGGCCCTGGGCATGCACGTGGTGATCGGCGAGTCGGGCCAGTTCGCCCTCGCGCATGCCGCGTTCTTCGGCATCGGCATCTACACCGCCGGCATCATCAACACCGCCTGGCACCCGCCCTTCGTGCTGCCGATCCTCGCCGGCGGCCTGCTGTCGGCGGTGCTGGGCTACCTCATCGGCTACCTCGCGCTGCGCATGCGCGACATCTACCTGGCACTGGCCACCTTCGCCTTCGGCGAGGCCATGCAGTGGGTCTTCCTCAGCTGGGAAAAGGTCACCGGCGGCTCCAACGGCATGAAGATGGACCCGGCCGAGCTGTTCGGCCTGCGGCTGACCAACGACCTGCAGGCCTATCCCTTCGTGATCGTGCTGGCCGCGCTGATGCTGTGGCTCACGGTGGCGCTGGCGCGCTCGCAGTACGGCTCGTCGCTGCGTGCCGTGCGCGAGAGCGACGTCGCCGCCATGGCCATGGGCATCAACGTCAAGGCCATGAAGCAGAGCGCCTTCGCGATCTCGGCCGCCTTCGCCGGCATCGCAGGGGGCATGTACACCCTGTTCACCTCCTTCATCCACCCGGAGAGCCTGGGCTTCCAGACCACCATCCTGGTGCTGACGATGGTGGTGGTGGGCGGCATGGGATCGGTGCGTGGCGCGGTGGCCGGCGCCATCGCCTTCGGCCTCATCTCCGAGCTGCTGCGCCAGCTCATGTCGGTGCAGGAAATCATCTACGGCCTGATCCTCATGGGCTTCATGATGTTCAAGCCCAAGGGCCTGTTCGCCGACCGCAACCGGCGCGCGGCGCGCCCGGTCGAGCCCCGCGAGGTGCAGGCATGAGCGCGGACCGCCCCTTCCTGGAGGTGTCGGGCATCACCGTGCGCTTCGGCGGCCTGGTGGCGGTGAGCGACCTGTCCTTCGAGGTGGCGCGCGGCTCCATCCACGCGCTCATCGGCCCCAACGGGGCCGGCAAGTCGACCACCTTCAACTGCATCTCGCGCTACTACCAGCCGAGCGAGGGCCGCATCGTGGTCGACGGCGAGGACGTGACGCGCCATGCGCCCACGCGCATGGCCGGCATGGGCATCGCCCGCACCTTCCAGAACCTCGAACTCTTCGGCGACCTGAGCGTGGTGGAGAACGTGCTGCTGGGCTGCCACTCGCACAGCGCGAACACCCTGGGCCGCCTGCTGCGCCGGCCGAGCGGCGAGGTGCGCGACCTGGTCGACAGCCTGATCGAGCGCGTGGGCCTGACGCACGACCGAAACACCCGCGCCAGGGAGTTGGACTTCGGCCACCAGAAGCTGCTGGAGATCGCCCGCGCCCTGGCGCTCAAGCCGCGCCTGCTGCTGCTCGACGAGCCGGCCGCCGGCCTGCGCAACCGCGACATCGAGAACCTCGACCGCCTGCTGACCGAACTGGCCGAGAAGGACGGCATCACCGTGCTGCTGGTCGAGCACGTGATGCAGCTCGTGATGTCCATCTCCGACCGCATCACCGTGATGTCCTTCGGCCAGAAGATCGCCGAAGGCACGCCCAGGGAGATCAGCGAGAACCCGACCGTGATCGAAGCCTACCTCGGCAAGGGAGCCGCGCATGCCTGAATCCTCCAAGAGCCCGCTGCTGGAGGTGCGCGGCATCAGCGCCTCCTACGGCGCCATCCAGGCGCTGTCGGGCGTGAGCCTGGCGGTGCCCGAGGGCGCCATCGTCGCGCTGCTGGGCAGCAACGGCGCGGGCAAGAGCAGCACGCTCAACGCCATCTCGCACCTCATCCACCCCACCGCCGGCGAGGTGCACTTCGCCGGCGAGGCGATCCACCGCCTGCCGTCCGACGAGATCGTGCGCCGCGGGCTGGTGCAGGTGCCCGAGGGCCGCGAGGTCTTCAAGGACATGAGCGTGCGCGAGAACCTCGAGCTCGGCGCCTTCCTGCGCCGCGACCGCGCCGCGATGGCCGAGGACCTGGACAAGGTCTACGCCCTGTTCCCGCGCCTGAAGGAGCGTTCGGAGCAGCGCGCGGCCACCCTGTCGGGCGGCGAGCAGCAGATGCTGGCGATCGGCCGCGCGCTGATGTCGCGCCCGCGGCTCATCATGTTCGACGAGCCCTCGATGGGCCTGTCCCCCCTGCTGGTGGAGCAGATCTTCGCAGCGATCCAGCGGCTCAACCGCGAGCAGGGGCTCACGATCCTGCTGGTGGAGCAGGACGTGCGGCTGGCACTCGCCGTCGCCAGCCACGCCTACATCCTGGAGAACGGCGAGATCTCGCTGCAGGGCGATTCGGCCCGTCTCATGAACGACCCGGCCGTGCGCCGGGCCTACCTGGGCGTCTAGGCACGCCCGCACCCCGTCAGGAGCATTTCGGATGGATCTGTTGAAGGACAAGCTCGCGCTGGTGACAGGCGCGGGCGGCGGGCTGGGCTCGGCGATCTCGCTGGGCTTCGCGCAGGAAGGCGCCCGGGTGATCGTGGCCGACGTCGACGCGGCGCGTGCCGAGGCCACCGCCGCCCGCATCACCGCCGCAGGCGGCCAGGCCTGGAGCGTGGCGATCGACGTGCGCGACCGCGCCGCCGTGCAGGCCTGCGCGGCCGACCTGGAGGCCCGGCTGGGCCCGGTCGACGTGCTGGTCAACAACGCCGGCATCTCGGGCCGCGCGCGCATCGACGACCCCCAAGCCACCGAGGTGTGGGACCGTCTCATCGAGGTCAACCTGCAGGGCCTGTTCAACGTCACGCACGCCTTCGTGCCGGCACTCAAGAAGACGCGGGGCTGCATCGTCAACCTCTCGTCGATCGTCGCCTTCGTCAGCGGCATCTCCTCGGCCGGCTACATCGCCTCCAAGGGCGCGGTGCGTTCGCTCACGCAGGCGCTGGCGCGGGACCTGGCGCCCTTCGGCGTGCGCACCAACGCCGTGGCGCCCGGCCTGATGCTGACCGAGATGGTCGCGCCCCAGCTGGCCGTGCCCGGCGGGACCGACTGGTACATGAAGCGCGTGCCGATGGCGCGCGGCGGCGAGGTCGACGAGATCGTCGGCCCCGTCGTCTTCCTCTGCTCGGCCATGGCCAGCTATGTCAACGGGGTGGTGCTGCCGGTGGACGGCGGTTTCCTCTCGGCCTGAAATCGGAGTCATCGGACACATGGACAACAACAGCAAACCGATCGCGCTCGTCACCGGGGGCGCCGGCGGCATGGGCCTGGCCACCGTCGAGCGCCTGGCCCGCGACGGCTACGCCGTGGTCATGGTCGACCGCGACGAGGCGCTCGCCACGCGGGAAACCGAACGCCTCGCGGCCCAGGGCCTGGACGTGCAGTGCCGCGTGCTCGACCTCACCGACGAGGCCGCGGTGCGCGCGCTGGTGCAGTCGCTGCCGCCGGTGCGCGCACTGGTCAACAACGCGGGCATCTTCGACGAACGCAAGTTCATGGAGGTGAGCAACGCCGACTTCCGCCGCGCCTACGAGGTCAACCTCATCGCCGTCGCGACGCTGACGCAGGAGGTGGCGAAGACCATGCCCGAGGGCGGACGCATCGTGAACATCGCCTCGCGCGCCTACCTGGGTGCGAAGAACCACCCGCACTACGTCGCGTCCAAGGCGGCCGTGGTCGGCTACACCCGCGCCAGCGCGATGGAACTGGCCCACCGCGGCATCCTCGTGAACGCCATCGCGCCGGGGCTCATCGACACGCCGATCCTGCGCGCGCTGACGCCCGAGCGGCTGGCCGCGCAGCTCGCCCTGCAGCCCACGGGCCGGGCCGGCCGGCCGGAAGACATCGCGCAGGCGGTGGCCTTCCTGGTGTCGCCGCAGACCGGCTTCATCACGGGCCAGGTGCTCTTCGTCGACGGCGGCAAGTCGCTGGGCGGGTCCGGCGCATGACGGCCGACACCTGGGACGCCGAATACGACGTCGTCGTGATCGGCGCGGGCGCGGGCGGCATGGCCGCGGCGCTCACCGCGAAGATCGAGGGCCTCGACGTGCTGCTGGTCGAGAAGACCGACCGGGTGGGCGGCTCCACCGCCGTGTCGGGCGGCGCCGTGTGGGCACCGCTGAACGCGCAGTCCGAGAAGGTCGGCCACCCGGACAGCTTCGACAAGGTGTGGGCGTACATGCGCAACACCGTGGGCGACGCGGCCCCGGCCGCGCTGCAAGAGGCCTTCCTGCGCGAAGGCGCGGGCATGGTCGACTACTTCGAGAAGCACACGGCCGTGCGGCTCGTGGCGCGCAGCTTCTCGCCCGACTACCACCCCGATCGCGAGGGCGCCGCGATGGGCGGGCGCTCGCTCGATCCGGCGATGTTCGACGGCCGCGAACTCGGCCCGAAGTTCAAGGAACTGCGCGACCCGCTGCCCGAGTTCATGGTGCTCGGCGGCATGATGATCACGATGACCGACGCCCGGCACCTGCTGGCCGTCACGAAGTCCTTCACATCGTGGCGCGAAGGCATGAAGCTGGTGCTGCGCTACTTCGCCGACCGGCTGCGCGGCTACCACCGCGGCACGCGCGTGGTGCTGGGCAACGCGCTGGCGGCGCGCCTCTTCAAGAGCGTGCTGGACCGGCGGATCGACTACTGGCTGAGCGCGCCGCTGCAGAAGCTCGAACTCGCCGGCGGCGCGGTGACCGGCGTCACCGTGCTGCGCCAGGGCCGGCCCACGCGCGTGAAGGCGCGCCGTGGCGTGGTCGTGGCCACCGGCGGCTTCCCCTGGAGCGAGGCGCTGCGCGGCGAACAGTACCCGCAGCCCACCGGCCCCTGGTCGATGTCGCCCGAGGGCAACCGCGGCGAGGGCATCGCGCTGGCGCGCGAGGCCGGTGCCGTGCTGGGCCGCGGCCACACCAACCCCGCCTTCTGGGCGCCGGTGTCGGTGCTGCAGCGGCCCGACGGCCGCGTGACGCGCTACCCCCACCTGGTGTGGGACCGGGCCAAGCCGGGCCTGATGGCCGTCAACGGCGCGGCACAGCGCTTCGTCAACGAATCGACCTCGTACCACGAGTTCGTGCGCGCGATGTACCGCTCGCACGAGACCGTGCCGACCATGCCCGCCTACCTCGTGTGCGACCACGACTTCATGGAGAAGTGGGGCATGGGCCTGGCGCTGCCGGGCGGCCGGCCGCGCGAGCACCTGCTCAAGGCCGGCTACCTCCACAAGGCGCCCACCCTGCGCGCGCTGGGCGAGGCGCTGGGCCTGGACGGCGCCGCCCTCGAGGCCACCGCCGCGCGCTTCAACGCGCTGGCCGAGCAAGGCCGGGACGACGACTTCGGCAAGGGCGGCACCGAATACAACCGCTACCTCGGCGATGCCGAGCACGAGCCCAATCCCTGCCTCGGGCCGCTGCGTCGAGGGCCGTTCTACGCCGTCAAGGTCTATGCGGGCGACATCGGCACCGCCGTCGGCATCGCCTGCAACGAGAACGCCCAGGCGCTGGATGCGGCGGGCCGGCCGATCCCCGGCCTCTACGCCGCCGGCAACGACATGCACTCGGTGATGGGCGGCGAGTACCCTGCGCCCGGCATCACCCTCGGCCCGGCCCTGACCTTCGGATGGATCGCCGGCCGCCACCTCGCGCACGCCCACGAACGTTGAATCGCCGACACACCATGCAGATCTACTTCTCACCCTTCTCTCCCTACGTCCGCAAGTGCCTGGTCACCGCCCACGAGCTGGGCCTGAACGAGCGCATGCAGCTGCTGCCGTCGAACGCCAACCCGGTCACGCGCGACCGCGAGATCATCGAAAAGAACCCGCTGGGCAAGGTGCCGACCTTCGTCACCGACGAAGGCGCGGTGCTCTACGACAGCCGGGTGGTGTGCGAGTACCTCAACGACCTGGCGAAAGGCTCGCTGTTCCCGGCCGGTGGCGATGCGCGCTGGGCGGCCTTGACCCTGCAGGCCCTGGGCGACGGCATCCTCGACGGCGCGCTGATCGCCCGCTACGAGGACGTGGCCCGCCCCGAGCCGCTGCGCTGGCCGCAATGGCGCGCCGCGCAGCTCGACAAGGCCGAGACCTCGCTCGCGCACCTGTCGGCCCATCCCGAGCTGATCGCGCCGGGACGCGTCGACATCGGCACCCTCACCGTGGCGTGCGCGCTCTGGTACCTGGACCTGCGCTTCGCGGACTTCGGCTGGCGCGAGCGGCATCCGGCGGTGGCCGCGTGGTACGCCGGGTTCTCGGCGCGGCCGTCGCTGTCGGCGACCTGGTCGCTCTGATCGCGGGCGTCGCCCTGGTTGCCGCCGCCCGACGCACCCACCTGCCTGCGGCACGGTCGGCGGGCGGAATTCGTAACGTTCGTGACGAATTCGCCCGACACGCCCGGCTGGCGGGCGCTGACGGCCGATTGCACTTCGCCGTTCTTCAGCCCAGCCAGGCCGGGACGCCGCGCACCGTGGCCTCGCTGAGCAGGCCCTGCGCGGTGGCGATGTGCCAGAGCAGCGCCACGTTGTCGAGCGTGGCGCGCGCGCGCGGGCCGAGGTGGCCCGAGGCCGAGCGCACCACGAGGTAGACGCCCACCACCGCCAGCACCACCAGGTGGAAGCCCTGGTAGGCCAGCAGCACCCCCACCGCCGCGCTCCAGCCGTCGGCCGTGGGCCGCAGCCCCACGGCGGCGTGTCCGGCCAGGGCCGAGGCGAAGGCGCCGGCTGCGCACAGCAGCGCCAGCACCGTGCGCAGGCGCAGGCCGCGCTGCCCGCGGGCACCCTCGCCGAGCCGCGCGCGCGTGCTCCAGGCCATGAGCAGCGAACCGGCGGCCAGCAGCGCCGCGTTGGCGCCCGAGGCCGTCGCCGGCGCCAGCGATGCGCCGGGTGGCGGGCACACGTCCAGCGCCATCGCCAGGTGCACGTAGGTGTAGAGGAAGGAGGCCAGGATGGCGAAGTCCACCACCCCCAGCACCACCACCGCCCACCACGAATGGGACCCTCGGCCCGTCGCGCCGACGGGCACGAACACGCCGGTGCCGACCTCGGCGCGGTCGGCGGGCGCGGCGCGGTCCGAGCCCCACAGCCAGACCACCATCGACGCCAGGGCGACGGCGCCGAAGGCGAAGGCGACCGCCACCCACTCCACGGTGAGCAGCAGGAAGAAGCCGGCCGTCCCGACCGCCGCCAGGAAGGGCGGCCACCCGTCGGTGGGCAGGCGCAGCAGGTGCAGCGGACGGGCCGCGCGCACGCTGGTCACCAGCGTCTCGCGTCCGCCGAACACGGTGCCGGGCAGCCAGTGGCGGCCGGCCTCGACCTCCTCGGCCAGCGTGGGCCGGTCCCACAGCGGCTCGGTGCCGCCCACCTGGGGAATGCTGCGCACGCCGTACTCGCGCGGCGGCAGCCATTCGAGCGTGCCGGCCCGCCACGGGTTGCCGTGGTCGCGCTCGGGCCGGCGCAGGGTGCGGACCGCATCGGCGAAGCACAGCAGCACGCCCAGGGCGAACACGAAAGCGCCGACCGTCGAGAGCAGGTTCAGCAGCCCCCAGCCCAGCCCGTCCGCATAGGTGTACACGCGCCGCGGCATGCCCAGCAGCCCCGCGATGTGCATCGGGAAGAAGGCCAGGTTGAAGCCGCCGAACATCAGGCCGAAGACCCAGCGGCCCAGCCGCTCCGACAGGCGCGCGCCATTGAACACCGGCAGCCAGTAGTAGATCGCCGCGAACACCGGGAACACCATGCCGCCGATGAGCACGTAGTGCAGGTGGGCGACGATGAAGTAGCTGTCGTGCGCCTGCCAGTCGAAGGGCAGCACCGCCACCATGACGCCCGTCAGGCCGCCCAGCACGAAGATGAAGTGGAAGCCCAGCAGGAACAGCGTGGGCGACTGCGCACGCACGCGGCCGCGCCAGAAGGTCGCGATCCAGGCGAAGACCTGCAGCCCGCTGGGGATCGCCACCAGGAAGCTGGCCATCGAGGTCAGCACCAGCGCCGTGATGCCGATGCCGGTGGCGAACATGTGATGGATCCACAGCAGGAAGCTCACCACGCCCACGCCCACCAGCGCCCACACCACCGCGCGCTGCCCCACCAGCGGCGTGCCGGCCATCGTCGGCACCATCATCGACACCATGCCCGCGGCCGGCAGGAAGATGATGTAGACCTCCGGATGGCCGAAGAACCAGAACAGGTGCTGCCACAGCACCGGATCGCCGCCGCGCTGCGGCAGGAAGAAGGGCCAGTCGAAGGCGCGCTCCAGTTCCAGCAGCGTGGTGGCCGCGATCACCGCCGGGAAGGCGAAGACGATCATCAGCGCGCTCACCAGCACCGCCCAGGCGAAGACGGGCATGCGGCCGAGCGTCATGCCCGGCGCGCGGGTGAAGAGGATGCCGATGATCAGCTCGATGGCACCGGCGATGGCCGAGATCTCGATGAAGCCGATGCCCAGCAGCCAGAAGTCCGCGCCGACGCCGGGCGAATACTGCTTGCTGGTCAGCGGCGGGTACATGAACCAGCCGCCGTCGGGCGAGACGCCGAAGAACACCGTGCAGAAGAAGGCCAGCCCGCCGATCGCGTAGGCCCAGAAGGCATAGGCCGACAGCCGAGGGAACGGCAGGTCGCGCGCGCCCAGCATGCCGGGCAGAAGGTAGACCGCGATCGCCTCCACGATCGGCACCGCGAAGAGGAACATCATCACCGTGCCGTGCATGGTGAAGAGCTGGTTGTAGGTGGCCGCGCCCACCAGGTCGTTGTCGGGCACGGCCAGTTGCGCGCGCATGAGCAGCGCCAGGATGCCGCCCAGGACGAAGAACACCATCGCGGCCACGATGTAGTAGGCGCCGATGTGCGTGTTGTTGACGGCCGTGAAGCGCCGCCAGCCGCGCGGCCCTGCCCACGCCCGTTCCAGCGCCTCCCGCTCGCCGGGCGGACGCGGCAGCGTGCTGGGGAAGCGCTCGCCTTGGTCCTGCATCACTTCAATCCGCTCAGCCATGCGGCGATGTCCCCGATGTCCGCCGGCGGCAGCCGCTCATCGCCGGCCGGCATGCGCGCGCCCGGCTTGAGCTGCTGCGTGTGGGCCACCCACTCGCGCATGGCCTCGGGCGTGTTGGGCACGGTGGCGGCACCCAGCGACAGGCGGCCGCCGACGTGCGTGAGGTCGGGCCCGCGGCGCACGTCGTGGCCGTCGGGGCCGGGGGCCGTCACCCCGCGCACCGCGTGGCAGGCGTCGCAGCGATGGGCCAGGAAGGCGTCGCGGCCGGCCTGCACGCTGCGCTGCGCCTGCGGCGCCACGGGTTGCGCCTGCGCATCGGCCCAGGCCTCGAACTCCGCCGGGGCCAGCGCCACCACGTCGAGCGCCATGCGCGCATGCTGCTCGCCGCAGTATTCGGCGCACTGCCCGCGCCAGCGGCCCGGCGCGTCGGCCTGCAGCAGCAGGTGCTGCATCCGGCCGGGCACCATGTCCATCTTGCCGCCGAGCGCGGGCACCCAGAAGCTGTGGATCACGTCCTCGCTCGCCAGCGCGAAGTACACCGGCCGCCCGGCGGGCAGCCGGATCTCGTTGGCCGTCGCGAAGCGCCGGCCGGTGCGCGGGTCGTCGTAGCGCACCTCCCACCACCACATGCGGCCGGTGACGGCGACGACCAACGCATCCGCCGGCGGCACCGGCCGCCAGGCGGGCCGGTGCCGCTCGCCGTAGACGAACAGCGCCGACAGCACGGCGACCGGAAAGGCGATGCCGCCGCCCAGCAGCCACCAGCGCGCCCGCACCGGGCGCGGCCCGCCGCGCAGCGACATCGCCAGCAGCAGCATCACGCCGCCGAAGATGAGCGCGGCGCCGACGGTCAGCACCGTGGTCACGTCCAGCAGCGTCTCGGCCACCGGGCCGGCCACGTGCAGCGCCGACTGCGCCGGCTGGGCGGCGGGAGCGCTCATTGCAGCGCGTGCAGGTAAGCGGCCATCGCCAGCGCGTCGTCGGCCGAGGCCCCCATGGACGGCATCGTGGTCGTGGGCACCAGCGCGTGCGGATCGGCGATCCACGCGGCGAGAAGCGGCAGCTCGTTGGGCAGCCGGCCGGCGATGTAGCTGCGCCGCCCGAAGCCGTCCAGCGCGCCCGCCTGGCGACCGCGGGCATCGGCCACGCCGGGGATGGCGTGGCAGCTGCCGCACTGGTACTGGGCCAGCAGCACGCGGCCCCGTTCGATGCGCTCGACGCCGACGGGCCCTGCCGCCGCACCCTGTCTGCCGCCCTCGCAGCCGCCCAGGGCCAGCAGCATCGCGAGCGCCCCCGCGCCGCGCCATGGGACGAGAGGACGCGGACCGGCGAGGGGCGTCGAGAACATGGCCCATTGTTGCGGGCCTGCAGCGGCGTCCGCCGACACGATCGCAACGCCTCGCGTCGGACAATGGCTCGACCGATGGGCATGCTCAGGACCGCCACGATCACCCTCGCCGTCGCGGCGGCGCTCGGCGCGGCCGCGGGCGCGGTGGTGGTGCAGGCCGGGCTCTACGACGTCGCGGCGACGAAGCAGCACTTCCAGTCCGTCTACTCGCTGCTCGAGCACGCGATGCGTCGCGCGGTGCGGTTGCGGGCACGCGAGATCGAGGCACCCGCCATGGACGACGCCGACCGCATCGCACGCGGCGCGGCCTGCTACCAGCAGAAATGCGTGCAGTGCCACGGCGGGCCCGGGGTGGCGCAGGGCGAGATCGGCCGCAGCATGCAGCCCCTGCCCGGCCCCCTGGTCGACGCGCGCCAGCGCTGGCAGCCGCGGGAGCTGTACTGGATCACGCGCCACGGCATCAAGATGAGCGGCATGCCCGCCTGGGAGCATCGTCTGTCGGATGCGGACCTGTGGGCGGTGGTGGCGTTCGTCCACGCCCTGCCCACGCTCACGCCCGAGCGCTACGCCGCGATGACGGGCGGCCGATGGCGCGTCACGTCGGACGACGGCCGGCCCGACGCGGCACCGACCGCCTGCGGCCCTGCGGCCGACGCCCCGCTGCGGGTGGCCGACGCGGCGCGGGGGCAGCGCGCGCTGACGCAGTACGCCTGCAATGCCTGCCACCTCATCCCGGGCGTGACGGGCTCGCAGGTGCGGGTGGGCCCGCCGCTGGCCGGCATGGGCCGCCGCACGCGCATCGCGGGCACGCTCGACCACACGCCGGAGGGCATGGTGCGCTGGCTGCGCGAGACCCAGGCCGTGAAGCCGGGCACCGCCATGCCGCAGATGGGCGTGACCGAACAGGACGCGCGCGACATCGCGGCGTACCTGCAGACGCTGCGCTGAGCGCGGCCGGCTTCAGGTCGACCGCGGCAGCAGCGCCGGCACCAGCGGCCGCTTCAGCCGGTCGCGCCACCATTGCAGCGCCTTGCCCTCGGCGCCGGTCTTCCAGGCGAGCCAGAAGGATTCGGGCGCACGCTCCTCGTCGGTCTTGAGCGCCACCAGGCTGCCGCGCGCGAGGTCGGCCTCGATGCAGGCGCGCGGCAGGAAGCCATGGCCCAGGCCGCTGCGCTGGCAGGCGATCTTGGCGGCCATGGTGGGCACCGTGATGCGCGGCTGGCCGGCCAGCAGGCCCACGGTGCGTTCCGACAGGGCGCGCGCGGTGTCGCCGACCACGATCGCGTTGTGCTCCATGAGGTCGCTGCGGCGCAGTGCGCGCCGCACGCGCGCCAGCGGGTGGGCGGGCGCGACGCAGAACACGAAGTCCAGCGTGCCGGCCATGAAGACCTGGT
The DNA here is from genome assembly GCA_031119395.1 of Pseudomonadota bacterium. Classification (GTDB taxonomy): domain Bacteria; phylum Pseudomonadota; class Gammaproteobacteria; order Burkholderiales; family Burkholderiaceae_C; genus Xenophilus. The sequence goes on from JAVHYA010000056.1 coordinate 26,164, forward strand.
AGCCGCCGCCGACGGGGCCCTCGCCCGCAGCGATGACGATGTCCGCGCGCCCGTCGCGCAGCGCCTCCCAGGTGCCGGTGAGCGCCTCGCAGCCGATGCGCAGGCGCGTGCCGCAGCGCAGCGCCTCGAAGGCCACGATGTCGTCCATGAGCGCATCGGTGGGCACGAGCGAGTCGTGCACCAGCCGCAGCTCGGCCTCGTAGCCGGTGGCGACCTGGCGCATGCGCGATTCCAGCGCGCCGGCGGCCGTGAGCAGCCAGCGCCCTTCGTCCAGCATCTCGCGCCCCGCCGCGGTCAACGCCACGCGCGGACCGTGGCGCTCGAACAGGCGCAGCCCCAGTTGCTCCTCGAGCTTGGCGACCGCGTACGAGACGGTGGAAGGCACGCGGTTGAGCCGCGCCGCCGCGGCCGCGAAGGAGCCGTGCAGCGCGATGGCATCGACCAGTTCGATCGCGTCAAGGGTCAGCTTGAGCATGGGGGATTGCCTATTTTTTCATCATCGACATTTTCGATGATAAGACGGCCAAGAATTCGTTCATCGGCACCGGACGGCAAGCGAAGATTCGCCCCGATTCATCGAAATCAAGAGCGAACAGCACCGAGCCCAACGCCTGGAAGCGATTGTGAATGAAATCGATGAATCCCAGGCTCACTTGCGCATCGCTGCGCCTGCAGCGGCGGCAAATGTGCAAAGCAGTCCACCAATCGACAAGACAACCCGCCCTGCTCTTTCGCAGCATCCACGGCCACCGCCATCACCCGAAACAAGGAGTCCTCCCATGTCCATCCAGGCCACCCCCGTTCCCGGCGCCACCCTGCTCCAACCGCAGGACCACACGCTCGTCATGATCGACTTCCAGTCGCAGATGGCCTTCGCGACGAAGTCGATCGACGCCACGCTGCTGCGCAACAACGCGGCGCTGGTCGCCCAGGCGGCGGCGGGCTTCGGCGTGTCGACGATCCTCACGACCGTCGCCGAGAAGAGCTTCTCGGGCCCCATGTTCGGCGAGATCACCGAGGCCTTCCCCGGCCAGGCGATGCTCGACCGCACCTCGATGAACACCTGGGAGGACGCCGCCGTCATCGCCCGCATCAACGAGATCGGCAAGCCGCGCATCGTGCTCGCGGGCCTGTGGACGGGCGTGTGCATCGTCGGCCCCGCCCTGTCGGCGATCGACCAGGGCTTCGAGGTGTACGTGATCGCCGACGCCTGCGGCGACGTGTCGGCCGAGGCGCACGACCGCGCCATGGACCGCATGGTGCAGGCCGGCGCGCGGCCGATGACCTCGCTGCAGTACCTGCTCGAACTCCAGCGCGACTGGGCGCGCGCCGAGACCTACGACCTCACCACCGGCATCGCGCGCCGCTGGGGTGGCGCCTATGGCCTGGGCGTGACCTACGCCAAGACGATGTTCAACGCCCACGAGGGCTGAAGCCGGCGCCGTCCGCATGAAGCCCTACGTCCTGGCACTCGCGCTCGGCCTGCTGGTCGGCGTGATCTACGGCCTGTTCCAGGTGCGCTCGCCGGCGCCGCCGGTGATCGCACTGGTCGGGCTGCTCGGCATCCTGGCCGGCGAGCAGATCCCGCCGCTGGTGAAGCAATGGTTGCGGCCCGAGGCGCACGCCGCCTCGTGGCTGCACGAACAGGTCAAGCCGCACGTCTTCGGCGAACTGCCGCAGTGCGCGAAGAAGCCGTCCGCCCGCGCGGCCGCAACGCCGGAGCACGACGCATGACCACCGAGATCGACGACGGCCGCCGCCGCCTGGTCCTCGGCGCCCTGGGCGCCGCCGCCGGGGCCGCCACGGCCCAGACCCACCCCACCCGGAGCGCCCCCATGGCCGACACCGCCATCCCCGAGCTGATCCTGCACAACGGCCGGTTCACCACGCTGGACCGCAGCAACCCCACCGCCACCGCCGTCGCCATCGCCGGCGGCCGCTTCGTGAAGGTGGGCCGCAGCGAGGACGTGCTGCCGCTGGCAGGCCCCCGCACCCGCGTGGTCGACCTGCAGGGCCGCAGCGTGCTGCCGGGGCTGATCGACAACCACCTGCACATCATCCGCGGCGGGCTGAACTTCAACCTCGAGCTGCGCTGGGACGGCGTGCGCAGCCTGGCCGACGCGATGGCCATGCTGCGCCAGCAGGTGGCGATCACGCCGGCGCCGCAGTGGGTGCGCGTGGTGGGCGGCTTCACCGAACACCAGTTCGTCGAGAAGCGGCTGCCGACCATCGAGGAGCTGAACGCCGTGGCGCCCGACACGCCCGTCTTCATCCTCCACCTGTACGACCGCGCCCTGCTCAACGGCGCGGCGCTGCGCGCCGTGGGCTACGGCAAGGACACGCCGGCGCCGCCCGGCGGCGAGATCGTGCGGGACAGCGCCGGCAACCCCACCGGCCTGCTGCTGGCCAAGCCCAATGCGGCCATCCTCTACGCCACGCTGGCCAAGGGGCCGAAGCTGCCGCCCGAGTACCAGCTCAACTCCACGCGCCACTTCATGCGCGAGCTCAACCGGCTGGGCGTCACGGGCGCCATCGACGCCGGCGGCGGCTTCCAGAACTACCCGGAGGACTACCAGGTCATCCAGCAGCTCGCGGACGCGGGCCAGCTCACGATCCGCCTGGCCTACAACCTCTTCACGCAGAAGCCCAAGCAGGAGAAGCAGGACTTCCTGAACTGGACCGCCAGCTCGAAGTACAAGCAGGGCGACGACTACTTCCGCCACAACGGCGCGGGCGAGATGCTGGTGTTCTCGGCCGCCGACTTCGAGGACTTCCG
>JAVHYA010000057.1:0-12663 GCA_031119395.1 Pseudomonadota bacterium
CCACTGCCAGCTCCTGCGCCACTGCCAGCTCCTGCGCCACTGCCAGCTCCTGCGCCACTGCCGCTTCCTGTGCCACTGCCGCTTCCTGTGCCACTGCCGCTTCCTGTGCCACTGTCGGTTGCAGACCCAGCGCCGTTGCCGGTTCCCGTGCCACCGCTGGGTCCTCTCCCTGCGCCGCTACCGCTACCCGTCCCAGCGCCGGCGCCTTTCCCAGCGCCGCTTCCCGGGTTGCCTCCCGTGCCAGTTCCAGCTGTGTTGCTACCGGTTCCGGAGCCAACCTCCGTCTCGTTATCCTCGTCTGCATCCGTAGTCGAGTTTCCTTCAGGGGGGCCACTCGCGCTCGTTTCGCCGCTAGATTCTTTTTCGTCTCCGTTCGAGGCGCTCCCTTCGGTGTCCGAACCGCCCTCGCCTACGCTAGTCAAGGCCGCCTCAAGGTCTGGCGGTAGGACCGCGATTCTTCTCCGAGCAAGAAAGTCGGCGCGCTCATCGCCGTCAGACTTCATCAGCAGCAGTGCGAAAACGTCCGCCAGGTCTTCAGACACTGAAAGGAAGGTACAAATCTCTGTCGCCAGGTAGTCCTCCGCGCCGCGCACATCTCCTGTGATGAACAGATTCGTCCCATCCGATGCAACATTGGCGTTGGCAGTGCGAACGACGTGATTGAGAGACAGCTGCAGCCTGAGCTCTGCTACTTTGAAGACTTGCGCGCTAGCCAACTTCGCGAACAGGCCCTTGGAAACTATGCCTTCGAGCGCTTGCGAATCTCGTGCGTATACCACGCGCGCCAGAAAAACGAGGGATTCACGAAGGCAGCGCGTGAGTTCTTCGTGAAGAACGCCGTTCTGCGGATTCTCCACGGACACCCGCACGGAGCTGGAGAGCCGTGCGACGCCGGCACGTTCCATGAGGATACTCACCCTGGGGAGGTCGTCAAAAGGCACCGCTAGGAAGCAGATATCAGGCTCGCCCGCAAAAAGCGGAGCCCACTCAGGCACATCACTTATGAACAAGCCGTCGTGGTTGTCCTGCAATTCGCCGCGATGGTCGACAAACGCATATTCGTCTTCAAAGACGTCGAGCCAGTCCGGGTCGAGAACCTCTTGCTTTCCAAACCGAGGCTGGAGGTCGCGGTTTGCGCGCCGATAGACGGAGAGCGCAACCCGCTTTCTCGCCTCGAGGTCATCGAGTTGATCGAGCCGTGTTAGCGCCTCAACCCATTTGGCAGTAGGGAGCTCCTTTGGTATCCCGAGCTTGTCGAGAAAAAGCGAGCTGAAATCCTTGTATTGCGGCTGCAGCGGTGGGTAAAGTAGGTCGAGGAAAGCGTCATTCGATTTCCATGAAAGTTCCGCAGGTTTTCTCCACAGGCTCGGCTCACCACGGACACAAATGAGCGGCTCACTCTGCAGCACCGTCTTGATTTGTGCTGATTCTCGCGCCCACGCCTTCTCCAGCTCACGGTAGATGGTATGAAGCTGCGGGGTAGACTCGGCCCGCTCGGTTTTCAGTTGGCGCAAACGCTTGAAGCATGCCGATGCGTTTATCTTGTGCGTCACCCCGCACGCGTCCAACAACCCCTCGTGAGAGATTTGTGCATCCACATAGGGAACCTTGTCCCCAAAGACCTCCCCGACGAGGGCGCTCTTGTAATACGCCTCACACATGAGAACTTCTGAGCGCCTCTTGGTTGGTGCACGCATCGCCTTCAGAGCATCCGCAAACAATGTCGGCTTCACGCCGGCGCGCTTTGCAACGTACGTAAGTTTGCTTGCGTACTCACCCCAATACTGGTCAAGCCACTCGAGGGTGCGCTTTCGGACGCCTGACTGCTCCGCTCCCAGTAGCTTCGTCAGTTCTAAACTGCAGCTCCAATCGCCGTCAGGGTGCTGTACGAGCTTTGGAGCACGTCGGATTCCAAGTTTCTCGAAAAACTCGCGCCAGTCGTGTGCCTCTCCGTCAGCGCCTTTGCGTCCGCTAAGGTACTTGTCCGAAACGAGCTCTCCACGAGCAATCTCGCTGCCGAGAAGCGACTCCATGCAGTAGGCAGGTTGAAACTCCTTGCTCAGGTAAAGGTTGCCCACACGAGAAAAATACCAGCTGCCACCGTCCTCACGCTTCGAGCCTATCCACAGACCTGCGCGCAAGGTGGACAGCATGTCGGTTTCACTTTTCCCAGCGCGAGCAGCCTCCGAAAGCAGGGTCTTGTACTTGGCCTTTATGTAACGAACGTGCCCGACGAGTGCCTTCTGGTCGGACTTCTTCCAGTCGTCAGTGGCGTGTCTGGGGAGGATGTGCGAAGTCACTAGCTCGAACGGGCTGTCTCGCCGCAGCTTGAGCTGGTTAAGCAACTGCTCGACCTTCGGGTTCAGCGCTACTGCTTCGGCTAAAAACACCTCATCGAGGATGCACAACTCGTGCTCGAAACCGTGCTTACGAGTGCTGCCAAGGGGGAAGAAAACCGGGTTCGCCGAAGGCCTCGCGAGCTTGCCGCCTGTAATGGGCACACAGTTGGTGTCAGCAAGACCGCTCCTGATGAGGGCCGGGATGTCTTGGTCGGCCAAGTAGCCGTAAAACTTCGCCTTCCAGTGATGCGGCTGTTCACTGAACCAGTTCCCAGAATTCTTGAAGACGTTCACGAGGTCGGCAATCTCGACCTGTTTCACGCCCAAGCGGCGAAGCGTAGTCGCAGGCGCCGAGACCTTCGGATGCAGATAACTGAATCCGAACAACTTCGCCGCGGTCTCTTGGGGAAACAACTCCTGAAATCTCGCGTCCGCGACCCGAAGAGCAGATGGAATGCACCATTGCCCCGAACTGGACTCGAGGCACGGTAGCCGACTGAGAAGGTCGAACGTCTTGCCTACGATAGCCTTAAAGAAGGGGTCAGAGATTTCACCTTCGTCCGGAATGAATCGTGCAAAGGTCCGCGCGAGCTCCTTGTGCTTCTTGAAATGGTCCACAGAGGCGACGAAAGCGGCTGGAACGGAATCCCGAATGCGCTGGTTCCATGCAGTGTCTACGTGGATGTCCTCACGGCTTGCGTTAACGACAAAGTCGCCTTGAATCGAGAACGTGAACCCAAATGGTCGGATGGGTAGAAACGCAAACACTTGAGAGCTGGTGTCTGGAGCGGCAGCCCCACTCTCGTCGAGCGGGAAGGCGAACACCACCTCCGTAGTTTTGACGTCGGGCCGTTTTGCCTCCACGACGTCCGACATATCCACTTCATGCGCCACCCGAAAGAACCGCTTGCGAAGGGTGTTTGAGGTTTGCCCATCTAGGACCTCCGACTGAAGCAGGCATACACCTCGTTCGTCGACTCTGGTGTGAGTGACGGTCGCGCCATTGACTTCGACTCGCAACTTCCGCAGCTTACTCAGGAACAGCAGCAGCGACGCATCCAAAGTTTCAAGCGCGGCACTCTTGAATATGCCGGGCTGATTCGCGGGCAGGACAATCGTGGTGTGTCCGTTCAGAGACTCGGGCGCAGGGTCGCACCACGTGGGGACGACGTACCCGAGCAGATTGTCTTTTGACGTGCGGTCGAACTTGAAGTGGTACCCGTTCGAATGAACTTCAGGCGCATCCGAAACCTTGAATACAGACTTGAAGCCGATTCCCTTCTCGCCTATGTATCCCGCCTTGCGCGCTTTGGAACTCTTGCCGACTTGGCAGAGGGCCCGGACATGCTTCTCCATGAACCCGAGTTCATTGTTCGTCAGAGCGAGCCGGTTCGGCGAGACCTTGAACGAGAGTTCCGGCAAGGTACCCTTCGCATACTCATTGTCATCCGCGTTTTGAATGAGTTCTAGGACAAAGTGCGTATCCTTCGAGTAGAGGTCCACCGAAAGGAGGCGAATGGCGTTGTCCAGCATTTCATGCAAGGTCGAGGCCTCCTCAACCCCCAGCATGCAGCTTCTTCGAATTTGCTCGACGACATCTTTGGGCGCGAGCGAGCGCGCACCTTCCGTGGCTTTGACCATCCGTCCCCTCCTCGGTTGCTTAGACGTGGTAGCGAATCTCTGCCGCTCTCTGCGAGCCTGCGCCGGTCAAAGTGGTCGGCACTCGTATCCCACAGAACTCTTCCACGTAGTCCTTCAAAGCAAATGCCGTTTCCAAGGCGCGCTTGTCCTCAGGGATGTGAGCTGCCAAGGCTGTGGGCATGACCACCACACATTTCGCCATGGCTCGCGAAATTGCGACGTTCGTCCGCTCCAACTGCATTAGGAAAGACTCTTCGCCGCCAATCACGTCCACGTCTGCGACGCCGAACGTCACCAGGATGGTGTGTCTCTCACCGCCTTGGAAGCGCTCAACCGTATCCACCGCATCATCAATCAGGTCCTGCTCGCCTGGCCAAATCGCACATAGTTCCTGAACGACCAGAGCCCGCTGCGCGCGGTGCGGAGTAACAATGCCCACGCATTCGGACCAGAACTCTTGTGGAGTTGGGGGCCGGTGATTTGCAGGAGCCGGACCGCGGCCGTCAAGTTCGGCGCTTACGGTTGCTCTCAGCATCCAGACAAGGCTCGCCACGATTTGAGCCTCATAACGGTTTCCTTGGGAGGAGATGTCGTCCTCGTGAAGCAGACAGAGGGCTTTGCGCACCGGGTCGACGACAGCAGGAAACGCAGGAGACCAGGGCAGGTTCGGGTGAATAGCTCTAAACGCACCCTCATCTGCTGGTGGTGCCAATACGTGTAGGGCAGTGTTCCCGAACACCGCCTGCAATGAAGATGGATACCCTATTCGCCGGGCGAACTCTACGATGTGCTCAGCTGACCGGTAGTTTCGCTCCAGTACACATCTCCTGACGGGACTTGGGAAGGGCCGGTCTTGAAGGTATGTCTGAATGCTTCCGACCATGTATGAAACGTCGGCCGGGGGTTCTATTGCGGTTATCGGTGGCATCTGCAGATGGTCGCCAGCGATGACAAGGCGGCTGTTCGGCGTGAGCCCCGAGAAGGCAGCGACGGCGTGTGACACAGGAACTTGCGAGCTCTCGTCAATGACTACGACATCGAAGACTGGGTGCAGCGCGTTCCCCCCAGTGAGCCTGCGCGCGAACTGACGCGCCTGGCGCACCTGACATCCAACAACGACGACCTGCTGACCTGTTCCGAGCTGAATGAGACAGTCGGCCAAGTCGACATCCCCGTTGGCGAAGAACATCTCTCTGTATGAGATGTGGGCTGGAAGGAGCGAAGGCCGAGGCGGCACTGCTCTGCCTGCTGCGTAACCCATGAACACCGTACATGCAGCCGCGGAGTTGGTTCCAATGCTGCGCACAGCGCGATGTACAACCTCCTCTACCGCCTTATACGTAGGGCCTGTGACCAACACCCTAAGCGCTCTACCAGCTTGAACTGCTTCGGCCACCATAGCGTGAAGCATTGCTGCCAGCGTTTTCGTCTTGCCCGTTCCTGGCGGTCCCCAAATCACCGTGAGCCCGTGTTCCAGTGCGTGAGCGACTGCCGCCTGTTGGGAAAGATTGAGCGCATCACGCGCTGCCGCACGGCTTGCTGCAGCGGCCGCGTGGGCACTTGAGACCACCGATTGCCCCTGCACCGCGCTTGGCTCCCAGAGAACTCTGGCAGCGGGAGTTGGTGGCGATGGCGGCGCTCGTCTCGCCGTGGGCGCAATACCCATCGCGCGCGCGGCGTTGGGGTCCGGAACCGAAATTGCCGGACTGCCAATCGCGTTCAAAATGTGGACTGAGTGCTCTGCCCAGTTAAAGAGTTTGGGCTTCTTGCCCTCGACGAGAAACACGTCGTCGAGCAGCGGCATGCTGCTATTCGCCGCTAGATAGTGAAAAAGCAGCGGTTCGTTGGTCGCCGCGATGGCAACGCGTGCACGACCATTGGCTCTGTCAAAAGACAAAAGCTTCGCCTGGAGCACGGACCATAGGGGACGAGCGAGTAGGTCGGGGTTCCCTTGGTACGCAGGTGCACCGGCTCTGAGCAGGCGAGAGGCATGCTGGAGAGGGACTCCCGGGTGACCCACCTTGCCGAGCGTCAGCGTGGAGTCTTCCTTGAACTTTGCCTCTGTGGACGTGGGCGCAACGTCGAACTCGTATTCATCTCCTCGGACATGGACTCCATTGCGGAGCACGATAGCCTCGTACGACGCTTCGAGTCTGTCCGCATCCATCGATAATCGGAGATGCGCCTCTAGCTGCGACGCATTGAAACCAAGCTGGTCCCACCACAGCCAGAGTTTCCCATCGAATGCCACGTCGCGCGCTCCTTGCGGAATGCTGGTCGGAATTCGCGTCGCTCGGGCCCGAAAATGGCCGCGGTAGTCCTCTCTCAGTTTCTCGCAGACGGCCTCCAAGGCCTGAGACTGCTTGTTCAGAGCGTCAGAGTACTGGGCTATCACAGTGTTTCTGGGCACTGTGTTGCCTGCCCCACGTCGCACCTGAGAGGCACCCGACCAAATCTCGTAAATGCGCTCTCGAGGAATTGCGTTACTGAGGTACTCTCGATAGTAAGAATCCCGCACCGTGAAAGCCGGACCGCGGTGGTAGTGTTCGGCCGTGTCGAAGAGCGTGATAACGTGCCTAGTCGGCGCAAATACAAGGCGCCGTACGATGTCGTCGATGGCCACAACAATGGCGGCCTCTAGCGATTCGGGCCGCGCAATCATCTCGTCGGGCGAGAAAACCCACGCCAGCGCACGTGCTTTCCGAACTGATAACGCCATGACGCGTGGCAAGTGACGGCCCATGGCGTTGCACAGTTCCTGCAGTTGCCGCTGCTCCCAGAAATGAATCTGACCTGTAACAGAGCCCGTGTTTCCGGGGAGCGTTTCGGCGACGTCGATGTACGACGCTATTTGTGTGAGGAAGCCTTCCAGCGCCACCCATTCAGCTGCCAATGTCTTCTGGTCAACCACGAACGGGGTTGGCTGGAACCTCCGGGGGCGCTCGCCGGGAGTAAAGTTGGTGGCTACACCGCTCAACGACAAACCCGTGAGCAGGCCGGAGCTGGAGTCGAAATTTACGCTGGCGTATACCAAGAGGTGCGCGCTCGCCACTAGCGAAGCAATCACACTGCCGGTGTCTCGCGTCAAATTATTTGACGCGATGGCTGCGGAACGTGCCGGTAACGTTCGCGCCTCGCGTTTCAGCAGCGTGTGCTGTTGAAATGCCGGGTGCCCAACTGCCCCAGCCAGCGCTGCTGTGTCCAACACCGTATGCTGCTGGAGAACTTTCTTTGCACCCCTTGTGATACCTGGCACTAGGCAGAGATGCCCTCCGGCTGCGGCCGCCGGCATGCAGTAGTGACTGGGATTCGCATCCGCAATCAACCGGTCGTTGGCTCCAAGGTGTCTTCGGTCACCTAGCCAGTCGCAACTGCTGCAAGAGCCAGACACATGCCAGTCCAGGTCCACCCAGCCGTCTGGGCGCGCAGCGCCGACGCGAAGTACGCGCACGACGTCCTCAAAGAATGTCCGCACCGCAGACAGATAGAAGCGAAGCTGCGCGTCTTCAGAGTCTCTCGCGAGTGCCTCGAGCAACTGGTTCACGTGAGCTCCGCCCTGGCGCTCTAACGAGTCGAGTCCGCTATCACCCTGGCGTACCCTCGTCCACAACTTGGCGTCTGCTGCGACAAAATAGCGGCGATGCAGCTCAGGGTGAAGCTCGAGCCAATTGGCGAGCATTAGCGCATACATCGCAATTTCCGCGCAGTAGCTCGGGTTCGCCTCGGCAGTGTGCTTAACGTCGTAGATGCTCAGCGCAAGTCGGTCTTCTGCCAAGTCGAATATCTCAGCGCGCGAACCATCGGGCCTAACCTCATAGTCACCATGGACGGCGGCGCGAACAAGGACTACGTCCGGGATGAAGTCGGTCAGTTCAGGGACCAAGGGAATATCGGCTGCCCCAATGCCGATGTTCGTCAAGACTGCCCCTTGCTGCGCTGCCACGGAAAACCGGCCTTGAAGCACCAAGGCCGGTGCGCTTTGGAGCGCTACTAGCGTGGTACGAAGGTCCATGTCGGAAAACTTGTTGTTCGCGCGGCGGTATTGCGTAATCCCAGGGAACAGACGTACAAGCTGCTCATTTCGCTCGGCCTCAAACTCGCGGCCTTCCACCGCAAGCACACCAATGCCCGGCCTTTTCACTGGCGCCGGGAGTCCTGCACCGCCCATTCGTGCGCGGTCGTGAAGCGAAAGGAACAATTCCTTATCGCAGCGGGTTCGTAAGAACATCGACAAGGTGCTCTTCGAAACCTTCCGCGGCACTGCTGGCTGGGTTGCCATCTACTTTTCCCCCCTCTATGCTCTTCGCACGTGAAAGTCGTACTCCAAAGCCGCGGCCGAAACGGCGGCCATGTGGTCGGCTTGTCGCTTACCAGACGACGCGGTACTTGCCGCGCGCACCGACACCTCATTCCATTTCACACCGGAGTGTTCGAGTGAGGAACGCACCAGGGCTTTTGCGTCCACCTTCGAGGATGGAATTATTCCGAATCGGACATACATGTCTAAGCTGTCAGCGGTTGTGCGAGCCATGTTGCGCCAAACTTGACCCAAGGATTCTGCAAACACATCCGTGCCGGTGTGCTGAAGCTGCTCCTCGTTTATGTAATTGACTTCTTCCGACCCGCCTAGGAACCATGCACGCAGCCATTGGTCCTGAACATAGGTGCGCATTCCGTAGTAAGGCGGAGAGGTAACCACCACGGAAAAGTCTCTGAATGAGGTTGGGAGCGACCGTGCGTACCGGGAGTCACCAAGACGAGCCCGACTGGTCTTACTCTCCCCTAACTCAAAGGAGGAAAGCCGGTCAAGTTTGTGTCGAAGAACGCTGAGAACGTCCACTTTTGGTGCGCGTAGCTCGCGCTCTTTCCAAAACTTCACCGCGTACGCGGGCTTAGCGGCGAACGTTCTGGGCATTTGGTTGGAGAAGTAGGAACGCTTGTCCGGGACTTTGTTTACTGGCCCATGCAAGCACCCTAACATGGCGGCTCTCAGAACGACAATGTCATCGGATTCAGCTGTTGTCGACAGCAACCCTTTGCGAATCGCGCAAATGGCTGGGAGAACATCTTTGTGGTACGCCTGGCGGAAGAAGTCGGTCGTTGGAACAGAGACGCGCGAGTGACGCGCGATGAAAGTTCTTGCAAGGCTCAGAACCTGCTCGACGTCGACCTTGGCCAACTTTGCCTTGGCGATGGCCACGGCTACTGCCGATGAATCGATGCCACGAGATTCCAAGCCAAGCTTTCTCGCGGCGAAAAGAGTTGTCCCGCGGCCGCAGAACGGGTCCATCACAACTGACCGTTTGTTCCGATGTTCCTTTAGTACCCGAAGCGGGTACTCGAGCGGAAACATGGTGAAGTAAGGACAAATTGCGTTCAGCGCGTTTTCCGGCGCGTATGCGAGTGGGCGCGACATGCTGTTATGTTCGTTGGCGTGGAAGCTGCGGCTTGCTTTTTCGTTGACTAGCCTCCTTGTAGCACTTTCCTCCTCGTGCTGTAGGTTCCTGCCCAGCCTCCTAAATCCACTCCGCGCGCTCTGAAACGAATAGTAAACCGAGGCTTGGGCGTCCGCCTACCTTGTTGTTGGAGCGGGCGTGAGAACGCCGATATACGCTTCTAACTTATCGGCACTCGCCTCTTGCCGACGTGGCCACCACATGGTGGAGCGTCATGGTTCCAACGGCGCCCCGCGGGCGACGACATCAAGATGTCGTCAGCCACGGCCGAAATTCAGCACACCCCGATTTCACGGCTCAAGAAGGACGCGTACATCCGTTCCATGTCGCGGCATGCTTCGGTACGTCTTCGCTGTCGCATTGGATCCGCCAGCATTCAGGCGGCGTGCGCCCGCAAGTCGCTTTCGCTCTCCATTGGTCCAACGCGACGCGTCAGATCAATGAAATCATCAACGACTGTGTCCTCGCTTTCGTCGTTTTAGGGTGAACGACCGAGCAGTCGCATCGATCGTTGAACTGGTGCGGAAACGCAAAGCGACCATCATTCGCGAGCGGAGTCCTCTCAAGGTATTTTCGGACGAACCCGCGATCGGTCTGTACTTGTAGAAGCAGGTAGGAACCGCCGTCGTGAGCTCTCTGGCCGGGACAGGCGCGTCATCTGGCAGACGACCCAGGCTGCCCAGTCCGCACAAGACCACGTGTTACCAACACGCCGCTCTTCGCTCGCCTAAGGACTGCCAACAGGTTCCATCTCTCAGCGCGATGGTCCGCATCCACCCAATCGCGATCGCTCGTCGTACCTGCCGCCCAATGTCGGGTATCGGCAACCACCGACAGTGGGACGCACCAACCCGACCGACCGCAGCCAGTCTGAAGCCGAGTTAATGACGGCTGCGGCCACCAAAGGAGGGCTCCGAAGAACCCCGCATCCCATGCGGAAGATGGGCGGGGTCTACCCGCTCAATGCCCCGACGCCCCCGCCGCCCCCAACCCCGTCTCCGACCGCACCTGCTGCGCCGGGAACGCGGCGCGCTCGGCGGCCGCCTGCCGGCTGCGGTCCATCAGGCTGAACAGCCAGATGCCGACAAAGCCGATGGTCATGGAGAACAGAGCCGGCGACGCGTAGGGGAACAGCGCAGTGCCCTTGGGGTTGCCCAGGGTGGCTTCCCACACCGAGGGCGAGACGATGGTCAGGCCGACCGAGGCGATCAGGCCCAGCGCGCCGCCGATGACGGCGCCCTTGGTGGTGCAGTCCTTCCACAGCACGCTCATGAACAGGACCGGGAAGTTGGCCGACGCGGCCACCGCGAAGGCCAGGCTGACCATGAAGGCGATGTTCTGCTTCTCGAAGGCGATGCCCAGCAGCACGGCGACGATGCCCAGCGCGATGGTGGTGATGCGTGACACCTTCAGCTCGGCCTTGCTGTCGGCCTGGCCCTTCTTGACCAGGGTGGCGTACAGGTCGTGCGACACGGCCGAAGCGCCCGACAGCGTCAGGCCGGCCACCACCGCGAGGATGGTCGCGAAGGCCACGGCCGAGATGAAGCCGTAGAAGACGTTGCCGCCCACCGACTTGGCCACCAGCACGGCCGCCATGTTGGTGGCGCCGGCACCGCCGTGGATGACGCCGGTCACGGTGTTGGCGAATTCCGGATTCGTCAGCACCAGGGTGATGGCGCCGAAGCCGATGATGAAGATGAGCAGGTAGAAGTACCCGATCCACACGGTGGCCCAGCCCACCGACTTGCGCGCCTCCTTGGCGTCGGGCACGGTGAAGAAGCGCATCAGGATGTGCGGCAGGCCCGCGGTGCCGAACATCAGCGCCATGCCGAAGCTGATGGCCGAGATCGGGTCCTTCACGAAGCCGCCGGGGCCCATGATCGACAGGCCGATGGCCTGCGCCTCGGCCGGGCTCTTGCCGCCGTTGGCCGCGATCTGGGTGCGCACCTCGACGGACTTGGCGAACAGCGCCTCGGGGCTGAAGTTGAAGGCCGCCAGCACCATGATGGCCATGAAGGTGACGCCGGCCAGCAGCAGGCAGGCCTTGATGATCTGCACCCAGGTGGTGGCGGTCATGCCGCCGAAGAGCACGTAGATCATCATCAGCGCGCCGACGATGACCACCGCCACCCAGTAGTCCAGCCCGAAGAGCAGCTTGATGAGCTGGCCCGCGCCGACCATCTGCGCGATGAGGTAGAAGGCCACGACCACCAGCGTGCCGCTGGCCGCGAAGGCGCGAATCGGCCCGGGCTTGAAGCGGTAGCCGGCCACGTCGGCAAAGGTGAACTTGCCCAGGTTGCGCAGCCGCTCGGCCATGAGGAAGGTGATGATGGGCCAGCCGACCAAAAAGCCGATGGAGTAGATCAGCCCGTCGTAGCCGGTGGCCATCACCGCGGCCGAGATGCCGAGGAAGGACGCGGCCGACATGTAGTCGCCCGCGATGGCCAGCCCGTTCTGGAAGCCGGTGATGCCGCCGCCGGCGGTGTAGAAGTCGGCCGCGGACTTGGTCCGGGCCGCGGCCCACTTGGTGATGTAGAGCGTGCCCACCACGAAGACGGTGAACATGCCGATGGCGATCCAGTTGGTCGGCTGCTTGGCGGCCTGGCCGACGTCGCCGCCGGCGGCATGGGCCAGGCCGGCGGCGAAGCTCGACAGCGCGACGGCCAGGCGTGCGAACGCGGCGCGGTTCATTTCGTGGCCTCCTTCAGGATCTCGGCGGTTTCGCGGTCGAACTCGCCGTTCGCGCGGCGGATGTACAGCAGCGTGATGGCGATGGTGAAGACGATCACGCCCAGCCCGATGGGGATGCCCAGCGTGGTCACGCCGGCGCCGATGGGCTGCGCGAGGAAGGGCTTGTCGAAGGCGATGAGCGCGATGTAGCCGTAGTACACGAGCAGCATCAGCACCGTGAGCACGATGCCGAAGCGGTTGCGTTTGCGCTTGAGCGCGAGGTACTTCGGATGGGAACCGATGCGCTGCGTGATGGGGTCGGCGGCGGGGTCGCTCATGGGGGGTCTCCTGGCATCTGGATTGAGCCTGGAGCGCATTCTTCGGCGCACCGCCGGGCCTGTGGGCGCGGCGCAATCATTCGTCACAAGGCAAATACAGACGCGCAACAAGGCTTGCGCCAAGCTGACGAATCGCGAAAGTCACGAACGTGACGAATTTGGCCGTATCGCCCGGCTGGCCTGCGCTGCGGGCCGATTGCGCTTTGCAGTTTTCGAGCT
>JAVHYA010000057.1:12763-27799 GCA_031119395.1 Pseudomonadota bacterium
GTATCGCCCGGCTGGCCTGCGCTGCGGGCCGATTGCGCTTTGCAGTTTTCGAGCTACTGCCGGTCCCAGCGATGTAGCGCCCCAGCCCGTTCGGGCTGAGTCTCACCAACCGTTCGGGCTGAGCCTCACCACCCGTTCGGGCTGAGCTTCACCACCCGTTCGGGCTGAGCCTGTCGAAGCCTCGCGCGGCGCTTCGACAGGCACAGCGCGAACGGTTGTTGGAAGAAGCGCCCGCTACGCCCACTGCACGTCGGCCGCGAACAGGTAGCCCGCCCCGTACACCGTCTTGATCACCGCCGGCTCGTGCGGGTCGGCCTCGATCTTCTTGCGCAGGCGCGAGATGCGCACGTCGATGCTGCGGTCGGTGGGCAGCAGGTCCCTGGCGCCCATGAGCTGCTCGCGCGTGAGGATCTGGTGCGGGCGCTCGACGAAGCAGCGCAGCACCTGCGTCTCGGCGGTGCCCAGCAGGTGCTCGGTGCCGTCGGGCGCGCGCAGCACGTTGGCGGCGCAGTCGATGCGCCAGCCGTTGAAGCTGGCGTAGCGCCGGTGGCCCGGCGCCTGGCCCGGTGCCAGCGCGCGGCGGCGCAGGATGCTGCGCACCCGCGCCACCAGCTCGCGCGATTCGAAGGGCTTGGTCACGTAGTCGTCGCCGCCCAGCTCCAGGCCCATCACGCGGTCGGCCGGGTGGCCGCGGCCGGTGAGGATGAGCACGCCCGCGCTGCTGGCGGCGGTGATGCGGCGCATGAGGTCGATCCCGTCCATGTCGGGCAGGCCCAGGTCGATGATGCACAGGTCGGGCTTTTCCACCTGCAGCTGGCGCAGCACCGCCGCGCCGTTGCCGAAGGCCTGGCAGGCGAAGCCGAATTCCTGCAGGGCCGAGAGCACCAGCCTGGCCACCGCCGGGTCGTCCTCGACGACGTAGACGAGGGCGGGCGGGCTGCTGTCGTCGTGGGCGGCGGTGCGGTGCTGGCTGACGCCGGCCGGCGCGGCGTGGGGGTCATGGCTGTTCATCGGGGGCTTCTTCCTTCTTCGATGGCGCGGGCCAGCTGGTCGGCGGTGAACGGCTTGGTCAGCAGCGGCACGCCGGCCGGCCGCGCGATGTCGTCGGGCGCGCTGCCGCTCATCAGCACCATGGCGGGCCCGGCCGTGCCGTCGCGCGCGTCGCGCACGGCGCGCGCCACCGCCACGCCGTCGACGGCGCCGGGCATCACCACGTCGGACAGCACCAGCGCGATGCCGGGCGTGTGCCGCAGCAGCGTCAGTGCCTCGGCACCGCCGTCGGCCTCCAGCACGGCGTAGCCCAGCTCGAGCAGGCTGCGGCGGATGACGCGGCGCACTTCGGCGTCGTCGTCCACCAGCAGCGCCAGGCCCTGCTGGAGGGCGGGAAGCCGGGCCTCGCCGGCCGACGGCGACGGGTCGTCGGGCGGCTCGGTGGCCGGCAGCCACAGGGTGACGGTGGTGCCCTGCCCCGGCGCGCTGCGCAGGTCGATGGCGCCGCCGGACTGGCGGATGAAGCCGTACACCACCGCCATGCCCAGGCCGGTGCCGCTGCCGGGTGGCTTGGTGGTGAAGAAGGGCTCGAACACGCGCGCCACGGTGTCGGCGTCCATGCCGGCGCCGTCGTCCTCGACCTCGATGCACACGCAGTCGCCGGGCGACATCTGCAGCGGCGTGGCGTGTGCCGCATCCAGCCGCGCGGCCCGGGCCCGCAGGGCGATGCGGCCCAGCGGGCCGGTGGCGTCCCGGGCGTTGAGCACCAGGTTGATGAGCGCCTGCTCCAGCAGCGTGGCGTCGATCCAGGTCCACAGCGGCGTGGGGCCGGGGTCGACCGACAGCCTCACGGTCTCGGGCAGCGAGTGGCGCACCAGCCGCGCCACGGTGTCGACGAGCGCGCCGACGTGCACCGACGCGGCCTGCAGCGGCTGGCGCCGCGCGAAGCTCAGCAGCGCCCGCACCAGCTCGGCGCCGCGGCGCGCGGCGTCGAGCGCGGGCTGCACGTACTCGGGCACGGCCTCGTCCCGCGGGCGGGCGTGCGCCAGCGCGTCGAGGTTGCCGATGACCACGGTGAGGATGTTGTTGAAGTCGTGCGCCAGGCCGCCGGTGAGGTGGCCCAGCGACTCGAGCTTCTGCGCCCGCGCCACCAGCGCCTGGGCGCGCCGCTGCTCGGTGATGTCGAAGGTCAGCTCGAAGCAGCCGGCCACGCGGCCGTCCTCGGCGATCTCGGGCGCGAAGGAGGTGCGCACGATGCGCCGCTGGCCGTCCTGCGTCGCCAGTTCGTAGGTGAAGCTCTGCGCCTCGCCGGCCATGGCGCGCCGCACGTGGGGGCGCACGATGGCGTACACCGCCTCGCCCAGGAAGCGGCGCGCGCTCACCGATTCGGGCCGCGAGGTGTCGACGCCGAACCAGTCGGCGTACCCGCGGTTGAGGTAGCGGTACACGCGCTGCGCGTCGAAGTACGCGACCAGCGCGGGGATGGAGTCCATCACCAGCCGCATGCGTTCCTCGCTGCGCTGCAGCTCGGCGGTGCGCGCGGCCACGCGGCTTTCGAGCTCGGCGTTCTGGCGGCGGATGGTGGCCTCGGCGCGGCGACGCTCGGTCACGTCGGAATACAGGGTCACGAAGCCGTGGCCGGGCACCGGCTGGCCGCGGATGCGCAGCACCGTGCCGTCGGGCCGCACGCGCTCGATGTCGTGCGGGGTGAACAGGCGCGCCGCGGCGATGCGCTCGGCCACCTGCTGCTGCGGGTCGCCCGGGCCGTAGTCGCCGCGGCGGGCGTTGTACTCGATGAAGCTGCGAAAGGGCGCACCGAGCCAGGCCATCTCGGGCGGGAAGCCCAGCAGCGTGACGTAGGCGCGGTTCCAGGCCACCAGGCGCAGGTCGGCGTCGAAGATCGAAAGGCCCTGCTCCAGCATGTCCAGGCCGGTCTGCAAGGTGCGGTAGCGCTCCAGCGGTGCGGGGGCGCCGGCGTCGTCGCCCGGCGCCTCGTCGGCAGGCCTGCAAACATTCGTCATATTCCGGCGCGTCTCCTGCAATCTTCCTGGGTCATCCTTGCACCAGCGCGGTCGGGCCGGCGCACGGATGCCGGCCCGGGGCCGCAGGCATTGTGATCCCAAGGGTGCAGGAGACGACATTGACGCACATCAACCCGTACGAGCTCGGACTGGACCGCAACCCGGCCAATTTCGTGGCGCTGACGCCGCTGTCCTTCCTGGCGCGGGCGGCCCACGTGCATCCGCGGCGCACCGCGCTGGTCTACGGCCGCCGCCGCCAGAGCTGGGCCGAGACCCATGCGCGCTGCCGCCGGCTGGCCAGCGCGCTGGCGGCGCGCGGCGTGGGGCCGGGCGACACCGTCGCCTGCATGCTGCCCAACGTGCCGGCCATGTACGAGGCGCATTTCGGCGTGCCGATGACGGGTGCCGTGCTCAACACCCTCAACACGCGGCTCGACGCACAGGCCATCGCCTTCATGCTGCAGCACGGCGAAGCCAAGGTGCTGCTGACCGACCGCGAATACGCCACCGTGGTCGGCCAGGCGCTGACGGCGCTGGGCAGCCACCGGCCGCTGGTGATCGAGGTGGAGGACGACGCGGCGCCCGAGGGCGCGCGCCTGGGCGAGATCGGCTACGAGGACTTCCTGGCCGCCGGCGACCCGGCCTTCGAGGGGCAGCCCCCGTCGGACGAGTGGAACGCCATCGCCCTCAACTACACCAGCGGCACCACCGGCAACCCCAAGGGCGTGGTGACGCACCACCGCGGCGCCTACCTCAACGCCGCCAGCAATGCCCTGGCCTGGAACCTGCCCGACGGCGCGGTCTACCTGTGGACGCTGCCGATGTTCCACTGCAACGGCTGGTGCTTCCCGTGGACCACCGCGCTGATGGCCTGCACCAGCGTGTGCCTGCGGCGGGTCGACCCGGTGGCGATCTTCTCCCTGATCCGCGAGCACCGCGTCACCCACCTGTGCGGCGCGCCGATCGTGTACAGCCTGCTGATCGCCGCGCCGGCCGCGCTGCGCGAAGGCATCGGCCACACCGTGCAGGGCCTGGTGGCCGGCGCCGCGCCGCCCGCCGCGGTCATCGAAGGCTGCGAGGCGGCCGGCATCGCCATCACCCACGTCTACGGCCTGACGGAGGTGTACGGCCCCTCGGCCGTGTGCGCCAAGAAGCCCGAGTGGGAGGACCTGCCGCCCCTCGAGCGCGCGCGCATGAACGGCCGCCAGGGCGTGCCCTACCCGCTGCAGGAGGCGGTGACGGTGCTCAACCCGCAGACCCTGCAGCCCGTGCCGGCCGACGGCGAGACCATCGGCGAGATCTTCTTCCGCGGCAACGCGGTGATGAAGGGCTACCTCAAGAACCCCTCGGCGACCGAGGAGGCCTTCGCCGGCGGCTGGTTCCACACCGGCGACCTGGGCGTGTGCCACCCCGACGGCTACGTCAAGATCACCGACCGCAGCAAGGACGTGATCATCTCCGGCGGCGAGAACATCTCCTCCATCGAGGTGGAGGACGCCCTGCACCACCACCCCGCCGTGATGACCGCCGCCGTGGTCGCGCTGCCCGACGCGAAATGGGGCGAGGTGCCCTGCGCCTTCGTCGAACTCAAGCCCGACGCGCAGGCGAGCGAGGCCGAGCTGCTGGAGTTCTGCAAGCCGCTGCTGGCGCGCTTCAAGCTGCCCAAGCGCATCGTCTTCGGCGAGCTGCCCAAGACCTCGACCGGAAAGATCCAGAAGTTCGTTCTGCGCGAGCGCGTGCATTCGGCCCGCGCCATCGAGTGAGCACCACCCCTCCCATTGCTGCCCTTGCCAGGAGACAGACCATGAGCGACACCCCCCACGCCACCGCCCTGTACGAGCCGCCCGCCGACCTGGCCCGCCATGCCCGCGTGGCCGGCCGCGCCGCCTACGACGCCCTCGTGGCCGAGGCCGACGCCGACCCCGAGGCCTACTGGGGCCGCCTCGCGCGCGAGTTCGTCGGCTGGAAGAAGCCCTTCACCCGCGTGCTGGACGAGCGCAAGGCGCCCTTCTACGAGTGGTTCAACGACGGCACCCTGAACGCGAGCTGGAACTGCCTGGAGCGCAACATCGAACGCGGCCTGGGCGACAAGACCGCCATCGTCTTCGAGGCCGACGACGGGGCGGTGACGCGCGTCAGCTACCGCGAGCTGCTCGCACGCACCAACCGCATCGCCAACGCGCTGAAGTCGCTGGGCGTGGCGAAGGGCGACCGCGTGGTCATCTACATGGCCATGGGCATCGACGGCGTGGCCGCCATGCAGGCGTGCGCGCGCATCGGCGCCATCCACTCGGTGGTGTTCGGCGGCTTCTCGGCCCACGCCCTGCGCGATCGCATCGCCGACACGGGCGCCAGCATCGTGATCACCGCCGACCAGCAGGTGCGCGGCGGCAAGCAGCTGCCCCTGAAGGCCATCGTCGACGAGGCGCTGGCCCAGGGCGGCTGCGCCAGCGTGCGGCACGTGCTGGTGGCGCGGCGCACCGGCGCGGCCGTGCCCTTCCAGGCGCCGCGCGACCTGTGGCTGCACGAGCTGACCGACGGCCAGAGCGAACGCTGCGAGCCCGAATGGGTGGAGGCGGAGCACCCGCTCTTCCTGCTCTACACCTCGGGCTCGACCGGCACGCCCAAGGGCGTGCAGCACGCCACCGGCGGCTACCTGCTGCACGCCGCCCTGACCTGCGCGTGGACCTTCGACCTGAAGCCGGAGGACGTGTTCTGGTGCACCGCCGACATCGGCTGGGTGACGGGCCACACCTACATCGCGTACGGCCCGCTGGCGCTGGGCGCGACGCAGGTCGTCTTCGAGGGCGTGCCCACCTACCCCGACGCGGGGCGCTTCTGGAAGATGATCCAGGACCACCGGGTGACGGTGTTCTACACCGCGCCCACCGCGATCCGCTCGCTCATCAAGGCGGCCGAGGGCAACGAGGCGGTGCACCCCGCCCGCTACGACCTGGGCAGCCTGCGCATCCTCGGCTCGGTGGGCGAACCCATCAACCCGGCCGCCTGGGAGTGGTACCACCGCCACGTGGGCGGCGGGCGCTGCCCGATCGTCGACACCTTCTGGCAGACCGAGACCGGCGGCCACATGATCACGCCGCTGCCCGGCGCGACCGCGCTGGTGCCGGGCTCGTGCACCCTGCCCTTCCCCGGCATCGCCGCGGCGGTGGTCGACGAGACGGGCAACGAGCTGCCCTGGGGCCAGGGCGGCATCCTGGTGGTCAAGCGGCCGTGGCCCTCGATGATCCGCACCATCTGGGGCAACCCCGAGCGCTTCCGCAAGGGCTACTACCCCGAGGAGTTCCAGGGCCGCTACTACCTGGCGGGCGACGGCGCGATCCGCGACGCGAAGACCGGCTACTTCACCATCACCGGCCGCATCGACGACGTGCTCAACGTCAGCGGCCACCGCATGGGCACGATGGAGATCGAATCGGCCCTGGTGGCCAAGACCGACCTGGTGGCCGAGGCCGCCGTCGTGGGACGGCCCGACGACACCACCGGCGAGGCGATCTGCGCCTTCGTCGTGCTCAAGCGCCCGCGCCCCACCGGCGAGGAGGCCAAGGCGATCGCCAACGAGCTGCGCAACTGGGTGGCCAAGGAGATCGGCCCCATCGCCAAGCCCAAGGACATCCGCTTCGGCGACAACCTGCCCAAGACCCGCAGCGGCAAGATCATGCGGCGCCTGCTGCGCTCCATCGCCAAGGGCGAGGCGATCACGCAGGACACGTCCACCTTGGAGAATCCAGCCATCCTCGATCAATTGGCGCAGACCAATTGATCGAGGCCGCCGTCAGGCGGCGGCGCATGGCGCCGAGGCTGGATTTGACGGCACTCACATCGCCAAAGGCGATGTGATGTGCCGGCAGAATCCCGCCATCCTGGATCAATTGGCCCAGACCAATTGATTCGATAGGGAAAACCGGCTGCGGCGCCCACCGGACGGGCGCCGTCAGCTATCGATTCGATAGCAGGCGGGCGCGACGCCGGCCCCGGGTCGTGCGCCTCAGATCGCGACGAGCTGCCGCACCCCCTGCGCCTCCATGTCCTTGCCCAGACCGCGGGCGATGACCTCGCCGCGCTCCATCACGAGGTAGTTGTCGGCGAGTTCCTGCGCGAAGTCGTAGTACTGCTCGCACAGCACGATGGCCATGTTGCCGCGGTCGGCCAGCATGCGGATGACGCGGCCGATGTCCTTGATGATCGACGGCTGGATGCCCTCGGTGGGCTCGTCCAGGATCAGCAGCTTGGGGCCGGGCGCGAGGGCGCGCGCGATGGCCAGCTGCTGCTGCTGCCCGCCCGAGAGGTCGCCGCCGCGGCGGTGCATGAACTGCTTGAGGATCGGGAAGAGCTCGAACAGCTCCGCCGGGATGGGCGTGCTGCCGCTGCGGTAGGCCAGGCCCATGCGCAGGTTCTCCTCCACGGTGAGGCGGGCGAAGATCTCGCGGCCCTGCGGCACGAAGCCCATGCCGGCGCGCGCGCGCTCGTAGGGCGTCCTCTTGTGCACCGGCTGGCCGTCGAACTCGATGCTGCCGCTCTTGATGGGCACCAGGCCCATGAGCGACTTGAGCAGCGTGGTCTTGCCCACGCCGTTGCGGCCCAGCAGCACGGTGACCTTGCCGAGCTGCGCCTCGAAGCTGACGTCCCGCAGGATGTGCGAGCCGCCGTAGTACTGGTGGATGTTCTTGACGGTGAGCATGAGAGGCTCCTAGATACGGGCATCCGGACGCGAAGGACGCAAGAGTGACGCGAAGGTCGCGAAAGCATTCATTTGAGATTTTTCCGGATTCCTTTCGCGTCCTTCGCGAAACCTTCGCGCCCTTCGCGTACGGGTGTCCGCCTTTCAGCGGCCCAGATACACCTCGATCACCCGCTCGTCCGCCTGCACCTCGTCGAGCGTGCCCTGCGCGAGCACCGAGCCGTCGCACAGCACGGTGACGATCTCGGAGATGGTCTTGATGAAGCTCATGTCGTGCTCCACCACCATCAGCGAGTGCTTGCCCTTGAGGGTGAGGAACAGTTCGGCGGTGCGCGCGGTCTCCTCGTCGGTCATGCCGGCGACGGGCTCGTCGAGCAGCAGCAGCTTGGGGTCCTGCATGAGGAGCATGCCGATCTCCAGCCACTGCTTCTGGCCATGGCTCAGCAGCCCCGCCATGCGATTCACGCTGGCGGCCAGGTGGATGGTCTGCAGCACCTCGGCCAGGCGGTCGCTCTGGGCCGAGTCGAGCCGGAAGAACATCGACGGCTTGACGCCCTTGTCGGTCTTGAGCGCCAGCTCCAGGTTCTCGAACACCGTCAGCTGCTCGAAGACGGTGGGCTTCTGGAACTTGCGGCCGATGCCCAGCTGGGCGATCTCGGCCTCCTTGTGGCGCAGGAGGTCGATGGTGCTGCCGAAGAACACGGTGCCGCTGTCGGGCCGCGTCTTGCCGGTGATGATGTCCATCATCGTGGTCTTGCCGGCGCCGTTGGGGCCGATGATGCAGCGCAGCTCGCCGGGCGCGATGTCCAGGCTCAGCTTGTTGATGGCCTTGAAGCCGTCGAAGCTGACGCTGACGTCCTCGAGGTAGAGGATGCGCCCGTGGGCGAGGTCGACCTCGCCCTCCACCGTCGGCCGGCCGTAGCCGGCCGCGCGGCCGCCCGACTCGGTCTGCTCGGCCAGCACGATGCCCTGGCTCTTGGCGAAGCGCTGCGCGCCGGATTCCATCAGGTCGGGGGTCATGCCTTCGCTCCCTCCGCGTCCACGGCCAGCGGCGCGAGCGCCTGCGGCTCGACGCCTTCCGACGCGGCCAGCGAGCGCTGGGCCTCGCGGCGACCTTCGGTGATCGTCGGCGCGGCCTTCTCGCGCCGCAGCCACCGGCGCACCAGGCCCACGATGCCGTCGGGCAGGAACAGGGTGACGGCGATGAACAGGGCGCCCAGGAAGTACAGCCAGTATTCCGGCGCCACCACGGTGAGCCAGCTCTTGGCGCCGTTGACGATGAAGGCGCCGATGATCGGCCCCAGCAGCGTGGCGCGCCCGCCCACGGCCGTCCAGATCGCGATCTCGATCGAGTTGGCCGCGCTCATCTCGCCCGGGTTGATGATGCCCACCTGCGGCACGTACAGCGCGCCGGCCACGCCGCACATGACGGCCGAGATGACCCAGATCGTGAGCTTGTAGGGCAGCGGGTTGTAGCCGCAGAACATGGTGCGCGACTCGGCGTCGCGGATGGCCTGCAGCACGCGGCCGAACTTGCTGCCGATCAGCCACTTGGCGAAGAGGAAGAAGCCCAGCAGCGTGAGGCCCGTGAGCGCGAAGAGCGTCATGCGCATCTCCTGCGTCGCGATGGGGATGCCCAGGATGCGCTTGAAGTCGGTGAAGCCGTTGTTGCCGCCGAAGCCCGTCTCGTTGCGGAAGAACAGCAGCATGGCGGCGAAGGTCATGGCCTGCGTGATGATCGAGAAGTACACGCCCTTGATGCGCGAGCGGAAGGCGAAGTAGCCGAACACGAAGGCGATCAGGCCCGGCACCGCGACGATCAGGAAGAGCGTGGCGATGAAGGAGTCGCTGAGCGTCCAGTGCCAGGGCAGCGCCTTCCAGTCGAGGAAGACCATGAAGTCCGGCAGGTCGCTCTTGTAGTTGCCGTCGCGGCCGATCTGGCGCATGAGGTACATGCCCATCATGTAGCCGCCCAGCGCGAAGAACAGGCCGTGCCCCAGCGACAGGATGCCGGTGTAGCCCCAGATCAGGTCCATCGCCAGCGCGCAGATGGCGTAGCACATGATCTTGCCGACCAGCGCCACCGCGTAGTCGCTCATGTGGAAGGCGCTGCCGGCCGGCACCATGAGGTTGAGCACCGGCGCCAGCGCGCACACCACGATCAGCGCGACGAAGAAGGCCGTCCAGCCCTTGCCGCTGAGCAGCGGCGCCTTGGAGGGAAGTTGCACTTTCATGGTGAGGTCCGGGCGGGAGAGGACGCGAAAAGCGCGAAAGTCACGCGAAGGTCGCGAAAGCAGACAGAAAAGCCATCGAGATTCTTTCGCGTCTTTCGCGTGACCGTCGCGTCCTTCGCGTATGGATGTCCGGCTCTCATGCTTCAGCACTCCGCCCCTTGATCGCGAAGATGCCCTGCGGCCGCTTCTGGATGAAGACGATGATGAAGACCAGCACGGCGATCTTGGCCAGCACCGCGCCGGCCCAGCCCTCGATGAACTTGTTGAGGATGCCCAGGCCCAGCGCCGCGTACACGGTGCCGGCGAGCTGGCCCACGCCGCCCATCACCACGACCATGAAGCTGTCGACGATGTAGCTCTGGCCCAGGTCGGGGCCGACGTTGCCGATCTGGCTCAGTGCGCAGCCGGCCAGCCCGGCGATGCCCGAACCCAGCGCGAAGGCGTAGGTGTCGATGCGTGCGGTGTTCACGCCCATGCACGAGGCGATCGGGCGGTTCTGCGTCACGCCGCGCACGAACAGGCCCAGCCGCGTACGGCCGATGAGCCAGCCCATGGCGAGCAGCACGAGCGCGGCGAAGACGATGATGCCGATGCGGTTCCACGGCAGCGTGAGGTTGGACAGCAGCTGCACGCCGCCGCTCATCCACGAGGGGTTCTCCACGCCCACGTTCTGCGCGCCGAAGAGCGAGCGCACCAGCTGCTGCAGCATCAGGCTGATGCCCCAGGTGGCCAGCAGCGTCTCGAGCGGCCGGCCGTAGAGGAAGCGGATCACGCCGCGCTCGAGCACCGCGCCCACCAGCGCCGAGGCGAGGAAGGACACGGGGATGGCCGCCACCAGGTACCAGCCGAACATCGACTCGGGCAGGAAGCGCTGGAACACGCCCTGCATGACGTAGGTGGCGTAGGCGCCGATCATCATGAGCTCGCCGTGCGCCATGTTGATGACGCCCATCAGGCCATAGGTGATGGCCAGCCCCAGCGCGGCCAGCAGCAGCACCGAGCCGAGGCTGATGCCGCTGAAGATGGCGCCCAGCCGGTCGCCCCAGACCAGCGCGCCGTCGATGCTGGCGATGCTGGCCTGGATGGCGGCCTTGACCTCGGGGTCGGTCTCGTCGGCCAGCCGCTGGTTGAGCAGCAGCTTGGTGTCGGGGTTCTTGTTGTTGCCCAGCGCCTTGGCGGCGGCCAGGCGCCTGGCCTTGTCCTGGCTGTTGAGCAGGGAGGCATCCTGCACCAGCTGCAGCTTGGCCTTGACGGCGGCGCTGGTCTCGGCGGCCAGCGCCTTCTCGATCAGCGGCACGCGCGACTCGTCGGGCTCCTTGAACAGGGCATCGGCCGCCTCCAGCCGCACCGCCTCGTCCTTGCTCGACAGGCGCAGCCCAGCCTGCGCGGCGTCGATGGCGCTGCGCATGTAGTTGTTGTTGACGACGTCCTCGGCGTTGTCGGGCACCTTCAGCTCGGCGCCGGTCACGGGGTCGTAGCCCTTGTCGTCCTTCATGACGAAGACCTGCGTGTCGGTGTACTTCACCGCCTCGTCGGCCAGGGCCTGGATGAAGGCCTCGGTCTTGGCATCGGCATTGGCCACGGCCTTGTTCATGGCGGCGATGCGCTCGTCGGCATCGCCCGCGGCCATGGCCTTGGCCTCGTCGGCGGTGAGCGCGTGCGCCTGGGCCGCCAGCACGAGCAGCGCCGCGCATGCGGTGTGAAGAAGTCGGCGCAGGGGTGTTCTCACATCAACCTCGGAAAAAGAAAGGCCCGATCCATGGATGCAGGGATCAGGCCTCCATCGAAACTGCTCTCGCCAGGGCAAGCGGAGCGAAGCCCGTTCGGGGGCACCCGCGGAACCGGCTTTGCCGGGCCGCCGGGTGCGCCCCCTTGAGGGGGCATCGACCGGCGACACGAAGTGCGCCGGTCAAACGGGGGTGGTCAAACCTTCGACTTGCCGTCCGGCTCGTCCTTCTTCTTGTCGTTGCCTTCGATGTACGGGCTCCAGGGCTTGGCCTTGACCGGCTCCTTGGTCTTCCACACCACCTTGAACTGGCCGTCGGCCTGGATCTCGCCGATGAACACCGACTTGTGCAGGTGGTGGTTCTTCTCGTCCATCTTGCTGACGATGCCCGAGGGTGCGTTGAAGGTCTGGCCGGCCATGGCGGCGATGACCTTGTCCACGTCGGTGCTCTTGGCCTTCTCGACGGCCTGCTTCCACATGTTGATGCCGATGTAGGTGGCTTCCATCGGGTCGTTGGTCAGCGGCTTGTCCTTGTGGCCGGGGATGTTCTTGGCCTTGGCGTAGGCGCTCCACTTCTTGATGAACTCGGTGTTGGCCGGGCTCTTGATGCTCATGAAGTAGTTCCAGGCGGCCAGGTGGCCCACCAGCGGCTTGGTGTCCACGCCGCGCAGTTCCTCTTCACCCACCGAGAAGGCGACGACCGGCACGTCCTTGGCCTTCAGGCCGGCGTTGCCCAGTTCCTTGTAGAAGGGCACGTTCGAGTCGCCGTTGATGGTCGAGACCACGGCGGTCTTGCCGCCCTGGCTGAACTTCTTGATGTCGGCGACGATGGTCTGGTAGTCGCTGTGGCCGAAGGGGGTGTACTTCTCGTCGATGTCCGAATCCTTCACGCCCTTGCTCTTGAGGTAGGCGCGCAGGATCTTGTTGGTGGTGCGGGGGTAGACGTAGTCGGTGCCCAGCAGCACCCAGCGCTTGGCGGCGCCGCCTTCCTTGCTCATCAGGTAGTCGACGGCGGGGATGGCCTGCTGGTTGGGCGCGGCGCCGGTGTAGAAGACGTTCTTCGACAGCTCTTCGCCTTCGTACTGCACGGGATAGAACAGCAGGCCGTTCATTTCCTCGACGACCGGCAGCACCGACTTGCGCGACACCGAGGTCCAGCAGCCGAAGATGACCGAGACCTTGTCCTGGCCCAGCAGCTGCTTGGTCTTCTCGGCGAAGAGCGGCCAGTTGGAGGCCGGGTCGACCACCACGGGCTCGAGCTTCTTGCCCAGCACGCCGCCCTTGGCGTTGATCTCGTCGATGGCCATCAGCACCGTGTCCTTGAGCACGGTTTCCGAGATGGCCATGGTGCCGGACAGGGAGTGCAGGACGCCGACCTTGATGGTGTCCTGTGCGAAGGCAGGCGCGGCGCCCATCGCCGCGAGGGCGACGGAGGCGGTGATCGCCTTGAGGGTGAAACGACGTTGCATGGACTCTTCTCCGGTTGGTGGTGGTGAAACGATGGAGCGGAGTCTCAGTTGAACGACGTATGGCGCAAATACGCCGGGTGGCGTACGCGGCGCGGCACACCCGATGGTGCGCGGCGCGATCAGGCCCGGGCCGGCTGCGCGGCGGCTCGGAAGGCGCGGTGCACGAAGGACCAGACCATCGCCGATGCGTCCGGGCCCTGCGGGTCCGAATAGGGGCGCGCCGCGCCGCCGCTCCAGGCGTGCCCCAGGCCCAGCACGCGCACCAGCATCACCTGCAGCGCGCCGCGGCGGCGGAACTCGACCACCTCCATCGGCAGGCGCTGGCCGCGCCGGCGCGCCTGCACCGGCCCCGGCATCGCCTGCGAGACGGTGGCCCAGGCCTGCGCCACCGCCTCGCCGCAGGCGGGAGAGACGACGCTGTCGGCACTGCCCTGCAGCACGAGCAGCGGCGGCAACGCGCCCGTGACCTCCAGGTGCAGCGGCCGGCGGCCGCGCATCGCACTCAGGCCCGTCGCGGTGGAGTGGGCGGCCCCCGGCCCCACGCCCGCGGCCATGGCGACGGCGACGAAGCGCGACGGGTGTGCGGCCGCGAGCAGCGCCGCCAGGCTGGCGCCGGCCGACAGGCCCGCCACGGCCACGCGGGCCGGGTCGGCGCCATAGAGCGTGCAGGCCTGGTCGACCGCGGCCAGCACCGTGGCGGCCTCGGCGGCGGCGCGTCCGGTGCGGGTGTCGAACCAGTTCCAGCATCCTTGCGCGTTGGCGAGCCGGTCCTGCTCCGGGTAGAGCACGAGGAAGCCGTGCCGGTCGGCCAGCCGGTTCATGCGCGTGGCGACGGCGAAGTCGCGCCCCGTCTGGCCGCATCCGTGCAGCATCACCAGCAGGGGCAGTCGCTCGTTCGGCGCGCGCGGGCCGGGCGGGCGGTACAGGTGGTAGCGCCGCGCGCCCGCCGGGCCCAGCGCCATGCCCGCCAGCCAGTCGCCCGGCCCGGGCGGCGGGCGGGTGCGCTCCTCGGCGGCGCGCTGCACCTGCTTGGCGACGCGCTTGCCGGCCTGGGTCGCCTGCCGCGTCACCTGGCGGGTGAAGGCCTTCATCTGCCGCTGGTAGGCGCGCGTGAGGATGGTGGAGGCGGAGAGCTTGCGGGGCATGGGGGGCCGCCCACGGTACCAGCTTCGGTTCCGGCGGCCTGGGATGCTATCGAATTCATAGCTGCCCGCGCAGGCTGCGCGGGCGCTGGAGCCCGATTTTCTTGGAGGCCGGGCTCAGTAGATCTCGGGCACCATCATCTCGGCCGGCACGGGATGGCGCAGGTAGTCGGCGTGGCGCTCGCGCGCGGGCAGCACGACGGTGTCGCGCGGCACGTCTTCGTAGGGCAGTTGGCTGAGCAGGTGCGCGATGCAGTTCAGGCGCGCCTTCTTCTTGTCGACCGCCTGCACCACCCACCAGGGTGCCTCGGGGATGTGGGTGCGCTCCAGCATCGCCTCCTTGGCGCGGGTGTAGTCCTCCCAGCGCCGGCGGCTTTCCAGGTCCATCGGGCTGAGCTTCCACTGCTTGAGCGGGTCGTGGATGCGGCCGAGGAAACGCAGGTGCTGTTCGTCGTCGGTGATGGAGAACCAGTACTTGATGAGGCGGATGCCCGAGCGCACGAGCATCTTCTCGAACTCGGGCACGGTGCGGAAGAACTCCTCCACGTCCTCGTCGGAGCAGAAGCCCATCACCTTCTCGACGCCGGCGCGGTTGTACCAGCTGCGATCGAACAGCACCATCTCGCCGGCCGCCGGCAGGTGCGACACGTAGCGCTGGAAGTACCACTGCGTGCGCTCGCGGTCGTTGGGCGCCGGCAGGGCGGCCACGCGGGCCACACGCGGGTTCAGGCGCTGGGTGATGCGCTTGATCACGC
>JAVHYA010000058.1 GCA_031119395.1 Pseudomonadota bacterium
CCCTGCCCGGCGCGCCGCGCAACCTGCTGTTCAACACGGGGCACGGGGCACTGGGATTCACGCTGGCGTTCGGGACGGCGCGGGAGCTGGCAGACCGGTTGCCGCCGGCCAAGTGAGCGTCACCACGCCTCAGGAGGCGCTGCCTGCGTCCAGGCGGGCCAGAGTGGCGGCGGAAGGCGGCGACTCGAGCACGCTCTGTAGCGTGTCGAGCACGTTGTCGACGGCGTAGGGGGTCGACCACAGGCGGCTTTTAAAGCCGTGCTTCGAAGCCACATCCTGCGCCGCCTCCCAGGCAGCCCACACGGCATTGCCGTAGATGCCGCCGGCCAGCGAGAAGCGCTGTTCCAGCAGGGGCCGGGGTACCTGCGGCAGCAGTTCGGCCAAGTGCGCGAAACAGCGCTTGTAGCCCGTGTTCCAGCGCTCCTGAAGCGCTTCCCGCAGGAAGGCCCGCTGGTTGAGTTGCAGGTTCGCGACCATGCGGATGTAGGTGGCCTGCCCGGTGCGCTCCGACAGCGCCAGCAGCGGCAGCGTCAGGGCCTCGATCATCGAGCGAACCGTCACCTGGCCTTCGGCCTCCAGCCGGTCGAGCATCGACTGGCGGTGCTCGTCGATGAGCCGCGCACCGTCGACGAGCAACTCCGCAGCCAGCGCCTGCTTGCTGCCGAAGTAATAGCGCAGCGATGCGTTGTTGCGCTGGCCGGCCGCCGACACGATGTCCTGGACGCTCACGCCGTCCAGTCCCCGCTCCGCGAACAGCCGCTGCGCGACCTCCTTGAGTCGCGCACGCGTCTCCTGGCCGTCTACGCGCAGGGTTTTACCTGATGGGGTCAAAAGATCACCTTGCTAACTTAGTTGTTCTAACTCGCTTAATTAATCGAACCGGAGAAATTAGCATGCGAATTGTGATCGTTGGTGGCGGGATCGGCGGCCTGACCGCCGCCCTCGCCTTGCGCCATCACGGCATCGAGGCGATTGTGCTGGAGCGCGCCGCCCAGCTGAGCGAGATCGGCGCGGGCATCCAGATCGCCGCCAACGGCACGCTGGTGCTGCGCGAGCTGGGGCTGGAGCCAGCCCTGGCGGCGGTCGCCACCGTGCCCGAGCGCTACGACTACCGCGACCTGGCGACAGGCCGGCTCCTGTATCTCGCGCCACTCGGCCAGGAAGCGGCGGGCCGATACGGCGCGCTCATGTACAACGTGCACCGCGCCGACCTCATCGACCTCCTCTATGCCGCACTGCCGCCTGGCGCCGTGCGCCTGGGCGCCGAATGCGCCACCATCGCCCAGGACGCCCGCCAGGCGCGCGTCACGCTGCGCACGGGCGAGGTGATCGAGGCGGACGCAGTCATCGGCGCCGACGGCATCCATTCGGTGGTGCGCACCGCCCTTCGGGGGCCGGAGGACAAGCAGTTCGCCAACATCCTGATGTGGCGGGCGCTCATTCCCAAGGCCAAGCTCGAGGGACTGCCGTTGCCGGTGGCCGGCAACAACTGGTTCGGCACGGGACGCAACGTCATCTCGTACTGGGTGCGGCCCGACCTGTACAGCATCCTCGCGGCGGTGCCGGCCACCGAGGTACGACGCGAATCATGGACCGAAAGCGGCGACATCGGCGAACTGCTCGATTCCTTCCAGGGCGCAGAGCCCACCATCCAGGCCATGCTCGGTGCGGTCGAGTCGAGCTTCATCACGGGCATGTACTACCGCGACCCCATCCCGAACTGGAGCACCGGCCGCATCACGCTGCTGGGCGACGCAGCGCACGCGATGGTGCCGTACCTCGCACAGGGGGCCTGCCAGTCCATCGAAGACGCGTGGGTGCTGGCGGTGTGCCTGAAGAAGCACGGCGCTCAGGGCATCGAGGCGGCCCTGCTGGAGTACGAGCGCCGCCGCCAGCCGCGCACCACGCGCATCCAGGCCGGCGCGCGCTTCGCCGTGAAGATGGCGCATGAGCCCGACGAAGATTCGGTGCGGTGGCGAAACGGCCGGTGGCGTGGACTCGCACGCATCGATCCACTGGCCGAAACCTCGTGGGCCTTCGCCTGGGGACACGACATCCTCGCCGCCGCCAAGCTGCCGCCGGGCGAGGTCGTCGGATTGAGCGCGGCCAGGGAAGGCAAGCGCATGGCGCGGCCGGAGAGCCAGCGGGCCTTCGATCTCTGGAAAGGGGCCATCGGCTCGGAGGACATCGCGCGCGGCCATCTCGGGCAGCGCGCGGCCTACGAACGCTTCCTCTTCACGCACTTCCCTGCCCCGGCGGACCTCGCCGTCGCGCCGGCCGAACTCAACGGCGTGCGGGCGCTGCGCGTCGGCGCGGGCGCGGACGATGCAGCGGTGCTGCACTTCCACGGCGGCGCCTATGTGATGGGCTCGGCCGCCAGTTCGGCCGAGTACGCCGGCCGGCTCAGCAGGGCCTTCGGCGCGCCGTGCTACTGCGTGGACTACCGGCTCGCGCCCGAACACCCCTACCCCGCCGCGATCGACGATGCCTTCGACGCCTACCGCGGCCTGCTGGCCACGGGCGTCGCGCCGCAGCGCATCGTGCTCAGCGGCGAGTCCTCCGGCGCCGGCCTGGCGCTGGCCCTGGCGATGGCCCTGCGGCGCGCGGGACTGCCGCTGCCAGGCGGCGTGTTCGCCATCTGCCCGTTCACGGATCTCACGCTCGGCGGGCCGACCGTCCAGTTGCACTCGGGCGATGACCCGGCCGCGCATCGCGACTCGCTCACGCAGCTCGCCGCTTCGTACTTCCAGGGCCATGAACCCACCGATCCGATGGTGTCGCCCCTCTTCGGAGACCCGGCCGGATTGCCCCCGCTGTACATCGCGGTGGTCGACGGCGAGGTGCTGCAGAGCGACGGCACCCGCTTCGCCGACAAGGCGCGAGCGGCGGGCGTGGACGTCACCCTGCGTGTGGTGCCGGACTCGGTGCATGTCTTCACGCTGTTCCCCTTCCTGCCTGAGGCGCAGGACACGCTCGAGGACGCCGGGCGCTGGCTGCGCGCGCGGCTGCAGGACGGCGCCCGGACGGCCCAGGCCGCCTGAGCGTCACCGGACAGACTGCCTTTCCACCGATCGACAACAGGAGACAACCATGCCTTCCATCACCCGCTGCACCACCGCGTGCGCGCTCGCCCTGGCCAGCATCGCCGCCACCGCCGCCGGGTCCGCGCCCGTGCTGTCCGACGCCACCGTCAAGGTCGGCGTGCTCACCGACATGAACAGCATCTTCTCGGAACTCGGTGGCAAAGGGTCGGTGCTGGCCGCGCAGATGGCGATCGACGACTACAAGGCCAGTGCGAAGCCGGCGTTCAGGATCGAGCTCATCAGCGCGGACCACCAGAACAAGGCCGACATCGGTGCCAGCAAGGCGCGCGAGTGGTACGACACGCAGCAGGTGGACGTCATCGTCGACGCCATCAACTCCGCGGTCGCGCTCGCGGTGTCGAACGTCACGCGCGACAAGAAGAAACTGCTGATCGCCACCGGACCGGGCTCCATGCGCCTGACCAACGAGGAGTGCTCGCCCTACACCATCAGCTACACCTGGGACACCTACTCGGTATCGCGCCCGCAGGCACAGGCATTGACCAAGGCCGGCATGGACAGCTGGTTTTTCGTGACCGTGGACTATGCGCTCGGCCAGTCGATCGAACAGGAGGCGACGGCCGCGATCCAGGCGGCCGGCGGCAAGGTCATCGGCACCGTGAAGCATCCGCTGAGTGCGCCCGACTTTTCGTCCTTCATGCTGCAGGCGCAGGCTTCCAAGGCCAAAGCCGTGGCGATCGCGAATGCAGGCGGCGATCTGATCAACGCCGTGAAGGCAGCACGCGAATTCGGCCTGACGCCCAAACAGACCGTCGTGCCGCTGTCGGGCTCGCTCACCGATGTGCACGCCATCGGCCTGGCGGCGGCGCAGGGCATGATCGTCACCGAGGGCTTCTACTGGAACCTCAACGCGCAGACACGCGAATGGAGCCGCCGCTTCCACGACAAGCACAAGCGGATGCCCAACCTGATCCACGCCGGCACCTACTCGGCCGTGATGAACTACCTGAAAGCCGTGGAGGCGGCGGGCAGCGACAAGGCCGACGACGTGCTGACGCACCTGAAGAAGACGACCGTGAACGACGTCTTCGCCAGTAACGGCCGGCTGCGCGACGACGGACGCTTCGTGCACGACATGTACCTGATGGAGGTGAAGAAGCCGTCCGAGTCGAAGGAGCCGTGGGACTACTTCAACGTGAAGGCGGTGGTGCCTGGCGATCAGGCTTTCCAGCCGCTGTCGGAATCACGTTGCCCGCTGCTCAAGCGCACATGATCAGGCGACCTGTTGCCCCAGCACCTGCTGCACACACCGCAGCATGCTCCTCACCGCCACCGACTCGCGCCCCTCGGCCGGCCGCAGCGCGCGCACCGGCACGGGCAGCTCGGGCTGCAGCGCCAGCACGTCGACCTTCGACGCGTCGGCCGACAGGGCCGTGCAGCCGTCGACGAGCGCGACGCCCAGCCCGTGCTGCGCCATGGCGAGCGCCGCGTGATACGTCTGTACGGTGACGACGGCCTGCAGGCCCACGCCGGCGTCGCGGCAGGCCTGGCTCAGGCTCAGGCCGACGGGGTCGCGGGCATCGAGGGCGATGACCGGAACGTCGCCCAGCGCGGCGAGTTCGACGGTGCCTGCGCGCACCACGACGGGCGGCAGCAGGCCCTTGGGCGCGACGCAGACCATGCGGCTGTCGGCCAGGGTCTCGTGGGTGAGGCCGGGCGGCACGACGGGGCTGAAGGCGAAACCGATGTCGGCCTCGCGCAGCAGCAGCTTCGAGACGATCTGCGGCGTGTGCAGCGCCTCGACGTGGATCGTCACCTTCGGATGCTTCCTGCGGAAGGCCACCAGCGCACGCGGCAGCACCTCGTGCGTGAGCGCCATGACGGCGAGGATGCGCAGCTCCTGCGTCGCGTCGTCGGCCTGGCGCAGGTTGGCGGCCAGCCGCTGCACCTCGTCGAGCTGCGCGAACAGGCGCTCGATGTGGGGGTAGAGCGCCTGCGCTTCGGCCGTCGGCGTGAGGCGGCCCTTGGCGCGGCGGAACAGCGCGAAGCCCAGCTGCAGTTCGGCATGCTGCAGGGTGCGGCTGACGGCCGGCTGCGTGACGTTGATGAGCCGGGCCGCGGCGCTCACGCTGCCGGTGAGCATGACGGCGTTGAAGACCTCGATGTGGCGAAGGCGCATGCGGCGGTCAGTCGTCCGCGGCGGCGCTGTCGGCGGCGCGCGCCATGCGCTCGCTCTTCCAGTAGACGTCGTCGCCGCCGTCCATGCGGTTGAGCACGCGGGCCAGCACGAAGAGCAGGTCGCTCAGGCGGTTGAGGTACTGGCGCAGGCCGTCGTTGAGCGGCTCCTGCGCACCCAGCGCGACCACGGCCCGCTCGGCCCGGCGCGCCACGGTGCGGCACACATGCGCCTGCGAGGCCGCGC
This sequence comes from Pseudomonadota bacterium, assembly GCA_031119395.1. Lineage (GTDB taxonomy): Bacteria > Pseudomonadota > Gammaproteobacteria > Burkholderiales > Burkholderiaceae_C > Xenophilus. The sequence goes on from JAVHYA010000058.1 coordinate 5,467, forward strand.
GCGTGCCGGCCGGCAGGATGAATTCCGCCAGGCGCGGCAGCGTGGCGTTGTGGTCGGCCAGCGCCTGGTCGAGCTGCAGCAGCGCCTCGGGCTTGAGCAGCGTGTAGCCCGGCATCGACAGCTCGCCGCCGAGGTTGAAGAGCTGGTGCTGCACGTCGACGAGCAGTTCGCGCACCGCCTCAGGCAGCGGCTCGCACAGCAGCAGGCCGATGTGCGAGTTGAGCTCGTCCACGTCGCCCATGGCGTGCACGCGCAGGTGGCTCTTGGGCACGCGCGTGTTGTCGCCCAGGCCGGTGGTGCCGTCGTCGCCGGTGCGGGTGGCGATCTGTGAGAGTCGGTTGCCCATGGAGGGTGCTGCCTTGTGGTGATGGATCGTCCGGGCGTCACGCGGCGCCCATCCGTTGCAGAATGGTAGACCCCTTCCCCACGCCTTCTTCCCACGACCCTCGGCCGCGCACCACCGGCGCCGGAGACCTGCCATGAACGCCCCCGCTTCCCTCGCCCATGTGACGCCCGAGATCGCCGTGCGCGACGTGCCCGACGCATTGATCCAGGCCCTGCAGCAGCGCTTCGGCGCGCAGTGCTCCACCGCGATGGCGGTGCGCACGCAGCACGGACGCGACGAGTCGGCCTTCACCGAGGTGCCGCCTCCCGCGGCCGTGGTCTTCGCCGAGAGCACGCAGGACGTCGCCGATGCGGTGAAGCTCGCCAGCCAGTACGCCGTGCCGGTGATCCCCTTCGGCGTCGGCTCCTCGCTCGAAGGCCATCTGCTCGCCGTGCAGGGCGGCATCAGCATCGACGTGTCGCGCATGAACAGGGTGCTCTCGGTCAACGCCGACGACCTCACGGTGACGGTGCAGCCGGGCGTGACGCGCAAGCAGCTCAACGAGGAGATCAAGAGCACGGGCCTGTTCTTTCCCATCGACCCCGGTGCCGACGCGTCGATCGGCGGCATGACGGCCACGCGCGCCAGCGGCACGAACGCGGTGCGCTACGGCACCATGCGCGAGAACGTGCTGGCGCTCGAGGTGGTCACGGCCAGCGGCGAGGTGATCCGCACCGGCACGCGGGCGAAGAAGTCGTCGGCGGGCTACGACCTGACGCGGCTGTTCGTGGGCAGCGAGGGCACGCTGGGCGTGGTGACCGAGATCACGCTGCGCATCTTTCCGCTGCCCGAGGCGGTGTCGGCCGCGATCTGCTCCTTCCCGAGCATCGAGGCGGCCGTGCGCACCACCATCGAGATCATCCAGCTGGGCGTGCCGATCGCGCGCGTGGAACTGATCGACGTGAACACCGTGCGCATGGTCAACGCCTACAGCAAGCTCGCCCTGCGCGAGGAGCCCATGCTGCTGATGGAGTTCCACGGCTCTCCCGCCGGCGTCAAGGAGCAGGCCGAGGTGGTGCAGGAACTGGCCAGCGGCCACGGCGGCAACGCCTTCGAATGGGCCAGCACGCCCGAGGAGCGCACCCGCCTGTGGACCGCGCGGCACAACAGCTACTTCGCGGCGATTGCCTCGCGCCCGGGATGTCGCGCGATCAGCACCGACACCTGCGTGCCCATCTCGCGCCTGGCCGACTGCCTGCTCGAATCGGTGGCCGAGGTCGATGCCAGCGGCATCCCCTACTTCCTCGTCGGCCACGTGGGCGACGGCAACTTCCACTTCGGCTACCTCATCAACCCGGACGATGCGCAGGAGCGCGCCCAGGCCGAGCAGCTCAACCACGCGCTGGTCGCACGTGCCATTGCCCTGGAAGGCACCTGCACCGGCGAGCACGGCGTCGGGTTGCACAAGATGGGCTTCCTGGTCGACGAGGCCGGCGCTGGCGCGATCGACATGATGCGCACCATCAAGCGCGCGCTCGACCCGAAGAACATCATGAACCCGGGCAAGATCTTCGCGCTCTGATGCTATCGATTCGATAGCTGCATGTGCCCGCTGGACGGGCGCTTCAGGCCAATTCGACCATGAAAAAAGCCCGGCGCTGCCGGGCTTTTTCATTGGCGGCCGCGTCGGCTCAGCGACGACGGCGCGTGGGCTGCTCGCTCGGCACGTAGGTCTGCGAGGGTGCCGCGCCCCCGTCCACGCCGAGCCGGCCTCCGCCGCCGAGCCCCTGGCCGCGCACGGTCTGGGCCTTGTAGTTGCGCAGCGAGACCACGAGCTGGTTGTACGAGTCCATGAAGGCCGCGGCGATGACCTTGCCCTGCGGCGTGCGCGAGTAGCCGCCGATGCTGCCGGCCGCCGACGCACCGGCCACGCCCAGGAAGCCGCCGAAGTCGGTCTTGGAGGCGCTGCCTTCCGACACGCCGATCTGCACGCCCGAGCGGTTGTCGATGAGGGTCAGCATGGTGCTGGCTTCGCGGGTCTGCAGGCTGCCGCCGACATTGGCCAGCACGTTGCTGTAGCGGCCGCGGTTGATGATGCCGCCGAGCGCAGCGCCCATGCCGCCGGCATCGCTGTTGTTGATGATGACCTCGGGCGAGATGCCGTAGTCGGAGGCGACCATCTGGCCCTTGCCGAAGTTGCTGCCGGCGCGCATTTCGCCCGACTGCATGATGGCGCGCTCGCGGTTCATGGCGTTCATGCCGGCCGCGCCGCGCTCGACGACGACGAAACAGTTCGACTGCTGGATCAGCAGGCGCAGCAGCGTGGAGGTGGGCGGCAGCTTGTACTCGCCGGTGACGATGGTGTACCAGCCGGCCGACTGGTTCTCGATCAGCGAGACGGTGCCCAGCGGCGATTCGCAGCGTTCCAGCGCGCTGCTGGCGTTGGCCGAGGCCGAGCCGGCCGCGCTGCCGGTGGCGACGGTCTTGGCCGACTGGCTGCCCATCTGCATGTCGGTGGTCTGGCAACCGGCGAGTGCGAGCATGCCGGCCAAGGCGGCTGCGAGAGGAGTTCTGGCGAAGGTCATTGGGTCGGCCCTGACAAGTTGCAACAATCGGCGAGGATATCGCGAAACGATTGGATGACCATTCATCAATCGGGTGGGTCGACGTCGAATCGGATCGCGTGCGTGTCGGGCCGCCGTCAGGCCGTGCTGCCGCGCAGCCGGTCGATGAGCCCGTTGAGCGACTCGAGCGAGCCGAAGTGGATGGCGAGCTCGCCGCTCTCCTCCACCTTGCCGCCGCGCTTGCTGCGCTTCTTGATGCGCACCTCGACCTCGGCCGTCAGCAGGTCGGCCAGTTCCTCCTCGACGCGCTGCAGGTCGCGCGACTTTTCGGCGGCACCGCCGCGGCGCGCGGGCGCCGTGAGGTTGAACTCGGCCGCCAGCTTCTTGACCAGCGACTCCGCTTCGCGCACCGACAGCTTCTTCGCCACGATCTGGTTGGCCGCCGTGATCTGCGTCGCGCGGTCCAGCGCCAGCAGCGCGCGCGCATGGCCCATGTCGACATCGCCGGCCATCAGCAGGCCCTGCACCGGTTCGGCGAGGTTGAGCAGGCGCAGCAGGTTGCTGGCGGCGCTGCGCGAGCGGCCCACGGCCTGCGCCGCCGCCTCGTGCGTGAGGCCGAATTCGTTGACCAGCCGCTGCAGGCCCTGGGCCTCTTCGAGCGGGTTGAGGTCTTCGCGCTGGATGTTCTCGATCAGCGACATCGCCGCGGCGGACTCGTCGGGCACGTCGCGCACCAGCACCGGCACCTCGGCCAGGCCCGCCAGCCTGGCGGCACGGAAGCGCCGTTCGCCCGCGATGATCTCGAAGGGCGCGTTCTTGGCCTGCGCCTGCGCGGCGCCGAGACGGCGCACCAGGATCGGCTGCATGATGCCCTGCGCCTTGATGCTCTCGGCCAGCTCGTACAGGGCGCCCTCGTCCATGCGCGTGCGCGGCTGGTAGACGCCGGGGACCATCTGGTCGAGCGCGAGCGTGCTGGGATTGCCGTCGCGCGTGGGCGGCGTGCTGGCGCCTTCGCCGTCGTCGCTGCCGCTGTCGCGCGAGGCGCCGGCCGCCGGGCCGAGCAGGGCTTCGAGTCCGCGGCCGAGGCCCTTGGGTTTCTTGGTGGCCATCAGGGGGTCTTCGTGGTTTCGGGGTTCATCAGGTCGAGCAGCAGCGCGCGGCCTTCGGGCCAATCGCCCAGGCCCGAGTCGGCGTTGACGTGGCCGCGCGCACCGAGGTCGACGAAGCGCGCGCCCCAGTCGGCGGCGAGGCCGCGGGCACGATCGGCGCTGCAATACGGGTCGTCGGTCGAGCCGACGAGGACGGACGGGAACGGCAGGCGCCGGCGCACGATGGGCGCCCAGCCGGGGATCTGCTGGCGCAGGTCGTCCCGCTCCAGGTCGCCCGGCGCCACCAGCAGCGCGCCCGTCACCCGGCCGGTGTGGCGCGAGTGCGCCGCCCAGGCGGCGACCAGCAGGCAGCCCATGCTGTGGGCCGCCAGGACGACCGGGCCCTCGGCAGCGAGCACCGCCTCCTCGAGCTGGGCCGACCAGTCGCCGCGCAGCGGGCGCATCCAGTCGTGCTGCTGCACCCGCCGGTCGCCGTGCAGCGCCTCCCAGCGGCTTTGCCAGTGGCCGGGGCCGCTGTTCTGCCAGCCGGGCAGCAGGAGCACCTCAGGGGACGCTGTCATTTGCTATTCTTTTGATAGCTGCTTGCGCAAGCAGGACGCGCGCTACAGGCCGTTTTCATCCGAAACGCCGGAGGCGGCCGGCGCTGTGGCCGGCACCACGGCCGGCGGCGCCACCACCGCCGGAGCCGGCTGCGCGAAGGCGCTGGCGGGCGGCATCTTCTTCACCAGCTCCTCGGCGAAGGCGATGAAGGCCTGGCTGCCGCGCGCGGACGGGTCGAACACCACGCCGGGCAGGCCGTAGCTGGGCGCCTCGGCCAGCCGCACGTTGCGCGGTATGACGGTGTCGAAGACCTTGTCGCCGAAGTGCGCCTTGAGCTGTTCGCTCACCTGCTGCTGCAGGGTGATGCGCGGGTCGAACATGACGCGCAGCAGGCCGATGATCTGCAGGTTCTTGTTGAGGTTGGCGTGCACCTGCTTGATCGTGTTGACCAGGTCGGTGAGCCCTTCGAGCGCGAAGTACTCGCACTGCATGGGCACGATCACGCCGTGGGCGGCGCACAGGCCGTTGAGCGTGAGCAGGCTCAGGGACGGCGGGCAGTCGATGAGGATGAAGTCGTACTCCGCGCCCACGCCGGCCAGCGCGGTGCGCAGGCGCTTCTCGCGGCGGTCGAGCGCCACCATCTCGACCTCGGCACCGGCCAGTTCGCGGTTGGCGGGCAGCACGTCATAGGCCGCGCCAGCCTCGACCAGCTTCTCGGGGCGGATCCGCGCCTCGGCCACCGAGGCCGACTCGAGCAGCACATCGTAGACCGTGAGTTCGGCCTCGCGCTTGTCGACGCCCGAGCCCATGGTGGCATTGCCCTGCGGGTCGAGGTCGATCATCAGCACGCGCTGGCCGACCTTGGCCAGCCCGGCGGCGAGGTTCACGGTGGTGGTGGTCTTGCCGACCCCGCCCTTCTGGTTCGCGATGCAGAAAATCTTGGCCATGGGGTCACTGGCTCAGCGCGAGCTTGATGCCGAAGCCGACGAGGAGCGTGCCGGCGATCTTCTCCAGCGCGCCCGAGACCTTCGGGTTGGCGCGAATGCGCTCGGCGAAGAAGTGGGTCAGGGTGATCGTCGTCAGGCAGTAGGCCAGCGTGATCGCGGCCACCGTGCCCGCCATCACCCCGAAGGTCAGCAGGCCCTGGTGGCGCGCCGGATCGATGAAGAGCGGGAAGAACGCCATGTAGAACACGATCGCCTTGGGGTTCAGCAAAGTGATCAGGAAGGACTGCCGCAGGTACTGGCGCGGTTGGATCTGCAGCACCGGCCCGGCGCCCGGCTTCGCGCGCAGCATCTTCCATCCCATCCACGCCAGGTAGGCGGCGCCCAGCCACTGGACCAGGTGGAAGGCGGTCGGGTACGCCGCCAGCAGGGCCGCCACGCCCGCCACGGCCGACCACATCAGCACCTGGTCGCCCAGGATCAGGCCCAGGGTCGAACCCAGCCCGCCGCGCAGGCCGCCCTTGCCGGTCGAAGTGATCAACGCCAGATTGCCCGGCCCGGGAATGAGCAGGAAGACGATGATGGCGGCGACAAAGGCGCCGTAGTCCGCGATGCCGAACATGGAAGTAGCCCGATGGGGCCCAGGAAAGGGGAAGGCGACGAGTCTAAGTCAGGAGCCCGCGACGGACGGGCCCCGCGGCACGTCCGGGCGCCTCAATCGGCGCTTTTTCTTGCCCAGACGATGCAACGCTCCGCATCGAGCCCTGGAACATGCAGTTGTTCCACGTGAAACACCTCGACGCCGGGCGGGAGGGCGCGGAGTTCTTCGTTCGGCACCTTGCCCTTCATGGCCAGCCAGACGCCCTGCTTTGCCAGCAGCTGCCGCGAGCCCTGGAAGAAGTCCGCCAGCGACGCGAACGCACGCGAACTCACCACGTCGTACGTGCCGGTCAGCGATTCGACGCGCGCATGCACGCCCTTCAGATGAGGAAGCTGCAGCTCGGCCGCCACCTGGTTGACGAAGGCCGTCTTCTTCGCCACCGCGTCCAGGCATCGCACTTCCAGGTCGGGCCGCAGGATCGCGATGACCACGCCCGGCAGGCCGCCGCCCGAGCCCACATCCAGCAAACGCCCCGGCCCCGGCTGCTGCCGGTTCAGCGGTGCCACGGCCGCCAAGCTGTCGAGCAAATGGTGCGTGCGGACGCTCGCCTCGTCGCGCAGCGCCGTCAGGTTGTAGACCTTGTTCCACTTCAGGATCAGCGCACCGTAGGCCTCCAGCTGCTCGATCTGCCGGGCGCTCGGCGCCAGGCCCAGCGCGCGGGCGCCCTCCTCCAGCCCGATCGTCATGCGGGAGCCGACTCGGTCGCGGACGTCGTCTGGAAGGCCTTGTACCCGCCCTTGCGCAAATGGATCATGAGCAGCGAGATGGCCGCCGGCGTGATGCCCGAGATGCGCGAGGCCTGGCCCAACGTTTCGGGCCGGTGCTTGGCCAGCTTCTGGCGGGCTTCGATGCTCAGGGCCTGCACCTGCAGGTAATCCAGCTCCGGCGGCAGGCGCAGGTTCTCGTAGGTGGCGGCGCGTTGCACCTCGTCGTGCTGGCGTTCGATGTAGCCGCTGTACTTGGCCGCGATCTCCACCTGCTCCACTTGATCGGCGGCCAGCGCCTGGTCGGGCGCGTACTTGCCGCCGTTCAGCGACAGCAGCGCCTCGTAGCTCACCCCGGGCCGACGCAACAGGTCACCCAGGTTGTATTCGTGCTCGATGGCCTTGCCCAGGACGCGCTCCGATTCGCTCGCCGGCAGGTTGCGCGGGTTCACCCAGGTCGACTTGAGGCGCTCTGTTTCACGTGAAACAGCGTCGCGCTTGCGGCTGAAGGCGTCCCATCGCGCGTCGTCCACCAGCCCCAGCCTGCGGCCGGTCTCGGTCAGGCGCATGTCGGCGTTGTCCTCACGCAGCTGCAGCCGGAACTCGGCGCGGCTGGTGAACATGCGGTACGGCTCCGTCACGCCCTTGGTGATGAGGTCGTCGACCAGCACGCCCAGGTAGGCCTCGTCCCGGCGCGGCACCCATGCGCCCTCGCCTCGGCACTGCAGCGCGGCGTTGATGCCGGCGAACAGCCCCTGGGCCGCCGCCTCCTCGTAGCCGGTGGTGCCGTTGATCTGGCCGGCAAAGAACAGGCCCTGGATCGCGCGCGTCTCGAAGCTGCTCTTCAGCCCGCGCGGATCGAAGTAGTCGTATTCGATGGCATAGCCCGGCCGCAGAATGTGCGCGTTCTCCAGCCCCGGCATCGAGCGCACCAGCGCGTACTGGATGTCGAAGGGCAGGCTCGTCGAGATGCCATTCGGGTAGTACTCGTTCGTCGTCAGTCCCTCGGGCTCCAGGAAGATCTGGTGGCTGTCCTTGTCCGCGAAACGGTTGATCTTGTCTTCCACGCTCGGGCAATAGCGCGGCCCCACCCCGTCGATCTTGCCGGTGAACATCGGGCTGCGGTCGAAGCCGGAGCGGATGATCTCGTGCGTGCGGGCGTTGGTGTGGGTGATCCAGCACGGCATCTGCTGCGGATGCATGTCCGCGCGGCCCATGAAGCTGAACACCGGCATGGCGGCGTTGTCGCTGCCCGGCATGCCGTCGCCAGGCTGCTCGGTGCACTTGCTGAAGTCGATGGTCCGGCCGTCCAGCCGCGGCGGCGTGCCGGTCTTGAGCCGGCCCTGGGGCAGCTTCAGCTCCTTCAGCCGCGCCGACAGGCTCACGGCCGGCGGGTCGCCCGCGCGGCCGGCCTGGTAGTTGTCCAGGCCCACATGGATGCGGCCGTCCAGGAAGGTGCCGGCCGTCAGCACGACGGTCCGCGCCCGGAAGGCGATGCCCACCTGGGTCACGGCACCGACCACCCGATCGCCCTCCACCATCAGGTCGTCCACCGCCTGCTGGAAGAGCATCAGGTTGGGCTGGTTCTCCAGCCGGCGCCGGATGGCCGCCTTGTAGAGGATGCGGTCGGCCTGCGCCCGCGTCGCACGCACGGCCGGGCCCTTGCTCGAATTGAGGATGCGGAACTGGATGCCCGCCTCGTCCGTCGCGATGGCCATCGCGCCGCCCAGCGCGTCGACCTCCTTGACCAGGTGCCCCTTGCCGATGCCGCCGATCGAGGGGTTGCAGCTCATCTGGCCCAGCGTCTCGATGTTGTGGGTCAGCAGCAGGGTCTTGGCACCCATGCGCGCCGAGGCGAGCGCGGCCTCGGTGCCGGCATGGCCACCGCCGACGACGATGACGTCGAATTCTTCCGGGTACAGCATGGTCAGGGTCGCGCAGTGGCCGATCGGCGGCGGCCCCGTGCGGGTGGCCGGCCATCACTGCGTCGTTCAGGAGGAGGAAAGGGCGTCGATTTTATTCGCCCGGGCCCTCACCTGCTCAAAATATGGGCATCCCGATCTTGAGAACAAAATCGGGCTGTGACGCGCGCCAGCACTGCGTCTCCAGCTATCAATTTTGTAGCAAACGGCGCGGCGGCACTCAGTCGCTGAGCGGCACCGTCTGCACCGGCGGCGGCTCGCAGGCCGCGGCCGATCCCGCGGCCACGGGCACAGGCACGGGCTTCTCGATGCCCACGACGATGCCGCTGGGCTCCGGCGGGCGCGGCGGAGGAAGGGCCTCGTTCTGCTTCTCGCGCACCACGATCTCCTTCTTCGTCATCGCCACCGGCCCGAAGATCGTGCAGAAGGCGACGTCCTTGGCGTCGCGCCCCGTGCCCACGCGCACCAGCCGGTCGACCGGCGCCATGCGCGTGGCGTCGAAGAGCACCCAGCGCCCGCCGATCCAGGCCTCGAAGACGGCATGGAAATCCTGCGGCGGCTCGTCGAACCACACATAGCCGACCACCAGCCGCGCCGGAATGTTGAGGGCGCGGCAGAAGGTGATGCCCAGGTGCGCGAAGTCGCGGCACACGCCGGCGCGCGACACGAACACCTCCTGCGCGGTGGTCGTGGAGTCGCTGCTGCCCGGCTGGTAGCACAGGCTGTCGTGGATCCAGTCGACGATCGCCTGCACGCGGCCGATGCCCGGCGGCAGGTCGCCGAACAGCTGCTGCGCCGCGCGCGCCATCACGTCCGACTCGCAGTAGCGCGTGGGCATGAGGTAGTGCATCAGGGCGTCGGGCACCTGGTTGACGGGCGCCTCGGCCAGCTCGGCCGGCAGGCTGACGGGTGCACGCTGCACACTGGCGCGGTAGCGGATGGTGAGCGGCCCCGGTGCGGCGTCGAAGCGGACGAAACGGTTGCCGCTGTTGTCGTCGCTGTAGTGGTGCAGCGCGACCGGCGGCTCGACCTGCAGCGATTCGCTGAGGATCGACTGCGAGGCGCAGTTCGCCGCCTCGATGTTCAGCAGCAGGTGCGAAGGGGCCGTGACCCGGTACTCGAGGACGGCATCGATGTGCGATTCATGCATGACTGCCTGCGCGCCGTGGGCTGCGCAGCCTCCCTGCCAGACATTGAAGAAACGAAGGTGCGGCGGCCGTGCGGCGTCGCTCAGGCCAGGGCCGGCAATGGCATCGGCCCGCGCCGCCCGCGGCGGCGCTCGGGCAGTTGCCAATTGGATTGGGTCACATGCAGCACCCGCACCACCTGGTGGGCGGGCGATTGCAGCAACTGGCCGAGCGAGCGCCGGCGCGGCCAGCGCAGGTTGCGGTGAGCGGTGTCGGTCGCAGGCACGGTCAATCCAGCGCCTTGCGTGCCGCACCGATGCCCAGGGCGGCCAGCACCAGGAACACCACGGCCAACAGCAGGAACAGGCCGAACAGCACCTTCGCGATGCCGGCCGCGCCCGCGGCCACGCCGCCGAAGCCGAGGGCACCGGCCACCAGCGAGATCAGGGCGAAGATGATGGCGTACTTCAACATGGGAAGCTCCTTGAAAAGAGGCGGCATCCGGATGCAGAGTGCGTCCTCGCTGCCAGGATGCAGAGCTTAGAAACGCGCCTGTCGCCGCCCGGACGGCGCGCCCCGCATGGCCCCGTAGGACAAGCTCGCGCGGCCCTGAAGCCCGCCGCCGCCATGTCCGCGCGGCCCGGCGCACGCCCTTGCACGACCGGCTACATTCGCTGCGGACGCCGGCGCCGACCGGCTTCGCATCCCCCGCATCCGCCCATCGACGGCATCCAACGAACCAGGAGCTCTCTCGCCATGAAGCTGTACTACTCCCCCGGGGCCTGTTCCCTCTCGCCCCACATCGCGCTGCAGGAAGCCGGGCTGGCCTTCGAGCCGGTGATGGCCAGCACCAAGAGCCACAAGCTCCAGGACGGCACCGACTACTACGGCATCAACCCGCTGGGCTACGTGCCGCTGCTCGAGCTCGACGACGGCACCACGCTGCGCGAAGGCCCGGCCATCGTGCAGTACATCGCCGACCTGGCGCCCACCAAGAACCTCGCGCCCGCCGCCGGCACCATGCAGCGCTACCGCCTGCAGGAATGGCTGACCTTCATCGGCACCGAGATCCACAAGGGTTTCAGCCCGCTGTTCAATCCGGCCATGCCCGAGGAGGCCAAGACGATCTCGAAGGACAAGCTGAAGTCGCGCTACCAGTGGCTCGACAAGCAGCTCGAGGGCCGCGAGTTCCTGATGGGCGAGCACTTCAGCGTGGCCGACGGCTACCTGTTCACCGTCACCAACTGGGCCAAGCCCACGGGCGTCGACCTGTCGTCCTTCCCGAACGTGCTGGCCTGGCACGAACGCATCGGCCAGCGCCCGGCGGTGCAGGCGGCGATGAAGGCCGAAGGCCTGATCAAGTAGGCCGAAGCCATCGCCTCACAGCGCCTGCGGATCGTCCCGCATGCGCTGTGCGGTGCGGCGCAGCGCGGCCACCTCGTCGGCACCGAAGCGCTGCAGGTTCTTCACCATCATCACCGTGCGCGGATTGCCCTCGAGCATGCGCGCATGCCGCGCGACGAAGTCCCAGTACATCACCGTCATCGGGCAGGCCGCCTCGCCGCTGCGCTCGGCCGGGCGGTAGCGGCAGCCGTCGCAGTAATTGCTCATGCGCCGGATGTAGGCGCCACCGGCCGCGTACGGCTTGGTGACGAAGCGCGCGCCGTCCGCGTAGAGCGACATGCCCAGCGTGTTGGGCGCTTCCACCCATTCCACCGCATCGACGTACACCGCCAGGTACCAGGCGTGCACCTGCGCCGGTTCCACGCCGAAGGTGAGCGCGAAGTTGCCCGTGACCATCAGCCGCTGGATGTGGTGCGCGTAGCCGGTGCGCAGGGTCTGGCCGATGGCCTGGCGCATGCAGTTCATGTGCACCTGGCCGGTCCAGTACCAGTCGGGCAGGGGCGCATCGTGCCGCAGCGCGTTGGCCTGCAGCAGCTTCGGCATGCGCCACCAGTACACGCCCCGCATGAACTCGCGCCAGCCGAGGATCTGCCGCACGAAGCCCTCCACCGCCTCGATGGGTGCGCGGCCGGCCTCGTGCTCGGCCACCGCCGCCGCGATCACCTCGCGCGGATCGAGCAGCTTGAGGTTGAGCGAGGACGAGATCAGGCCGTGGTAGAGGTAGGGCTCGTCCTGCCACATCGCGTCCTGGAAGCGGCCGAAGTCCTGCAGCCGTTCGGCCATGAAGGCGGCCAGCGCATGCAGCGCCTGCTCGCGCGTGACGGGCCAGTCGAAGCCGTCGGCGCTGCCGTAGTGGTCGCCGAAATGCGCCTCCACATCGGCCAGCACCTCGCGCGTGATCGCGTCCGGCGCGAAGGACGGCGGGCGCGGCAGCATCCCCGGCCCGGCGCGGCCGAAGGCGCCGCGGTTGTCGTGGTCGTAGTTCCACTGCCCGCCGGCGGGGCCGCCCTGCGCGTCCAGCAGCACCCCGTGCTGCTGGCGCATGCGTCGGTAGAAGGCCTCCATCACCAGCCGCGTCTTGCCGCGTGCATGGTCGGCGAACTCGGCGCGCGAGGCCATGAAGTGCAGGTCGTCGCGCACGTCCAGGCGCACGCCGGCCCGCGTGCAGGTGTCGGCGAGGGCCTGTTCCAGGCGCCACTCGCCGGCCTCGGTCATCACGACCACGTCGGGGCGATGCTGCGCGAGCGCGTCGGCCAGCGCGTCGGCGATGCCGGCGAAGCGGTGCGTGCCGATGCGCAGGTAGTGGAGCGGCCAGCGGCGCTCGCGCAGCAGCTCGGCGAAATGCCGCATCGCCGACAGGAAGAGCGCGGTGCGCATCTTCGTGCTCGGCACATGTTCGGATTCCTCGCGCGCCTCGACCATCAGCACCGCGTCGTGCGCCGGCTCGAAGCCCTCGAAGGCCACGTTCTGCAGGCTCAGCTGGTCGCCGAGCACCAGCACCAGCCGACGCACGCGCGTCATGCCAGCGCCTTCTGCCGCCAGGCCAGCGCGGCACCGAGCCACAACGCCAGGGCCGACGCGACCAGCCCGCGCGCCAGCCCGCCCGGGCCGTCGGCGATCCAGCCGACCACGGTCGGGCCGACGATCTGCCCGAGCGCGAACAGGATGGTGAAGGCGCTGATGCCCGCCGCCCACTGCGCGGGCGGCAGGTTGTGCCGCACCAGCGCGGTGGTCGACGCCACCACCGACAGGAACACGGCGCCGAAGAGCAGCCCCGATGCCAGCGCCACCGGCCACGCCGGGCTGAGCACCGGCAGCAGCGTGGCCACGCCCAGCAGCGCATTGAGCATCGCCTGCGGCTCGCCGCCGCGCCAGCGGCCCAGCACGCCGGCCCACAGCCGCGACGAGACCACCACCGCCACGCCCAGCAGCGCATAGAAGAGCGTGAGCTGCGTCGCGCTCGCGCCGCCGGTGCGCAGCAGCGCGATCACGAAGGTCATGTAGCCGATGTAGCCGGCGCCGAAGCACAGGTACCCTGCCATCGCCCAGCCCAGGCGGCGCAGCGGCACGGCCGCGCCTGGCGACGCCGGCCCCCCCGCACCGGGCGCGGGCGCGGGCGGCAAGGCACGGGCGGTCGCAGCAAGAAGGGCAGTCGCCATCAGGCTCGCGACCGCCAGGCCCCACCAGGCCCAGCGCCACGCATGCGCACCGTCGGCACCCCAGGCCAGCAGCGGCGGCACGCCCAGCGCCGACACCACGATGCCCAGGCCGGTGCCGCCGTAGTACAGCCCCAGCAGAAAGCCCGACTGCGCAGGATGCCGCGCAGCCAATTGCGCGGCCAGCAGCCCGCCGGCGACGAACACCCACGCGCTCGCGACGCCCGCCAGCAGGCGCTGCACCAACAATGCCGGCGCGCCGGTGAAGAAGCCGCTGGCCGCCATGAACACGCTCGCGAGCAGCGCGCCAACCACCAGCAGCCGCCCGGCACCCCAGCGCCGCATCAGCGCCGGCGTGCACAGCGCCCCCAGCAGGTAGCCCAGCGCGTTGGCGGTGTTCATGCCGCCGGCCAGCGCATAGCTCCAGCCCAGGTCCTCGCGCATCGGCGGCAGCAGCAGGCCGTAGGCGAAACGGGTGATGCCCAGCGACACGGCCGCGCCCATCGACAGGCCGAGCGCCAGCAGCACGGACCTCGCGGCGGAAGCGGACGCGTCGGCGGAGGTGTCGGGCACGGTGCTCATGGGGGTCGGCGCATTCTGCGCTGACGGCAGATGGGCCGCCTGTCGGACCGTTGCCTAGCAACAAACCGGCAACCCCGCTGCCGCAAGGCCGCGCAGGCTGGCGTACGCTGCGCGGTGGAGGGTTCTGGCGCCGCCTGCGCGCCGGTCGCCCCGAAGACCCACAACAACCTCAGCGACGAAAGGCTTCACGCCCATGCCCACCCTTTTCGACCCGGTCCAGGCCGGCGACCTGCACCTGAAGAACCGCATCGTGATGGCGCCGCTCACGCGCAACCGCTCGCCCAATGCGATCCCGCGCGACATCACCGCCACCTACTACGCGCAGCGCGCCGATGCCGGCCTGCTCATCACCGAGGCCACCGCCATCAGCCACCAGGGCCAGGGCTATGCCGACGTGCCGGGCCTGTACGGCACCGAGCAGCTCGACGGCTGGAAGAAGGTCACCGCCGCCGTGCACGCCAAGGACGGCAAGATCGTCACGCAGCTGTGGCACGTCGGCCGCGTCTCGCACACCGAACTGCAGCCCGACGGCGGCGCGCCGGTCGCGCCCTCGGCCATCACGGCCAAGACCAAGACCGTGCTCATCAAGGACGGCGTGCCGACCTTCGTCGACACCTCGCATCCCCGTGCGCTGAAGGTCACCGAGCTGCCCGGCATCGTCCACACCTACGCCGCCGCCGCCCGCAACGCGGTCGAGACCGCGGGCTTCGACGGCGTCGAGATCCACGGCGCCAACGGCTACCTGCTCGACCAGTTCCTCAAGGACGGCAGCAACCACCGCACCGACGACTACGGCGGCTCCATCGAGAACCGCGCGCGCCTGCTGCTGGAGGTCACGCGCGCCGTGGCCGACGCCGTGGGCCATGGCAAGGTGGGCATCCGCCTGTCGCCCGTCACGCCGGCCAACGACGTGGTCGACAGCGACCCGCAGCCGCTCTTCGAGTACGTGGTGAAGCAGCTGGCGCAGCTCGGCCTGGCCTACATCCACATCATCGAGGGCGCGACCGGCGGCCCGCGCGAGATCCCCGACCGCCCCTTCGACTACGACGCGCTCAAGCAGGCCTACCGCGAGGCCGGCGGCCGCGCGGCCTGGATGGTGAACAACGGCTACGACCTGCCGATGGCCGAGATCGCCGTGAAGGAAGGCGACGACCTGATCGCCTTCGGCAAGCCCTTCATCGCCAACCCCGACCTGGTGCGCCGCATCCGCGAACACGCGCCGTGGAACGAGGTCGACAAGGCCACCCTCTACGGTGGCGGCGAGAAGGGCTACACCGACTACCCGACGCTGGACTGAGCACCGCATCGGCACGCGGGCGTTCCAAGCCAAAACGGCCTGCAACGCCCGCCCTGCCTGCGTGAGCAGCTATCGATTCAGTAGCAAAGCCGACGCGGCGCGCCGCAGCGCCGCAGGGAGATCCACCCATGCCCTACCTGCAGCTCGACGTCGCCGGCCCCTACCCTGCGGCGACCAAGCAGCGACTGGCCGACGCGATGAGCCGGACCTACGCGCGCATGATGTCGGTCGACATCCGCCGCATCACCGTGGCCGTGCGGGAACTGGGCGACGGCGGGCTGTGGCGCATCGCCGTCGAAGGCGAAGCGCCGGTGCAGGTCGCCATCCTGATGCTGGACATCCGCGCCGGCCGTCCGGCGGAGCTGCGGATGGCCGTCGCGCAGGCCCTGTGCGCCCACTGCATCGAGCTGCTGGGGCTGCGGGAAGACAGGCTCAACGTGGAGTTCACCCAGCACAGCGGCGACGAGATGTACCACCCCGCGCTCGGCGGCTTCAGCCCCGACTGGTCGCCGGGCGAGGCCTAGGCGTGGCCACGGGCGGCGCGTGCTCCTCCATCAGCGCCGCCACCCAGTCGATGAACACGCGCAGCTTGGCGCTCACATGCCGGCTGGGCGGGAAGGCGACGTACAGCGGCATCGGATCGAGCTGCCAGTCCTCCAGCAGCGGCACCAGCTCGCCGCGCGCACGGTGCTCGCGCGCCATGTAGTCGGGCAGCCAGAGGATGCCCAGCCCCGCGAGGCCGGCCGCCAGGTAGGCGTTGCCGTCGTCGACCGAGAACACATGCCGCCCGCGCACCTCCACCCGCTCGCCCGCGCGGTGCATCGCGTAGGGCAGGGTTCGCCCGCTGCGCGCCCAGAGGAAACCGACCACGCGGTGGTGCGTGTCGGCCAGCTCGCCCGGGTGCGCGGGCCGGCCCGCGCGCGCCACGTAGGCGGGTGACGCGTACACGCGCAGCTGCAGGTCGGCCACGCGCCGGGCCACGAGCGACGGGTCGGTCAACTCGCCGCCGCGCACCACGCAGTCGATCCGCTCGTCGATGAGGTCGACCCTGCGATCGCTCACGCCCATGTCGATCTCGATGTCGGGGTAGCGTGCATGGAAGGCCGGCAGCGCGGGCACCAGCACCAGGCGCGCGAGCGGGCTGGGCACGTCCACGCGCAGGTGCCCGCGCGGCGCGGCGGCGGCGCCCGACAGGCTCGTCTCGGCATCGTCCAGGTCGGCCAGCAGGCGCACCACGCGCTCGTAGTACGCCGCACCATCGGCCGTGACGTTGACCTTGCGCGTGGTGCGGTTGAGCAGCTTCACGCGCAGCCGCGCCTCCAATTGCTGCACGAGCTGGGTCACCGTGGTCTTGCTGATCTGCAGCGTGGCGGCCGCCTGGGTGAAGCTGCGCGTCTCCACCACCCGGGCAAAGGCTTGCATCGCGTCGATGCGGTCCATGGTCGCTCCTCGCGGCGAAGGGATTGTTCGGAATCGCCAAACGGTGATTCTGGCGCCGGCGTGTTTATTCCGACGCGGTGGCTGCCTAGAGTGCAGGGCATCGCCCAACCCCCCATCCCCGGACCCTTGATGAACTCCACCCCCACCCGCGACGTCGTCTTCCCGCCCGGCCGGCAGGCCCTGTACGAGAAGAACCGCTACTCGCCGGCCGTGCGCTCCAACGGCTTCCTCTTCGTCTCCGGCCAGGTCGGCAGCCGGCCGGACGGCTCGCCCGAGCCGGGCCTCGAGGCGCAGGTGCGCCGCGCCTTCGAGAACCTCGACGCCATCCTCGGCGCCGCGGGCTGCACCTTCGACGACGTGGTCGACGTCACCGTGTTCGTCGTCGACCCGGCCGAGAAGTTCGAGACCATCTGGAAGATCGTGCCCGAGTACTGGGGCAACGCGCCTCACCCCACGCTCACCGGCATCGGCGTGACCTGGCTCTACGGCTTCGACTTCGAGATCAAGGTCATCGCCCGGCTGCCCGAAGCGAAGGCGGCCTGAGCGCGCAGGCTGCATCCGCTCGGCCGGCGGCCCGTCGCGCAGCGCGTCCGGCTGCGATCATCGGCCGCATGACCGATGCCCTGCTCCGCCTCGGCGGCACCCTGCTGCTCTTCGTCGCCACGGCCGTGGCCGAGATCGTGGGCTGCTACCTCCCCTGGCTGTGGCTGCGCAAGGGCGGCCCGGTGTGGCTGCTGCTGCCGGCCGCGCTGAGCCTGGCGCTCTTCGCCTGGCTGCTCACCCTGCACCCGCAGGCGGCCGGGCGCGTGTACGCGGCCTATGGCGGCGTCTACATCGCGGTCGCCCTGGGCTGGCTGTGGGCGGTGGACGGCATCGCGCCCACGCGCTGGGACCTCGTCGGCGCCGGCATCGCGCTGGCGGGCATGGCGATCATCGTGCTGGCGCCCCGCGCGGCGGCATGATTGCGGGCCGGATCGGGCGGCAGCGCCCGCCCGACGGGCGCCCCCGGCGATCGAAAGGATGGCGCTCGGACAGCGTCCGCGCCCCCGGAGCGGGGCTCAGCCCTTGGCGAACACCAGCTCCACCCGCAGCCCGCCCTGCGGCCCGGCGGTGGCCAGCGACAGCGGCGCCTTCAGCAGCTGCGCATAGCGCGCCACGATGGCCAACCCCAGCCCCGCGCCCTGCCCCAGCTTCTGCCCGTCGGGCCCCTGCGCCCAGCGCTGCATCAGGTCGCGCTGCGCGGCCTCGGGGATGCCCGGCCCGTCGTCCACCACCGCCAGGGTGCAGCGCGCGGGCGTGGCGGCCAGTTCGAGCGTGATGGTCTTGCCGCCATAGCGCAGCGCGTTGTCGATCAGGTTGTCGAGGATGCCTTCGATCAGGCCGGCATCCGCCAGCACGGTGAAGTCCTTCGCTTCGCCCTCGTCCAGGCCGCGGGCGCCCAGGTCGACGCCGCGCGCGTCGGCCTTGGCCAGGTGGCGCAGCACGGTGTCGCCGACCAGCGCGTCGAGCCGCACCGGCTCGCGCTGGAGCACCGCGTCGCTCTCGTCGGCCAGCGCCAGCGCCAGCAGCTGGTCGACCAGGTGGCTGGCGCGCGCCTCGCTCGCGGCGATGCGCTGCAGTTGCTCGCGCCACACGCCGGGCGTGGGGTTGGCCAGCCCGTAGTCGGCCAGCGCGCGAATGCCGGCCAGCGGCGTGCGCAGCTCGTGCGCCACGTTGCCCGCGAACTCGCGCTGCGATCGCACGCTGCGGTCCAGCCGCTCGAACAGGTCGTTCACTGCCTCGCCCACGCGCTCGATCTCGCGCGCCGTGGGCGGCACCGCCACCGGCGACAGGTCGCTCGCGTCGCGGTGCGCCAGCGTGGTCTGCAGCGCCGCCAGCGGCGCCAGGTCGCGCGCGATGCCGCGCCACAGCCACACGGCCAGCAGCGCCAGCAGCAGCACCTGCGGCAAGGTGGCATACACCAGCACGCGCCCGGCCAGCGCGCCGCGCGTGACGGTGGTGTGCGCCACCACCACGCGGTAGTCGCCCGGGCGGTCCTGCACCTGGTGGCGCAGCGTCACGGCGCGCACGTCGTGCCCGTCGAGGACGAATTCGGAGAAGTGGAAAGCCTCGCCCGGCGCCGGCCCCTCGGCCGGCATCGGCGTGCCGGCCAGTTGATGGCCATCGGGCCGCAGGACGCCGAAGTACACCTTCTCGGCACGGTCGAAGAGCGCGGCCGTCAGCTCGCGCGGCGTGAGCTGCAGCGCCACCTCGCCGTCCGGGTTGGGCCGCACGTTGGAGGCGATCGAGTACGCATCGTCGAGCAGTGCACGGTCGAAGGCCTGCTGCGTGAAATAGCTCGCCACCATGAAGGTGACGACCGTGCCGGCCAGCCAGGTGAGCGCCAGCGGCAGCATCACGTGCCGCAGCACCCGCGCGCGCAGCGAGGGCGATGCGCGCCGCGTCGCGGCCGGGGCTGCGGCGTGAGGCCCGCTCAAGCCGCTTCCGCCTCCAGCAGGTAGCCGATGCCGCGCAGCGTGCGGATGGCGGCACCGCTGCCGATCAGCTTCTTGCGCAGGCGCGAGATGAAGGCTTCCAGCGCGTTGTCGCCCAGCGACTCGTCGAAGTTGGACAGCTTGTCCGACAGGGTGCGCTTGCTCACCGCATGGCCCGGCGGGCTCATCAGCTCCCACAGCACCTCGAACTCGCGGGCCGGCAGATCGAGCGGCGCACCGCCCACCGAGAAGCGGCGCGCCTTGCGGTCCAGCTTGAGCTGGCCCAGCAGCGCCACGTCGTCGGTGCCCTGCGCACGACGGGCCAGCGCGCGCAGGCGGGCCTCCACCTCGGCCAGGTCGAAGGGCTTGCCCAGGTAGTCGTCGGCGCCGGCATCGAGGCCGGCGATGCGCTCCTCGGTGCGGTCGCGCGCCGTGAGCACCAGCACCGGCGTGCGGTCGCCGCGGCTGCGCGCCTGGCGCAGCACGGTCAGGCCGCTGCCCATGCCGCTGCCGGGCTGCGAGCGCGCGGGCAGGTTCAGGTCCAGCAGCACCACGTCGAAGGGCTGCACGCGCCACAGGTGGTCGGCGTCTTCCACGCTCTGGGCCAGGTCCACGCGGTGCCCCGCATCGCCCAGGCTGCGCAGCATCACGTCGCGCAGCACGGCATCGTCTTCGACCAGGAGGATTCGCATAAGAGGCAATCGAGCGGAAGGAGAAAAAAGAAACGGGAAGGCGCACGCGCCGGGCGTCGTGCAGCGGCGTTCACGCCGCCCCGACACTAGCAGGAGCGGCCTTGGCCCCACAAGCGGGGCGTCAGGCGCGGGTCAGCGCCCTGGGCCTTCAAATCGAGCAGCCGGCCCCACGACGCGCAGGCGACCTACACCGCGCGTCATGCACGTGGCGTACAAACTTCACCGCCGCGTTTCCCACCTCGTCCGAGGCCCGCCGTGACCACCCCGACCTATCACACCCTTGCCCGCATCCTCACGCAGGAGTTCCGCTGCCCGCCCGACGCGATCCGGCCCGAGAGCGGCTTCGGCGAGCTGGGGCTGGACTGCAGCGGGCGCCGCATCGACTTCGTCTGCGCAGCCGAGGACGCCCTGCGCCTGCGCATCCCCGACGAGCCCCTGGGCGCGCCCGCCGGCTGGACACTGGGCCGCATGTGCAGCGTGATCGACGAGGTGATGGCACGGGACGGGGCACGCTGAACGAACGCTGTTGGCCGGCCGCGGCCACCGAAGCGCTGGCCCCGGTGGCGATGCGTTAGAAAGCGCGCATGCCACTGCACGCCGTCACCCCCATCCTGCGCATCTTCGACGAAGCCAAGGCGCGCGAGTTCTACGTCGACTTCCTCGGCTTCAAGGTCGACTGGCAGCACCGCTTCGAGCCTGCGCTGCCGCTGTACCTCCAGGTGTCGCGCGACGGCTGCGTGCTGCACCTGTCCGAACACCACGGCGACGCCTGCCCCGGCGCGGCGCTGCGCATCCCCTGCGACGACATCGACGGCTTGCATGCCGAGCTGACGGCCAGACAGTACGGCTATGCCCGCCCCGGCATCGAGTCCACGCCGTGGGACACGCGGGAGCTGACCGTGCGCGACCCCTTCGGCAATCGGCTGACCTTCGTGGGCGCCAGCCGCACGTGACGGGCGGTTCGACGGTCCAGCGCCGCCGGCGCCCGTGGCGCCAGTCGCTCACGACCCTCATCGTCGCCGCCTTGATCGGCTGGGGCTGCCTCATCGGCGCCAGCGAGTTGCTGGACGGCCTGCGCACCGGGGTGCTCGACAACCGCAAAGGACCCGACGTCGTCGCCGCGGACCGGCCCTTGCTGTACTGGGCCCTGTTCGGCTTCTACACGGTGGCGACGCTGACCGCCGCCTGCGTCGCGCTGTTCTTGTCGGTGATCGCGGTGCGTGACCTGGTGCGTCGAACGGGCCCCGGTCGGTGAGCGCCGGGGTGCTACGCCTTGCACCGGGCGCCCGACCGTCCGGGCCGCCCCGCTCCCTTGGGGATAACACTGCCTGCCCTGTCGGCTGACTGACAGCTTCGGTGCCTACGATGGCCTCACCGTGTCGACAGCCATAGCCTGTCGCTCCAACGATTCGCCACCAAGGAGACCGACCATGAACCGATTGCTCTGGACCCGCCGCGCCGCCCTGTCGCTGGCGAGCGCCGCCCTGCTCGCCGCCTGCGGCAGCATGGCCCCCACCCCGCCCGCCGGCACCGAGATCGTGATGATGACCTCGGGCGGCTTCGCCGCCGCCTCGGACGAGCTCAAGCCCGGCTTCGAGCGCAGCACCGGCTACAAGGTGAAGACGGTGTACGGCTCCTCGATGGGCGGTGCCAGCGACTCGATCCCGAGCCGGCTGGCGCGCAACGAGCCGGTGGACGTGGTGATCCTCGCGCGCTCGTCGCTCGACCAGCTGGTGGCGCAGGGCAAGGTGGTGCCCGGCAGCCAGGTGGACATCGTGCATTCGCTGATCGGCTTCGCGGTGAAGAAGGGCGCGCCCAAGCCCGACGTCAGCACGCCCGAGGCGGTGAAGCGCACGCTGCTCGCGGCGCCGTCCATCGCCTACTCGGCCAGCGCCAGCGGCACCTACTACGAGACCGAGATGCTCAAGAACCTGGGCATCGAGGCCGAGGTCAAGCCCAAGAGCAAGCGCATCCTGAGCGAGCGTGTGGCGACCGTGGTGGCACGCGGGGACGCGGCCCTGGGCCTGCAGCAGGTCAGCGAGCTCATCCCGATCCCGGGCGCGGACTTCGTCGGCGTGCTGCCGCCACCGCTGCAGCGCGTGACGGTGTTCTCGGCCGGCATCTCGACCACCGCGAAGAACCCCGATGCGGCGCGCGCCCTCATCCGCTACTACGTCTCGGCCGAGGCGGCACCGACGATCCGCAAGGCCGGGCTGGAGCCGGCACCGGTGAAGTGAATCACCCCCCATGCCGCTTCGCGGCTCCCCGCTCTCTGGCGCCTTCGGGCTGAAGGGGGCGCACCCAGAGGCCTGGCAAAGCCAGTTCCTCGGGTGCCCTGGGGGCTTC